>JBFLWU010000007.1:0-141139 GCA_040757625.1 Thermodesulfobacteriota bacterium | reverse complement strand
AAGGGGAGGAACGAGAGATGGCGAAGCAGAAGTTTGAGCGGACCAAACCGCATGTAAATGTGGGGACGATCGGTCATATTGACCATGGCAAGACGACGCTGACGGCGGCGATCACCAAGCATATGGGGTTGAAGGGTTTGGCGGAGTATGTGCCGTTTGATCAGATTGACAAGGCGCCGGAGGAGAAGGAGCGGGGGATCACGATCGCGACGGCGCATGTGGAGTATCAGACCGCCAATCGTCATTATGCACATGTGGACTGTCCGGGTCATGCGGATTATATCAAGAACATGATCACGGGAGCGGCTCAGATGGACGGCGCCATACTGGTGGTGGGGGCCGATGACGGACCGATGCCCCAGACGCGGGAGCACATTTTGCTGGCGCGTCAGGTGGGGGTTCCGCGGATCGTGGTATTTTTGAACAAGTGCGACATGGTGGATGACGAGGAGCTGATAGAGCTGGTGGAGTTGGAGCTGCGGGAGCTTTTGGACAAGTATGAGTTTCCCGGGGACGACACGCCGATCATTCGCGGCAGTGCGTTAAAGGCGCTGGAGAGTGACGATCCGGACAGTGCCGAGGCCAAGTGTATTTTTGCGTTGATGGATGCGATCGATGCGTTCATACCGGAGCCGCAGCGGGACATTGAGAAGCCGTTTTTGATGCCGATTGAGGATGTGTTCAGCATATCGGGGCGCGGGACGGTGGTGACGGGGCGTGTGGATCGTGGGATCATCCGGGTGAGCGATGCGGTGGAGATCGTGGGGATCCGGCCGACGATCAAGACGGTGTGTACGGGCGTGGAGATGTTTCGCAAGCTTTTGGACGAGGGGCGTGCGGGGGACAATGTGGGGTTGCTGCTGCGGGGGACCAAGCGGGAGGAAGTTGAGCGTGGTCAGGTGGTGGCGATACCGGGTTCGATCACGCCGCACACGAAGTTCAAGGCGGAGGTTTACATTTTGAGCAAGGAAGAGGGCGGGCGGCACACGCCGTTTTTCAATGGGTATCGGCCGCAGTTTTATTTTCGGACGACGGACGTAACGGGGGTGTTGCAGCTGCCCGAGGGAGTGGAGATGGTGATGCCGGGCGATAATGTTACGATATCGGCCGAGTTGATCACGCCGATTGCGATGGAGAAGGAGTTACGGTTTGCGATACGCGAAGGCGGCCGTACGGTGGGCGCCGGCGTGGTAAGCGAAATAATCGAATAACCTTGAAAGATACAAACAATGATAACCAACAGTAAAATCAGAATCAGACTCAGGGCCTATGATCACAAGCTCTTGGATCAGTCGGCGACGGATATCGTGGATACGGCCAATAAAACCGGAGCAAAAGTGGTGGGACCTATTCCGCTGCCGACCCGCATCAATAAATATTGCGTTTTGCGATCCCCCCATATTGACAAGAAGTCACGCGAGCAGTTTGAAATCCGCACCCATAAGCGACTGCTGGATATTATCGAACCGACCCAGCAGACGGTGGACGCGCTGATGAAACTGGATCTTTCACCGGGCGTTGACGTAGAGATAAAACTATAGACAGGAATTGATAGCGCCATGAGCAGAGGATTGTTAGGTAAAAAATTAGGAATGATGAGTCTGTTTTCATCAGATGGGATTCTGCAGCCCGTTACCGTCATACAGGCCGGCCCCTGCGTGGTAACTCAGATCAAGACGATTGCGACAGACGGATATAACGCGCTGCAGCTGGGATTTGGCGAGAAAAAGGCTTCGCGCCTCACAAAACCGATTGCCGGCCACCTGAAAAAAAGCGGCGAGGGACGTTATGCGGTTCTGCAGGAATTTCCGGTGGAAAAACCGGAAGAGTTTCAGTTGGGGCAAGCCGTAACCCTGGAAGTTTTCAAGGTCGGGGAGCGGGTCGATGTCGTCGGCAAAACCAAGGGCAGGGGGTTTACCGGCGTCGTCAAACGGCACGGTTTTAGTGGTGGCAAAGATACCCACGGCAGCATGAGCCATGCGGTTCCCGGATCGATCGGTTCCAGCGCCTGGCCCTCACGGGTTGTCAAAGGAAAGAAATTGCCGGGGCAATACGGTAATGAACGGGTCACGATCCGCAATCTGGAAATTGTCGAGATTCGACCGGATCAACATCTGATTTTAGTAAAAGGGGCCATACCCGGATCCAGATCGGGAATCGTTTCCATCAATAAAATTAAATAGAAGAAGTCACGTTGAAATTTGCACAAACCACAGCCCCGGGGGCTGTTGATACCGATAGATCCATAGAGGACAATTATGCCAGTTGTTGACGTATTGAATACCAGAGGAGAAAAGGTTTCACAGACCGAGCTTGCGGACAGCCTGTTCGGCGTCCCTGTGAAAAAGAGTGTGCTGCACGAGGTTGTCACCATGCAGCTGGCCTGCCGACGCGCGGGAACGGCATCCGTTAAACATCG
Source organism: Thermodesulfobacteriota bacterium (assembly GCA_040757625.1). GTDB lineage: Bacteria > Desulfobacterota > Desulfobacteria > Desulfobacterales > JARGFK01 > JARGFK01. The sequence continues at coordinate 138,720 of JBFLWU010000007.1, read as the reverse complement.
ATCCGATGTCAGCGGAAGCGGGCGCAAACTCTTTCGTCAGAAAGGGACCGGGCGCGCCCGTCGGGGGGATATCACGGCCCCGCCCCTTCGCGGCGCCGGATCTGTTTTCGGACCGGATCCGCGGTTTTATTCCTACCGGGTACCGAAGAAAGTCCGCAAAATGGCCCTTAAAATGGCGTTAAGCTCTAAATTGCAGGACAAGCAGCTCGTGGTGCTGGACGGATTCAACCTTGAGAAGATTCGCACAAAGGATTTCATGGAGGCTCTGACCAACCTGAAGGTCCAAAACGCGCTGATCATCGTCGATCAAAAGGATGCGAACCTGGAACTGTCTTCCCGCAACGTGCCGGATGTAAAAGTTCTCAGAACGGAAGGTTTAAACGTTTACGATATTCTTAAATACGAGAATCTAATCCTTCTGGAGTCCTCGATCAAAGGCATTGAAGGGAGGCTGCTCTCATGATTCAGTACGATATTATCAAACGCCCGCTGATTACCGAAAAAACCAGCATCCAGAAGGAAGCCGCCAATCAGGTTTCGTTTGAGGTGGATCGACGAGCGAACCGGGTTGAAATTAAACGGGCGATCGAAAAAATATTCAAAGTGAAAGTCGCCGGCGTGAAAACCATGCAGGTTAAGGGAAAGATCAAGCAGCGCGGCCGGATTGTCGGGAAACGCAAAGACTGGAAAAAAGCGGTTGTGACGTTGCTGCCCGGCGAACGGATTGATTTCTTTGAAGGGGTTTAGTCTTATCGGTGCAAATCGGCTGACCGTCGGCCCGCGGGCCGGCGAATACATCTGAATACGAGGAATAAGTAATGGCAGTAAAAAAAGTAAAACCCACGTCTCCGGGCAGACGCTTTCAGGTTTATGCGACGTTTGAAGAGATTACCAAGACCGTTCCCGAAAAAAGCCTGTTGAAAAAAGCAAAAAAAACAGGCGGACGCAATGCTCACGGTCATATCACTTGTCGGCACCGCGGGGGCGGAAGCAAGCGGCATTACCGTATCATTGATTTTAAACGGGACAAGATCGGCATTCCGGCCAAGGTGGCGGCAATTGAATATGATCCCAACCGATCGACCAGAATTGCGCTGCTGCATTATGTCGACGGCGAAAAACGGTATATCCTGGCGCCGCTGAATCTGTCGGTGGGCGACAGTGTTCTTTCCGATCCCCAGGCCGATATTAAACCGGGCAACACGCTGCCGCTCGGTAATATCCCTTTGGGGACGCATATCCATAATATCGAATTGCGCATCGGCAAAGGCGGACAAATTGTCAGAAGTGCCGGAACGTTTGCACAGCTGATGGCCAAAGAAGATCGATATGCACTGATCAAGCTTCCTTCCGGCGAGGTGCGCATGGTGTTGCTGGCATGCAAAGCCACCATCGGACAGCTCGGCAACGTGGTGCACGAAAATATTTCCATCGGTAAAGCGGGCCGGACGCGCTGGCGGGGACGACGTCCCAAAGTGCGCGGAGTTGCCATGAACCCGGTGGACCACCCCATGGGAGGCGGCGAGGGAAGATCCTCCGGGGGACGTCATCCGTGCTCGCCGTGGGGAATGCCGACAAAGGGATACCGAACCCGTAAAAACAAGCGAAGTGATCGTTATATCGTTAAAAAGCGAACAGTAAAATAGGACTGGATCGAAACGCCGATTCAGTCGATAGTAAATACAGATACCAGGAGACCTTATGCCACGATCGTTAAAAAAAGGACCCTATATTGAACCGAAGTTGCTCAAGAAGGTCATGGCGGCGCAACAATCCCGCAGCAGTCGGGTGATTAAGACATGGTCAAGACGTTCGACAATTATTCCTGAGATGGTCGGTATTACCTTGGCGGTTCATAACGGAAAGAAATTTATACCGGTTTTTGTGTCGGAAAACATGGTCGGCCATAAACTGGGAGAGTTTTCACCGACCCGGACATTTTACGGGCATGCCGGGGACAAGAAATCAAAACTGAAAAAGTAATTTTTTTTACAACAAATCTAACGAAAAAGGAATAACGGTAATGGAGGTCAAAGCGGTTTCTAAATATTTACGCGTTTCTCCTCAAAAGGTTCGGATACTGATTGAGGCCGTCAAGGGCAAACCGGTAGAAACCGGCCTCAATACGCTGAAATTCATGCCGCAAAAGGCGGCCAAAATTCTGGAAAAAACCGTTCGCAGTGCAGTGGCCAATGCCGATCAGAATCCGGATATTGATGTCGACGCGTTGATTATTCGCAATATTACGGCCGACCAGGGGCCGATGTTGAAACGCTTCCGGGCTAGGGCGCGCGGCAGGGGCGCCCGGATTTTAAAGCGAACCACGCATATTACAGTCATTTTAGCTGAAGAATCGGTGTAAAAAGGAGGTTGGAGCTTGGGTCAGAAAGTTAATCCGATCGGATTGAGATTAGGGATCGTCAAGACATGGGAATCTCGCTGGTATGCCGGCAAGAATTATGCGAATTACATTCTTGAAGACTTCAAGATCAGGAAGTTTCTCAAAAAGAAACTCTATCATGCCGGCATTTCCCGGATTGAAATTGAAAGATCGTCCAAGCGTGTCCGGCTTCGGGTTTTCACGGCCAGGCCCGGTATCGTTATCGGGAAGAAGGGCGCCGAAATCGCTCAGCTTAAAAATGAACTTGAAAGAAAAATGTCATCGCAGGAAGTTCTGATCGATATCCAGGAGGTTCGCAAACCCGAGATCGACGCTCAGCTCCTGGCGGAAAATGTCGCCCTGCAGATTGAACGGCGGGTCGCGTTCCGTCGCGCCATGAAACGGGGGGTTACATCCGCCATGCGCTTCGGCGCCCTGGGTGTCAAAATCATCTGCTCCGGCCGGTTGGGCGGAGCCGAAATGGCCCGTACGGAATGGTATCGTGAGGGCCGCGTACCGCTGCATACCCTGCGGGCCGATATTGATTATGGGTTTATTGAGGCGCGAACGACGTACGGCATCATCGGTGTCAAGGTGTTCGTCTTCAATGGCGAGATCTTAAAAAAGGATCAACTTGAATCGGCAGCTAATGAATCATAGGAGAATTTGGACATGCTCAGTCCCAAAAAAGTTAAGTTTCGCAAACAACAAAAAGGCAAAATGAGGGGTGTCGCCCGCCGAGGCTGCAGCCTGGATTTCGGCGAATTCGGCCTGCAGGCGACCGAGTGCGGAACCCTCAGCGCCAAGCAGATTGAAGCCGCCCGTATTGCCATGACCCGCCATGTTAAACGTGGCGGTAAAATGTGGATCAGAATATTTCCGGACAAGCCGATTACCAAAAAACCTGCCGAAGTCAGGATGGGAAAAGGAAAAGGCGCACCCGAGGGATGGGTTGCGGTGGTACGGCCCGGCAGGATTCTTTACGAAATGGAAGGCGTGTCTCGCGAATTGGCCCAGGAAGCACTCCGGCTGGCCGCCCACAAGCTTTCGGTTAGAACCCGATTTGTTGAAAGGAGCATGCGCTAATGAAAGCGAGTGAGATCAGAGAGTTAAGCCGGGAAGAAAGCGAGCGCAAACTTGTTGAGTTGAAGGAGGAATTGTTTAACCTGCGGTTTCAGCACGAAATCGGTCAGCTCGAAAGCCCCGCTAAAATGAAGCAGGTCAAGCATGATATTGCCAGAATCCAGACCCTGCTGCGCGAAGCTTCCTTGAAGGGAATCACCAGTAACATCAAAACGGAAAAAGAATAGTCGCTGTCATGAAAAAACAAGGCAAAAAAAGACAATTGGTCGGGACGGTAGTCAGCAACAAGATGAACAAAACAGTGGTGGTCTTTGTTGAAAGACTGGTTCAACATCAGCTCTATCAGAAGTATGTGAAGAGACGCATGCGGTTTTCCGCCCATGACGAAGGCAATGTCTGTAATATCGGCGACAAGGTTCTGATAACCGAAACCAGACCGCTCAGCCGGACGAAGAGATGGCGCGTCAGTGAAGTACTTGAGAAAGCAGTTTGATCGAAGATAAAGGATAACAGAAAATGATACAGGCAGAGACGAGATTGACGGTAGCAGACAATTCAGGCGCCAAGGTGTTGTATTGTATCAAGGTTCTTGGAGGCACCCGCAGGCGCTACGCGACGATCGGTGACGTGATTGTTGTCAGTGTCAAGGAAGCCATCCCGAACGCCAAAGTCAAGAAGGGTGATGTCCTGAAAGCCGTGGTGGTCAGAACCAAGAAGGAGATTAAACGCGCGGACGGTTCCTTCATTCGATTTGACGACAATTCCGCCGTCCTGATCAATGCGCAAAGAGAGCCCATCGGAACGCGAATATTCGGACCGGTTGCAAGAGAATTAAGAGGTAAACGGTTTATGAAAATAATTTCATTGGCACCGGAAGTTTTATAATGCCGGGTCTGCTATAATGCCTGCATGTTTTGCGAAAAACTGCAAAACGGAATATCAATGGAGAAATGGCTGATAAAATGAGAAGTAAATGCCTGATAAAAAAAGACGACAAGGTGAAAATTGTATCCGGTAGGGAAACGGGGAAAATCGGTAAGGTCCTTAAAGTCAATCGCAAGAAGGAACGGATACTGATTGAAAACATCAACATTATCAAACGCCATACCCGACCGAGCGCCCAAAATAAGCAAGGTGGAATTGTCGAGAGCGAGGCCCCGATCCATTGGTCCAATGTCATGTTGATGTGCAACAAATGCATGGCGCCCGTACGCGTCAAAGCGCAGCGGCTGGAAGACGGCAAGAAAAAACGGGTTTGTCGGAAATGTAATGAATTAATAGACGCTTGAGTATCAAGTCATCAGGATCGCGCGTCGGAGGCTATCGATGTCACAATTAGAAGATTTCTACCTTAACGAAGTGGTTCCCAAACTGATCGAAACCTTTCAGTATAAAAACAGAATGCAGGTTCCGAAGTTCGAAAAAATAGTATTGAACATGGGGCTGGGCGAGGCGACCCACAACATGAAAATGTTGGATGCCGCCGTCGAAGAGCTGAAGCTGATTGCGGGACAGAAGCCGGTCATTACCCGGGCAAAAAAATCCATCGCCGCTTTTAAATTAAGAGAAGGAATGCCGATCGGCTGCATGGTGACGCTGCGACACAAGCGCATGTACGATTTTTACAACAAGCTGGTGAACGTCGCCCTGCCGCGGGTAAGAGACTTTCGGGGCGTGTCGCCCAAAGCGATGGACGGCCGCGGCAATTATACCCTGGGTGTCAAGGAGCATATGATATTTCCTGAAGTGGATTATGATAAGATCGATCAGATCAAAGGTCTGAATGTATCGATCGTTACAACGGCGAAGACGGATGAGGAAGGCAGAGAGCTTCTTAAACTGATGGGGATGCCGTTTAGAAATTAACGCACAGATATCAGGTCTGTGGGTTAATAAACCCGGAACAACAATCCAAAAGTTCACTTTTTGTTCGGAAGGCCACAAGGAGGATAGTTTGGCAAAGAAGTCGCTTCAGATAAAGGCAGTCAAAAAACCGAAATTCAAGGTGCGGACCTACAACCGGTGTCCGATTTGCGGCCGGCCCAGGGGTTTCCTGAGAAAATTTGGTATTTGTCGTATTTGCTTTCGGGACCTGGCTTCCAAAGGAAAGCTCCCCGGCGTCAGCAAATCCAGCTGGTAGGGGTTGGTTTTAACGATTTTTAATTCATTCATATTTATTTAATTGTAACGGCAAACGGAGAAAATGATGGCGATGAGCGATCCCATTTCGGACATGTTGACCCGCATTAGAAATGCAGGCAAGGCCAAATTCAATAGCGTGGATATTCCGGGTTCAAAGATGAAGGTTGAACTGGCGAAGATATTGAAAAACGAAGGATACATCCGGAATTACAAGTTCCTTAAAGATGAAAAACAGGGAATTTTACGAGTTTATCTGAAATATGACCCGAGTCAGACCAGTGCCATCTACAACTTGAAACGTGTCAGCAAACCCAGCAAGCGGGCATATATCAAAAGCAAGGACGTCAAACCCGTTTATAATGGTCTGGGCATCGCGATCCTGTCCACCTCGCGCGGCATTATGACGGACCGCCAGGCCAGGAAAGAAAACATCGGGGGCGAAGTCCTCTGCACAATATGGTAATTATAAAGGGGAGTCATCAATGTCTCGAGTAGGTAAAAAACCGATTCAAATACCGGATAAAACCGAGATTTCTTTTAAGAATCGATTACTGACCGTAAAAGGTGGAAAAGGATCGTTGACTCGGTCGATTCATCCGGCCGTGGACCTGAAAATCGAAAGCGGCATTTTGAACATTACGATGCTCACGGACGATCGCAGCAGCCGGGCCTTTCAGGGCCTGACCCGCAGCCTTGTGGCCAATATGATTAAGGGCGTCAACAAGGGGTTTGAAAGGATCCTGGAAATCAACGGCATCGGGTATCGGGCTGAAATCAAGGGTAAAAGCATTGTTTTTAACCTGGGGTATTCGCATCCGATCAATTTTGATCTTCCGGAAGGTGTTTCTGCAAACGTCGAAAGGAATACGCTGATCAAGCTTTCCGGAATCGACAAGGAGCTGCTGGGGCATACGGCCGCCGCCATACGGCAGTTAAGGCCCCCGGAGCCCTATAAGGGCAAGGGCATCAAGTATGCTGAAGAAATCATAAGGAAAAAGGCCGGCAAGACGGGCACGAAATAACCAGGTGGATTAATCGGACGAACGGCTTCAGAATTTATGAGGATTTTATAGGATGGGATCGACGAATCAGAAGAAAACAGCGCGTTTAAAGCGAAAGAGAAGTATCCGCAAACGGTTGGCCGGAACCCCGCAGCGACCTAGACTGTGTGTGTTTCGGAGTGCGTCACATATTTATGCGCAGGCCATTGACGATGTCAAGGGGCACACGCTTGTGGCCGCATCCAGTACCGAAAAAACCGTCAGGGATCACGGTGCCTTCAAGAACAAGACTGAACAGGCGGTTTTTATCGGCGAACTCATCGGCCGGCGAGCCATTGAAAAGGGAATTCAGCAGGTGGTATTCGACCGCAACGGGTTTTTATATCATGGCCGGATCAAGGCCGTGTCGGACGGCGCACGCAAAGCGGGTTTGAATTTTTAGTCTTTTTAGCAAAGCAAAGGAGGCAAGGCCTTGTTCAAACAGGAAACGGACGAAAATCAATTAATTGACAAGGTGGTACATATCAACCGGGTGGCAAAGGTTGTTAAGGGCGGTCGCCGGTTCAGCTTCAGCGCCATTGTCGTTGTCGGCGACGGCCGCGGCAGCGTCGGCTACGGCCTGGGGAAAGCCGGGGAGGTTCCGGAAGCGATTCGTAAAGGCGTTGAAAAAGCAAAAAAGAGCATGATTAAAGTTCCGCTGATCAATGAAACGATCCCGTATGAAGTCACCGGAAAATTCAGTGCCGGCCGGGTCTTGCTGAAACCGGCGGCTCCTGGAACCGGCGTGATCGCCGGCGGAGCGGTCCGGGCGGTGCTCGAGGCCGTCGGCGTACAGAATATTCTGACGAAATGCATGGGAACTCATAATCCGCACAATGTCGTTAAGGCAACATTTAAGGGCCTGCAACAGTTACAGAGCCGCGAAGATGTGGCCGCCCGGCGCGGGATTCCGGTTGCCGAACTTTAAGCGAGAGGGGTTGGTTGGGATGAGCGCAAAACTGAAAATCACACTGGTTAAAAGCATGGTCGGCAGACCTGAGAAACACCGTAAGGTATTGCGGGGAATGGGACTGACAAAACTGAATAAAAGCGTTTTTCTGAATGACACACCGCCCATCCGGGGGATGATCAACGCTGTATCGCATCTGGTGAAAGCCGAGGAGAAGATCGATGAAGTTAAATGAATTGTCCCCGCCGAAAGGGGCACGCAAAAACCGCAAGCGGCTGGGGCGCGGAATAGGCTCGGGTCACGGAAAAACCGCCGGTAAAGGGGCCAAGGGGCAAAACGCCCGTTCCGGCGGCGGCGTCAGGCCAGGTTTCGAAGGCGGCCAGATGCCGCTTCAGCGCCGGTTGCCCAAACGCGGATTTACCAATATCCTTAAAATGAAGTTCGCCGAAGTCAACATACGGGATCTATCACGGTTTGAAAGCGGTAGTGTGGTGGATGAACCGGCCCTGGTCCGTTCTGGTCTGGTCAGCGGAAAAAGAGACGGTATCAAGCTGCTGGGAAAAGGCGAAATTGCCTATCCGCTTTCGATAAAGGTAAACAAGATCAGTAAAAGTGCCCGCGCAAAGATTGAAGCCGCCGGCGGGAAAATAGAGGTTATCTGATGATTGGCAGCGGGTTCCAAAATATTTTCAAGATACCTGAACTGAAGAAGAGAATTTTGTATTCATTTGCTCTTCTTTCGGTCTATCGTATCGGAGTTCATGTGCCCACGCCGGGAATCGACAGTGTGGCATTGGCTTCTTTTTTTGCCAGGGCCAAGGGAACTCTGCTGGGCCTCTTTGATATGTTTTCGGGCGGCGCCCTGGAGCGCCTGTCGGTGTTTGCTTTGGGCATTATGCCTTATATCAGCGCCTCGATTATTCTGCAGTTGTTGACCGTGGTCATTCCCCATTTGGAGCGCCTGTCAAAAGAAGGCGAGCAGGGTCGCAAGAAAATCACCCAGTACACCCGTTACGGTACGGTCATCCTCAGCATCATCCAGGGATTCGGCATCAGCGTCGGACTTGAAAACATGACGGCACCCGGCGGCGCGCCGGTGGTCATTATGCCGGGCTGGGGATTCAGACTGATGACAGTCATTACGCTGACGGCGGGAACCGCATTTATCATGTGGCTGGGCGAACAGATTACCGAACGCGGCATCGGCAACGGGATTTCGTTGATCATATTCGCCGGGATTGTCGCGCGCATGCCCAACGCCATCGGGAATACCTTCCGGTTGCTGTCCACCGGTGAAATGGGGATTTTTCCCGTTCTGATTCTGATCGTTCTAATGATTCTGGTGGTCGCCGTTATCATTTTTGTGGAGCAGGGCCAGCGCCGAATTCCGGTTCAATATGCAAAGCGGATCGTGGGCCGAAGGATGTACGGCGGTCAGAGCACGCATCTGCCCCTGAAGATCAACACATCGGGGGTTATACCGCCGATTTTTGCTTCGTCCATCATTATGTTTCCGGCCACTTTGGCAAGCTTTATCACGATTCCCTGGATGCAGCGGGTGGCCGCGGCAATTACCCCCGGAAATCTGGTCTATGAGCTGTTGTATGTTGGATTCATTTTCTTTTTCTGTTATTTTTATACCGCTGTGACCTTCAACCCGGTCGATGTTGCCGACAACATGAAAAAACACGGGGGGTATATTCCCGGGATCCGGCCGGGCAAACGCACAGCGGATTATATCGACAGGGTTTTGACGCGCATCACCCTCGGCGGTGCGATCTATGTGTCGGCGGTATGTGTGCTTCCCTCGATTTTGATATCCCGGTTTAACGTGCCTTTTTATTTCGGCGGAACCGCACTGCTGATCGTGGTCGGAGTGGCGATCGATACGATCTCACAGATCGAATCTCACATGCTGACGCGTCATTACGAGGGGTTTTTAAAAAAAGGCGGCATCCGTATCAAGGGCCGGTCGTAACAGGCGATCTTCCGGTGCCGGCTGATTCTGAGCTCCGGAGAAGTTGACGGGCAGATTTATTAAGCGAGAAAGGGTCGCATATGCCAAAAGAAGAACCCATTACCGTTGAGGGCAAGGTGATTGAAACCCTGCCCAATGCCATGTTCCGGGTCGAGTTGGAGAACAAACATAAAATTCTGGCGCATATTTCCGGAAAAATGCGGATGCATTTTATTAAAATATTGCCGGGCGATACGGTAACGGTTGAACTCTCACCCTATGATCTGACCCGGGGCAGGATTACCTATCGGTCGAAATAAAGGGGCGCGAATCCGATAATACAATATAACCGAACTGATGCAGAAATCATTCGTAAAACGGAGAAAAACTAATGAAAGTTAGGGCTTCAGCAAAAAAAATGTGTAGCAAATGCAAAATAATCCGGAGAAAACGGGTTGTAAGGGTCATTTGTGTAAATAAACGGCATAAACAGAAACAGGGATAGAGGAGGATAGGCCTTGACTAGAATTGCAGGCGTCGATTTACCGAGAGGAAAGCGGATAGAAATCGGGCTGACATATATTTACGGCATCGGCAGGACCACTTCAAAAAAGATACTTTCCAAGTTGAATATTGATCCCAATACCAAAACGGATCAATTGTCGGAAGCAGAGATCAACAATATCCGAAAAATGATCGACAGCGAAAACAAGGTGGAAGGCGAACTTCGCACCGATGTTTCCATGAACATCAAGCGGTTGATGGACCTGGGCTCCTATCGAGGCCTGCGCCACCGCAAATCGCTTCCTGTGAGGGGACAGCGGACCAAAACCAACGCACGGACCCGCAAGGGCCCCCGGCGTTCAGCGATCAAGAAGAAGGGCGCTGCGAAAAAGAAGTAACCTGTTTCGAGCCGTATCGCTTTTTAAGCCGTTTACGACTTCTGAAAATCCATTCGGCGACGGGATGAGGGGGGAATGTCCGGAAGGTATCGTAAATAGCGTACAGACTCCGTATCGGAAGGAAAAAAACAAGAGGATAATTATTCATGGCGACGAGAACCCGTACCAAGAAAAAAGAAAAGAAAAATATTTTAAACGGTGTGGTCCATATCCAATCCACATTCAACAATACCATCATCACCATAACCGATCCGGTGGGCAATGTGGTCGCCTGGTCGAGTTCGGGCGTTCAGGGTTTTAAGGGCTCCCGGAAAAGCACCCCTTTTGCTGCTCAGATTGCGGCAGAGGACGCCGTAAAAAAAGCAATGGAACACGGCATGAAAAATGTGGAGGTTTATGTCAAGGGTCCCGGCGCCGGACGCGAATCGGCTTTAAGATCGCTTCAGGCCGCGGGATTTAACGTGATCATGATAAAGGACGTCACGCCAATTCCCCATAACGGGTGTCGACCGCCGAAAAGACGGAGAGTCTAGCGATTTATTATTCATTATTTTTGATTGTTAAGCAGCAATTGGGTTTATAAGGAGGAAACTTGGCACGATATACAGGTTCTGTTTGCCGGCTTTGCCGTCGCGAAAATTTAAAATTATTTTTAAAGGGAGACCGTTGTTATTCGGATAAATGCGCGTTTGACCGGCGCAGTTATCCTCCGGGTCAGCATGGACAAAACCGCAGGGGAAAATATTCGAACTACGGTATACAGCTTCGCGAAAAACAGAAGATTAAACGAATGTACGGCCTTTCAGAAAAACAGTTTCACCTGTTCTTTGAAAGAGCCGACCGACAAAAGGGGATCACAGGAACCAATCTGCTGGTTCTGCTCGAGCGCCGGCTGGACAATGTGGTTTACCGGCTCGGCTTTGTGAATTCACGTGCACAGGGACGACAGTTTGCGAAGCATAATCATTTTATAGTAAACGGAAAAAAGGCGAACATTCCGTCCTTTCTTATAAAAATCGGTGACGTTGTCGAGGTTAAAGAGAAAAGCAAAAATCTGAATGTGATTGCTGAATCCCTTGAGGCCGCTGTGCGACGGGGTGTGCCGCAGTGGCTGGAATTGGAAAAAGAAAACCTGAAGGGTGTGGTCAAGGCCCTGCCTGTTCGTGAAGATCTTACAATGCCGATCCAGGAGCAGTTGGTTGTAGAACTCTATTCCAAGTAAGCGGATGTTTCCGGTATCGAAATGCGAGCCTTGCCGCTCCTGGTTTCGTTACCCTAAACAGGTTCTCCCCGCATACACCCTTTTAATTAAATACAATCTGGAGACATAAAATGTCATCGAATGAAATTATGTACATGAACTGGCAAGAAATCATACGGCCGGACAAGGTTGATGTAACCAGCAAAGCGAATTACGGCAAGTTTGTCTGCGAACCGCTGGAAAGAGGATTCGGTATTACCATCGGCAATTCATTAAGACGCATCATCCTGTCGTCCCTGTATGGCGCGGCCATTGTATCGGTAAAGTTTGATACCGTCATGCATGAATTCAGCGTGATTCCGGGCGTTCTTGAAGATGTGACCGAGCTGATTCTCAACCTCAAGGAGGTGCGCTTAAAGCTTTCCGACGCAAAACCTCGAACCGTTCGTATTCAGGCCAAGGGGAAAAAAGTGGTTACCGCCGGTGATATTATCAGCGATGACGGAAAGTGCGAGGTGCTTAATCCCGAACATCATATTGCCACGTTGAATGGCGACGCCGAACTGAAGATGACCATGACCGTGAATGTCGGCAAAGGGTATGCCCTGGCTGAATCCAATAAAGATGAGGAAGCGCCGGTCGGAACGATACCGATTGACGCGGTTTATTCGCCGATCAGGCGGGTAAACTATGTAGTGGGCAATGCTCGGGTGGGGCAGCGGACCGATTATGACAAACTGACGCTGGAGGTATGGACGGACGGGAGCCTCCGGCCGGAAGATGCCGTGGCCTATGCCGCCAAAATTCTGAAAGAACAGATGACGATCTTTATCAACTTTGACGAACAGCTTGAACCCGAACCGGAGATAAAGCAGGACAAAACCCGTAAACCAAAATTTAACGAAAATCTTTATCGCAATGTGGAAGAGCTTGAGCTGTCGGTTCGCAGCGCCAATTGTCTGAAAAATGCGAATATCATCAAAATTTATCAACTGGTGAATAAAACCGAAGCTGAGATGCTCAAGACCAAAAACTTCGGCCGCAAGTCCCTCAACGAGATCAAAGAAGTGTTAAGCGAGATGGGGCTTTCGCTGGGGATGAAGCTTGACGGCTTTGAAGCCCCTGAAGAAGAGATCGAGGAAGGAGAGGCTACAATTCAATGAAACATCGAAAAGCGGGTTTAAAATTAGGCAGAACCGCCAGCCATCGGACCGCCTTGTTTCGAAACATGGTGACGTCGCTTTTAAAATATCAACGTATCCAGACTACGGATACCAAAGCCAAAGAATTGAAACGCTGGGCGGACAATATCATAACGCTTGCAAAACGCGGCGACCTGCATGCTCGGCGTCAGGCATTGTCGATTGTGCGGGAAAAGGATGTGGTCAACAAGCTTTTTGCTGAGGCGGCCGAACGCTTTGGATCCAGGGCGGGCGGTTATACGCGCGTTGTCAAGATCGGCAGGCGCAGCGGAGATGCGGCACCGGTCTCCATCATCGAACTGATTGCGGCTGAAAAAACCAAAACCAAAGACAAAAAGCCCAAAAAGAAAAAGGGCACCAAGACCGCCAAGCCCAAAACCCGCAAGGAAAAAGAAGTGGCAGCCGAGACGGCTTCAGCGGTGCAAGACGAAAAATCCAAATCCGAAGCATCCGAAAAAACGGAAGATCCTTCAAAGAATGCCTGAGCAATTTTTATTTTTGACAAAGCTCTTTTGAATTTTATGAAAGGCCCTGAAGATATCGCAGGGCCTTTCACATTTTTGGCGGTTTGCGGCCGCCTCAGTTGTCCAAATCTGCGGATGTGAAACTCAGCCCGATTATTTCATGAAAATTTTTAAGCAAGTTTTACAAAGATTAAGATAACAGTCGGTTCGATTCAAATTTGATGTAAAATCCAGAGTTGCACATTGTTCCCTCTATTGAGAAAGACAAATGCTTGAAAAATTTTCACCCTGGAGGCGAAATGCATTTGCCCATCTGCTGCGTTATCCGGGGTTTGCGGTACGCGAAGTACAGCTGCACCCCGGAGACATGTCCCGATCAGAAGGGTTCCAAAAATAATGCCGGAAAACAAGTTATATTCCCTCACGGATGCCGTCGCCCGCTTTGTTGCGGACGGCAGCGAGGTCGCGCTGGGCGTTTCGCAGGAGACGTTGATCCCCTTTGCCGCCGGGCATGAGATCATGCGGCAGCAGAAACGCGATTTGACGTTGATCGGCCCGATTTCCGACATCCTGTTCGACCAGATGATCGGCGGGGGCTGCGTCCGTAGAATTCGCGCCGCCTGGGTGGGAAATGTCATCACCGGGTCCGGTTATAATTTTCGGCGGGCGGTGGAATCCGGCGCCATCGAAATGGAAGATCATTCCAATTTAACCCTGATGACGGCACTGCTGGCAGGCGCACTGGGGGTTCCCTTTATGCCGACCCGCACCGCGCTGGGCAGTGATTTGTTCAAAACCAATCCATCTCTCCTGCCCTCGATGTGCCCCTTCAGCGGGGAAAAGCTGGTTGCGGTCAGGGCCATTCATCCGGATGTTGCCATTATACATGTCCAACGGGCGGACCGTTTTGGCAACGCACACCTGTGGGGAAACCTGGGAATCGCCCGGGAAGCCGCCATGGCCAGCCGAAGGATCATTCTGACGGCCGAAGAGATTGTAACGCCGGAAAAAATCAGCAGCGATCCCAATCGCGTTCTGCTCCCGGGATTTCGGGTAAACGCCGTGGTTCATGCGCCCTGGGGCGCTCACCCCTCGCCGGTGCCGGGATATTACAACCGCGACCATCAGACATTCATTGATTATCGCAGCGCCAGCACGACGCCCCGGCGTTTTGCAACGTGGAAGTCCCGCTGGGTAATCTCCGTCCGCAGCAGTGAAGACTATTTAAACCTGCTGGGAGGTGAACGCCTGGAAAAACTTGCCATCACGCATTCCGTACGTCCGGAACCGGTTGATTATGGCTATTGAAAATCTCAATTACACCGCGGCGCAGATCATGGTAACAGCAGCCGCCCGCGAAATCGTCAACGGCGACGTAGTCTTTGTGGGGATGCGGCTGCCGCTACTCGGTTTTTTTCTTGCCAAGAGCACCCATGCCCCGGATGCCGTGGGGGTGTATGAGCTGGGGATCGTTCGGGATTCACTTGCACCGGAGCCGATTTTAACCATGGGGGATCTGCCCAACCTGTTCCGGGCCCAGTGGCTTGCCGATACCGCCGATGTAATGGGACTGCTTCAGCATGGTTTTGTGGACGTCAGTTTCATCGGCGGTGCTCAGATAGACCGATACGGCAATTTAAACACCAGTTATATCGGCGGAACGCATGCGGTCAAAACCCGTCTGCCGGGCAGCGGGGGGGCCTGTGACCTGGCAAGCCTGGCGAGGCGGCATATCATTCTATTGTCCCATGAAAAACGGCGTTTTGTTCCCCGGGTGGATTATATCACCTCGCCCGGCTATGGCGACGGGGGCGACTGGCGCAGACGGATGGGCTTGCCTGGGGGCGGACCGTCCCGGGTCATCACGACGCTCGGGGTTATGTCTTTTGACTCCGGGACTCGGGAGATGGTCCTGACCGCCGTTCATCCCGGTGTGAGCGTTGCGGAGGTCAAGGCAAATACCGGCTGGCCCCTGAGGGTCGCGGCGGACTTGAAACAGACCCCATCGCCGACTTCCGAGGAATTAGAACAACTTAAACGCTTTGATCCCGGGGGCTTTTGGACGGGCGATGCGGGCTGATTGAAAAGATTTCAGAGGATTAAGCTGCCGGTCGTTTCGCGGAGAGGGCATTCCGGCTGCCGGATCGTTTGCGGATTTTATACACTTTATTCATTTATCAAATTCTTTGGTTATATTTTTTGTAATTGATGAAACGGCTTGACATTAATAAAAAAATTTGATTTTTATAATAAAATAAAATTCATTAGAAATGTCCGGAAACAGCTTATCCCCTAACAGCAAAAGGAGGTACAGATGATCTTTAGAAAAAGCGTTTTTCTAACAGTAATTTGTATGTTCTGCCTCGGACTTTTTATCAGTCCGGTTCTGGCCGGAGGGCCATCACTGGACGCCTGGAAACCCAATTTCGATCCTGCCGGCGCCAAATACAAATTCATCGTTTCCAATGTGTCTCATCCGGTGCTCAGGGGGGTATACACCGGCTTTGCGATCCGCGACGAGTTGTGGAAACGAACCAAAGGCCAGATGTATCTCGATTACAAGCCCTTTTCCATGCTCGGCGGCGAAGTGGAAGTTCTCAACCAGCTTCAGATGGGCGCCATCCAGGGGATGGGAACCAGCTCGGTTGCAGCAACGAATCTCGGGCCCCGATTCGGGGTGGTCAACCTGCCGTTCCTGATCGACTCTTTTGAAAAACTGGATAAATTTGTCGCCAATAAGAAATTGTTCGATCATTTTATGATGGCAATGGACCATCAGGGAATTATCGGACTCGATATTACCGGGTATGGAAACTACGGCTGGGCAACCACTACCCCTGTCAAAAGCCTGGCAGATGCCAACAAAGTCAAGTTCCGCATCGCCGAGGCGGCCGTCAATCAGCTGCTCTACAAGGAGTGGGGCTTTAATCCGGTGGTGATGCCGTGGCCGGATGTGCCGGTGGCGCTTAAACAGGGAGTCATCACCGGCCTGGACCACACTCCGTCGGTTTGCAATATCACCAAAAAATTCGAAGTCGCCAAATATTTTACCCAGATAAACTACGCTCAGGGCCTGTTTATCTGGATTTTCAATAAGGCTTGGTTTAAAAGCCTGCCGCCTGATCTGCAGAAAACCTTTGTGGAAACGGTCCATGATGTCTGCGCCAAGATTCGTGAAGAAGTCAAGCAGCAGGAAATTGATGAAATCGCCAAGGCCAAGGCCGACGGGATTCAATTCTTTAAGCTGTCGGATTCCGCCATGGACCTGCTGAGACGCAAAGGCGATGCGGTCCATAAAAAATATGCCGGCGAAATCAACAAGCTCTATAAGGGTGACACATACCGGCCCAAAGATTTCCTGAAGGAAGTCGAGGATTTTATCGGTTATAAACCGTAAATTCTGCTATTATAAGCAAAGGGGGGTTCGGCAAACCCCCTTTGCTTATACCTTATGCCGCCGAGGCAGTTCATGTTTCGTAAAATTCTGAATTTTTTTGATAAGGTCCTGACGTTTTTTGAAGAATGGACCCTGTTCATCTCCGTGCTGATTGCGCTGATATCACTGTTTTTTAACGTGGTTTTGCGCTATGGCTTCAATTACTCGCTGGCATGGTCGGAGGAACTGGTCCGGGAAGTTATCATCTACACCACATTTATCGGGTGCAGTGCCGCCGTCAAAAATCGCTCCATGATCAAAATCGACGCCCTGGTGCAGCTGGTACCCCGAATAAAGGTTCCTCTCAACTATTTCAGCAACATGGTGACGCTGATTTTTTCAGCAATGATGATCTACTACGGCTGGCTGATGGCGCTGCTGCAGGTTCGAACCTATCAAAAGACCATCATCATGCAAATTCCACTGGTCTATCTTTATGCCATTCTGCCCCTGATGGGGGTGATGATGTTCATTCGGACTATTCAGGTTATTTACGAAGATTTCACCAAGGCGCACGGCGCGAACGATCAGAAATAAACCCGTTGATGCTCCTGCTGAGTTCTTAAAAGAGATTCGATTTTGGAAACAAGCCATATTATTATCATGCTGATTTTGCTGGGATGCATGGCAAGCTATGTTCCCGTCTTCATGTGCCTGTTTTTTACGGCCGTTCTGGGGTTCATCTTTTTTACCGACCTGCCGCTGCTCCTGCTGGCCCAGAGCCTGTTTCGCAGCATGGATAATTTCGCACTGGTGGTGGTTCTCTTTTTTATCTTGTGCGGCAATATCATGACGGCCGGATCAATTGTTGAAAAACTGATCAAAGTGGCCAATGTGCTGGTAAGCTGGCTGCCGGGCGGGCTCGGCATGGCCGGTGTCTTGGCGTGCGGTCTGTTCGGGGCCATTTCGGGCTCCACGGTGGCAACGGTGGTGGCCTTGGGCGGCTTCATGATACCGGCCCTGATCGAGAACGGTTATCCCCAGAAATACACCATCGGCCTGATGACCACGTCGCCCAACCTCGGGGTGATTATCCCCCCCAGTATCGGCATGATCCTTTACAGCATGATCAGCAATGTATCGCTGGAGGGGTTGTTTCTGACGGGTTTCTTGCCCGGTATTCTCATTATCATCGGGACTTGCATTTATACTTATTTCGTTTTCCGCACCAACGAGAAACTCGTCCGCAAGCCGATTCCGAAAATCAATGAGATCGTGGCGGTTTTCAAAGAAGGCTTCTGGTCCCTGATGCTCCCTGCGATTATTTTCGGCGGGATTTTTACCGGCGCATTTACCGCCAACGAGGCTGCGGTGGTTGCCTGCGTTTATGCTTTTATCGTTGAGCTTTTTATTCACAAGTCCATGAAACTGAGCCAGGTGAAGCGGATCACCGTGAGCTCAGCGGTTACCTCCGCAACCCTTCTTGTCATCGTGGCGGGCGCCACGTGCTTCGGCCGGTTGTTGACCCTGGAAAATATTCCCGGCAAAATCACCGAAACGGTCCTTTCGGCGATTCAGTCTCCGGTCGTATTCCTGCTGGCCATCAACATCCTGCTCCTGATTGTAGGGATGTTCATGGATATTATTTCCGCCACCATGATCCTGGGACCGGTGTTTTTGCCGATGCTGGACGCCTTTGGCGTCAACTGGCTTCATTTCGGATTGATTCTGACGGTCAATCTGGCGATTGGATACTGCACGCCGCCCATGGGGGTCAGTCTCTACATAACCGGCGCTATCGCCAACAAGGATCTCATTTACGTCACCAAATCCGTTATTCCATTTCTGGTTATTCAACTGGCGGTCCTCTTCTTTATGACCTACATGCCGGATGCGGTCCTGTGGCTGCCGCGCGTCATGGGATTTGTGAAATAGTCCGTCATATCAGCGTTCAACGCTTTTTTCAGCGCTACACCGAAAATTACGGAAAGCTCTTTTTCCCCCCCCAAGCTGAAACCTTTCAAAAACGCCAGTTTCATTCAAGTTTAAGAGCAGCGATCTCGCCTGGGCGGGATTAATCACAGGAGATACACTGGGGAATCGATGATTAACATTTGAGCCTGACGCAGAAATTGGATGAAAGGGATATTTTGCAAAGATCTCAGAGGAGAAAGCGCAGATGACGACTTCCGCAGACACGATGGATAAAGCGCTGCGTTACCGCTGGATTATCTTCTGGATACTGGCATTGGGGTACATACTGGTTTACTTTCACCGGCTCTGCCCGGCGGTGGTTGCGGTGGACATGATGCAGGACCTGAAGGCCGGCGGGGCCCTGACAGGCCTGCTGGCCGCAGCCTATTTCTATCCCTACGCCGTCATGCAGCTTCCGGCCGGTCTGCTGTCGGATTCATGGGGGCCGCGTAACACCATCACCCTTTTCTTCGGGGTGGCCTTTGTCGGGTCAATCATTCTGGGGCTGGCTCCGTCTGTGTCTTGGGCCATTTTCGGCCGTGCGCTGGTGGGGCTGGGTGTGGCCATGTTGTTTGTCCCCACCATGAAAGTCCTGGCGGAATGGTTTCGCGTGCGTGAATTTGCCACCATGACCGGCATCCTTATCGCCATGGGCGGCATCGGTTCTTTAACGGCCGCAACACCTCTGGCAATGATGAGCGCAGCTATCGGCTGGCGCAAGTCTTTCCTGGTGGTGGGTGGTTTTACCTTCCTGATAATGATTCTTGTGTGGATGTTTGTGCGGGACCGTCCCTCCGATTTCGGCTGGCTTTCGCCGGCCGCCGAAAAACAAGGGGCCCCATCCGCTCCCATCGGCCCTATCGAGGGCGTTCGCAAGGTATTGAGCACCCCGTCTTTCTGGCCGGTGGCTTGCTGGTTTTTCTTTGACTGCGCCATTTTTTTCTCCTTCGGGGGCCTTTGGGGAGGGCCGTATCTGATGCAGATATACGGGCTCAGCAAGAGCCAGGCCGGCCAGGTTCTTTCCATGCTGGCAATCGGCATGATTGTGGGAAGTCCGATCTTAAGCCACCTCTCCAACCATATCTTTCACGCCAGAAAACCGGTCATGGTGCTTTCCGGTGTGATCACGCTCATGATTTCGGCCGTACTGGCATTTTATACCGATAAAATACCTCTGGCGGGCTTATATGTGCTGTGCCTGGTCATGGGATGTTTCACCAGCGCCGTTGTGGTGGTGGCCTTCACCATTTCCAAGGAGCTATTTCCGGTGCAGATCGCCGGGACCGCCACCGGTCTGGTCAACCTCTTCCCCTTTGCAGGCGGCGCGGTGTTTCAACCGGTTTTGGGATATGTGCTGGAAAGCCAGGGGCGCGCCGGCGATGCCTTTACCCCGGCTGGCTACCGCCAGGCCTTCCTGGTCTTGTTTGCCTGCGGCGTCATCACGTTTCTGTCCAGTCTGCGTTTGAAGGAGACGCTGGCGAAAAACTCGAAAACACGTAGCTAACGTTCGGTGGCTTGTATTGTCTGACGATTCAAAATGTACTTGACTATCGGCCTGCGGTAGACTGTCGGCAGGGGCATTAACCCGTAAGGGTGGAAGGTTGTTTCATTTCTGTCTTTTTTGCTTTTTTTTGCGTACCGAAAAACCGAAGCGTCCCAAGCTGCGCCCCAGAGCGAAATACTGGCCGTGGGCAAATGCCAGCAGACCGCCTTTTTCAAGACGCAGGCGACCCTTGCTGTCCATCAAGGTCGCGGACACCTGTACGGCGACCACTTCAGCGATAAACAGGGTGTGGGATCCCAGCTTTAATGACTGTCGGATCCGGCACTCGATGTTGAGCGGGCATTCCAGAATGATCGGGCACTGTACCTTCAGGGCCGGGGCTGCGGTCAGGCCGGTTTGAGCGAACTTATCCACCTTGCGGCCGGAAACCATGCCGCACCAGTCAGTTGCCCGGGCTTCACTCAAAGAAGGAACGTTTACGACGAACTCTTTGCTGGTTCGGATGATTTCATAGGAATAGCGTTCCGGCCGCACGGATATCGACAGCATGGGAGGCTCGCTGCATACGTTTCCGGTCCAGGCGATCGTAATGATGTTCGGCTTCCACCGTGGGGCTGCGCCGCAGGTTACCAGCACGGCCGGGAGCGGCGAAAGGATGTTTCCGGGTTTCCATGATTTTTTTTCTATGGAAGATTGATGTTTTACCATAAAAGCCTTTTCAGACTGGATGCCGATTTGTACCGGATTCGAAAAGTTAAAGCGGCCGTTTATTTCGGCCGGGCCGATAAAGCCCCGTCGTCTTTGCACCCAGCAACCCTGCCTGATAGGAGCGCCTGTCGACTAGGGAGAGGTTATTGGTCATTTCTTCCGACAGTAGCGTTACCCTGGCGATATGATCCAAGCGATGGGCGATCTGGTTAAGTGGCTTATCGCGGGTCATCCAAAGGTGTTTGTCGAACGCTTTTAAATTCAAGGGCCGGGTATAGCCCCGTAGGGTTTTTTCGCGAGCCACATTGTAAAACTGTTCGAAATATGACATCGCCAATTCCCTTAAATTGCGATAAACCGGTTCCCGAAAACGCAGACCTGCAAAGTTGGAACTGGCCAGCGCCCCCCAATAACCGTTCCTTTTAAATACCGCCAGCATGTGATCATCATCCCGATCATTGGGCAGCAATTCAAGGATTAACGGGGGATCTCCCAGAAGGGAAAGCATTGCTGCGGCAAATACTGCGCCGTCAAAGCAATGGCCGGTTCGTTCACGCAGAACGCGCAGCGGGCAGCGGTAAGCCTTGTCGGCGCTGTAGGTGAGTTTGTCGAGAAAATCCTGGATCCTGGAAGGTGTATCGAACTTGGTGATGAAGCGGCGTTCGGAACCTGTCAGGACTAGATTCAGCGCATTCAGGGGCAGCATGAGACTCCGTCGAACAGCGTTATCAAAACATCGGTTTAGCTTGTAACATTCATAAATTTATAGATTGCCTTTTATTCTGTTTTTTCCTGAGGTTGTCAATACGAATGTATGTCTGTGTATAATAAATGAGCAGCTCGATTGCCTTGGTTAAGCTGGAAAACCGAACAGAAAGTCGATCGGTTTATTTTTTGGTGATTTTTGGAAGCTTGATGATCGGTTCGGGATTTTTTTCAACAATCCTACCGTCGCTGTCGATCAGACAGCTATTTTTCAGCGACAAGGCGCAGGTAATATCGTAATCGTTGACCATTTTCAATTTATTTAAGGTCTTTCCGAGCTTCCGGTGCGCCCGATTCAATGCCCAGCGGATATCTTCCTCCGTGGAATACCCCAGCCCCTTGAGAATCTCTCCGATCCTGCGGTTTTTTTGGGTCTTTTGGATCATGAGGGCGTAATCGCGCTGTTCGGGCGTGATTCGGCCGAATTCAACTAGGATTTCGCCGAGCCTGAGTCTTTGCAGGCGGAGCGCCTTTTCAAGATCCGCCTTGGATAAAAGATCCAGCGACATCAGGATTTCACCGATTTTGGGTTGAGACGTTTTGCGATACTCTATCAAGGTGACAATGGTGTTGATGGCCTTGGTAAATACGTACGAAACGGTCAGAGATAGAGTCAGGAAAAAGATAAAATTGGCAGCAGGGCTTTCAAATATTTCCAGCCAGCGGGCCAAGTTTATCATCGGGAACAGATAGGGCAGCAGCAGATAGGAAAACAGACAGACGGAAAAAACCACGATAAATATGGAAAGCCTGACCATTGGGTTCATGTTTTTCACCATAATATGCTGTTATATCAGCTTCGATCCGGTTCATTTATAATTGAAATGCCAGTAAGAATCAATCTACAAAAAGCGTGCCATTATCGGATCGGGCGCCATCTTCCGTTTTATAATTAAATTAAGCATTAGAAATCATTTAGCAAATTCATAACTGGGCTGTCCTGAAAAAATCGGACTGCCCTGCGGATTGGCTGGAATTGCACATAAATTTGTGCACAATGCACAAAAAAATGTGCACAAATGTGCAATTGCGCAGGACTGAAACGCGACTGCTTCGCAGTATTTCCGGCGAACGGAAATAGAAGATCCGCCAGTGGGAAACATCAGCGGGGATCATACTGTGAGGTATAGATCAGCTTAATAAAGTTCACCATGGTGAACATTACTAAAAAATTAGAAATGCATCGGGGCGCCTTAAATAAATATTATTATATCAGAATAATATAAATAATTTTATTATATTTTAAAGAAAATTATTGACGGATGGCGTTTTAATATTTATAGTAATTTAAAAAAAGTTCTCTATTATGAACAATATTCCATGCCTTAAATTATTTGGAGTTGACTGGATGATAAGTTCGAATACCCTAGTAATCCACCCTGAAAAGTGTAATGGCTGCGGCGACTGTGAAAGCGCCTGCTCCAAGAAGCAAACCGGCTTGAATAACCCTGGTCGGTCCTGTATCCGGGTTATAAAAGAGTCGAACGACGACTCCTTTTTCCTGCCGATGACCTGCCAGCAGTGTGATGATCCGCCCTGTTTGGCGGCATGCCCGAATAATGCGATTTTTCGGGATGATGAATTGGGACGGGTTCTGATCACCCATCAGAAATGCGTCGGATGTCGCATGTGCGTCTCGGCCTGCCCCTTTGGTGCGATGGGATTTGACGAAGATCGGGGAAAATCGTTTAAATGCGATCTGTGCGGCGGTTCGCCCGAATGCGTACGGGTATGTAAAGCCGGGGCGCTGGTGTTTGACGGGCCGCATATGCTCCAGAAGCCGCAGATGGTTCAGTCAGCCGCCAAAATAGCCAGCGTCATGCGGTTGATGGTATTCTGATAAAGGGATTATCCTCAAAGGATTGAAAATATGTCTTTTTTTAAGGTAAACGAAAAATGCAACGGCTGTCTGGCCTGTGTGCAGAACTGTCCGGCCGGCGCGCTCAATTACATGGACAAGGACGCCAGCCGTAAAATTTACCACAACCTGTCGCTTTGCGCCCGCTGCGGCAACTGCTGGCGCATCTGTCCTCAGGCGGCTATTGATTTTCAGCAGCTTTTAAGGGGCGGCTGGGATGAAGTCATAGAGATGGAACTCATTCACTGCATGGTCTGCGGCGAACCGGTTTATACCACCGGCGTGGGTAAAACGCTTTCGGAGAAACTGGAGAGGGAAGTTGCGGCCTTATGCCCTGAACATAAAAAGTCATTTCCTTTAAACACCTGGAAGCGGATCGCCCAGGGGCGCGGACTTCATACGGGTAACGGAAAATGATAGTCGGCACTCAAAAACCATTGCAGGAAATCGTCTCATCCGTATCGGAATATCATAAGGTTCTGGTCGTGGGCTGCGGCACCTGTGTTACCGTTTGTCTGACCGGGGGCGATAAGGAAGCGCGCAGACTTGCAGCAGCACTGGACCAGGAATTCAGCCGGAAGGAAAACCCGCCATCATTTGATGTCCTTACCATTGAAAGGCAGTGCGAACGGGACTGGATTGCCAGTTTTCTCGAGATACCCAACGATACTGACGCGATTTTGTCGCTGGCCTGCGGTGCCGGCGTTCAGACCCTGGCGGCTGTTTATAAGGATCTGCCCGTCATCCCGGCCTTGAATACCACCTTTCTGGGGGCACTGGACCGGCCGGGGGAATGGAATGAAAAGTGCGTAGGATGCGGGGACTGCATCCTGACGCACACCGGCGGAATCTGCCCGGTGGCCCTCTGTGCCAAGCGGCTTTTTAACGGGCCCTGCGGCGGAACCCTGAACGGAAAATGCGAAATCAGCGCGGTGATCGGAAGGGAAGTGGACTGCGCCTGGTATCTGATTATCGAGCGGCTCTCCAGACTCGGCAAGCTTGACGAGTACCACAAGATCAGGCAGCCCAAGGACTGGAGCGCCGAAACCGCAGCCGGTCCCCGCACGCTGGTTCATACGGGCTGATGCTGATAAAGCGATTAGACTCCGTTTCTAATGTCCGCCGTCGCGTGTTGTCTGCCGGTTCAATCAGAACTTGTTCCTCCTGCCGGCGGCCGGTCCAGCGAACACTCCGTGTCTTTCTATAACCCAATCAATTCAAACTTCTGTTCGTTGATCTTCCGTCCCCACTGATCCACCGGGTGTTCCTCAACCAGTTTGAATCCAGAGGATTCATAGAGTTTGCGGGCCGCGTCCAGTCCCTGGAAAGTCCACAGAAAAATGTTGCGATGCCCGCTTTTCCTGCAAAATGCAACGGCTTTTTCCACCAGCAGTTTTCCAATACCAAAGCCCTGGCGTTCCGGTTCCACGATAAACCAGCGCAGGCGGGCGCCCAGCGTATCGGCCAGTTGGCCGTCAATGGCAACCGCACCGGTAAAAGCGCCATCCGTGCGCACAGCCCAGAATCCATCCCGCTTTTCTCGAAAGTTGGTAAAAAATGCGGAGAGTTCCCTGGCAACCTGGCTCTCAAAGGATATGTCAAAGTTCCAGTTCCGGTTATAATAAACGGCGTGAAGCTCCGTCAATTTACCGATTACACCGGGATAATACCCGGACCATTTCAGTATCATCGATGACTCCATTTCTAAGGTCGTTTCAATTCGGATTTCGGTACGGCCATGAGCGTGACCATGGCCTTGGATACCAGCTTCTCCTCCCGGGACTCCCACGAAAAGACTTCCGATTCGGATACGATGATTTTTTTGCCACCGCTGATGACTGTTGAGCGGCAAAGAATGATTTTGCCGCGGGCCGGTTTGAGGTAATTGATCTTGAATTCAACGGTCAGGATCCGGACGTTCTCGGGCACGGTGGTAAAGGCGGCGTATCCGGCGGTATGGTCCGCCATGGTCGCAATCACGCCTGCATGCACAAACCCGTCCTGCTGGCTGTGCTCCGGACGGACGTCAAGGCGGGTTTCAAACAGTCCTTCGGCCACCCGGTCGACTGTAAACCCGCAGTAGCCCGGAAACCCGTTGACATAATCGCTTTTCAAAAACTCGATACGGTCGGCATTCATAAAGAATTCCTTATTGTCGGGGCAGGTTGCAGGCAATGATAACATGGTTTGCGATCAGATTGTCAATATCCAACTTTCAGGGAATATGTCGCCGGCTTGTGAGGCGGCCTTTGTTTTATAAATAAATCCGAGTATTGCTTTTTTTTTCAAAATGACTAATTATTGAAAAAGGCATCCCCTCTGGTATTTTAATTGTGCAATAATGGGGTATACATAAGGAGGCAAAATATTATGACGGACCCGGCCGATGTTTTGAAGGAGGCCCTTTTGCTGGAGAAAAGAGGCTATGCATTTTATAATAAGGTTTCCGGGTATGTCCAGGACAAGGCGACCCGGCGTTTTTTCGAGCTGATGGCGGAAGAAGAGAAAAACCACATTCAGCTGTTGACCGATCAGTTGAAAAACTATCAGTCCCGGAAAAAATTTACGCCGAATCGTTACGACGGTGCGGGCAGTAGCGAGATTGCCGACCTGATCCTGTCAACCCCATTGCAGCAGCGGATTTCCGCGGCTGGATTTGAAGCCGCCGCCATATCCGCCGCCATGCTCATGGAGGAGCGCGCCGTCAAGCTGTATGCGGACAGAGCCGATGCCTCAACCGATTCAGATGAAAAGGGGCTATACAATTGGCTGGCGGACTGGGAACGTTCGCATCTGAAGTATCTGGCCGGAATCGATCAGGCTCTCAAGGAAAAAATCTGGAACGATAATCAATTCTGGCCGTTCTAACATTCTGCATCCGGATGTTTGCCGGCGGCCCTCGAATATCGCCGATCTTTCTGCAAGCAAAAATGATCTTCACGAAAGCCGGCGCATTGTCACCCGGAAAAGGTATGAAGCCGAATCAAACCAGTTATTGAAAAGGAGACGCGACATGTTGCCCATTACAAAAATATGTTGCCCGACAGATTTCAGTGAGCCATCCCAGGAAGCCCTTAAAGTGGCCTGTGAAGTGGCCACGCATTTTTCAGCCGAACTGATTCTGGTTCATGTCGTAACGCCTATTCCTGTTATTCCGATTCACGACGATCCCACCAGTTTTAATCTGCCGCTCTATGAAAAGGAGATGGAACAGTCCGCCTTGAAAGCGCTGAGAAAAATGCAGCAGGAAAAGGTTTCTCCAAGTATCCGATCCCGCACGGTGGTCATTCAGGGCGATCCCTCCAGCCAGATTGTCGGCCTGGCAGATTCTGAAAATATGGACATGATCATCATCGCGACTCATGGTTTTACCGGCTGGCGGAAGTTTATGTTCGGTTCCGTGACCGAAAAGGTGATCCGCTATGCAAACTGCCCGGTCCTGTCTATCCGTGTGCCGCCGCAGCAGGAAAAAAATCCGCTTTAATTTCCTTGCCGAAAATCGCCGGTCCGGTCGGGGAGTATCCCCGAGGGCGGTTTTTCTTTTGTCCTTTTTGCTTGACGGATCGCCAGGGATTTACTATATTTTTTCATTAATTTAATGTACTTATCACAACTATTGCACATCATGCCGGCAGGCCCTTGTTATAGTATCTTACAGCGTATTTCGAAAAAACTTGTGTTGCAATTATTACGATGAATTTTATTTAAGCAGATCTGCGTGGAGGGTTCATGAAATTAAAACAGATTACCATTTCAATTGAGAATTCACCGGGACGCCTTTACGAAGTTACCAAGGCGCTGGGCGATGCCGGTATCAACCTGCGGGCTTTAAACCTGGTGGACACCGGTGCATTCGGACAGCTGCGGCTTCTGGTCTCCGACATTACCACCAGCCGGCGGATTCTCATGGAGATGCAGATGCCGGCGATGGTTACTGAAGTGGTCGCGGCCGAGGTCGAAGATAAGCCCGGCAGCCTGGCGGCAATGCTCAAACCGCTGCGGGATGCCCATGTCAATGTTCTTTACACCTATGCGTTCGTCGGGTTTTCAGCCGGAAAGGCCGTCATGATATTTCGCTTCAGCGACAACGACAAGGCCATCAAGATATTGCAGAAAAACGGCATCAAGCTTCTGGACGCCAATGCTTTTGGCATTTTAGAAACGAACGGCTGAAAAAGCGGCGTCAGTCGCCGGTTTGATCGTGCCTTACAATAAATACAGCTCAACGGTTTCAATAGATCATATACCTAAACAACAAGGGGGTCTTGATGGCAAGTCAATCTGAATTTTGTCCCCGGAAAATTGCGGTTGTGGGGGCGGGGCCGGTGGGGTGTATCGTTGCAGCCTTTCTGTCGAAGGGGGGGTATGAGGTTACCCTCTGTGACGTGATACCGGAATTGATCGCCCCGGCGGTGAATCCGGGGATCATTATTGACGGTGCTGAAAATATCCGACAACCGGTTGCAAAAACACGTCACGCCGTGGACGACCTCGGCGACGACCCGCCGGATGTCATCTTCCTGACGGTTAAGGCAAACGCTATTCCGTTGATCGCTTCAGCCATAGAGGGTTTCTACCGTGAGGGCATGTATGTCGTCAGCTGGCAGAACGGGATCGATACGGAACTTGCCGTCGCTCAGACTCTCGGTAAAAAACCGGTTCTACGCGCCGTCGTCAATTATGGATGCGGACTGACAGCGCCGGGGCATGTGCACATGCCGTTTCATCATCCTCCCCATTATATCCAGGAGCTGGATCCGGAAACTTCCGACGCCGCCGTTGCCATTGCCGGGGCCCTTACCCGGTGCGGCTTGGCGACACAACATACCGATCAAATCGTATCAATGGTCTGGCGCAAGTCCATCATGAACGCCTGCATGAATCCGGTCTGTGCGGTTACAGGCATGACGATGGCCCAGGCCATGGGAGATCCGATCGTATTCGGAATTATCGACGCCCTTGTCAAGGAATGCGTGAAAGTGGCCCGGGCCAATGAAATCAATCTGGGATGGGATTTTTATCCCTACTGCATGGGGTACATGAAGAGCGCGGGCAATCATAAGCCTTCCATGCTGATGGATATTGAAAACAAGCGCCGCACCGAAATCGATTTCATTAACGGGAAATTTGTTGAATACGGCGCACAGGCCGGAATCGACACCCCTTACAATAATACCTTCAAGGCCCTTGTGAAGGCCCTTGAGCCCTAACAGGTTATTGTAAAACTGCGTCTAAAGCCGCCCCGCCTGCGGCTTTCCCGGTGCCTGCCAACGTACTTTCGCATCCAGCCGTTGGCGGGGCTGGCAATCGGATACATGTTTGTTTCACCAACGGGCTAAAAGACAGAACAGGACAGGTGCTGATGTCATTGCAAACGGAGAATGTCCGTAAGGAATTTAAAGCCGCACCGGTTTTAAAAAAAGTGATGGCCGATCATTTTTACGAACTCGACCAAGCCTCCAAGACCGGATCTCGAAAGATCGCCTGGTGCACCAGCGTGGGGCCTGCCGAACTTTTGCGGGGAATGGGGTTTCTGGTATATTTCCCCGAAAATCACGGCGCCATGCTGGGGGCCAGCCGGATGGCCGCCGACCTGATTCCTTACGCCAATGCCGCCGGTTATTCGCCGGATATTTGTTCCTATCTTACCAGCGATATCGGCGCCTTCCTTCAAAAGAAAACACCGCTGACCAAGGCCTACGGCATTGATACGGTCCCCCGGCCGGATGTACTGGTATTCAACACCAATCAATGCCGGGATGTGCAGGACTGGTTCTCCTGGTATGCCCGGGAGTTCAGGGCTCCGGTCATCGGCATTCATACCCATCGGGGCATTCAGGCGATCCGCGAATATCAGGTCAGAGATATCGCCCGGCAGATACAGGACATGGTGCCGGTGCTGGAAAAAATCAGCGGGCAGAAATTTGACAGGGAACGTTTTCGTGAAAGCATCCGTCTTTCACGCCGGACATCCCAGTTGTGGCGCTCCTGTTTGGAATCTGCCGCGGCGGTGCCAACGCCCTGGACGTTCTTTGATGCAACCATTCACATGGGACCTGCGGTCGTTGCCCGGGGAACAACCGCAGGCGTCGATTATTATGAAACCCTTTTAAGCGAACTCAATGACCGGGTTAAACATAAAATTGCCGCGGTTGAAGGGGAAAGGCACCGGCTCTATTGGGAAGGGATGCCGATCTGGGGGAAATTAAGATCGCTGTCCGATCAGTTTGCAGCCCTGAATACCAGCGTGGTGGCATCGACCTATTGCAACAGCTGGATCTTTGATCAACTCGACCCGGAGACGCCCTTTGAAAGCATGGCATCGGCTTACACCGAACTTTTTATCGTTCGGGATGAAACCTATAAAGAAGCGTACATTCGCAAGTGCTTCGAGTTGTATCGCTTTGACGGCATCGTTTTTCATGACGCCAAGACCTGCCCCAACAACTCCAACAACCGCTACGGGATGCCGGACAGACTCGGCCGGGAGCTGAACATTCCGACACTGACCATCAACGGCGATCTGAATGATCTGCGCTGCTATTCGGAGGAACAGACTCGCACCAATATTGAAGCGTTCATTGAGCAGCTGGAGGATTTGAAATAAATGACGAGCCGGCAGCAAGTTTTTGCTGGAATTGACGTGGGGGCTTCGCGCACCAAGGTGACCGTTCTGGATGCCGGCAGAAACATCATTGGCCGCAGCGTGGCAAGATCCGGTACGGATTTTGCGGCAACGGCCCAGTACTGTCTGCGGGAGGCTTTGGAGATGGCAGGGCATGCGGTCGGGGATATCGGCGCCGCGGTCGCCACCGGATACGGCCGCAGGAATGTCGACCTCACGCGGGATACCAAGACTGAAATCAGCTGCCATGCCAAAGGGTGTTTTCACTATTTTCCCATGGACATCACCATCATCGATATCGGTGGACAGGATAACAAGATCATCCGGCTTGACGATAGGGGACGCCGCCTGAATTTCAAGATGAATCGCAAGTGTGCCGCCGGCACCGGCGCCTTTTTGGAGGAGATGTCCCTGCGGCTGGATATCCCCCTGGAGGATATGGACGTCCTGGCCAGGGAATCCACCCGGATGGTCGAACTGGGGAGCTACTGTACGGTTTTCACCGCAACCGAGGTGCTGGAAAAAATCAGGCTGGGGAAAAAAGTGCCGGATATTGTCAAAGGCCTTTTCGCTTCGGTCATCAAGCGAATCATGGAAATGGACACACTGGCCGGTCACGTGGTTATGACCGGCGGCGTGGTTGCCCACAATCCGTATATGGTAACCATGCTCGAAGAGGCCTTAAACCGCACGGTACAAGTGCCGGAATATCCCCAGTTCACCGGTGCTGTGGGCGCGGCTCTTTTTGCGATGGGCGCCTAACCCTTTTTGGGTTGACAACAAGGGATAAGTTAATATCAACAGGGCCGCCATGGTGATCCGATTCTCGACAATTTTATGCAGGATTCAGGAATTTAAAGGAGCAATGCAATGGCGCTGAGCAGATGGATGCATGCGGGAACAGTCCTCAAGATGAATGCGTTGAACTACCCCGACAAACTGGGGTGGCAGGACAAGTTCAGGGAGTATACCTTTCGGGAGTGGAACGAAAGAGCCTGCCGCCTAGCCAACGGACTCAGGAATCTGGGTGCCGGCTACCGGGATCCGGTTGCGGTCATCGCCTATAACCGGGGCGAGTGGATGGACATCTATGCCGGCTGCGCCAAGGGCGGCCAGATTGTCGTTCCCGTCATGTTCCGGCTGACCGGACCGGATATTCAATATATTCTCAACCATTCAGAGTGCAAGGCCTTTATCGTAGAAAAACCTTTCGTGGAACTGGTCGATGGCATCAGAGAAAAACTTCCAGTTTCCCGGGGCAGCTACATCTATCTGGGAGACGGCCCGGTACCGGAAGGCTATGTGGGGTATGAAGAGTGGCTGAAAAAATCATCGCCGGAGGAACCGGATACCATGGTCGACGGCGGCGACAGCTGGACGATCATGTACACGTCAGGGACAACCGGCCGGCCCAAGGGGGTGGTGCGCACCCATGAAAGCTATCACGCCGAGTACGTTCTCAACAACATCAACATGGGGGTCCGGCCCACGGACAAGGTCATGCTGGTGATGCCCATGTGCCACGTCAACTCCATTTTCTATTCGTTTCCCTACACCCTGGTAACAGCCCCGGTGTTTGTTTACAACATGGTGAGTTTCGATCCCGAAGACCTGCTGCGGACCATTGATCGATACAAGATCACCTTTACCTCCCTGGTTCCGACCCATTATATCATGCTGCTGGCCCTGCCGGATAAGGTTAAAAAAAACATCGATGTTTCTTCCATCCGCCAACTGCTGATTTCTTCCGCCCCGGCCCGCAAAGATTTAAAGCTGGCCATCATGGCGTACTTTAAAAACGCCGAGCTCTGGGAAGCTTACGGCAGCACAGAAGGCGGACTGGTGACCCTGCTCAGGCCCGAGGACCAGTTTAAGAAACTGGGTTCCATCGGCCGAGAAATTTTCGGCACCGACCGGATCAAACTCCTGGATGAAAACCGGCAAGAGGTCCCGGACGGCGAGGTGGGCGAACTTTTCTACCGGACGCCCATGCTGTTCAAGGAATATCTGAAAGAACCGGAAAAAACAAAGGCCGCCTTTGAGGGGGGCTGGTCCTCGGCGGGCGATATGGCCCGGCGGGATGCGGACGGGTATTACGTGCTGGTGGACCGAAAGGCCAACATGATCATCACCGGCGGCGAAAACGTCTATCCCTCGGAAGTCGAATGCTCCATCGGCTGCCACAGGGCCATCAAGGATATCGCCGTGATCGGCGTTCCGGATGAGAAGTGGGGGGAATCCATTAAAGCGGTTGTGGTGCTGCACGAGGGATTTGAGCCCACTGAAGATCTGAAAAATGAGATCATGATTTTCTGCAAGGGCGAACTGGCCGGTTTCAAACGGCCTAAATCCATAGAGTTTATCAAAGATGCGGATATGCCCCGGACCCCCACCGGGAAAATTCTGCACCGCATCCTGCGGGATAAGTACGGCCGCTGGAGCGATGCCTGTTGATAGCCAATAGGATTCAAAGGGTCCGGGGTTTAAGGGGGTAAGTGTAATAATGAAAATTGGGGTAGCCGAACCCTTGCCCCCCGAATCCTTGGATTCTATTTTCGAAATATTTGCGAGAAGCACTGAATGACTTGATTCTATTTCGGAGAGAGGAGAACATCATGTTGACAAAAGCGTTCATACCGTACCGGGGCTATTACAGCACTCCCTTTTCCAGATGGCAGGGGACCATGGCAAACGAAAACTCTATCGAGCTGGGTGCAAACACCTCCAAGCGATGGTTTGCGCACAAGAAGTGGGATCCCAAGATGTTCGATTATCTCATTCTGGGAATCACGATACACCAGAAGCATGGATTTTACGGCGGTCCCTGGGCGGCGGCCCTAATGGGCGCGACAGGCATACCCGGGGTACTCCTGAGCCAGGCCTGCACCACTTCCACCACCGGTATTTTCCAGGCGGCGATGGGTGTCGAGACCGGTCTTTACGGGAAGGCCTTCTGCCTGATGACCGACCGCTGCTCCAACGGTCCCCACGCGATATGGCCCAATCCCAACGGACCGGGGGGCGAAGTCATTTCCGAAAACTGGCTCATGGACAACTTCAACCAGGACCCCTGGGCTAAAAACGCAATGATTCAAACCGCGGAAAACGTGGCCAAAGAGTCGGGAATCACCCGGCAGGAATGCGACGCCGTTACACTCCGACGCTATGAGCAGTACATGGACGCTTTCGCCGACGACAAGGCCTTCAAGAAACGCTATCTGTTTCCGGCGGAGGTCAGGATTTCCAAAAAGGAAGTCAAACTGGTGGAAGATGACGAAGGTGTTATGCCTACTACCGCCGAAGGCCTGGCCGGGCTAAGGCCCGTCCTGCCTGAGGGTGTCCATACCTTCGGTTCACAGACCCATCCGGCCGACGGCAACTGCGGCATGGTGGTCACCACCCGGGAAAAAGCCCGGGAGCTGAGCACCGATCCCAAGATTGAGGTTCAGATCATATCTTTCGGATATGCCCGCACCAAAAAAGGGTTCATGGCCATGGCGGTGGTTCCGGCGGCGCAGATGGCGCTGGACAAGGCCGGCATCACCGTAAAGGATGTTAAGACCATCAAAACCCACAACCCCTTTGCGGCCAATGACATCTACATGGCCAAGCAGATGGCCATCGATGTCAACGGCTTCAACAATTACGGCAGCTCCCTGATTTTTGGGCATCCCCAGGCGCCGACAGCCGGGCGCCTGCTGATCGAGGGGATTGAAGAGACCGCCATGGCCGGGGGCGGCTACCTGCTCTTGGGCGGTTGTGCGGCCGGCGATACGGCCGCCGGACTGGTATTGAAAATCGGTTAGTATAAAAGGCCAAAACAATCTTTCACAAAAGCCCGTTGATGCGTTCGTTTGATAAAAAATCAGCGGGCTTTTGTTATGAGTAAATTGTGGTACCTTCTTGGTTTCAAGTTTATCTTGACTTTGAATGCCATTGTCTGTATTTCTTGACGGAAATCACACCAACACGTCGAATTAATTGAAATAACCACAGTTGCAACAAGCGTCCATCCAACTTCCGGTGAGGGCTCCGAATTATGGCGGTCATTACGATATCACGCGGTTCATATAGCCATGGAAAAGAAATCGCTGAAAACGTAGCCGAGAGACTTGGCTATGATTGCATCTCCAGGGAGATTCTGATTGAAGCATCCAAAGATTTCAATATTCCTGAAATAAAGCTGTTTCATGCCATCTATGACTCTCCCACTTTTCTGGACAACATCCTTTTTAGAAAAGAAAAATATATCGCGTACATCCAGGCGGCCGTTTTAAAAAATTTAAAGAAAGACAATGTCGTCTATCATGGATTTGCCGGGCATTTTTTCGTTCAGGATGTTTCCCATGTCCTCAAAGTAAGGATCATAGCGTCCCTGGCGGAGCGCATCAAGATCGTCATGAAACGGAACAAGTTTTCAAGGGATGAAGCGGCAAAATATATTCACAAGATAGATGAGCAGCGCCGAAAGTGGAGCCAGCAGCTCTACGGAATCGAAACATCCGATCCCAGCCTCTACGACATGGTCATCAACATCGGCCAGCTGACCCTGGAGGATGCCGTAGATATTATTTGTCACAAGGTCAGCCTGAAACGTTTTCAGACGACACCCGAATCGCAGCAGAAAATGGAAGACCTCAGTGTGGCGGCCTCTGCCAAGGCAGCCATCATTGAACGGTACCCTTCATCGCAGGTCAGTTGCCAGAACGCGGTTGTTCTCGTGAGAATTGAAACGGCTCTCTCTCTGGAAGAGAAGGCCGGGGCCGAGATCAAACAAGCCTTGAAAGCTGTTGATGGAATAAGAGAGGTGAGGGTGAGTGTGGTTCCTTTTGAGACGTAACACCCGCAGCTGCAAAAAACATGATAGGGTAAAGGGTTCAAGGATTCCGGGGTTCAAGCGAAATGCGAACAGGCTATTGAGCCGGGAAACAGGGAGGCTTTCAAGAACAAAAATAGATACTTCCGGATATTTGTTTAACGTTTCGAGGGGATGATCATGCCCCTTTATTCTTTTTAGAAATTTTGGCGGCGCCTTCCGTATCGCCGTCGGACATTCCGGCGGCAGCCATACTGTCTTCAAGCGTTTTCTGTAGTTTTTTGATGAACTGCCAGAACCCGCTCATGCGGTCTTTTTCGAAATAGTCGGAAGCGATGGCTTCCGCGGCCTCCCGGACTTTTTCATCACCGAACCCGGTGAGGAGCACCGTTTTGACGGAGGGATGGATTTCCTTTAAACGGGTAATGGTTTCCAGGCCGTCCATGTCCGGCATCTTGAGATCCACCACGGCGGCATAGATTTCGTGCCGGCGGGCAAGTTCCAGGGCTTCGGCGCCGCTCGTGGCCAGCAGCGGCTCGAAACCTTTCAGGCGTATTCTGCCGGAAAGGGTATCCAGAAACTTTTTCTCATCATCCACCAGAAGGATATTCACTTTCTTTTTAACAGGGAGTTTGATGAAATCCCAAAAACTGCCCATGTCGTCTTTTTCAAAATAGGAGGTATCAAGGGCTGTTGCAGCCTCTCGGGCTTTCTCATCACCGAATCCGGTCAGGAGCACCGTTTTGATGGAGGGATGGATTTCTTTAAGCCGTGTAATGGTTTCCAGGCCGTCCATGTCCGGCATCTTGAGATCCACCACGGCGGCATAGATCCTGTGCCGGCGGGCAAGTTCCAGGGCTTCGGCGCCGCTCGTGGCCAGCAGCGGCTCATACCCCTTGAGTCGGATCCTGTCCGAAATCGTATCCAGAAATTTTTTCTCATCATCCACTAATAGGATAAGAGGAGTATCTTCCGTCATGGCGAATCCTTTGTTTAAAAAGTACGACCGATTGCTAATGATGAGGTCTTTAACATATAGTCAATCGGACCAATAGAATCGTTTTGCACAGATCTCAATGACCGCCGGTTCCCAGAACCCCCGAAGCGGCTAAGACCAAAACCGCAATCTCGAACACGCAGATGAAAAAATATATCCAATCTTTTCTCTTTTGATATCCGGCGACAAGGAATAAATAGCAGATGATCGTCAGCACCGCGATCAGGACAAGCCCGACGAAGTTAAGAAAATCCCCCGTGTTCAATAGGCTCAGCCATCCCCATCCATGTGGAGAATTCGTAATTTTAAGATATTCGTCGACCCCTTTGTCCCAGTTCTGGATGATCACGGCGATATCCACGTGGGGGGAAATGATTCCGGTGATATAAATAAAATATGTGATCAGCATCAGCAGAATGCCGGCCCAGGCGCCGATGAACAAGAGATTGGCATAGGTGATTTGTTCGGACATCGGCTTGAGGTTTTTATTCAGTTGTTCGGTCATGAACAATCTCCTTATTATTAACCAAGGAATCCTATTCCCAGTCCCTTGTCGATGGCCTTTAAGCCGGCAAACAGCAAGACAAAAATCACCATCAGGCGGATAAACTTGGGTTTGGCAATGCTGAGCAATCTGACGCCGACAAAGGAACCGAACATTAAACCGATAATGGATGGAATCGCAATCAGGGGAATCACGCAGCCTTTATTCATGTAGATCCAGGCGGCAGATGTGTCGGTGATGGAGAGGAGAAACTTGCTGGTGGCCACGGATATTTTCAACGGCACGCCGAGCAGGAGGTTAAGCACCGGGACATTTGCCCAGCCCGCTCCCAGGCCGAACATGCCTGCCAGAATTCCAATAAAAACAAACATCACCAACCCCAGCAGGGTGCGGTGGGTTTTCCAGTGAATCTCTTCTTTGGTTGCTTCATCCAGACAGGAACCGCTGATACCCAGCGCCAGACCGACGGCGTCCTGACATGTGACGACAGGTTTTTCGGTGTTTTTTGAAAGAAAGATGAGGATGGCAATCCCGACTATCGTTACCCCCAGGCAGACCTGCACGATATTCGGATTAACTTTGGACAGATAGAGTCCCAGCATGGCGCCGATAATCGAAAAAGTGGAAGCGATCAGGGCCACCGGAAGGGCAAGGCGAAGACTCGCCAGATTCCGGCGCAGCAAGCCGGGGCCGGCGGCAAGGGCACCGGCCAAAGCAACCATCAGGCCTGCGCCCCGCACAAAGTCGATGTGGAAAGGAAAAAAGCCGCTGACCAGGGGAACATAGAGCACGCCGCCGCCGACCCCCGCAAGGACGGCAACGATGCCGAGTGCAAAACAAAATACAAATAAGATGATCGGCCAAACCCACCAGGGCCAGTTGGAGTCTCCACTGATACCGGTTCCCTCGGCTGCTGTTGCGATCAGGGGTAGCAGGAATAGGGTCATTAGCGCAACGGAGCAAAACCATTTCATACGGAATTTCGGCAACATAGAGACTCCCGGGTCATTGTCGGTGCGGTTCAGTTTCAACGGGATTGGGTATGGATGATGTAATTTAAAATATTTACGTAATCCTTTTGTATGGAATTATAAAACAGCCGCACATCAACTTTCATGCAGGTTTCAGGTGGAAAATTATTTACAATTATGATTAATTGGTTTTTAATAGATGAAAATTTCAAAGTCAAATCATTTTTGATCCCCTTAAACACATGAAAATTCTCGTTGTTGACGACGAACAGAAGCTTGCCAGAGTTCTTGCGGAAAGATTGAAGTTAAGGGGGTTTGATGTCACCCCTGTTTTTGACGGTGCGTCAGCCCTTGCGCGGTTGCACGGGGAGCACTTTGACGGTGTGGTATTAGACCTGCGCCTGCCCGATATGGATGGAATTCAGGTTATGCAACAGATCCGGGAGAAAATGCCGGACGTAAAAATTGTGATCCTGTCGGGGCATGCGACGGAGCATGATTTCAAGACGTGCAGACAGCTTGGGGCCGCCGCCTGCTTTCATAAGCCGGCAAAGATCACGGAACTCGCAAAAGCGCTTACTGATTTTCAAAAACAAGCATGATACTCATCAATCGCCTGACCTCTATCGCCGATCATTTCAAACCGCGGTTCTGGAACGCCGGCACTTCGGAGACGCAGGGGCAAATCCTGTTCAATTACCGCAAGTTCTGGTTCTCTTCCATCACGCTGCGGTCGCTGGTATCTCTGGTTCCCATAGCGATCCTTTTCATGTTCACCTATGTGCTGGAAAACAAGGCCATCCGGAATGAAAACCATCTTCACACGATCCGATTGACATCCAACACCAGACGGGCGCTGACATATTTTTTTGAAGAGCGCCTGGATGCACTGAAGTTCATTGTTCAAGAAGAAAAGTTCGAATCTCTCAACAACCATGAGTCACTTTCGTATATTCTGCGAAATCTGCAGCGGGGATTCGGCGGCATTATCGATCTGGGCGTTATCAACGCTTCAGGCATCCAGACCAATTATGCAGGCCCGTTCGATTTAAAAAATAAAGATTACCGTAATCAGAAATGGTTTATCGGCTGCGCCCGAAACGGGTCCTATCTCAGCGATGTGTTTTTGGGTTATCGCAATATGCCGCATATGATTATCGCCCTGAAGCGGGCGACTCCCAAGGGATCTTTCTATATTTTGCGCGCAACGCTGGATATCAAGAAGTTCGTCCAGATTCTTTCATCTCTGGAGCTCAGTGAAAAAAGCGAAGCGTTTCTATGCAACCGTGAAGGCCTGCTTCAAACCCCTTCAAAATATTACGGGGGGCTTCTTAATAAAATCGACTGGCCGGTCCCTGAATATTCCAAACACACGCAGGTCCTGGAGGCTGTCGACAGGAGCGGCAATCCGGTTCTGATCGGGTATGCCTATATTGAGAATTCTCCGTATATTCTGATGCTGGTTAAACGAAACGAAGTGATCATGCAGGGGTGGTATACGCTGCGCAAAGAAATCAACTGGATTTTCGGTATCAGCGTATTTGTTACCCTTATCGTTGTGTTGGGTATATCAACATTTATGGTGAATAAAATATATGATGCCGACCAGACCAGGCTTAAGGCCATGGAGCGTCTCGAAGGCTCCAGCCGGCTTATTTCCATCGGGCGCCTTGCCGCGGGGGTGGCGCATGAAATCAATAATCCGCTGGCGGTCATCGGTGAGAATGCCGGCCTGATCGATGATATGTTCAATCTGAAAAAAGAATATAAGGACGATCACCAGCTTAAAGAACTGATTTCCGCTGTGCTGGAGTCTGTTGAACGCTGCGGTGAAATAACCCGGCAACTTTTGGAATTTGCCCGGCACTTCGAGCCCAAGATTCAGCCGCTTCAAATCGGAAAAATCATTTCGAGCGTTTTATCCTTTCTCGGAAAGGAAGCCGCCTATCGCAATATCCAGATTCATATTGACATTCCCGATGATTTTCCGGTTGTCGACTCCGACCACGGCAGTCTGCAGCAGATTTTTCTCAACCTGATCAACAACGCTTTCCAGGCGATGGACAAAGGCGGCCGCCTGGAAATCCGGGCGGAGAAGCATGCCAAGGGATCCGTCAGCATCAGCATAGCCGATAACGGCTGCGGGATTTCAGAAGAAGATCGGCAGAAGATTTTCGAGCCTTTCTTTACGACAAAGGGATTGAAAGGAGGGACGGGCCTGGGCCTCTCCATAACCTACGGCCTGGTAAGAAAACTTAGAGGCGAGATTTCCGTGCAGAGCCGGGTCGGTACGGGAACGACTTTTACCGTTACTTTGCCGATCAAGCATGGAGGAGATGTTAAAGATGAAACTCTTGCTGGTTGACGACGAGGAAAAATTTGTTTCGCGCCTGGCGGAAAGGCTGGCGCTCAGAGGCTTTGATGCCGCCTGGGCCACGACCGCTGATGAGGCCCTCGCCAAAGTCGGCGCCGAAAAATATGATATTGCCGTGCTGGATGTCAAGATGCCTTCCATGAGCGGTATCGACCTTAAAAACAGGATTGCGCAAATTACGCCGGGCATCAAGTTTATTTTTATTACCGGTCACGGGTCTGAGCAGGACTATGATACCGTATGCAGGGAAGCGGTTTGCTGCATTATCAAGCCCTTTAAGATTGAAGCGCTGGTTGAAATAATTGAGCAGGCCCTCAATACCTAGCACGCCCATCCCAGGGGAATCTATGGAAAAAGAGGCTGGAAAAATTTATGCTGAAGGACTTGCCTTCTTCGGCAAAACCAATCGGTTAATATCCCATGAATTGAAAAATATCCTTGCCATTATTTCTGAGACCATGGGCTTGCTGGATGAACTGGTGGAGCTGTCCGAAAGCGGCATGGAATTGACGCCCGCAAGGCTCCGCTCTATGAGCGACAGCATTGTTGAAGAGGTTGAACGCGCCAATGCCGTTATTCGATGCATGAATACCTTTGCCCATAGCGTGGATGAATGGGTCCGTGATATCGACCTGGGGGCGGCCATCTCTCTTGCGATTCAGCTGGTCAGGCTGGATCCGTTCAGCAAGGCGGTAAAGATTGAATTTTCGGAAAACGATTCTCATGTGATTTTTACCAGCCCTTTTATTCTTGAAAACCTCCTTTATCATACATTCCACTATGCCCTGTCTGCTGCCGACCATGATAAACTTATCAGCGTCGCCCTGCTTGCGGTCGATGACGGGATCGAGATCGAAATTTCCGGAATAGCGCCGGGCGGTTTTGAATCTTTCCCGTCACGACAGGTGGCGCTGCTTGCCAAAGCCGTCGGTGCCGAAATTTCTTCCGACACCTCTGCCGGAAAATGCCATATCGTTCTTGCGAAAAAGCTGACGGGCGGTGCTGCCGAAGCATTGCCGGTCAATTTGTAAACCCCAAATGAGCGTAAACAAAATAGAGGACCTTTTTAACAAATAAATATTATTAGGCTATTTGAACGGATCTCATCATGCTATTTTCAAAGCGATATAATTTTAAGAAAAGTCTCCATTTTGTTTACCCTTTGGGAAAGTCCTGGGCGCCCATCTTCTGCGTTGCCGAGGACTCGCAGTAGTATACTACGGCTTCGCCCTCGGACGCCTTGAAGCTGGGCACCCAGGGCTTTCGCTCGATTGGGGTAAAGGGACTAAAATTATTACAGGGGGACACCATGTCGATTGTTACCATCTCCAGGGGGTCGTACAGCCGCGGAAAAGAAGTGGCTGAAAAGGTTGCCAAAAGACTGGGCTACGCGTGCATTGCCCGTGACATACTGGTGGAAGCCTCCAAAGACTTTAATATACCGGAGATCAAGCTGGTGCGGGCCATTCACGATGCGCCGTCGATTTTAGATCGCTTCGGATACCGGAAAGAAAAATATGTGGCATATATCCAGAAGGCCCTGCTGCAACAATTCCAAAAGGATCGTGTCGTCTATCACGGTCTTGCCGGGCATTTTTTTCTCAAGGGCGTTTCTCACGTTCTTAAGGTGAGAATCCTTGCTGAAATGGAAGATCGCGTCAAACTCGAAAAGGAGCGTCACGGCATTTCCGAAAAAGAGGCCCGGCGGATGCTTGAACTTGACGACGAGGAAAGAAGGAGGTGGAGCCTACACCTTTACGGGATTGATACCGGGGATCCGCGCCTGTATGACCTGGTCATTCATATCAAGAAAATTTCCGTTGACGATGCAGCGGAAATCATCTGCAATACCGTCGGCCTGAAAGATTTTCAAACAACCCCTGAATCGCAGAAAGGGATGGATGATCTGGTCTTGTCCGCCGAGGTCAAGGCGTTGCTGGTAGACCTGAAGCCCGATATAGAAGTGGCTGCTAAAGACGGCATTGTTCATATCGCAACCACGGTTCCGGAATCTCAGGAGGAAACCCTGGTGCGGAAGATCCTTGCAACGGTGAAAGGGATTCAGGGGGTCAGGGATTTAAAGGTACACACGCGTTCCAGCATTCCCTATGGGGATTAGCCCCCGCCGACCAAAATCATGAATATCACCTTGTCGCCGTCTTTCAGAATCCGCTTTGGATACTGTTCCCGGTGTAGAATTCCCTCATCATTCATCATGACCTGAATGGTCAGATCCAGCCTGCCGTCTTTATCCAGGAGCGCCTTTTGCATCTCTTGGCCATGGCGTTTCACCAGATGGGCGACAAGGTCCGCGACCGTTTTGCCGGGAAAATCGATTTCGGTCTTTTTCCCGATCAGTCTGGAAAGAAGCGGCAGACCCAATGATTCGATTTTTATTTTCATAAAAGCTGCTGTTCCTCGAACTTGCGGCTGATGCGTTCAGCCGCATCCGTGGTGGCCGCTGCCAGCATTTTCATTTTATCATCATCCAGGGTCATTTTAAACCCCACCACCCAGATGGCGGCGCTGAAATGACGGCTTGAACGGATCGGCGCGGCCACGGCCCGGACCCCGGGTATATATTCTTCATAATCAGTGGCCCACCCCGTCTTTCGAACGTTTTCAATTTCTGAAAGATACTGCTGAGGATCGGTGACGGTATTATCCGTATATCGGGGAATCCCCCTGGATTCAATAATTCTGGATCGTTGCGCCGCGTTCATTTCCGACAGAAAAACTTTTCCGGCTGCGCCGGCCATCAGCGGAAGGGCGGTACCCACCGGGGAAGTGATTTTCAGGTCGTTGCGGGATTCGACGATATCCAGGATCGTGATGTGCTCCCCGTTGAGCACCCCCAGGAAGACAGACTCCTGGGCGTTTTCCATCAGGTCTTCCATTACCGGCCGGGCCAGATCTTTCAAATCGAACTGGGAATGGGCCGATTTGCCCAGTTCCAGAAGGGTAAGTCCCGGGCGATACCGTTTGCTGACAGGGTCGCGCAGGATGGCGCCCAGCTCTTCAAGGGCGGCGGTGATGCCATGAACGGTGCTTTTGCCGATTCCCAGCGCTTTGGACAGGTCGGTGATTTTCAATCCCCGGTCTGATTTGGTCACCAGTTTTAAAATCTGAAACGCTTTGGTTACGGACGGTGCAAGATATTTCGGCGGCATTGTTCACCATGATGAATTTTTTTTATAACTATTACAATTGTTTTATTTCTTTGTCAATACTATTTTTAGCGGGGCAAGCCGTATTTTACCATGATTCAAAAGGTTTTATATGATAAGTTTTCTCTTGACAGGTCAGCGGAAACTGATATTATTCAAGAAAATATTGTTCACGATAATGAACTGAATATTTTTTTAACAGTCGGCAATAGCTCTCGGCGTTAAACCCAAAAAGGATTCCCGGCGTGAATCACAATGCAGTTCTGGTCATCGGCGGCGGAATCGCAGGGATGCAGGCCTCCATCGACCTGGCCGGCATGGGGAAACAGGTCTACCTGGTGGAGCAGAACCCCAGCATCGGCGGTCGTATGGCGCAGCTGGACAAAACCTTTCCCACCAACGACTGCGCCATGTGTATTCTGGCCCCCAAGATGATCGAATGCGCCAACCATGAGAATATCAAGCTGCTGACATACTCGGAACTCGACGGCCTGACCGGCCGGGCCGGAAAATTCAGGGCCCGCATTATTCGCAAGGCCCGCTACATCGACGAAGACAAGTGCGTGGGCTGCGGCGACTGTATCGATGGATGCCCGGTCACGATCAGTGACCATTTCAACGCGGGCCTGGGTCGGCGCAAGGCCATCCATAAATTCTTTCCCCAGGCCGTTCCGTCTACTTTTACCGTCACCCGCAGGGGGACAGCCCCCTGCAAGGCCGCTTGCCCGGCCCATATCAGTGTTCAGGGGTATGTCGCTCTGGCGGCCCAGGGCCGTTTCGATGAAGCGCTGAAACTGATCAAGGAAGAAAATCCGCTCCCGGCGGTTTGCGGCCGGGTGTGTCACCATCCCTGCGAATCGGCCTGCACACGCGGAGAGCTGGATGAGCCGGTGGCCATCGATTCCATCAAGCGTTTTGTCGCGGACAGGGAGCTTCACGCAGAAAAAAGATACGTTCCTGAAATCAAAGCCGCTAAAGACGAAAAGATCGCCGTTATCGGTTCGGGACCGGCCGGACTGTCCTGCGCCTATTATCTGGCCCGGGAAGGGTATGGGGTGACTGTTTTGGAAAAACTGCCGGTTGCCGGCGGCATGCTTTCGGTGGGCATCCCGGACTATCGCCTGCCCAGAGAGGTCATTGCCGCCGAGATCCAGGTCCTCCGGGACATGGGCGTCGACATTCGGACCGGGGTGGAAGTCGGCAGGGACATTACCATCGAACAGATCCGCAGACAGGGCTATCGCGCCGTCTTTCTGGGCATCGGCGCCCAGGAATGCAAGAAGATGGAGATCGAGGGCGAAGACCTGGAAGGGGTGTTTCCCGGTGTTGATTTTTTAAGGGACGTCAATCTCGGCAAACCGATTTCCCTTGCCGGAAAGCGCATTGCGGTGATCGGCGGCGGAAACGTCGCCATGGATACTGTCCGCACGGCCCTGCGTCTCGGTGCCAAAAAGCCTTTTATCATATACCGCCGCAGTCTTCAGGAGATGCCGGCCAATGCGGAGGAGATCGAGGAATGCCGCGAAGAGGGAATTGAAATTCTGACCCTGACGAGCCC
Source organism: Thermodesulfobacteriota bacterium (assembly GCA_040757625.1). Taxonomy (GTDB): domain Bacteria; phylum Desulfobacterota; class Desulfobacteria; order Desulfobacterales; family JARGFK01; genus JARGFK01. The sequence goes on along the minus strand of JBFLWU010000007.1, from coordinate 94,241 downwards.
AATCCGGATCATCGGGGAAGGCGGAAAGGTCAGGGCCATCGCGTGCCGCAAAATGAAACTGGGTGATCCGGATGCCGGCGGCCGCAGACGCCCGGTGGCGCTGGAAGGATCGGAATTTGTCCTCAAAGTGGACGGGGTCATCCCCGCCATCGGTCAGGAATCCGATTGGTCCTGCCTGGGTCCGGAATGCGCCTGCACGCTTTCGGACTGGGGCACCATGAATGTGGATCCCGTTACGCTGCAGACCGATGAGCCCGATATCTTTGCCGGCGGCGATGCCGTCAGCGGGCCGAAAACGGTCATCGAGGCCATCGAGGCCGGCAAACAGGCGGCGATTTCCATCGATCGGTTTATCCGCGGTGCAGACCTTCGTGAAAACCGCGACATTCAGTGGAACGCGGCGCCGAACATACCCGCCGGCGGGTATGACCGCATACCCCGCAACCGGATGCCGCGGCTGAAACCGGCCCGCCGGCGCAAAAACTTTTCCGAAGTCCAACTGGGGTTTACCCAGGCGCAGGTTCTGGCGGAGGCCGCACGCTGCATCTCCTGCGGGATTTGTTCAGAGTGTTATCAGTGCATGAAAGTCTGCAAGGCCCAGGCGGTCAACTTCCGGCAGGCGAACCGGGCGGTAGAGCTGGATGTGGGCGCCGTGATTCTGGCCACCGGCTTTGATCTTTACGACATCTCCGCTCTGACCGAATATGGTTGGGGGAAACTATCGAACGTGATTACGGCCATGCAGTTTGAACGAATGATCTGCGCGTCCGGACCGACCCATGGACATCTGAAACGCCCGTCGGACGCAAGGGAGCCTAAAGAACTGGCTTTTATCCAGTGTGTGGGGTCGCGGGATGTCCGCCATCAAAAATACTGTTCCGCGGTCTGCTGCATGCACGCCACCAAGGAGGCCGTCCTGGCACGGGAGCATTATCCGCAGCTGTCTTCCACCATCTTTTATATGGATATGCGGGCGGTGGGCAAGGGCTTTCAGGAATACATCCAGAGAGCCAAAAGCCAGTACAAGGTTGAATACATTCGCGCCCGGCCGGGCCGGATAACGGAAAACGGCGATAATCATAATCCGGTCGTCCATTTCGAGGATACCGTCAACCGGAAATTGGAGGCCCGGGAGTTTGACATGGTCATTCTGGCCCAGGCGCTTATGCCGAGTGTCGGCAATGCTGCGCTTGCCCAAAAGCTGGGCATTGAAATCGACGATTACGGTTTTATCGTCAGCCCGCAGGGATTGACCAGCCCTTTCGGCACCACCCGGGAGGGCGTGTTTAGCTGCGGGTTCTGCCAGTCGCCCATGGACGTGCCCGATTCGGTGGTCCGGGCATCGGCCGCGGCCGCCCGGGCGGCGGAACTGCTGGCAAGGGAGTGATCGAGGTTTGCTCTGCAGGAGATTTATACCGGCAGAAAAACCCCGGTTTATGGATTTTGGAGTTTAAAATTTCAAATTCCAAAAAACAAATTACAAACAAATCTCAAAATGTAATGTTCAATGACCAAAACTTTTCAAAGGCAAAGCATCTGCCGTTTTTCTGAGTTTGGCCATTGGAATTTTTTTGATATTTAAAATTTGATGTTTGGAATTTTATGATCAAATGAAATTCCAACCGGGCACAACCCCTCCGGGGGTAGCCAAAGTTTGGTTTTCGGACGGCGGAGCATTATGTCTCTTAGAATCGGCGTCTTTGTCTGCAACTGCGGAACCAATATCGGGGGTACGGTCAACGTGCCCGAGGTGGTAAGGTATGCCGAAACGTTGCCCAACGTCGTTTGCGCCATGGGGAATCTATATACCTGTTCAGAGGACGGTCTTTCCGCCATTCGCAATAAGATCAAAGAGCGGAACCTCAACCGGGTGGTGGTGGCCTCCTGCACCCCGCGGACCCATGAACCCCTTTTTAAAAAGAATTGCGAACGGGCAGGTCTGAATAAATATCTCTTTGAATTTGTCAATCTCAGGGAGCATTGCTCCTGGGTTCACCTGGGGCGGCCGGTGGAAGCCACCGCCAAGGCCAAGGACCTGGTTCGAATGGGGGTGGCCAAGGTCAGCCTGCTGACCTCCCAGCAGGACCAGTCCACGGCGGTAACACCGGCTACTCTGGTTATCGGTGGGGGCGTTTCAGGTCTTTCAGCCGCCCTGACCCTGGCCAATCAGGGCTACCGGGTGGAGCTCGTTGAAAAGCAAAACCGCCTGGGCGGGCTTTTGCAGAACGTCAACATCCTTTTTCCGTCCGATCAGTCCGCCGCCGCGTTGCTGACGCCGCTGGTCGAGGCGGTCTCTCGGCATGACAACATTCGCGTGCACCTCCAGGCTGAGGTGGCGGCCGTCAAAGGATTTATCGGAAACTTTACGGCGCTTGTGCGGTTGAATGGACAGGACGAAGAATTCAATATCGGCACCATCATTGTGGCGGTGGGCGCAGAGGAACTCAAACCTCACGGGCTGATGGGATATGGCCGTTTCTCAAATGTGATTACCCAGCTTGAACTGGAAGAGCGTCTTAAAAATAAATATGACGGTTTTACTCAGGTCGTCATGATCAACTGCGTGGGTGCCCGCAGCCAGGATCGGACCTATTGCGGCCGCTTCTGCTGCGTAACGGCCATGAAGAACGCGAGCCTGATAAAGTCAAGGCGGCCCGAAACCTCAGTCAGGGTGCTGCACCGGGATGTGATGGCCTGCGGGAAGATCTTTGAGGAATATTACCAGAAAGCGCTTTCCCTGGGGGTGCAATTCATCCGCTTCAACCGGGAGCAGCCGCCTCGGATAACCGGCGCCCAAAATAAAGCCGGCAAGGTAACGGTTATCCATGAACTGACGGGCAAAAAGGCTGCCCTGGAGACCGACTTGGTGGTTTTGACGGCGCCGCTGGTGCCGGCAAAGGATAACCGGCAGCTGTCCCGGATGCTGAAGATTCCGCTGGGCAATGAAGGCTTTTTTATGGAGGCCCATCAAAAGCTCCGACCGGTGGAGTTTCCTGCCGACGGGATTTTTATCGCGGGCTGCGCCCGGTATCCCACCGATATTTCGGAATGCGTTGCCCAGGGGTATGCGGCGGCGGCCAAGGCCGCGGTTCCCATGGCCCGGCGGCAGGTGGTCACCGAAGCCTTTACGTCCGAGGTCAATCCCCTGCGGTGTTCAGCCTGCGGCCGGTGCGTTGAAATATGCCCCTTCGGCGCGGTAGGCTGGATTGAATCCAGAAATTCCGAGGGCGGAACCGTGCGGATCGCCCGGGTAAACTCGACCGAATGCAAGGGGTGCGGCTTATGCGCAGCATCGTGCCTCAGCGGCGCATTGCAGTTAAAAGGGTTCACGGACGAGCAGATCCTGGCCATGGTGGGCGCCGGCATGGAGGGGCATCGGACATAAAGGCTGGAGGTAAATAGACTGAAGGCTGAAAGAGATTGGCTGAAAGTCAGTTGTCCGAAGCAGGGTTTCAACGAACAACTGACAGCAAACAACGGACATCGTGGTAATGTGAACCGAAAGACAAGGCAATAACAATGGCCTGCAGTCTTCAGGCTAAACACCTAAAGATTATGAAATCGCAAGCTAAAAAACAGATACCGGTATTTGAGCGGGGCAGCATCGAGAAATTCAAAAGCGACTATCGCCTCAACCTGTGTTTAGAGTGCGGCAAATGCTCTGCCGTTTGTCCGATGGTAAATCTTTACGGTCGATACGATTACGGCCGGTCGTCCCGGGCGATTGTGGAGCGGATCCTGTTTGAACCCGACAAAGTCGGCGACGAGGCCTTCTGGTTCTGCCTGACCTGCGAAGAATGCACGTTTTACTGCCCTAGCGGGGTGTTGTTTCAAAGTTTTATGACGGACCTTAGAGCGTATATGCTGCAGCGCGGGCATACCCGCTATGCGGTCACGTGCCCGGATTGCGGCGGGTATCTGATGCCGAAAAAAGAATTGGAATATCTGGTGAACCTGGAAAGTCGCAAAGAGATCGCGGCGCTCTTGTCCACCTGCCCGCGCTGCAAGAAAAAGAAGTATATGGAGGCGATTAAGCGGATGGCCCCGTAGGAAGGGATCTGGGTACAGGGGGAACAGCAACGAGTAAATAATAATGACGCGTTACGGGTTGCAGGTCGCGGGTTAGAGGGATTGGGGAGAAGTGAATAACAGGCAGTAAGCAGTGGGCAAATATGGCTAACGGATAGGGACCCACGGTTCAAGGAAAGAGGGGATGCGCTTTTTCCGTACGCCGTGCGCCTTGTGCCTTTCGCCCAGTCTATCAATCATCCTGCTAAAGTCAGAAAGTCTTTATGGCAATACGAATGTTAATGTTTTGAATCAATATTGAAAGGAGACAATCATGGCAATCGAGAAAGATAAAGTTTCGGCGGCTGAGAGTCTGCGAAAGACGCGGACCTACGGCAAGTTCCGATGCCACAATCCCAGCTGCATGGGGCGTTTGGAGCCGACGGCCGGATCCGATCATGTCAAGTGCCCGGTCTGCGGCCTGGAATTTCGGGTGGCATGGATCCGGCCCGATTTTCCGCGGATCCGCGGGCCGGTCTGGGACGTCAACCGCAAGATCGCGCAAAAAGCAGCCGCAGAAAAATTGGCTTCAAAGGAGGAACGTTAAAATGGCCTTAAATAGAAAGATTGCATATATCGATCTGACCAGCGGAGAGATTGAAATCAAACCGATCCCGGTGGAAATTCGCAGAAAATTTCTCGGCGGCCGGGGACTGGACGCCTACCTGCTGTATAACCACACCAAGAAGGGCGTGGACCCCCTGGGTCCCAAAAACGTCATAATGGTCAGCGGCGGCATTCTGACGGCGACCTGTGCATCGGCAACCGCCCGGACCCATGTCATGGCAAAATCTCCCCTGACCAACCTGCTGGGAAGCTGCAATATGGGCGGTTTCTTTGCGCCGGAAATGGCCTGGGCGGGATTTCATCACCTGGTCATCAAGGGAAAAGCCAAGAAGCCCGTATATCTCTGGATCCATAACGGCGCAATCGAAATTAGAGACGCCGCCAATCTTTGGGGGCTGACCACCACGGAAACCCAGTGGGCCATCCGCAAGGAACTGGATGACGAGGATATCAAAAGCCTGGTGATCGGTCCGGCCGGCGAGAATCTGGTCCGGTTTGCCAACGTCATGACGGGCATCAAGAATTCCGGCGGCAGAACCGGCATGGGAGCGGTGATGGGGTCAAAAAATCTCAAGGCGATTGCCGCCCGGGGAACCATGGACATCAAAATCGCCCATCCCATCGATGCCCTGGAGTACAACAAGCGCTTCATCGACCAGATCACCAGCGCCAAGGTCAATCAAACCCAGGGAACCCTGGGGACGCCGTTTATCTGGGGCGCCACCAATTCCTGGGGCGGCGTCAGGACCCGCAATTTCCAATACAATCAGTGCGAATACGCCGACGATATCGAGCCCGAGCGCATTGACGAGATCTGCACCGAAACCATGGGGCCGCACCATATGACCGGCTGTTTCGCCTGCCAAGTACACTGCCGCGCCAAGTATAAAATTCCCACGGGGCCTTATGCCGGGAAATATGACGAAGGCCCGGAGTACACCTCCCAGGGGGCCTTCGGCGGTGAGCCTGATTGCAAAAGCGCCGTGACGGTCCTGACCGGCAACCATCTGGTGAACCAGTGGGGCGTGGACAATCTGGAGATCGGCAGCATGATTGCCTGGGCCATGGAACTTTTCGAACTGGGCATTCTCACAACCAAGGAGACGGACGGTCTGGAACTGCGCTTCGGCAATGACGAAGCCCTGCTGGAGATGGTTCGGCGCATCTGCTTCCGGGACGGCTGGCTGGGGGATACGCTGGCCGACGGCGGCATCCCGGCGTCGGAAAAGATCGGAAAGAATTCCTTTGACTACCTTATCCAGGTCAAAGGCATGAACAACCTGCATTCAGACGAAAGAGCCACCCCCGGGCTGGCCCTGAATATCGCCACCGCATCCCGGGGATCCGATCACCTGAGAAGCCGGCCGGCCATCGATCTGTATCATCTCCCCGAAGAGGTCTTGCGCAAGATATACAGCAACCCCGTCCCCTACGACGGTCCTTTAAGTTCGGAGCATACCGAATATATCGGCAAGCCCTGGCAGGTTTTCTGGCAGGAGAATTGCTACATGGCGGTCGACTGCCTGGGAATCTGCAAATATCACACAACCTTTTTAGGGGCGACTTTGCCGAATTTCGAGGATTGGCCCAAGGTGCTGTATTACAATACCGGTCTGGAGCTGACTCCCAAGGACATATGGGACATCGCCGAACGATGCAACAATATCGAACGGTTGTTCAATCTGCGGGAGGGGTTGACGCGCAACGACTTGAAAAAAGGCGATATGCTCAACCATCGTTACTTTGACGAGCCGTGTCTGCGGGGGGCGCCTGATGTCATCGGAGCCAAAATCGACCGTAAAAAATTCGCAAAAATGATCGACGAATTTTATGCCCATCACGGCTGGGACAAAAACGGCGTGCCCACTCCGGAGACATTAAAACGCCTGGGTCTGGACAAGGAACCGTCCCATCTCTTATAAGTTGTAAAGGAGGAAAACAATGGAGAAAGTCCTAAAGATAGATTATCAGAAATGTACCGGCTGCCGGCTGTGCGAGCTGGTCTGTTCGGTATCCCACCACGGGGTTTCAAACCCTGCCCGCAGCCGCATCAAGGTGGTGAAGTGGGAAGCCGAAGGCCTGTATGTTCCCATGACCTGCCAGCAGTGCGAGGACGCGCCCTGCATCAGCGTCTGCCCGGTTAAGGCAACGTCCCGCGACGAGCGCGACGGGTTTGTGGTGATTGATTATGAAAAGTGCATCGGCTGCCGCTCCTGCGTGACGGTCTGTCCCTTCGGCGCCAGGAATTACAGCACCATCGATAAGGCCGTTCTGAAATGCGACCTGTGCGGCGGAGACCCCCAGTGTGCGCGATTCTGCGAGGTCAAGGCGGTCGCTTTTATCGATGCGGACCGTTTGAGCCAGTCCAAGAAGAAGGATGCCGCCAAAAGGCTTTCAACCGCCCAGAAGGAGGCTGCCGCCCTTCATCAGGAGTAAAGGAGTTCAAAGCCGGCCTGAAAGCGGCGAAAAAAAAGAGGGGGCGATTTGCCCCTTCTTTTTTAAAAAAATAAATAATTAGCTTGCATTCTGTTATAAGAGCGGATAATATCAATCACTATTCAAGCCTGCTTCAAAGAGGGCAGGAACGTTTCCTTCTGAAGGAACTTTTCGTTTGCCGGTGCGGCATCCTCCAGTTTGAGACATTGAAAATTCAAGAAAGGAGGATGTGATTATGGCAGAGGGAATTGTAAAATGGTTTAATGATCGAAAAGGATTCGGATTTATTGAGCAGGAAGGCGGTCCGGATGTGTTTGTGCACCATTCCGGAATCAAGGCGGAAGGCTTTAAATCCCTTAAAGAAGGCGACCGGGTTACATTCGACATTGAAAAAGGACAAAAAGGTCCTGCAGCTGTGAATGTCACGGTGATCTAATTCCGGCTTCTGATTCAAAAGGGCATTCCTTCGAAAGGGGAGGAGTGCCCTTTGTTTTTTCAATCAATCGGGTGATGCCGCAATTTAATGATGAACCAATGTAACATAACAAGGGAAAGGATGTTTAAATGAATATTTATGTGGGCAATTTAGCTTACAGCCTTAACGAGGACGGATTAAAAGCACTGTTTGCCGAGTTCGGCGAAATTGAAAGCGCCAAAATCATCATGGACCGGTTTTCCGGCAGATCGAAAGGTTTCGGTTTCGTGGAAATGCCGAACAATTCGGAAGCGGACCAGGCGATCAAGGCCTTAAACGGGAAACTCATCGAAGGGAAGAATATCAAGGTAAACCCGGCGAACCCGGGGGGCAAACGCGCAAAAAAACCGTTTAAACCGAGACGATTTTAAGACCGACTGCCGCTGTTGCCGGCACGGCCGAGAACGACGGTGATTTTGCGACTCGTTTTATCACGCATTGATAAGCATGATCATCAGCAAATAACCACGGGCGCAAGCCCGTGGAAACCTTATTTTCCAATCATATACAGGTTTCGGCAGTTTTGCGCATTTTCCTTTTTTTGAGCCATCCTTTTTCAATCCATTTCAGCCGCCATCTCATCAGGCGCAGCCAACGAAAATCCGCACCCCCAAGCGCTTAAATATGATCATGGATTAATCCGGTTATTTCACGAAGTGCATTCGTTCATTTGCACGCCCCGGATAACGCAGCAAATGGGCGAATGCGCTGCGTCCGATGGGTGAAAATTTTCAGTTGTTTTTCTTGTTCCAAATGAAGTAACATTTTGTACCCTTTATATTTGCCCCGTATTCGTGTCTAAACGGCCCTTATCATAATTTTTTCAGCTGGCTGAAAAAAATTTTTCATGAAATAAGCGGGAAAAAGAGCCGAAACGTCGTATCGGTTCGAAAGCTATTATTGTTTCAACCGGGACAAGGAAGAATGGATACGTATCCATCCAAATCAAAAAAGAAAATGGTCGTCATCACCAGCTATTTTGCCGGTGGAACCTATGGGCTGCTGGGGCCCCAGTTGGCGGCGACATTGATTGAAGCCCACACACCTTACGCGTGTATCGTCATCGCGATCAGCCGCGAGGATGATAAATCCCAGCTCAAAGAAGCCTTGTTCGACTATTTTGGATCTGAACGCCCCATCATCGGATTTTCCAGCCTCAGCGGCCGCGAGGATCTCTTCAACTTCGCCAAAGAACTTAAAGAGGAAGGCTGTTTTACCCTTCTGGCCGGCCCTCAGGCGGATGTGGACTTCAGGGGAGAAGTCGGCTGCGGGGATTTCCCGCATCGTTTTCAGGGGCTTTCCGGGCATTTTTCCTGCGCGTTGCAGGGGCCGGCCGAACAATCTTTTGGGCTGCTGGCGGCGATGGATGTCGACCGTCGGCGCGATGTTCCCGGTCTTCTTTTTATCGGGCCCGGCGGCAAGGTTGTTCAGAGAAACCGCCTGCCCTGGAATGAGAGATACTTTGGGTCCGTGCGCTGGGATAATATTTGTCGGCTGGAAAAGTCGCGGATAACTCCCCATCGGGTCGACAGCGCCCAGGTACTGCAGCAGATCGGATGCCCGCATGCCGCCCGCAGGAGAAAAGTTGAGATCGATTATCCGGCATTTTTCTATAACCGGAAAGGGCTGACAGTCGCCTCGGATATAAAGGGATGCAGCTTTTGCGACGTTGCGGTAGACAAGGGGTTCCGGGGAGTCGTCAGCCCGGATGCTGTTCTGGACCAGATTGGCGCCTTGCCGGTGGGCCCGGACGGCCGCAAAATCCCATTTGAACTGATCAATGAAAATCCGCTTGCAGGACTCTTGCCGATGCTCTATGGGGCTGAAAAGAGAAAAATTCCGCTGTCGCGCATAAACCTGATCATGCGGGCAGACTGGTTTGTCAGGGGATTCGAAAATCTGCGGGAAGCCCTGTCGCTGGCAGGCGAAATGGGCATCCGGATCGTTCTGGCCTCGGTGGGGTTCGAATCCTTCGATGATACGATTTTGCGGAACCTGAATAAGGGCCTGACAGTCCAAACGATCCTGAAGGCTGTATCCCGGATGCGCCGCCTCAAGGATGAATTTCCGAACGTTTGGGGATATAGCCGGGCCGATGGCGCCAACCATGGGTTTATCCATCCGACCCCCTGGGACAGCGAACAAACATCCCTAAACATCAGGGAAATTATCGATCGCTACGCGCTGGCCCCGGACATCCTTCCCGAGCACAGCACCCCACTGATCATTCATCACGCCTCAGGACTGGCCGACTGGATTCGCGAGGTGGAGAAAAGAGAAAGGGTTCGGTTCCGGCGCTACGGCTCCATCATCGGATGGTGGCAGGAATCTCTCCAGACCGAACCTTTACAATCCGGATAAAAGTTGGTATATAAATAAAAAATATAATTATAATTGATAGTTAAGTACTATTAAGGAGTTTAATGCATGAAAATTGAAAGTACCAGAAAAAAACTGGTTCAACTGGTACATCAGGTACCCGCCCTTGCATCCATCTTTATTTCAAGGGAGCCCGTCAAAGCCAAAAGAAAAAAAATCAAAATGCTTTTATCGGATATGCTGATGGCGACATTTGAAGACAACCCCGCTCTTCCACCGCTGGAATGGGTTTTAACCCGCGATGCCATCGGCGTGTTTCGCAATATCTTGTCGGTTCGCAGTGAACAGCTGGCCGGATTCAGTTTCCTGAGGTATATCGACGCCCTTCTAAACGGGTTCGATCTAAAGGATCAGCCTGATCCCGGGCCCGGTTTTCTGGCCGAAGTGGAGCACCTGATCAAGGGCGTTGTGGGCAGGGCCGGAATTTATCCCGATAAGATTCCGGCGTTTACAAGATACGAGGGGCGCAGGGCCGCAATCTTACGATCCGCCGATCTCTCGCGCATGGCCGCTTCGGCCGATGCATTCCTGAAACGGTATCCCCATGGGCTGGATCACGATGTGATTCGCTACAGAATCAGCCACAAGGCCCGGATATTGAAGCATTTCGGCGCCACCGAACTTGAATGGGATCAGTGGCAGTGGCAGACCCGGCACATTGTCAGAGACGCTGAAACCCTGAATGCGCTCGTCAAACTATCGGATGAGGAGTATCAGGCCGTTAAACTGGCGCGTGAATATAAAATCGCCTTCGGCATCACGCCGTATTACCTGTCGCTGCTCGACCATCAATCCGTTAACGGCAACGATGCGGCTCTGCGGGCCCAGGTGATTCCAACCCTTCATTATGTTCAAACGTTGAAACAACTCAGAGATGCTTCCGAGTGCTCGATGGATTTCATGCTGGAGCGGAACACTTCACCCATCGAGGGCATTACCCGGCGCTATCCCCGGATTGTGATTCTCAAGCCCATGCTGACCTGTCCGCAAATCTGCGTGTATTGCCAGCGCAACTGGGAAATCGAAGACGTATATTCGCCGGCCGCAACCCTGCCCAAGGAAAAGCTGAAAAAAGCGATTGAATGGATCGCTGCAACGCCGGAGATCAGCGAGGTCCTTATCACCGGCGGCGATCCCATGCTACTGTCAAATGCCAGAATAGAAAACCTGTTATACCGGCTGTCGCGCATTAAACACATCGACCGGATTCGGATCGGCACCCGCACCCCGGTGACGCTGCCCCAGCGCATTACCGATTCCCTGGTGCGGGACATCAATCATTTCCATCATCCCGGCAAGCGTGAAATCATCATCGTGACCCATTTCGAGCATCCATACGAAATTACGCCCCAGGCAATGGCGGCGGTTCAAAAATTTCGCCGCTACGGCATCGAGGTATACAACCAGCTCGTTTATACCTTCTACAATTCCAGAAAATTCGAAGCTGCTGCCCTGCGCCACCGGCTGCGTTTAATCGGTGTGACGCCCTACTATACCTTTAACACCAAAGGCAAGGAGGAAACAGACGATTACCGGGTGCCGATTGCACGTCTGCTGCAGGAGCAGAAGGAGGAAGCCCGCCTCCTGCCGGGGACCGACCGGACCGATGAAATCGTCTTCAACGTCCCCGGTCTGGGAAAAAACTACCTGCGTGCCACCCAGCACCATGATGTCATTTCCATTCTGCCCGACGGCAGCAGGGTCTATGAGTTTCACCCCTGGGAAAAGCAATTGTCGCTGGCCGATACCTATGTATACACGGATGTCCCGATCTATGATTATTTAAAAAGATTGAAAGGCCGGGGCGAAAATTTGGCCGACTACCGGTCGATCTGGTACTACTATTAAAGGCTGGAGGCGGATAGACTGAAGGCTGAAGGGAAATCGTAACGGGTGAAAGCGGCAAATGGCCGGCTGCGCGTTACGGGTTACCGGTAGCGGTGCGGGATCGGTGTCAGGATACAGAAGTCAGGGGCAAGCCGGGGGTCGGCTGTAAGCAGTAAGCAGCAATCCGGTCGTACGTGGATAGCGCTTCAACGAACAACGGGCAACAACCTACGGGTATCAATATTTTACGCCATGTTAAACGCAAGTCATGTGTTAAACACCGATGTTATCATCATCGGAGGGGGGCTGGCCGGAATGACGGCGGCCTACAGCGCCCATGCCGAGGGGGCCCGGGTTGTCCTGGCGGACCGGGGCGCCATCGGCACCGGCACCAATTCCGCCATGTCGAACGGACGTTTTGCGGGGCCGACCCCCGGTTACACCAGGGAACAGTTCATCCGGGACACCTTCCATACCGGCAGGGGCATCAATTCGGAGCAGATGGTGCTTCAGGTGGCCGAGGAAGCGCCGGCCGCTTTTGAATTTCTGCAATCCATCGGAATCGATCTGGAAATTTTTCGCGATCACTATTTTTATAAAAGCACCCGTTCGGATGTGATGCGGGGGACGAGCCTGACCAGAATAATGGCGCAAATAATCGGTTCTCTTCCGCGGCTTCGACGGGTCACCGGATGTTATGTCACCGATATCGTTCAGTCTGAAAGCGGCGTCTGCGGGGTGAGCGCTTTTGATGGAACCGGCCGGCTCCTGTCCATAGCCGCCCCGGCTGTTGTTCTGGCCACCGGCGGCGGCGGGGCCGTCTACCTTCGCAATGACAACCAGAAAAGCATGATGGGGCAGGGCTATTATCTGGCGGCCAGGGCCGGTCTTGACTTGTGGGACATGGAGTTTGTTCAATTTTACCCCATTGTTCTGGCGGAACCGCGAATAGCCGCCATGATGGTTTATCCTCCTTATCCGCAGGAATTCCGGTTGCTCAATGCGGCCGGGGAAGATATCATCGAAAAATACGGAGACAGCAGTCTGAACGAAGCCATGCGCAAAAAAAGGGACCGGTTCTCAGAAATTATTTTGAGGGAAAGTGTTGCCGGGCCGGTTAAATTGGACTGCCGCCAGGTGCCGGCAAAATTTTGGAACGATTACCCTTTGTCCCTGCTTCAGAAAATAAAGTTTGATTTTATAAACAAACCGGTTACCGTTTTGCCGGGCGCCCATTTCTTCATGGGCGGTGTGCGCATCGCCCCGGACGGACGCACCGATAGACCCGGCCTCTTTGCCTGCGGCGAAGCGGTCTGGGGTCTTCACGGCGCCAATCGCATGAGCGGCAATGCCTTGACGGAATGTATTGTCTTCGGGAGAATCGCCGGCCGCAATGCCGCGGCCAGTGCGCTCAAAGAGCACCGGCCCCTTGACGCACCTGTTTGTGGAAAGCGGCCGCCGGCGACGCCGGCCGGGCCGGCAACCGTCATGCTTGGTGATTTGCGCCGGCAGCTAAGGGAGATTGCCTGGGCATACGCAGGGGTTATCAGGGATAAGGAGGGAATGCAAACCGGGCTGGCCGAACTTGAAACGGTCGGGAAACACATCCGGCAAAACACACCACGGAACATCAGTGAAACAAAACTTAAGGTCGATTTGCAAAGCGCGGCCTTCGTCTTGAAAGCCGTCTTAACCGCCGGCCTCGACCGCGAAGAAACCCGGGGTGCTTTTATCCGCAGCGAATATCCCCGTACTGACGATGCCCGCTGGCGCCGGAATTCATGTTTGCGCTATGATCCGGAAACCGACAGTTTTTCCTTAAAATATCCGGTAGTTGATTAGAGCGGTCGGTGAGAGGCGTGTTGCGAGTTGCGGGTGAGAAAGACAGGAGGGAGTATACGGCAGGCAGGAAGCAGTAAGAAGAAAAAGACTCAAGGCGCACGGCGCAAGGCCGACGGCTGTCGGTTTAAGGCGGGGAAGCCGGGAAGTAAAAGGTTGAAGCCGGGGTTGGATCGGGAGCTGAAGCTCAACCTTAGCCTCAACCTCAACCTCAACCTCAACCTAAACCTCCAGTCGTTCACCTTCAGTTTTTTTCTGATCCCCGGCCCCTGACACCTGTACTTCAGCCGGTCTGATCCAGTCTTCGGGCTTGCGGTACGCCAGCGTGATTTCCTTGAGCTTTTCCTTCTGGTCCAGGTAACGAGCCTTCATCTGCAGCAGCCACTCCTTGTGATGCAGGGCCTCTTCTTTGCTTAAAAAAAGTTCATGCCCGCTTTTTTGAATATCAAACACCGGCCCGTCCGCCTCCAGGCGGAGGATTCCCGGGTTGCTGCAGAGCTGGCAGTGAACCCGATCCTTTCCCAAAAAACGAAAGGTATCGCCGCCGCACAGGGGGCAGACGGGTCCTGTTTTGCGCGGTGCCGGCGCAAAGAGGGCCGCGGCCAGGTCGGCGGCGGCCGCCCGGTTCGGGCCGTTTAAAAAGACCTCGCCGGGAAGGGCCCCGTAACAGATTCGGGTTTGTTTGATATCCGTAAGGGACATCTTTAAAAAATTTTGAACTCCCAGGAGGGCATGCCCCTCTTTACCGGCAATACCGGCAATGGCGATCCCAACAGCCGGTTTTCCCCACAACCTATCGATATGGGCATAAAAGGCGAGTCCCCTGTCAAGAAGCCGCTTTAAAGTTGCATTGGCGCCCAGAAAATAGGTGGGGGCGGCCACAATCAGGGCATCGGCTTCCAGGATGGCGTCGAGCACCTGCTGGAAATCGTCATTCTGGATGCATTTTTCCTCCTTGAACAGGCAGGCGTAGCATCCGCGACAGGGCAGCAGATTGAATTCCGAAAGGCGCAGCAGACGCAATTCATGCGGCGTCGTGATTTGACGGCCGACTTCCTTAACCATAATTTCGCAGTTCCCCAGCTTGCGCGGGGAAGCGATTATTCCCAGAATTCTTTTCATGGCGCCTCCGTTTTCTGTTTATTCACTTGAGTGTTTCATTTTACTATCACAACCTGAAAATTTTATCCAATCGCTTGAGAAGGAACCGGGTGTCAGGGATCAGGGATGAGAAAAGCTGAAAGATTTCATCACAGGAGATAAGAATCCGAAAACAAGGCCACCGGAAGATAATGATAACGTATTCTACCCGGCTGAATCCAGACTTCTGCTCCCCGGAAACCGACCCCTGATCCCCGATTTAAATTTTTATCGACGAAGCGGTTGCAAGTATGGTAAGGATGGCATAATTAACTGAGGTGCCGGGGCCTATCCCCGGGCTGACAGGACAACGTTTGAAAAACTCCCCGATCCCTGAATTATTGAATTTTCCTGTGTGTTACAGGTGCTACCGAATCATCGAAAGGAGAACAGCTTATGGAGTTTCAAAGCATTAAAGACATTCTTGATTTTGCCATCAGCAAAGAGAAGGAAGCGGCCGCTTTTTATACCGATGCCGCCAAGGAAGAATCCATGTCCGGGGCGAAAGACATGTTGAAAGAATTCGCTCAGGAAGAGCGCAAACACCAAACCCTGCTTGAAGAATTCAAGAAAAAAGGATTTGCCTCGGGCATTTCCGAATATAAATTCAAGTGGATCACCGACATCAAACGCAGCAACTATGTTGTGGACATGGCGTACCGCAAGGGAATGGCTTACAATGAACTTCTGATGCTGGCCATGAAACGCGAAGAAAAGGCCCTGGCCCTCTATAATGAGATGCTGGCCAAGGCCGACACCGCCGAAGGCAAAAAACTTTTCAAGATCCTCTGCCAGGAGGAGGCCAAGCACAAGCTGTCTCTTGAAACGATGTATGACGACTATATGGCCCGGATGGGTGACTGACAAACTGTGCCTGAGGGCGACCAGCAGGTACATATTTTAAAAGCCGCTATCTTGTCATCGGATACAACGGCTTCCAAACGTTCACGAAGGGGGAGGTAGATCATGAAAAAAATGTTTTTCGTGCTGACTGCCGTCTTATTGGTGTTTGGGGCGCCGGCCTGGGCAGATGAACTCAAGGCGGATATGCCGGCTTCAAACTGGTCGTTTCCGGATGCGGACGGCAAAGCGTTTACCATGGACTCCTGGGCCGGCAAGGTGCTGGTGGTCAATTATGTGGACCCGGACGAATCCGATTTGAACGAACACTTTACCGAAGCGCTTAAAAAGGCTAAAGACGACGGCCGGCTGAAAGAGGAGACCTATAAGGGGATCGGCATTGCCGACTGCGCTGCGACCTGGAAGCCGGACTTTGCCATTCGGGCCATTGCCGGGCGCAAGGCCAAGAAGTATAATACCGTTATTCTGTTTGACTACGACGCCACCCTGCGCAATGCTTGGGGGCTGGCGAAAGATACGGCCAATGTGGTCGTTGTGGACAAAAACCGGGTCTGCCGCGCCGTCGTCAAGGGGCGTGTGCCGGACGATCTGGTGGACAAGCTGGTAAAACTGGTCATGGATCTGCAGTAGCCGGTTGGTGATCAGACTGAAGGCTGAAGGCTGAAGGTTCAATCCCGCGCGACGGGACTAACCATTTGCGGCTTTCAGCCTTCTGTTGTCCATTGTTTACCGCCCTTCCTTGAGCATACAACCGAAAGGTCGTTCATTGTCCGGTGAAATTCTATCCGCGGACTACGGACAACTATCCTTCAGCCTATCTACCTTCAGTCTTCAGCCTATTTTCCCTGCCTACAGGCTTTCATCCGCAACCACCGGGTGCGATTTAAGGTATTCGAGCCGGTTCAACCCATTGACGTAAGCCTTGGCACTGGCTGTGATGATGTCCGGGTCCGCGCCTTTGCCGAGAGCGATCAAACCGTTTTCCCTCAGGCGTACCGTGACCTCTCCCATGGCATCGGTGCCGCCGGTCAGCGCGCTGACCGAGAATCGCAAGAGTTCCGATCCCGTATCGGTCAGCTTGGCGATGGTGTTGTAAACCGCGTCGATGGGGCCGTTGCCGTACCCGGCGCCCTTAACGGAGCGGTCTTTGATCAGGAGTTTGACGCTTGCCATGGGCAGAACCGTCGTTCCGCTGGTGACATGCAGATATTCCAGACGGAAGATATCGGTGGTCCGCAGGATTCCTTCCGTGACAAGGACTTCCAGATCTTCATCCACCACATGCTTTTTCTTGTCCGCCAGTTCCTTGAATTTGACAAAAACCAGCTGAATCTCTTCGTCGGAAAGATCGTATCCCAGCCCTTTGAGGTGTTCGCGCAGGGCGTGGCGACCGGAATGCTTGCCGAGGATCAGCGTGTTCTTGCTGAGCCCGATGGTTTCCGGCTTCATGATTTCATAGGTCATGGGATTTTTCAGTATGCCGTCCTGGTGGATTCCAGCCTCGTGGGCAAAGGCGTTGGCGCCGACGATGGCCTTGTTAGGCTGCACGATGATGCCGGTGATCATGCTTACCAGGCGGCTGGTGGGATAAATCTGGTCCGTCCGGATGCCGGTGGTTACCGGAATAAAATTCGGCCGGGTATGCAGCGCCATGACCACTTCTTCCAGAGAGGTATTGCCGGCCCTTTCACCGATGCCGTTGATGGTGACTTCGGCCTGGCGGGCTCCGGCAGCGATGGCCGCGATCGTGTTGGCCGTGGCCAGACCCAGATCATTGTGGCAGTGAACGCTTAAAACTGCTTTATGGATGTTGGGCGTATGGGTCATGACATATTTAACCAGGCTCCCGAATTCCTCGGGGATGGCATACCCGACGGTATCGGGCAGGTTGAGGGTTCTGGCGCCGGCTTCAATGGCCGCTTCAAAAACCTTGCACAGAAAGTCCCGATCGCTGCGGGAACCGTCTTCGGCTGAAAACTCCACATTATCCGTGAGGGATTTGGCGTACCTGACGGCCTCGACCGCCTTCTTGACCACTGCATCCCTGGACATTTTCAGCTTGTAGGTCATGTGAATATCCGAGGTGGCGATAAAGGTGTGGATGCGCGGCTTGGCCGCGCTGCGAATGGCTTCCCAGGCCCGATCGATGTCTTCTTTCGATGTGCGCGCCAGACCGGCGATTTCGATTCCTTTTATTTTAGCGGCGATGGATGAAACCGCGTCAAAATCTCCTTCGGATGCGGCCGGAAAACCGGCCTCCAGCACATCCACTCCCAACTTTACCATCTGGGTTGCCAGCCGCAGTTTTTCGGCCGTGTTCATGCTGGCGCCCGGAGACTGTTCGCCGTCCCGCAGGGTGGTGTCGAATATAATTACTCTGTCGCTCATATGTTTTGCTCCTTTAGAGAAATTTTTATAAATTATGGTTTTCCAATAAATCCAACCGCCTTTGCCGCCATAATAATTTGATTCTACGCGTGTGAAACTCACGCATAAGGGTGCATGGCATGGAACCGGATCAAGCCCCGCGATATGCCTTCAAAGATAAATCGAATGCCGTTGATATGCAGCCAGATCTCTTGGCGGTTCCATCCAACGCTCCCTAATGCGCTCAGACCAGTTACACGCTCCGAATCGGATTACCATGGCGGCCTCAGGCGCAGATCTCAGCCTGTTGATGAATTCCTCAACCGGCCGCCCCTTGCGAAGCGAGACTTTTGAAAAATATCCAATTTCGTTCAAATTCAAGGAAGGCTATAATTTTAACCACAGGAATACATTGAGTATTTCGAGGATTAACATTTGAGCCTGACGCCGAAATTGGGCGAAAGGGGGCGTTTTTCAAAGGTCTCGAAGCATGGGCCGCAGGACGGCGCGGCGCTTCGATCCTGCGGCATTTATTCCATTTCTCATCTTCATGGACAGGTCCTTTGGGTGTAAATTGTCGTTACGTTGCCGACGGGTTTGTGTTGCGATCATGCTTTACCCGCCGACAGTTTATAATGGAAGCTGTCTGCCAGCGCCTGCCAGCTCGCTTCGATAATGTCTTCAGAAACACCGATGGTGCTCCAGATATTGTTTTCATCCCGGGAAGCGATAATCACCCGGACTTTTGCGGCGGTTCCCTCCCTCCCGTCAATGACGCGAACCTTGAAATCCACCAGCTGCATGCTGTCGAGATGGGGATAGAATTTATCCAGGGCCTTGCGGAGGGCGTTGTCCAGCGCGCTGACCGGTCCGTGGCCTTCGGCGGCGGTGATCTCCTTCTGCCCTCCCACCGAAATCTTGATGGTGGCATGGGCCGAACAGGGCTGATCCTTATCCTTTTCAATGGTGACCCTGAAAGACTCCAGCTCAAAGAGGGGCTGAAACTGCTCCGTAAACTTTTCGATCAGAATCTTGAACGATCCGTCAGCCACGTCAAACTGGAAACCCTGCTGCTCCAGTTTTTTTATTTCCGAGACAATGCGGCCGCTGTCAAATCCATTGGCGCCGAGTTCAACCCCCAGTTCCTTGGCCTTATATTCGATGTTGCTTTTGCCGGAAAGGTCTGAAATCAATACCCGGCGCTCATTGCCGACATCTTCAGGGGCGATGTGCTCGTATGCTTTCGGGATCTTCATGATGGCATTGACATGGATGCCGCCTTTATGGGCAAACGCGCTGTTACCCACAAACGGCCGCGTGGTCAGCGGGATCATATTGGCGGTCTCGCTGACAAACCTGGAAATTTTTTTCAGCTTGGCCAGATTTCCCGGTGATACACAGGACCGGTTCATTTTTAAACACAGAATCGGCACAATCGACGTCAGATCGGCATTGCCGCACCTTTCGCCGTAGCCGTTGATGGTTCCATGGACCATGGAGGCGCCGGCCCGGACGGCGGTAACTGAATTGGCCACCGCCAGCCCGCAGTCATTATGAGCGTGGATGCCTATTCTGACCGGCAGCGGGCGCTGGGGCTCCAGGCGGAAATAGCCGCGCAAAGCGCTTTCGACCTCCGCGATAATCGTTTCAATTTCAAACGGGAGCGTCCCGCCGTTGGTATCACACAGTACGACGGCATCGGCGCCGCCTTTTAAAGCGGCAAGGACGGTTTGCGCGGCGTAATCCCGGTTGCCTTTATACCCGTCGAAAAAATGTTCGGCATCGTAGATGACCTCGCGGTCCTGCTGCTTTAAATATGCGACCGTCTCCTGGATCATGGCCAGGTTTTCCTCCAGCGTATTGTACATGATCTGCTCGACGTGCAGGTCCCAGCTTTTACCGAATATGGTGATTACCGGGGTATCGCTTTTGATCAGCTCCGTCAGGTTTTGATCGTCTTCCGGATGAATGCCGGGCTTGCGGGTGGCCCCGAAGGCCGCCAGCCGGGCGGTTTTCAGTTCGGCCTTTTTCGCCAGTTTGAAAAACTGCTTGTCCCGGGGGTTGGATCCCGGCCAGCCACCTTCTATGTAATGGATCCCCAGGTCATCCAACCGCTGCGCGATCCTGATTTTTTCTTCCGCGCTGAAATTGATGTTTTCACCCTGGGTGCCGTCTCTTAAGGTGGTGTCGTAAAGCAGTATCGGTTCCATCTTGTCGTTGTCTCCAAATAGTAAATTTTTAAAATCGCCCATTCACCCGGCGCATTCAAACCGCCAGCTGTTTAAATATGCCGCCATTGCAATAAATTGTTTTGACAGGATTGACAGGATGAACAGGGATTTTCTGCCTGCCCTGAAGGCAGGCAGAAAGATTCGACCGCTGATCGGAGCAGGCCGTCCCTGGTTTTCCCCGCCGGTATTTGTTTTTGGGCTGAACAGATCATTTGTTCGTCATTCTCGAAAAACTTCTTTCAGCCCCCGGCGGATTATATGTTCACGGTTTCTTCTGGAAGCCGTGAATAACGATAAGAATTATCCTGAAAATCCTGTCGATCCCGTCAAAAATAAACGGGCGGTTAGCGCCTGCGATTTTCCGGCCGCAGCGCCCGCACGGCGGCGCCGGCCCGCCACATTTCGGAATTCTTTAAGATGTTCAGTTCCTTTTGCAGCTTTTCACGGTAATCGGACGCGCTGTTTGCTTCCAGGACGCGTTTGGTTTCGGCCCCTGAAGCGACCCGTTCATACAGGGCATCGAACACCGGTGCCACCGCGTCCCGAAATTTCGGGGCCCAGTCCAGCGCTCCGCGCTGGGCGGTGGCGCTGCAGTTGGCATACATCCAGTCCATGCCGTTTTCAGCGACCAGCAGGATCAGGCTCTGGGTCAGCTCTTCAACGGTTTCGTTAAACGCTTCGCTGGGGGTATGGCCGTGTTTGCGCAGCAGTTCGTACTGGGCCTCCATTACACCGGCCAGGCAGCCCATCAGGACACCGCGTTCTCCGGTCAGGTCGCTGAAGACTTCTTTTTCAAATGTCGTCGGGAAGAGATACCCCGAACCGATGGCAATACCCAGGGCAAGGGTGCGTTCCTTGGCCCGTCCGGTATAATTCTGGTGGATGGCGAAGCTGGAGTTCAGGCCGCTGCCTTCCAAAAAGTTTGTACGCAGGGTAGTCCCGGAACCTTTGGGCGCCACCAGAATGACGTCAACGAAATCCGGCGGGATGACACCGGTCTGGTCTTTATACGTGATTGAAAATCCATGGGAAAAATACAGCGCATCCCCTTCGTTCAGGCATTTTTTGATCTGCGGCCAGGTGGCCACCTGGCCGGCATCCGACAACAGGTTTTGGATGACCGTTCCTCTCTTTGCGGCCTCTTCGACCGGAAAAAGCGTTTCGCCCGGGACAAAACCGTCGGCCACGGCCCGGTCCCAGGATTTGCTGTTTTCACGCTGCCCGACGATAACGTTGATGCCGTTGTCTCTCAGGTTCTGAGACTGGCCGGGACCCTGGACCCCATATCCCAGCACCGCCACGGTTTCTTTTTTCAATACTTCCCGGGCATGTTCCAGAGGAAATTCCTCTGCCGTGATGACTTCTTCCAGTACGCCGCCAAAATCGATTGTTGCCATTTTGTCCTCCTTGTCGTTAAAATATATTTTATTTGAAAACGGTTGATGTAGCGAGTTTCATTTTCTTAAACAGCGGGTTTCCCCATAAGGTCCGGCGCAAGGCAGACGGCACACGGCGCGCGGAAAAAAATAAGTCCTTCTTCCTGTCCCTCCGGCCCTCAATTCTCCATTCACAATTTTCAGTCTTCAATCTTCAATTCTCAATTTCTACTTGGGTTCCCGGTAAAGGGCGATGATCCCCGTTTTGGCAATTTCCTTTATTCCAATGGGCTTGAGCAGGCTGATGATCGCCGACAATTTGCCTTCATCACCGGTGATTTCGATGGTGTAGTGCTCCAGCCCCACATCCACCACCTTGCACCGAAATATGTCCACGATCCTTAATATCTCTGCGCGGTGTTCGGGTTTGGCCTTGACCTTGATCAGGGCCATTTCTCTTTCAACATACTCGGTGCCGGTGAGTTCGTGCACCTTGATGACGTTGATCAGTTTGTTGAGCTGTTTGTTGATCTGCTCAATTCCCAGAGTGTTGGCCTTGGTGACGATCGTGATCCTGGACACCAGGGGCTCAGTGGTTTCGGCGACGCAGAGGCTTTCGATATTGTAACCTCTGCCGCTGAAAAGCCCTGCGATTCTGGAAAGCACTCCGGGCTTATTGTCCACAAGAATTGAAAGCACGTGTTTATCTTCTGTCATGATGATATTCCTTCTGCTGTGTTCGTTTAAATCCTTAAATTCATATTCCCATTTCCCGTTGGCAGGAGGGGGGTCAGGCATTTAGACCGAAGGCTGAAGACTGAAGACTTATATTACCGCTCGTTACGACAGCCGGCTGCTTTCTGCCTACTCGCCATTTGTTCCTCGTCGCTATCCTTTCAACCTTCCACCTATCCACCACCTTCGGCCTTTAGTCTATTTTATACCAGCAGCATTTCCGTAATCGGCGCTCCGGCGGGAACCATCGGATAGACGCACTCTTCCTTTTCAACAATAAAATCCATGATGACGGTCTTGGGTGAAAAGAGGCCTTCCCTGAGGACCGCTTCCACCTCTTCGGGCTTTTGGGCCCGCAGCCCCACGGCACCGTATGCCTCGGCCAGTTTTACAAAATCGGGGGCGTGCTCCACCAGGGTGCAGGCGTAGCGTTTTTCGTAAAAAAATTCCTGCCACTGTCTCACCATGCCGAGAAACCCATTATTGAGAATCACGATTTTTACCGGCAGACAATATTGAACGGCGGTGGCCATCTCCTGGATATTCATCTGGATGCTGGCGTCCCCGGCGATGTCCACCACCAGCTTGTCCGGGCAGGCGATTTGAGCGCCGATGGCTGCGGGGAGCCCGAAACCCATGGCGCCGAGTCCGCCGGAAGTCAGAAAGTGCTGGGGCTTGTCGAAGTGATAGTACTGGGCGGCCCACATCTGGTTCTGGCCGACTTCGGTGGAGACGATCGCTTCCCCCCGGGTCATTTCATACAGTTTTTCAACCACGTATTGGGGCTTGATCACGTTTCCCTGCTGGTAGGCGAGGGGACGGGTGCTTTTCCACTCTTCGATCTGATCCAGCCAGGGTTTGCGTTTTTTGTGAAGGTCGCCCAGATCGGTTTCATCCAAGAGCTTGTTCAAATGGATCAGGGTGATCTTACAGTCCCCCACAACCGGAACGGCAACCGGTATGTTTTTGCGGATGGATGTCGGATCGATGTCGATATGGACGATTTTGGCCTGGGGCGCAAACGTATCGGTCTTGCCGGTTACGCGGTCGTCGAAGCGGACGCCCACGGCAATCATCAGGTCGCACGTGCCCGAGGAGGTGTTGGCCCGGTAAGTTCCGTGCATGCCGATCATTCCCAGGCATAGGGGATCCGAACCGGGGAAGGCGCCCATGCCCATCAGCGAAGTCGTCACCGGGATCCGGGCCTTATGGGCCAGTTCCGTCAACTCCCTGGCGGCCTTGGAGAGCAGGACGCCGCCGCCGGCAAAAATAACGGGCCGTTTGGCTTCCCGGATCAGTCCCACCACCTTATGGAGCTGCTTCATATTGGGATTGTAAGTGGGGTTGTAGGAGCGCAGCTTGACCGTTTTGGGCGGTTTGTATTCAATGGTTTCCTGGATGACGTTTTTGGGAATATCGACCAAAACCGGTCCCGGACGCCCGGAACTGGCGATAAAAAAAGCCTCTTTGATGGTTTGCGCCAGTTCTTCAGTGGAATTGACCAGATAATTGTGCTTGGTGCACGGACGGGTGATGCCGACGATGTCCACCTCCTGAAAGGCATCGTTTCCGATGAGATGACTGGGGACCTGCCCGGTGATGATTACCACCGGAATGGAGTCCATGAAGGCATTGGCGATGCCGGTGATGGTATTGGTGGCGCCGGGGCCGGACGTCACCAGGCACACGCCAACCCGGCCGCTGGCGCGGGCATAGCCGTCGGCGGCATGAATGGCCCCCTGCTCGTGGCGGACAAAAATATGCCGCAAATCGCTCCGGAGCAGTTCGTCGTAAATATCGATAACGCAACCTCCGGGATAACCGAAGATGGTATCAACACCCTCGTCTTTCAGCGTTTTCAGTAAAATCTGTGCACCTGTGAGTTTCATAATCTGTTTCCTTCATTCATCTATTTTTTATTCACCATCATGAGCCTGAAACTGATTTTTAATTCTTGGCTTCCCAGTGTTCAGGTAAATAGGCTGAAGGCTGAAGACTGAAGGATAAGGTCAAGGTCAGGGCCTTCTTCCTTCTGTCTGTTGTCTGCCCGCGAGCCATTCGTCCCTAGTCACTATATACTCGTTACTATCCCTTTGACCTTCAGACTGTCCGCCTTCAGCCTTTCACTCATTTCAACACCGCCCCGTTGCTGCCGGAAGATACCATCCGGGCATATCGGGCCATGTATCCATGGGTGATTTTAGGTTTCGGCGGCGACCACTTGGCCAGCCGATCCCTGATTTCCTGATCGGATAGCTTCAGGGTTATTTTTTTTGCGGGGATATCGATGGCGATCCGGTCTCCCTCCTGTACGATGGCGATGGGGCCTCCCTGCATGGCTTCCGGCGAGATATGGCCGATGGAAGCGCCGCGGGATCCGCCGGAAAAACGCCCGTCGGTAATCAGGGCCACATGGGCGTCCAGCCCCATGCCGGCAATGGCCGCCGTGGGGGTCAGCATCTCCTGCATCCCCGGCCCGCCCATGGGTCCTTCGTACCGGACCACCAGCACGTCTCCTTTTTTAATTTTACCCGCCATAATGGCCTGACTGACCGCTTCCTCGGAATCAAACACGCGCGCCGGGCCTTCGTGCCGCAGCATTTCGGGCAGAACCGCGGATTGCTTCACCACGCAGCCTTCCGGGGCCAGGTTGCCGAAAAGAATCGCCAAGCCTCCTTCGGCATGGTAGGGGTTGTCCAGGGGATGAATGATATCGGCATCCAGCACCCGGGCATGTTTAATATTTTCGGCGACGCTGGCGCCGGTCACCGTCAAACAGTCGTTGTGGATCAATCCGGCGTCGGAAAGCACCTTGATGACGGCAGGGATGCCGCCGGCCCGGTTTAAATCTTCCAGATGGTGCCGTCCGCCCGGGCTCATGGAACACAGGTGCGGCGTTTCCCGGCTGACCGTGTTGATCAGGTTCAAGTCCATATTAAACTGCGCCTCGTTGGCCAGCGCCGTCAGGTGCAGGACCGTGTTGGTGGAGCACCCCAGGGCCATGTCCACGCGCAGCGCGTTTTTAAAGGCTTTGTCCGTCAGGATCTTCGAGGGGGTGATTTGCCGGTTGAACAGGTCCACAATCCGCATGCCGGTTTCTTTGGCCAGGCGCAGCCGTGCGGACATGACCGCCGGGATGGTGCCGTTGCCGGGCAGGGCCATGCCGATGGCCTCGGACAGACAGTTCATGGAATTGGCGGTAAACATCCCGGCGCAGGAGCCGCAGGTGGGACAGGCGGCGTCCTCATAAGCGGCCAGTTCCGCTTCGGTCATCCGGCCGGAGCGAACGGCGCCGACGCATTCAAACACCGTTATCAGGTCGATCTTCTTGCCGTCCGCCTTCCCCGGTTCTTTGCCGGCCAGCATGGGGCCGCCGCTGATGACAATGCTGGGCAGGTCCAGCCGGGCGGCCGCCATCAGCATTCCGGGGACGATCTTGTCGCAGTTGGGCACCAGCACCAGGGCGTCAAAGGCGTGCGCCACCGCCATGACTTCGATGGAATCGGCGATCAGTTCGCGGCTGCCGAGCACGTATTTCATGCCGACATGATTCATGGCGATGCCGTCGCAGATGCCGATGGTGCCGAATTCGATGGGCGTGCCTCCCGCCATGTAAATACCGGCTTTGACGGCCTCTACGATTTGATCCAGATGAGAGTGACCCGGAATGATCTGATTGGCTGAATTGGCGATGCCGATCAGCGGGCGCTTGATTTCTGCGTCGGTATAACCGATCGCCTTGAAGAGGGAACGATGGGGTGCTCTTTCAACGCCTTTTTTGACACTGTCGCTTTTCATTTTTTTAATCCTCCGAAAAAAAAACCGTTATCAGCTTAGGGCTGATAACGGTTTTTTTAAGTTAAGATATGATTTGGTTTTAGGCCATTATCAACCCCGTGCCTCGTAGAAGGGAAGTACACCGACTACGAGGATAATAATTAGGCTAATAAGGTTGATAAGGGCCAATCCGTTTTTCATTTTGTATCCAATAATATTTTAGAATAAATTTTAATAAATGAATTTAATGTCTTTGTCAAGGTTTTTTTGTAATCTGAAAAACAGGAAAATAGTCTGAAGGCCGAAGGCTGAAGGTTAACGTTACTTGACCTCTGCTCACTGCGACGGTTTAATTTACCTACTTCCTACTTTTCCGTCTGTATTTCCAGTTAAAAGCTTATAGCTCACAATTTTTTTTACCTTCTGCCTATCTCCCTTCAGCCTTTCTTTCTGATCCCTGATCCCCGACTTCTGATCCCTGTTTCTGTTTATAATCGCAGCCTTCCGTCAGGCAGAGATAGAAGCTTCCCTGTTTCTTGTTCGATTTTTCCACCAGCAGTCCGGCGCCGCAGCGGGGGCAGTCGCGCGCGACCGGCTTGTCCCAGATCGCAAAACTGCAGGCGGGAAAACGGTTGCAGCCGTAAAAGATTTTGCCCCGCTTCGATTTTTTTTCCAGCAGATGGCCGTCGCAGCCTTCCCGGGGGCAGGCGACGCCGGTATCCTGGCCGTTTCCGTTTGAATTCAGGGATTGGGTATTTTTGCAGTCCGGATAGCCGCTGCAAGCCAGGAAGCGGCCGAATTTGCCCTGTTTGATCACCATGGGCTTGCCGCACTTTTCACAGATCTTGTCCGTTACTTCAGCCTCCACGGCACCGGCGGGCTGGATGATCCCCTTTTCATCGCGGGTATAGTCGCTGGAATAGGTGCACTTCGGGTAGCCGCTGCAGGCCAGGAAGTGGCCGTTTTTTCCGACCTTGATATGAAGTGTCTGGCCGCATTGCGGGCAGGCCAGGCCGGTGGAAAAACCGACGCCCTTGACGCTGAGCATATCGGTGGACGCCGCATCGATTTTTTCCTTAAAATGGTCGTAGAACCGGCTCAGTAGGTCTGTGGCATCGGCTTCGGCGGCCTCGACCCGGTCGAGATCCTCCTCCATTTTCGCCGTAAATTCCACATCCAGCAGGTCGGGAAAACTTTCCACCAGCAAATCGGTAACGATATAGCCGAGTTCCGTCGGTTTGAAGTACCCTTTCAGCAGTTCCACGTAACCCTTTTCCCTGATGGTGGATAAAATGGCGGCGTAGGTGCTGGGCCGCCCGATGCCGTTTTCCTCGAGCTCCTTGACCAGGGAAGCTTCCGAAAATCTGGGCGGCGGCAGGGTGAAATGCTGCCTGGGTTCGAATTTGTTCAGGTTCAGCGCCGTTCCGGGCGTAAGCGGCGGGAGCATCTCCTTTTTCTTTTCACTTTCCATCTCGTCGTCGGCGGAGAGGTACAGAACCATAAATCCCGGAAATTTGATGGACGAACCGCTGGCATTGAACACGTAGGCGCCGGCTTTTATGGAAATGGAGTTTTGATCGATGAGGGCCTCCTTCATCTGGGAGGCGATAAAACGCTGCCAGATCAACCGGTATAATGCCAGCTGGTCCTTGGAAAGAAAAGCGGAAACGTCGTCGGGAGTATGCGATACCGATGTCGGGCGAATGGCTTCATGGGCGTCCTGGACTTTATTGCGATTTTTAAAAAATCTGGGCTTGGGCATCACGTATTCGGCGCCGAACTGCTTCTGGATCAGCTTGAGCGCTTCCTGGGCCGCTTCCATCGCGATGCGGGTTGAGTCCGTACGCATATAGGTAATCAGGCCGACGGGCTCGCCCGGTCCCAGATCGATGCCCTCATACAGCTGCTGGGCAATGACCATGGTTTTTTTGGCGGTAAACCCGAGTTTGCGGATGGCCTCCTGCTGAAGCTTGCTGGTGGTAAACGGCGGCAGGGGGTTTCTGCGGACGGTTTTCTTTAAGACCCGGTCCACCATCAGCGGGTGATCCGCCAGTTCTTTGAGCACCGCATCGGCCTCCTGCTGGCTGCCGATGTGGATTTTTTTTTCGCCTTTTTTGACCAGCTTGGCCGTAAACGGCGGCGGCACGTCGCCTTCAAGATAGGCGGTAATCGACCAGTACTCTTCCGGGATAAACGCCTGGATGGCCCGCTCCCGTTCACAGATGATGCGAACAGCCACGGACTGAACCCGCCCGGCGCTCAGCCCGCTTTTGACCTTGCGCCACAAGAGCGGTGAAAGCTGGTATCCCACCAGCCGGTCAAGAATCCGTCGGGCCTGCTGGGCCTCGTATTTCTGGCGGTGCAGGTCTTCCGGGGCGGCGATGGCGGCCTTGATGGCATTGGGGGTGAGTTCATGAAACAGAACCCGGTGAAAGCGCCGGTCTTTCTTCTTCAAAATTTCAGCCGTGTGCCAGGCAATGGCCTCTCCCTCCCGGTCCGGGTCCGGCGCCAGGTAGATGTCGGCAGCGCTTCCGGCCGCTTTCTTCAAGGCGGCGATAACTTTTTGTTTGCCGGGAATATTAACATATTTGGGTTTAAAGCCGGCTTCGATATCTATTCCCATTTCATTGGCGGGGAGGTCCTTGATATGTCCGATGGTGGCGGCAATGTTATAGCCGCCGCCCAGATATTTCTTGATGGTTCTGACCTTAGTCGGGGATTCAACAACAACCAGTGGTTTAGTCACGATAGTTCCTCTTTTGAAAAATATTTTCCCGGCAGTTGCCGGGCGATTCCCATGAGCTCGAGTTTCAGCAGAATGCCGGCCATCTTGCCGGGTTCCATGGAAAGTTTACGCACCAGATCGTCGATATGGAGCGGATAAGGCTCCAGTGCGCCGAAAACCCCGGCTTCATCGGCCGACAGCCCCGGCGGCTGCGGGAACGCCGGTTCAGGGGACATCCTTGGCGCCGGTTTCGGTTGATTGATTAAATGCGGCAGCTCCTCAACGATATCCCGGGCATGTTCCACCAGTTTCGCTCCCTGTTTGATCAATGCATGGGTGCCGGTGCTTTTAAAGGACTGGATGCTTCCGGGCACGGCAAATACGTCTCGGCCCTGTTCGGCCGCTAGGCGCGCCGTTATCAGCGATCCGCTTCTGCGGGTCGCTTCCACGATAACCGTGCCGTAGGCGATTCCGCTGATAATCCGGTTGCGCACGGGAAAGTGATGTGCGTCCGGCTCCGCCAGGGGAGAAAATTCCGAAACGACCGCACCGTTTTGGGCAATGCGGTCGGCCAGTTTTCGATTTTCAGGCGGGTATATGTTTTCAAGCCCGCTTCCCAGGACCGCGATGGTTCTGCCTGCGCCCATCAGGGCGCCTTCATGCGCCGCCGTGTCAATCCCCTTGGCCATGCCGCTGACAATGCTAAACCCCAACGACGCCAGGTCGGCGCACAGCTGCTGGGTGATGGATATCCCGTAGACAGTGGCGTTTCTGGACCCGACCACAGCCAGGGGCTTGGGTTCGTCTTTCAGGCTGCCGAGGACGAACAGGAAAGGGGGCGGGTCCGGGATTTCGCGCAGCAGGCGGGGATAGCCGCTGTCGGTCAGGGTGACGATGCTGAAGCCTTTTTCCTCCGCCAGATCAAGATCCCGCCGGGCCGAATCCGGCAGTCTATGCCTCCGGAGGGTCCGGACCAAGCGGGGCGACATGCCGTCCACCTGCAACAATTCTTCCGATGTCGCCTCAAATACCCGCTGGGGTGAACCGAAACGGTCGATCAGCCGCTTGCATATAAGGTTTCCGATTCCCGCAACACTCTTGAGTGCAAACCACGGCAGAACTTTTTCGGGTTGATGCATCATGAAAAAATTATTCGCCCGGAACTCAGTTGTAGATATTTCACGGATTATCTTTTTTTGGTGCGTTCCTGCCAGGCAATCAGTATGGGGCTGGCCACATAAACCGAAGAGTAGGTCCCCACCACGATGCCGACCGTCATGGCGAACGCAAAATCATGAATAATGCCGCCGCCCAATACGAGCAGGGCAATCACGACAAACAGCGTGGTTAAAGACGTCAGGATGGTCCGGCTGAGCGTTTCATTGACACTGCGGTTAATGATAAAAGGCATGGAGCTCTTGCTGTGTTTTCTTAAATTTTCACGGATGCGGTCAAAAACGATAATGGTGTCGTTCAGCGAATAACCGATAATGGTCAGAACGGCCGCGACAATCGGCAGGGTAAACTCCTTGTCGGTGACTGAAAATATGCCGACGGTGATGAGGACGTCGTGGATCAGGGCCACGATGGCGCCCATGGCGTATTTAAGATTAAAGAGCCAGAAGAAAAAGAGCGTTACCACCAGGGCCGCGATGATGAGGAACGGCGTGCTGACTTTGAACAGGGACAGAAAATAAACCGCTCCCATTATGCCGGCGGCCATGATGCCGGTGAGGATCCATTTGAACTCAAACCGGCCGGAGATATAGATTGCAATGAACAGCAGCGCATAGAATATGGCAAAAAGCGCTTTCTGGCGAAGGTCTTTGCCCACCTGGGGTCCCACCATTTCCACCCGACGGATTTCGGCGGCGGTGCCGGTAGCGTCCGTTAGGACTTTCTGAACCTTATTGGAAAACGCCTCGTCTGTCGCCACCGACAGATCGGTGCGAACCAGATATTCATTGTCCTGCTTAACACCAAAAGACTGGACCGACGGTGTGCCGATGCCGATATTGTCAAGGCCCGATTTGATGTCCTTGATTTGAACCGGTGACTGAAACTTAACCTGTATAACCGTGCCGCCGGCAAAATCAATGCCGAACTTGGGACCGCCGTGCAGGACCAGTGAGACGATGCTGATCAGGATCAGCGTCAGGGACAGGCCGTAGGCGATTGTTCTTTTGCCGACGAAGTCGATGTTGATGTCAGATTTGATAAACTGCATGCATTCAATCCTTAATTGATGTTTTCGCAAACTTGAAAATGTTTGGGAAATATTTAGATGCTTAACTGATGGACTTTTCGATTCATCAGTAAATAGTCAAATATCAGCCGGGACACGACCAGCGCCGTAAAAACGCTTGACACCACGCCCAGACTGAGGGTCACGGCAAATCCCTTGACCGGGCCGGTGCCGAACTGAAACAGCACCAGGGCGGCGATCAAGGTGGTGATATTGGCGTCCAGAATCGTCAGGGCGGCCCGGTCAAAGCCCGCATCCAGCGCAGTGCGCACTGTCTTGCCGAGAGCGAGTTCT
This sequence comes from Thermodesulfobacteriota bacterium, assembly GCA_040757625.1. Taxonomy (GTDB): domain Bacteria; phylum Desulfobacterota; class Desulfobacteria; order Desulfobacterales; family JARGFK01; genus JARGFK01. The sequence goes on along the minus strand of JBFLWU010000007.1, from coordinate 62,899 downwards.
TCGCGAATGCGTTCAAATATGAGCACATTGGCATCCACGGCCATGCCGATGGTAAGGATGATGCCCGCCATGCCCGGCAGGGTCAGCGTGGCCTGAAAGGCGGCCAGCCCGCCGGCAATCAGCAGGATGTTGAGCAGCAGGGCGAGATCGGCAATCAGGCCGGCGCCCTTGTAGTAAATCGCCATGAAAAGAACCACCACCAGACCGCCGATCAGCATGGCGATCAGTCCCTTGCGGATGGAATCAGTGCCGAGGGAAGGACCGACGGTTCTCTCCTCGATGATGTTTACCGGCGCCGGCAGCGCGCCGGCCCTCAGGACGATGGCCAGGTCCCGGGCGGATTCGGCGGTAAAGTTGCCGGTAATCCGGGCGGCGCCGCCGCTGATTTTTTCCTGAATGACCGGAGCCGAGTATACCTTGTTGTCCAATATGATGGCCAGACGCTGTTTGACATTTTCTTCGGTGATTCTTTCGAAAATCCGGGCGCCTTTTTTGTCGAAGTCGATGGAGACATACGGTTCATTGAACTGGGAATCGATCTGCACCTTGGCGTCGGTCAGATAGGAGCCGGTCAGCAGGGTTCGCTTTTTTATCAGGTAAGGTGTTTTAATCTCCCGCCGGGTCTCCTTGTCGGTCGTGATCTGATAGAGTACCTCGCTCCCCGGAGGAACATCCCCCTTTAAGGCAGCCTCGACATCATGGCCTTCATCCAGGAGTTTGAACTCGAGCAGGGCGGTTTTGCCGATAAGCTCCTTGGCCCGCTGGGTGTCCCGGATGCCGGGAAGCTGGATCAGAATCCGATTTTCCCCCTGGTTGCGGATATCGGGTTCGCTGACGCCGAACTGATCGATGCGGTTGCGGATGGTTTCAAGGGCCTGTTCGGCCGCCAGTCGCTGGATGGCGTCGGTCTCTTTTTTGGGAAGATCCAAAACCAGGTCCAGACCATCGCCCTGGGCCGTTTTAGAAAGGATGCGCAGATCCTTGAAATCCTTGTCCAGCAGCTTCTGAAACTTTTCAATATTGTCCTGGCCGCTGATTTTAACGGAGATCTTGACGCCGCCGATCCGATCCAGCGTCGCAGCGTGAATGCGTTCTTCCCTGAGACGGGTGCGAAGCTCCTGGGCGATGCGCTCGACGGTGCTTTCCACCGCTTTGATGGTGTCCACCTCTAAAACCAGGTGCATGCCCCCCTGCAGATCCAGGCCCAGATTGATTTTTTTGTGAGGCCACAGAGCCGGCTTAAATGTCGGCAGGGTATAGACAACGGCAACAACGGTGATGATGAGAACTAAAACCGTTCTCCACGAAATATTTTTCAATGATCGGTTCCTTTCTGATATATAAAAGCCCCGGGACGGCGAGGATCTGATTGATAATAAAATCAACCGGCTGCATGGGGCTTCCGACGCTTATTTCGTCTTTTCCGATTCGGGCTTCTCTTCTTTCGGGGCTGCCGGCTGCGCGCTCGTCTGTGTCAGCGCCATCACATTGGCGCGATTGACTTTCACGCGGACTTTTTCGGCTATTTCCACCGTCAGGGTCGTGTCGGAGGTCCCGGTGATGCGGCCGTGAAGGCCGCCGCTGGTAATAATACGGTCTCCCTTTTTAAGGTTGCCGATCATTTCGCGATGCTGTTTTGTCTTTTTCTGCTGGGGTCGAATCAGCAGAAAGTAAAATATGGCGAACATCAGAATCAGCGGAATGAAAGCTGAAAACCCACCGCCCTGACCGCCGGCGGCGCCACCTTGACCCAATGCGTATGCGATTCCTGTCAAAATATAACCTCCTGTCCTTTAAAATAAAATTTATGATAATCCAACCAAAAGGGTCTGTCTTGCCCCTCTGTGAAACCTTCCCACACCTAAGGCCTTTCGCCCCAGAACAGTTCCGCCGACCCGCGCACGCTGGTTATCAGCAGTTTGACGGGCCCGGCAGCGCCTTCAGGGACAGGATCATTTGTCCCGGGCACAAGAACCGGAAACCGGAGCAGATACACCACATCCCACGGAGAGATGTAGGGGAAAAAGTGGGTGAGGACCGCATTCACCGGTTTGATCCGGCGAACTTCCACCGGTTTGATTTGGACCTCATCGCCTCGGCTCAGATACACTTTCCAGATGGTTTCCTTCGTATCGAAGTCGTTCCAGCGCTTATCCGGGATATAAGCCGAAACGACAAAATCGTTGTACATGTTTGCCGCTTCGGTTTGATCCGCCAGCATTTTTTCCTGTTCCGCCCGGCTGAGTTTGTAAGCGCGGGCATATTCGGCGGTATAAGCCTCTCTGAAGGCGTGCGACTTGAATGTCGCCGCGGCAACCAGTTCCAGATCAAGCCCGCCCATGTAGATCCGGCACTTTCGGGTCCAGCCGTCCAAAGCTTCCGGGTAAGGACTGCCCAGATAAGGGTCCTGTGAATCATAAACCTGCTCCAGGTTCTGCAGGGAGCGGCATCCATACCCGGTCGTCAAGAGCAGCAGGGTTATGAAACACGCGATTTTCACCGGTAATTTTGGTTTCACGCTCAAAAAACTCATTTAAAAATGGTACGATATACTTTAAATGTCGACGGACGTCAAATATTTTGTTTTGACGGCCATTATACCTGCAGTTTTCAGCCCGTTACTAAAACGGCGCACGGCAGACGGCGCAGGTGCACGGCAAAAAACAGGTCAAGGCCGAGAAGCTGTTGAACTGAAAAAGAGCCAGTTCAAAGAACTGAGGACTGAGAAAAAGCAATTGAGCTGTTAAGCTTTATCAACCTCAACCTCAGCCTTCTCTTACTCCGTGAGCCGCGTGCCGTCTCAACCTCAACCTTTTTCTTTCTCTTGCCTGCCTCCGGCTTCATCCCCCGATCCCCGACAGGTCGCCGGTCTATTGATTCGCCGGGATCCAGAGTGTTTCCCCGTCAAACTGTATCCGGTTGACACGTTCGTAATCGATCCCGTCCAGCAGCGCGAAAACCTGTTTCATTTTAAAGACGACGATTTTGCTCAGGGGATGAATCAGGTTGATGTCAACGTCGATTTTGCGCTCCCGGACATTATAGATGTAGACCACGTTTTCGGAAAATTTCAAGAGTTTCCCCACGCCGGAGCTGAGACCCTTGCGATCGGGTTCATCCGCCAGGGGCGACAGGGCGATTCCCCTGCGATCGAAGTAGTCCTTCAGAAACTGAAAGTGAATGTTCCAGATATTGTCGCCCGGCTGAACAATATGAATTCCATAGGCATCTTCAATTGGGGTTGCGGAGGGCCGGTCGATTGCTTTTTCAACGATTTTACCCTGTTCGAGTTTGATCTTGTCCGCGATTTCCTGCATGGGAACGGTTGAATCGCCGATTTTAATCGATTCATCCGGCTTTGCAATCATGTCCAGCCCCTTATTGATGCCGTAAGCTTCCTTGCGCTGCTGCATCAGCGCCTTGAGCTCGGCATCTTTATTGAGACGGGAATAATCCAGAACCGCCGGGGGCTGCGGCGCAACTGCTGCCGGTGCGGGCGGCTGACCGGCCACGGGGACTTCTTTTTTCTGGAGCCATAGACGGATGCCGATGATGAGTGCCGCAATGATAACAACGCAAATCACCACCATTCCGATAAGCTTGTCAAGCCGGTCGATGTATTTCATGGCTGTCCCCCGCAATTATTTGTTTTGGCAGATAATTTCGCTGTTGCCCGGTATCATGGAGCTGTCGGATTCGATGGTGATGCTCAAATCCCGACGGATCTCCAGATCCAGTATTTCCTTTCTTTTTTTATTCAGCAGGTAGCCGGCGACCTCCGTTGGCACAATTCCTCTGACACTGGAAATATTATCCTTAAACGTTTCCAGACGCAGTTTGCGCAAAAAGTTCAGGCTCAAGGCTTCGATGGAAGGCGTCATTCCCTTGCCCAGGCAATATCGGCAGGATTCCAGGCTGCCGAATTCGATGGACGGCCGGATGCGCTGCCGGGACATCTCCAGAAGGCCGAACTTGGAGATCTTGCCGATTTTGGTGCGGGCCTTATCGGCCTTTAAATGCTCTTTGAAAGTGCGTTCAACCTCCGCCTTATGCTTTGAATCCCGCATATCGATAAAATCCACCACAATCAGTCCGCCCCAGTCTCTCAAGCGTAATTGCCGGGCAATTTCTTCGGCAGCTTCGAGATTTGTCTGAAAAGCGGTCTGCTCGATACCTTTTTGATGGGTGGATTTACCGGAATTGACGTCCACGGAAACCAGCGCTTCGGTTTGCTGGATCACAATGGAACCCCCTGATTTTAACTGGACCCGGCTTTCAAAAATCGAGGCGATCTGGTCTTCGAGCTGATGCTTGGTGAAAATCGGCTTGTCCCCTTTATAGAGCTTGACGATCTGGGTGTGCTTGGGGGATATGAGCTTAACAAAGTCCCTGATTTCCTGGTAAATGCCCGGATCGTCAATAAGAATTTCGGTGACGTCCGGATGAAAGTAGTCCCGGATGGACCGCAGGGAAAGATTTCTCTCTTTGTAAAGCAGCGCGGGCGCCTTTTCGTTTAGTCCTTTCTTTTTGATGTCTTTCCAGAGCCTCAACAGATAGTGCAGATCGTTCGACAGCAGCGTTTTGGTGCAGTCCGATCCGGCCGTTCTGACAATCAGGCCGAATCCCTCCGGCAGCTTCAACCGGTCGATCATCTCCTTGATGCGGCTGCGCTCGGATTCGTCTTCGATTTTACGGGAGATGCCGCGGGTCTTGCTGCCCGGCATCAGCACCACGAAACGGCCCGGCAGTGAAATGAAAGTGGTCAGCATCGCCCCTTTTTTCATGACCGGATCCTTGGTGACCTGTACCAGCAGTTCCTGGCCGCGTTTCACGATTTTTTGAATCGATCGATCGCCGGACTCAATGTCCTGAAAATAGTCACTGTGAATTTCGTGAAGCTGCAAAAAACCGTGCCGGTCGGTGCCGTAATCGACAAACGCAGCCTGAAGGCTGGGTTCAACACGGGATATGATTCCCTTATAGATATTGCCGTGAATGATTTCCCTGGCGGCGCTTTCAATATGAAACTGCTCCAGTTTGCTTTCCTTTACACTGGCAATCCTGCATTCTTCGGGATCAACGGCATTGATCAGTATCTTGTAACTCATTTTATTTAAAGCCTTTAACGTTGAAGATGGTGTTCGTTTCCGGAACTATTATCCCGGAAAGCATGGATTCTAAATATGAAATTAGCCTATACAAGTCAAATGATTTTTGCTGTAATATCCCAAAGATATTAATCGTTATCACCGCGCGGGCCAATGGGGCTTGCGGCCCAGGGTTCACGGCGCACGGCACACGGCTCACGGCGCATAAAAGCTGTTGAGCTGATAAGCTGTTAAGCTATTAAGCTTTCTCAACCTCAGCATCAACCTTTATTTATTTCTGCCTACTGCCTACTGCTTACTCCCTGCTCCCTACTTTTTTCCAACCTGTTCCTGCGCCGTTTTTGATTTCAATCCGCAATCCGTAATCTCCTTCAATCTACTGACTTGATATTTAGATGGTATTGTGTCATGTAATTTTATTCTGTTATAGAAGCAATTTGCGAATGATTCTGGAGGACATCAGGAATGGATGAAAAGTACGACCCGAAACGGGTTGAGTCTAAATGGCAGTCTTACTGGGAAGAAACCGGACTGTTCCGGGTCAAGGAAGATCCGGACCGGGAAAAATATTATCTGCTTGAAATGTTTCCGTATCCATCCGGAAAAATCCACATGGGGCACGTGCGCAACTATACCATCGGGGATGTGGTGGCGCGCTATAAACATATGCGGGGGTTTAATGTGCTGCATCCCATGGGTTGGGACGCTTTCGGCATGCCCGCGGAAAACGCGGCCATCGCCAACAATACCCACCCGGCCAACTGGACCTATGACAATATTGATACCATGCGGGCGCAGCTCAAACGGATGGGGTTCAGCTACGACTGGGACCGGGAAATCGCCACATGCAAGCCCGAGTACTACCGCTGGGAACAGTGGCTTTTTCTGAAGATGTTTGAAAAGGGGATGGCGTACCGCAAGGAATCCTTTGTGAACTGGTGCGACTCCTGCCAGACGGTGCTTGCCAACGAGCAGGTCGAAGCCGGGATGTGCTGGCGCTGCGGCCGGGCCGTCCGCCAGAAAAAACTCTGGCAGTGGTTTTTCCGCATTACGGACTATGCCGATGATCTGCTGGTCCATTGCGATAAACTGCCCGGCTGGCCCGACAAGGTCATTATCATGCAGAAAAACTGGATCGGCAAGAGCCACGGCGCCGAAATCCGTTTTCCCATTGAAAACCCGCCCAATGGCGCGGACCGGACCATCTCCGTTTTTACGACCCGTCAGGATACGGTGTTCGGCGCCACCTTCATGTGTCTGGCGCCGGAGCACCCCCTGGTGCCGCAGCTGGCCGGGGGGACGGCCCAGGAAGAAGCCGTCGGCGCCTTTATCGAACGCATGGCCCTGTCGGACCGTTCCAGCAAAGCGGTGGAAAGCTACGAAAAGGAAGGCGTGTTTACCGGCGCTTACTGCATCAATCCGCTCAGCGGACGACGGATGCCGATCTATACCGCCAATTTTGCACTGATGGAGTACGGCACCGGCGCGGTCATGTCGGTGCCCGCCCATGACCAGCGCGATTTTGATTTTGCGAAAAAATACGGCCTCGACATCATCGTGGTGGTAGAGCCTCCCGGCGGGGATCTGGATCCGGCAGCCATGACCGAAGCCTACGCCGGCGAGGGCGTCATGGTGAATTCCGGCCGCTTCGACGGCCTGAAAAATGTTCAGGCCCTTGATGAGATCGCCGCCCACCTCGAAGCCAACGGGCTGGGAAAAAAAACCGTCAGCTTCAGGTTAAAGGACTGGGGGATTTCCAGACAGCGCTACTGGGGAGCGCCGATTCCCGTCGTGCATTGCCCTGATTGCGGCATTGTGCCGGTGCCCGAGGACGAACTGCCGGTGGTATTGCCTGAGTCCGCCAGCCTGCTGGAAGGCGGCCGGTCGCCCCTGCCGGCCCTGGAACATTTTCAGAAAACGACCTGTCCGAAATGCGGCCGCAGCGATGCGAAGCGCGAGACCGACACCATGGACACGTTTGTGGAATCCTCCTGGTATTTTGAACGCTACTGCAGCCCGCGGTATGACCGGGGGATGTTTTCCAAAAGCGCGGTGGACTACTGGATGCCGGTGGATCAGTATATCGGCGGGGTTGAACACGCCATCCTGCACCTGCTTTATTCCCGCTATTATACCCGGGTGTTGCATGACTTCGGGCTGGTGGGGTTCAAGGAGCCCTTTACCCGGCTGCTCACCCAGGGGATGGTCTGCAAGGAAACCCTTGCCTGTCCCGACCACGGCTTTCTGTTTCCCGGAGAGGTTTCCGGCGGCGACAGCGAGCGCCGCTGCAGCAAATGCGGCAAAGCCGCTATCGAGGGGCGGGTCGAGAAGATGTCCAAGTCCAAAAAAAATGTCATCGATCCCAACCAGCTGCTGGACAAATACGGCGCGGACACCACCCGGCTCTTCTGCCTGTTCGCGGCGCCGCCGGAAAGGGACCTGGAATGGAGCGAACAGGGGGTGGACGGCGGCTACCGGTTTTTAAACCGGGTCTGGCGCCTGGCTTTTGCCTGGATGGATGTTGTCAGGGACCGGACGGCGTTTGACGGCAATCCGGAAGCGTTGGACGAACCTCTGCGAGGACTGTATAAAAAGACCCATGAAACCATCCGACGGGTAACCGGCGACATTGAAGACCGGTTTCATTTCAACACGGCCATCAGTGCGGTCATGGAACTGGTCAATGCCATGTACACCATCGAAGAAGGGGGCGATCTGCCGGAAAAAGCGAGCGTCATGCGGCTCGCACTGGAATCGACCGTCCTGCTGCTGTCGCCGATTATCCCCCATTTCACCGAGGAAATCTGGGCGGCCCTGGGGCATCCGACCAGCATTTTTTCGGCGCAGTGGCCGGCTTACCGGCAGGACGCCCTGCAGAAGGACGAACTGCTGATCGTGGTCCAGATAAATGGAAAGCTGCGTTCCCGTTTTCAGGTGGGCGCGGATGCCGATGATAAAACCATTCAGGATCTGGCGCTGGCGGACGAGCGGGTTCAGAAATTTATCGGAAACGCCCCTGTTAAAAAAGTGATTGTGGTGCAAAAGAAGCTGGTGAATATCGTGCTATAAGTGCCGGCTTACGGCGAACGGCTAACGGGTTAAGACGCAGGGGAAGATATAATATAATAGGTAGAAGGTTGAGGCGAGGTTGAGGTAGAGAAAAAGTAGGGAGTAGACAATAAAGGCGCACGGCTTGCGGCGCAGGGCAAACGGCAAAGAACAGATTAAGGTTAAGGCTGAGGTTGGAAAAAAGTAGGCAGAGAGTAAGCAGTAGGGGGTAAGCAGTTGACAGAAAAAGGCTGACGGCTTAATGCGGGAAGGGCGGAAGACAGGTGTGACAAGTGAGGCGCCTTGGTTTGTTCACCGCCCGCTTCGCTTGAGACGCAGAGAACGCAAAGAAAGATTTATTTTCATCGCCGGTGAGAGGCCGGCAATGAAAAGGGCTTTCAGCTGCTTGCTTTTCGTCCTCTCAACGAAAAGCAACCATAAGAAACTCGGCGACCTTTGCGCCTCTGCGGTTCAATTATTTTTGAGATCGGCGAGGCAATGAACAACGGACAACAAGTAACCGACAGGATGCCTCGACAAAGGGACAACGGTGAGCGAATCATTCAAAGCTGATCCCTGAAACCTGAACCCTGGCCCCTTCGAAAGAGGCGTTTTAATTATGTTTAATTGCTTTCAGAACAGATGGATCAGCTGGGCACTGGCGGCGGCCGTCATGCTCTTATCGAGCTGCGGCTATCGTTTTTCAGGCAGCGGGAGTCTCCCCGCCGGAATCCAGCGGGTTTTCATCCATCAGCTCGACAACCGCACGTCCGAAACCGGTTTGGAAAACACACTCACCGGCGACCTCCGGTATGAGTTCATCCGCTATAACCGCAGCGCGACCCCCGAAGATGCCGACGCCGTTCTTTCCGGTACGGTCAAATCACTGCGGGTGGAAACCATATCGCGCAGCGGGCAGCACAGCTCCCTGGAAAGACGGGTAACCATCTCAGTTGATTTGAAGCTGACCGATCGGAACGGCAGGGCGGTGTGGTCTTTGCAGGGACTCGCCGACAGTGAAAGCTATCGGGTCGCGTCCGACAGCCAGGCGACGGACGTCAACAGACGCGCAGCCGTATCGGCGCTTTCCAAGCGGCTGGCTGAAAATATTTATTATCGGTTGACCGAGGATTTTTAGCTGGTCGTCATGCGGTTGACGCGTTTGGCAAGGCGGGAAATTTTGCGGGCAGCCGTTTTTTTGGGGATGACCTTTTTCTTGGACGCCTTGTCGATGATTGATTTTGCAGCGTTCAGTTCTTTGATCGCTTCTTCCTTAGACTTCTCGGCAGCCGCCTGGCGAACCGCTTTGGTGATGTTTTTGACGCCGGTTTTGACCGCCTTGTTACGATCATGCCGATCGGCATTCTGACGCGCACGTTTGATTTCGGATTTATGGTTTGCCAATGGTGATAACTCCTTAAATAGTTAATATGTGTTTTCAGAATTTTTTTAACTAAATTATTATGGTTTCGATGTCAAGGAATATTTTGAGATTAGGGTGTCGGGGGCAATCGGGATAAGGCAAGCGGCTTACGGCTCTGGGAAAGGCGGACGGGTCGTTCCTGTGCGCCCTGCACCGTTAGCCGTGCGCCAAGTGACGGATGTCTTAAATTCACGCGTTTTTGGAAATTCAACCGAATCAACGGTAGGATAACCGTTGTGGATCGCTATGTCTGAAAATATCCGTGTAACCAAGGCTGCCGGTGTTGTCGCGGGCGCCACATTACTCAGCCGGATTTTCGGTTTTATCCGGGATGTGGTGGTCGCCTGGTTTTTCGGCGCCGGGCTGGCGTCCGATGCCTTTTTTGTGGCATTCCGCATACCCAATCTGCTCCGGCGCCTCCTGGCCGAGGGTTCCTTAAGCATCGCCTTTATTCCGGTTTTTACGGACCATCTCGCCCGCAACGGCAAAGAAGAAGCCTTCCTGCTGGCCCGGGCGGCGCTGCGGCTGATTTCCGTTTTGCTGGCCGTGGTTGCCGTTCTGGGGATCCTGCTGTCCCCGCTGATCGTCCGTATCGTCGGGGTCGGGTTCGCGGAATCGCCGGAAAAGCTGGCCCTCACGGTGACCCTGACCCGGATCATGTTTCCGTATATTTTTTTCATCGGGCTGGTGGCCCTGTCCATGGGCATCCTGAATGTGCTCGGCCACTTTGCCGCGCCGGCCCTGGCGCCGGTTTTTTTAAATATCGCCATGATCGGGTCGGTCTTTCTGATTTCACCCCATCTTGACGAGCCGATCATCGGGCTTGCTGTGGGTGTGCTCATCGGCGGCGCCCTGCAGCTGCTGCTGCAGGTTCCGTTTCTGATCCGCAACGGGCTGCGTTTCTGGCAAAAGGCCGGCTTCTATCATCCCGGGCTCAAGCAGGTGGGCGTGTTGATGCTGCCCACCGTTTTCGGGGCTGCGGTCTATCAGATCAACATCCTGATCGGCACCCTGCTGGCGTCCCTGCTGCCAGAGGGGAGCGTCTCCTATCTGTATTATGCCGATCGGCTGGTTGAATTTCCCCTGGGTATTTTTGCCATCGCTACGGCTACGGCGGTTTTACCAAGCCTCTCGCGCCAGGCGGCCGCCCGGGATTTTGCGGCGCTGCGGACCACCTTTGTATATGCCATGAACCTGGTATCCTATATCACGATACCGGCCATGGTCGGCCTGATCGTTCTGCGGCAGCCGATTGTTGCCCTCCTGTTTCAGCGGGGGGCGTTTAACGCGGAGACCGTCCGGATGACGGCCATGGCGCTTTTGTATTATGCTGTGGGGTTATGGGCAATTTCAGCCGTCAGAATCGTGGTGTCCACCTTTTACGCCCTCAAGGACACCAAAACGCCGGTGCGCATGGCGGCAATTTCTCTGGCTGCCAACGTTGCCCTGAGCGTTATTTTAATGCAGTGGCTCCGGCATGGCGGCCTGGCCCTGGCGACATCCCTGGCCGCCATGGTAAATCTCGTGCTCCTGCTCAAAGTCTTGCGGGCCCGGTTGGGGAGCCTGGGATGGGAAGTCGCCCGGGATTCCATACTCAAGACCGTCGTATGTTCGGCGGCCATGGGGGTGGCGGTCTGGGGCGTGGCGCTGGCGGCCATTCCGGGCGGAAATATCAGCGCCCTGCGCCTGTTGTCGGGCCTGGTGGTCACCATCGGCGCCGGCCTGGTCAGCTACGGCGTTTTCTCCTACCTGGCCCGGGTTCCGGAACTTGAAATGGTCTTGTCGCTGCTGGGAAAACGTTTCGCTAAAAAGGGAGCAGGGGACGGGGAGCAGGAGACAGAAGTAGGAAGAAAGTAAGCAGTAGGCAATAATAAAAGGATGAGGTTAAGGATGAGGCCGAGGTTGAGAAAGCTTAACAGCTTATCAGCTCAACGGCTTCTTAACCTTAACCTTAACCTCAACCTTTACCGGCCGTGCGTTGTATGCCGTTTTTAAAGTTTAATTGTCCGCGGTCCGTTGTCAGGACTCAGGTGAGACGTAGCGGGCGGTAACATTGATGAATACACGCAATAAAATTTTAATGTCATTGGCCATCCTGGCGCTGTTTTCGCTGCTGCTGTTTATCGTGTTTAACGAATACGGGCTGGCCGATCTGCGCCTGCTCAGGCAGGAGCGTGACCAGCTGCTGCAGAAAAATGCTCAGCTGGAGCAGGAAAACCTTTCGCTGTACCGCCAGATCGACCGGTTGAAAAACGATCTTAAATTTATCGAGAGCGTCGCCCGCCAGGAACTCGGAATGGTGGGAAAAGACGAGGTCGTTATCAAGCTAAAGAAGCCTGAAAAGGACAAAAAGGATGAATGAAACCGCATTTTATACCGCTACCATGGCAAAAGTTTATGCCGACCAGGGGTATTTCGAAAAATCCGCCCGGATTTACCGGCACCTGATTGAACGGGAGCCCGATCGGCTGGATTTCAAGGCAGCCCTGCGTGACGTGGAGCAAAAACTTGAAGCGGAAAAAAACGCACGCACCCGGGATATTTCGGCTTTATTCGAAACGTGGCTGCGCCTTCTGCTGAAGTACCGCAATCTGCAAAAATTAAAAAAACTCCAAAATACAACTTTAAACCCGATCAAAAAGCGTGTATGATTAAAACAATTATTGTGTGTTACCGGATAGTTGATAATCCTAGCGATGGCATGCCATGAGACCTTGGTTTTGCCATCGGGGCCTGCGGAAGGAGGACGCATTATGAAACCAGTAGGGCGCAAATATTGGCGATGGATGGGGATTGGGGTGGCGGTGATGGCGCTGGTCATCGGAGGCTGTGCCGGTTCCAAGATTAAAGGGGAAGGGTCCGCTCCATCCGCCCAGAAAGACAATGGGCCGGTGCCGCTGTACTATGATTTCGGCGACGTCCTGGTGCCCAGCGAATTAAAAGTTGATAAGGACGCCTCTTTCGTGTTCCGGACGCCGGGATATTCAGCCGGCGTGCTGGCATTGACCGGAAGGGTGGAGGTCAATTCCCTTATCGATTTTTTTTACAACAACATGAGCAAGGATAACTGGAAGCTGATCAGTTATTTTAAATCCCGCCGGACGCTGATGCTGTTCAACAAGGAAAACCGCTGGTGTGCGATCAATATCACGGAAGGAGATTTCACGACCTATGCGGAAATATGGGTTTCTCCCACCGCCATGGAAGGTGCGACCGGAAAGGGAACCGGCGTCGGCAGCAGCGGCCTGTTGAAATAAGGAAAGCCCGGGATGGGGCAGCGTTCGGAAGCTCTGTCTTATATATAGGTTAAATGCGAAGCACCAACCCCTTTTTTTTCAAGAGGTGATAGCCGCAGATCCGAAACAATGCCGAACGGCCAAAATTCAAATGATCCAAACAGTGTGCCTATCTGACAGTGCCCATTTGTTCCGAATTTCGATTTTCGGGTTTCGTATTTTGCCGATTGCGTTTGTTTAAATCATGTTCTCTGGGCTTGGTTCTCGGGGCCGGGATGGCTTTAATCAAAGCGTTAAATAAAAAGAGACGGTGTTCCGATGCAGACCGTAATTAAAAATAAAATGATCATTCTGGGTGTTTCCGGCGGGATCGCAGCTTACAAGAGCGTGGAGTTGCTGCGGCTGCTGACCGGTGCGGGGGCGGCCGTGCGGGTGGTGATGACCCGCAACGCCCAGTGGTTTGTCGGGCCGCTCACGTTTAAAACATTGTCCGGTCAGCCCGTCTGTACCGACCTGTTTGATGGGGGTGGGGATGCTTCCATCCGGCACATCGACTGGGCGCGGGAAGCGGATGCCGTTGTCATCGCGCCGGCAACCGCCAATATCATCGCCAAGCTTGCCAACGGCATTGCCGACGATGCCCTCAGCACCCTGATGCTGGCCGTGACGGCGCCGGTCTTTGTCTGCCCGTCCATGAACACGCATATGTATGAAAGCCGGCCGGTCCAGACAAACCTGGAACGGCTCACCGGGATGGGATACACCATTATGGAACCGTCCAGCGGACAGCTGGCCTGCGGCACCACCGGACCCGGGCGGCTGCCGGATCCGGAACTGATTCTCGACCGGCTGATCAGCGGCCTGACGCCCAAGGATTTTCAGGGAAAACGGGTGCTGGTGACCGCCGGACCCACCCACGAGGCCATGGACCCGGTCCGGTTTATCAGCAACCCGTCTTCGGGGAAAATGGGATACGCCGTCGCCCGGGCCGCCGAACAGCGCGGGGCCGAGGTGACCCTTGTCAGCGGACCGTCCCATTTGCCGGATCCTCCCGGCATCGCGACGGTCCGGGTCCGATCGGCGGCCCAAATGGCAGCGGCGGTTTTTGAGCGTTCGGACCGCATGGACATCGTCGTCAAGGCGGCGGCTGTTTCCGATTACAGGCCCCTGGAGACCGCGGCGAGCAAGATCAAAAAAGACAAGGAAGAATTGCAGCTGACCCTTAAAAAAAACCAGGACATTCTCGGCGCTCTGGGAAAAAGGAAAAAGAAGCAGGTTCTGATCGGCTTTGCGGCCGAAACCGAAGACCTTAAAAAGAATGCCGCAAAAAAACTGAAAGAAAAAAACTGCGATATCATCGTGGGCAATCTGGTGGGAAAACCCGATTCCGGATTTGCGTCCGATACCAACCAGGTCACCCTGTTTTTTAAGGACGGCAGCGCGGAAGCCCTTGACGTCATGGAAAAGGAATCGGTTGCCGGGATTCTGCTGGACCGGATCAAGGAGCGTTTTTTCTGACACTCCCTGAAATTATCGTATGTGAGCGCTTAGCCCCTACCGATTGCGTTGGGACAATCCGATATAGATTGGCTGTGAACAGATGCGAAAAACCCACCGCCCGCTTAGCTCAAGGCGCAAAGGTCGCAGAGAAAAGGATGTTCATTTCCTTTGCCGTTGAGAGAGCGGCAAAGGAAAAACGTTCAGCTTTGTTAACCACGAAAATCGATTTCGGTTGGAAGCAGTCTGCATTTTCGGAGGATGACTGTCAGTTGCTTTCCGGCGTCTCAGCGGAAAGCAACCGTAAACAATCTTTGCGTGCTTAGCGTCTTTGCGGTGAATACAGATATCGAGCCGCCCCGTCTTTGAGCTTGGCGGCATGGTTGAGAAACAGCGAAACAAAAACATGGATTCAGAATCCGGCACAGATAAAGAAAACCTGCAGGCCGTCCTGGCGCAGATCAGCGACACCCTCCGGTTTATGGCCGATTGCGGCTGCCGCGGTTTTGACTGCGACCCCCGGAGCCTGGCTGTCGTCGCCGCCTGGGGCCAACCGTCGGGCGGGCGCAGCGAGAGCCTCGCGGACATCCGCGCGGACCTGGGGGACTGCCGGCGCTGCGGGCTGGCGGCCGGCCGCACCCATATCGTGTTCGGTTCGGGAAATCCCCGGGCCCGGCTGGTATTTGTGGGCGAAGGACCCGGTTACGAGGAAGACCAGCAGGGACAGCCTTTTGTGGGTGCCGCCGGGCAGCTCTTGACCAAGATCATCCAGGCCATGAAGCTCAGCCGTGACGAGGTTTATATCTGCAACATCGTCAAGTGCCGCCCACCGGGCAACCGCAATCCGGCCCCGGATGAAATCGCGGCCTGTTCGCCGTTTTTGGAGCGCCAGATCGCGGCCATCAATCCCGGGTTTATTTGCGCCCTGGGGACCTTTGCCGCGCAAACCCTGCTGGCGACCAACGCTCCTATTTCAAAGCTGCGGGGCCAGTTTTATTCCTTTCGCGGTGTCAGGGTCCTGCCGACCTATCACCCCGCTTTTCTGCTGCGGAACCCGGAGCGGAAACGGGACGTGTGGGAGGATGTCCAGAAACTGATGCGGGAAATGGGCGGGGAAAAAGGCCGAAGGTAAATGGGCTGAAGGCTGAAGGTTGGCAGACAGTCGGCAATAATAAAAGGATGAGGTTAAGGGTGAGGCTAAGGCTAAGAAATAAATAAATAAACGGCACACGGCAAACGGCGCGCGGCTGAAGAAAAAGGTTGAGGTTGAGAATGCTAAACAGCTTATCAGCTCTTATTCGTTATTCAGTCCTTTGCCCTCAGCCCTGTTTCTTTACCGTCCGCCCTGCGCCGTGAGCCGTTAGCCGTTTACTTAACAGCTTATCAGCTCAACAGCTTTTATGTGCCGTGTGTCGTATGCCTTTAGCCTTCAGTCTTCGGTCTTCAGTCTTCAGTCTATATGCCTGCCCTCTGAATATTGTTTGCTGAAAAATCAAATAAGGTTTATAGTAACCCCATGAAGCCGATTAAAATTTTATATATGGTCTTTGCCGCTATTATGCTGTTTACAGGGGGACTATACGCGGCTTCTGCAGGGGAGTCGGAAATCTATATCATCCGCGTTTCCAGCGCCATCAGCCCGGGCACGGCCGATTTTCTCAAAAAAGGGCTTCAGCAGGCTGCCGAAGATCAGGCGGCCCTGGTGGTTGTAGAGCTGGACACCCCCGGGGGCCTGGCGGAATCGATGCGTCAGATTGAAATGGCCATTCTCGGCAGTCCCGTGCCGGTGGCGGTATATGTGGCGCCGGCGGGCGCCAGGGCCGCTTCGGCCGGCGTCATGATCACCATGGCGGCCGATATTGCCGCCATGGCGCCGGGAACCAATATCGGCGCGGCTCACCCGGTAGGGATCGGCGGCAAAAAAATCGATAAGACCATGTCGGACAAGGTGGTCAACGACATGGTGGCCCACGCCAGAAGCGTGGCTGAAAAACGGGGCCGCAATGCGGCCTGGGTTGAAAAAGCCATCCGGGAGAGCGTGTCGGCCACGGAGACCGAAGCGCTTAAGGAAAAGATTATCGATGTGGTCGCCGCGGACATGGACGATCTCATCCGGCAGATCAACGGGCGCACGATTCCCGGCAAAGGGGTTTTAAAGCTGGACGGCGCCGCCCGGACCGTTCTGGAAGAAGGCCTGCGCACAAAGATTCTGAAAACCATCAGCGATCCCAATATCGCCTATATTCTGATGATGATCGGCATTGCCGGAATTTATTTTGAATTGTCGCATCCCGGGGCGATATTTCCGGGAGTTATCGGAGCGATTTCGCTGGTGTTGGCCTTTTTTGCTTTTCAGACCCTTCCGGTCAACTATGCCGGATTTCTTTTAATCCTGCTGGCGGTGGTATTTTTTATCATGGAAATGAAAATCACCAGTTACGGGCTTCTCAGCGTGGCGGGCGTCTTGTCGTTTCTGCTGGGATCCATTATGCTGTTTGAAGGGGCCAGCCCTGAAGTGCGGGTGGCCTGGCGCGTGATGCTGCCGACTCTGGCGCTGGTGTGCGGATTTTTTGTGGTGGTGGCCGGACTTGTTTTCAAATCGCAGGTATCGCGGCCGAGGACCGGCGCCGAGGGACTGGTGGGTGAAACCGGCGTGGTCAAGGTTGCGCTTGCGCCAGAGGGCAAGGTCCAGGTGCACGGCGAGCTGTGGAACGCGCGTTCGGCCCTGCCGCTGCAGGTCGGCACCAAAGTACGGGTGCTCAAAGTAAAGGACCTGGTGATTGAGGTCGCGCCGCTGGAAGCCAAAAACTCTAAATCCGAAGCATGAATCCCGTCTTTTTTCAAGGCGATAGCCGCAAACCCGAAACTATACCGAATGACCGAAATTCAAATGATCCAAAGAGTCGGTGTGGCTGACATTGCAGGGTTTGAATTATTGGGACATGTTGTTGTTTGAATGGGTTTCGAATTTCGATAGTTGAATTTTGAATTTCACCGAGGGCATTTACGGAAACCGTGCTTTCCGGTCCTCCGTCATACACCGAATTTGTTTCAGGGGATTTCCCCCTTCAACCTGATAGCAGGACCTTTGTAAAAAGGGGGCGTTTTGCAAAGGCCTCGAAAAGGAGATTGCCATGTTCACTGCCATAGCCATTGTCATACTGGTTGCGCTGTTTCTGTCGTCGGCCATACGGATTTTAAACGAATATGAGCGCGGCGTTGTGTTCAGGCTGGGCCGGGTCATCAGGGCCAAAGGTCCGGGGTTGATTATTCTGATCCCGGTGGTCGACAAGATCGTCAAGGTCAGTTTGCGTCTGGTGGCCATGGATGTGGACCCACAGGATGTGATTACGCGGGACAATGTGTCCGTAAAGGTCAACGCCGTCATTTATTTCCGGGTCGTCGATTCGGTCAAGGCCGTGATCGAGGTTGAAAATTATCAGTATGCCATGTCCCAGCTGGCCCAGACGACCCTGCGAAGCGTATGCGGCCAGGCGGAGCTGGATGAACTGCTGGCGGCCCGGGAAAAAATAAATGCCGAACTCCAGGAGATTCTCGATATGCATACCGATCCCTGGGGGATCAAGGTTGCCACGGTGGAACTCAAGCATATCGACCTGCCCCAGGAAATGCAACGGGCCATGGCCAAGCAGGCGGAGGCCGAAAGAGAACGGCGGGCCAAGGTGATCAATGCCGAGGGTGAATACCAGGCAGCCAGCAAACTGGCGGAAGCCGCTGAAATTATCCGGGAGCACCCCATGGCGCTGCAGCTTCGATACCTGCAGACCATGCGGGAAATGTCATCCGAGAAAAATACCACCACGATTTTTCCCTTTCCCATGGACCTGTTTCGTCCGCTCGTAAAACTGATGGACGAGAAGATAAAATAAGGGAGCAGGTTGCGGATTGCGGGTTGAAATAAGCGGCGCACGGCCAAGGCCTACGGCAGGTTAAGGTTGAGGCTGAGGTTGGGAAAAAGTGGGGAGTAGGGAGTAAGCAGTAGGCAGTAGGCAGAAATAAATAAAGGTTGATGCTGAGGTTGAGAAAGCTTAACAGCTTAACAGCTTATCAGCTCTTCAACAGCAGCCTTTTCCTGCCATGCGCCTTGAAGCGGGTACTTGCGTGATTGAGGCCTTTGAGAAACGCCAAATTTCGTTCAAGCTCAAGGAAGGCGAAAATTTTTACCACAGGAATACCGGGTGTATTTCGAGGATTAAAATTTGAGCCTGAGGCCGAAATTGAGCGAAAGGGGGTGTGATGCAAAGGTCTCATATTGACAAGTCCGTCATTTAGTGGCATTCAAAAACATGCCCCGGCCGTTATGGTTGTGGGGCGTTTACAACAAAAGGCGGCGGCTGTATAGCCTCCGCTTGTGTTTTTTAGATAAATCAGGGCAGGGATCGTTTCCGGAATTGCCGACGATCCGAATCCCGCGGAAAGGAGACCAATCGGACATGGCTGAAAAGAAGAAAAAAGAAGGGGCCGAGAAACCTTTGGAGAAAATGACGGTTAAGGAGTTGCGTGAAATTGCAAAGGAAATTGCCGGCATTACCGGCGTCCATGGAATGAACAAGCCGGAGTTGTACAGTGCCGTCTGCCAGGCAAAAGGGATCGCAGAAAAACCGGCTAAAACAAAGGCCGACGCCTCGGTTCGTAATATCAAGAAGAAGATTCGGGCCCTGAAAGCCGTGCGCCGGGGTGCGCTTGAAGCCGACGATCGCAAAAAGGCGGTGATCTGCCGCCGGCGAATTTCCCGGCTCAAGAAAAAAACCCGCCGGGCGGCGTAAACAAAAGCAGCAGCCAGGGAAAATTATGCGGTGGGCAGCGGGGAGTGAGGAAATAGAAGGTTGAGGTTAAGGCTGAGGTTAATTTCACCGCAAAGACGCTGAGAACGCAAAGAAAGATTCATTTTCATTGCCGGTGAGAGGCCGGCAATGAAAAGGGCTTTCAGCTGCTTGCTTTTCGTCCTCTCAACGAAAAGCAACCATAAGAAGAAACTCGGCGACCTTTGCGCCTCTGCGGTTCAATTATTTTTAAGATCGGCGCGGCCAGGGAAAACTAAGCAGTAGACAATAAGCGGTAGGCAGCAAAGAAAGCGGGGGGCCAGAAAAAAAAGTTGAGGCTGAGGTTGAGGTTGAGAGTGGGACTAAACCTTAACCTGAACCTTAGCCTGCCATGGGCCGAGTATCTTGCGCCGGTTCTTGATCGTTTAACAGCTTATTATCTGTAAATTAAGGAAAAGATTTTAACCGATACGGAACCGGATATGGTGATCGATCCATCCAAAGTGGCCTTTGATATCGATGACGTCGTGGCCGATACCATGTCACTCTTCCTGGAGATCGCCCGGCATGAATACCGCCTGGACGGTTTCCGGCACGCGGACATTACCAGCTACATGGTGGAGGATTGCATCGATATCGACAGGGGGGTTTTGGAAACCATATTCGGTCGAATTATCGACGGTGATTTTTCAATTCCCTTAC
The DNA here is from genome assembly GCA_040757625.1 of Thermodesulfobacteriota bacterium. Taxonomy (GTDB): domain Bacteria; phylum Desulfobacterota; class Desulfobacteria; order Desulfobacterales; family JARGFK01; genus JARGFK01. Next base: position 43,101 of record JBFLWU010000007.1, on the reverse strand, counting down.
AGCCGCTGGCAGGCGCTCCGGAAGTTCTTTCCCGGCTGGCCCATTACCGGCGGCCGCTTCTGTTTGTCACGGCCCGTCCAAACCTGGATTCCATTTCAGGCTGGATCCAAAAAACGCTGCCGCTGGACCGGAGCAGCATCGATATCGTAGCTACCGGGACGTTCGACGGCAAGGCGGAAGTGCTGGTAAACCGGAACATTTCCTATTTTGTTGAAGACAGGCTGGAAACCTGTTTCACCCTTGAGGCTGCCGGGGTAACGCCGATTCTGTTCAAGCGGCCCTGGAATCGAAAGGCGCATCCCTTCGCCGAGGTCGGCAGCTGGCGGGAACTTGAAGAAATGATCGATTTCTAATTGGCAATCGGGGTTCGAATGAGCGCAACTCACCTGAACACATTGATTCGGTCTTTTGTCGAGTCGCTTTCCACGGAAAAAGCCTATTCAGAAAACACCTGCCGGGCCTACCTGCGCGACCTAGAGGAGTTTTCGGCCTTTGTTTCCGAAAAACGCCACCTGGACGGACATGCGAATGGAGCGGAGGGCAATGTCAGCGTCTGCCGGGTGGACGGCTTGATGATCAGGGAGTTTCTGGGGATTTTGCATAAGAAAAATCAAAAAGCCACGGTGGCGCGCAAGCTGTCGGCCGTTCGATCATTTTTCAGGTATCTTGTCAAACACGGCGCCTTGCAGGAGAATCCGGTTGATGCGATCCTGACGCCGAAACAGGACAAAACCCTACCGACGTATCTGCCGGTGGACGATATGTTCCGCCTGCTGGATTCCATTGATACCAAGAGCCTCCTGGGCTTGAGAAACCGCGCGATCTTTGAGACGCTCTATTCATGCGGCCTGCGGGTTTCGGAGATCGCCGGCATGAATCTTTCGGACGTGGACTTCGGCGCGGGTGTCGTTCGCGTCTTGGGCAAGGGAAGCAAGGAGCGGATCGTCCCCATCGGGCAAAAAGCCGTGGCGTCCATCCGCTCCTATCGGGACCGGCTTGACGCCGAAACCAACGCAAAGTCCGGCAGAGGCCGCCTGAAAAATGACGGCCCCCTGTTCATGAATAAAAACTTCGGCCGGCTGACGGCCCGGTCCATTGCGCGGATACTGGATAAAACGGGGCTGGCGTGCGGCATCGCCACGCCGGTGTCGCCGCACGCGCTGCGCCATTCCTTTGCGACGCATCTGCTGGATGCCGGCGCCGATTTGCGGGTGGTGCAGGAACTCTTGGGACACAAGAGCCTGTCCACGACCCAGAAATATACGCACGTCAGCATCGATCGCCTGATGGAGACATACGACAAGGCGCATCCGCGCAAGTGAGGGATCGGAAAGAAAGGCTGAAGGTAAATAGACTAAAGACTGAAGGTAACAACAGACGGGATCAAGGACTATGGCAAGGGACAGTTTATATTAAGATCTCTCCAAAATATTCTGTTCTTTGTCACTCGGCACTGATATAACCTTCAGCCTTCAGCCTGCAAGCCTGAACAGCTCAACAGCTTATCAGCGGCAAAAGGCGAAAGGCCAGCTTTGAGGTTGAGAAAAAGGAGGGAGTAGGCAGAGAAGGCTCACGGCGCAAGGCTAACGGCTTAAGGCGGGAAGGGCGGGAGACAGGTGTGACAAGTGAGGCGCCTTGGTTTGTTCACCGCCCGCTTCGCTCGAGACGCAGAGAACGCAAAGAAAGATTCATTTTCATAGCCGGTGAGAGGCCGGCAATGAAAAGGGCTTTCAGCTGCTTGCTTTTCGTCCTCTCAACGAAAAGCAACCATAAGAAGAAACTCGGCGACCTTTGCGCCTCTGCGGTTCAATTATTTTTGAGATCGGCGAGGCGATGGACAGCGTACAACAGACAACGGACAAAATGCACACGTAATATACTGTAAAATCATGATCCGAAAATTGCTTATGGGGTTCAGATAATGAGCAACCAACAACATAATGCAAGTTTTCACGGCACCACGATCCTGGCGCTGCGGCACCGGGGCAAGGTCGTGGTTGCCGGCGACGGCCAGGTGACCCTCAACAACACGGTCATCAAACATCAGGCCCGCAAAGTCCGCCGGCTGTACAACGAGAAAATAATCGTGGGGTTTGCCGGGGCCACCGCCGACGCGCTCAATCTCTTTGACCGCCTTGAAACCAAGCTGGAGCGCTATAACGGCAACCTGACCCGAAGCGCCGTTGAGCTGGCCAGGGACTGGCGCACCGACAAATACCTGCGCCGGCTCGAGGCCATCATGATCGCCGTGGACCACGCCGCCACGTTTTTGATTTCCGGCAACGGCGATGTGATCGAACCGGATGAAAATGTCATCGCCATCGGTTCGGGCGGCATGGCGGCCCAGGCCGCTGCAACCGCCCTGATGAAATACGCCGACCTGGATGCGGTCGATATTGCGCGCCAGGCCATGGAAATTGCGGCATCGCTGTGCATCTATACGAACAATGTGATTACGGTGGAGGAACTGTAGAGAAAGATTAACCGCAAAGGCGCTGAGAACGCAGAGGTAAATAGTATTTTTCATTGCCGGTGAGCGGCCGGCAATGAAAAAGCTTTTACCTGTTTGCCTTCCGGCCTCTCAGCAGAAGGCAACAGAAAAAATAATCTTTGCGCCCTCTGCGCCTCTGCGGTGGGAACCAAAAGCTTTTAATATAAGGAAACATCAAATCCATAATATGTGAAGATCTGCGAACATCATGAGCGAACTGAAACCATCTGAAATCGTCATTGAACTGGACAAATATATCATCGGGCAGCACAAGGCCAAACGCTCGGTTGCCATCGCGCTGCGCAACCGCTGGCGCCGGCGGCAGGTCGATCCGGACCTGCGGGATGAAATTGCGCCCAAGAACATTATCCTGATCGGCCCTACCGGCGTGGGCAAGACCGAGATTTCCCGGCGCCTGTCGCGCCTGGCGGACGCGCCCTTTATCAAGATCGAAGCTTCAAAATTTACCGAAGTCGGCTATGTGGGGCGCGACGTGGAATCCATGATCCGGGACCTCACTGAACTGGCGGTCAACATGGTCAAGTCCAGGGAGCAGGAAGCGGTCAAGGACAAAGCCCGCACGATTGCGGAGGAAAGAATGCTGGACCTGCTGCTTCCCAAAACGCCGTCGGCCGGGGCGGTCAAACCGGACGGAGCCGCCGGCACGCCGGTGGAAACCGCCTTGCCGCCGCCAAACGACGCCCACTCCACCCGCGAAAAGCTGCGTGAAATGCTGCGGGCCGGCAAACTGGAGAACCGCTACGTCGACCTGGAAGTGTCCGAGCGGGCCATGCCGGTGGTTGAAATTTTTTCAAATGTCGGCATGGAGGAAATGGGGATCAACTTCAAGGACATGTTCAGCAACCTGATGCCCAAGACCACCAAGAAGCGCAAGGTCAAGGTTCCCGAAGCCCTTGAGATCATGGCCCAGGAGGAATCCCAGAACCTGGTGGACATGGACAAGGTCGTCAGCCAGGCCATCGAAAAGGTGGAGCAGTCCGGGATCATCTTCCTGGATGAAATCGATAAGATCGCCGGCAGCAACGGCGGGCACGGCCCGGACGTTTCCCGCGAAGGGGTCCAGCGGGACCTGCTGCCCATCGTGGAAGGCTCCACGGTCACCACCAAGTACGGACCGGTCATGACCGATCACATCCTGTTCATCGCTTCCGGCGCTTTTCACGCCGCCAAGCCTTCGGACCTGATACCGGAGCTGCAGGGCCGCTTTCCCATTCGGGTGGAGCTCGATTCCCTTGACCGCCGGGACTTTGTCAGGATTTTGACCGAACCTAAAAACGCGCTGCTGCTGCAGTATATCGCGCTGCTCCGGACCGAGGGCGTCGATGTGGAATTTGATGATGCCGCCGTGGAAAAAATCGCGGCGATTGCCGAAGAGGTCAACAATGCCACCGAAAATATCGGCGCGCGGCGGCTGCACACCATCATGGAGTGTCTGCTGGAGGACATTCTGTTCGAAGCGCCGGATATTGCCGTAAAGAAAATCGTCATCGACGCAGCCTATGTGAACGCTAAATTAAAGGACATCAAGGACGACGAGGACCTGAGCCGGTATATATTGTAAGGGAGCGGTTGCCGGGGGAGCAAGGAAAGAACAGGTTAAGGTTGAGGCTGAAGTTAATTTCACCGCAAAGACGCTGAGAACGCAATGAAAAGGGCTTTCAGCTGCTTGCTTTTCGTCCTCTCAACGAAAAGCAACCATAAGAAACCCTGCGACCTTTGCGTCTCTGCGGTCCAATCGTTCTTGTTACCGCAACGTTTTGAGGTGGGAATAAGCAACCAGCAACAGTAAAAAGACAGACAGTATTTTAAGGAAAAAACATGACCCCCAACGTAGCCGACATACTCATCGAGGCGCTGCCGTATATCCGCCGCTTTTCCGGCATGACCATCGTGATCAAATACGGCGGGCATGCCATGGTGGACGAGCAGCTCAAGGAGGATTTTGCCCGGGACGTTACCCTGATGAAATTCATCGGGTTGAATCCCGTGGTGGTTCATGGCGGCGGCCCCCAGATCAACCAGGTGCTGGACCGGATGGGCATCAGCCCTAAATTCGTGCGGGGCATGCGGCTCACGGACGAGCCCACCATGGACGTGGTGGAAATGGTTCTGGGCGGCAAGATCAACAAGGCCATCGTGGCCCAGATCAACCGGCAGGGCGGAAAGGCCGTGGGCCTGAGCGGCAAGGACGGGGGGCTGATCCTTGCCCAAAAGATGCATATCGTCCACCAGGCCGAAGAGGACAAGCCGCCGGAAATTATCGATCCCGGGCTGGTGGGCGAGGTCACCCAGGTCAACCCGGCGATCATCAATACGCTGACCCAGCAGGGATTCATTCCCATCATTGCACCGGTGGGCGCCGGCAGCGCCGGGGAAACCTTTAACATCAACGCCGATCTGGTGGCCAGCCGGATCGCCATGTCCCTGAGCGCCGGCCGGTTGATATTCATGACGGATGTGGACGGCGTCCTGGACGCCGGAGGCGCGCTGATATCGTCTCTGGACGCCGCCGGCGCCGAAGACATGCTCCGGAAAACGATTATTACCGGCGGGATGATTCCTAAAATTGAATGCGCCCTGGGAGCGGTCAAATGCGGGGTCGAAAAGGTCCACATCATCAACGGCAAAAAGCGGCATGCGCTCCTGCTGGAGCTTTTTACCGACAAGGGCATCGGCACGGAAGTGCGGCGGTAGCAGCAGACCGAAGGCTGAAGTGATATAGGCTGAAGGGAAAAAGAAAAGGGATCAGGACTTAATTCAGTCTGAATACCTGAACAAAGCGGACAACAGGCAGGCAGAAACGTCAAGTCATTTCTGTTAATCCTGTCAGAAAAATATGAGGCATTAAAATGAACACAGACACCATCAAGACCGCCGACGCGGTCATCGCCAAAACCTACAAACGCTTCCCCATTGCCCTCGAGCGGGGGCGGGGATGCACCCTCTGGGATGAAACCGGCAAGGCCTATACGGATTTTGTGTCCGGCATTGCCGTGTGCAATCTGGGCCATGCCCATCCGCGGATTGCCGAGGCGCTCTGCCGACAGGCCGATATCCTCTGGCACGTCTCCAACCTCTACTACACCCGGCCCCAGACGGAGCTGGCTTCCTGGCTGACGGCGCACAGTTTCGCCGACCGGGCCTTTTTCTGCAACAGCGGGGCGGAGGCCAACGAGGCGGCCATCAAACTGGCCCGCAAGTATTTCAGCGAAAAGGGCGCCGCCGACCGCTTTCGCATCATTTCCATGGAAAAGTCGTTTCACGGCCGCACCATGGCGACCCTGTCGGCCACGGGCCAGGACAAGATCAAGAAGGGCTTCGATCCGGTCCTGCAGGGGTTTGAGTTCGTCCCGTTCAATGATCTGGAGGCGCTGCGCAGCAGGGTCGACGCGACCACCTGCGCGGTGATGCTCGAACCGGTCCAGGGCGAAGGCGGCATCCGCTGCCCGGACCCGCAGTATCTAAAGGCGGTTCGCGGCCTCTGCGATGAGACCGGCACGCTCCTGATTTTCGACGAGATCCAGACCGGCATCGGGCGGACCGGCAAGCTGTTCGCCTACGAACATTTCGGGGTTCGGCCGGACATCATGACCCTGGCCAAGGCCCTTGCCAACGGCCTGCCCATCGGGGCCATGCTGGCCACCGAAACGGTCGCGGCCGCCTTCGGTCCGGGTTCGCACGCGTCCACGTTCGGCGGCACGCCCCTGGTAACGGCCGCGGCCCTGGCCGTGCTCAAAACCATTGCGGAGGAGGGAATCCTGGAGCACTGCACCCGGATGGGCGTTTATTTCAAGGAAAAACTCCACACCCTCAAGGAGCGACACGATGTCATTGCGGATGTACGGGGGATGGGGCTGCTGCTGGGCATCAAGCTCAAGATCGACGGCGCCCCGGTGGCCGCGAAGTGCATGGAGAAAGGGTTCCTGGTCAACTGCATTCAGGATACGATCCTGCGGTTCATTCCGCCGCTGATCATTGAGAAGGACGCCGTCGACGCCCTGGTGGAGTGTTTGGATGGCATTTTTTCCGAAATGAAATAATGGTTCACCGCAAAGGCGCCGAGGACGCTGAGAAATATTTTTTTCCTTGACGGTGAGCGGCCGTCAAGGAAAAAGCTTTTCAACTTGTCGATTGACTTGACAATGGATATCAATCAATTAAGCAATAAAATAATAGGGTCGGCGATAGAAGTTCATAAGTACCTTGGCCCCGGTTTGCTTGAATCAACGTATGAGGAATGTCTTTGCTGTGAGTTTAGCCTCAAGGGTATAAAATTTAAACGGCAGGAACCGTTATTTGTTGAGTATAAAGGTATTAAACTGGACTGTAGTTACCGGTTGGATGTCATTGTTGAAGATCAAATAATTGTTGAATTAAAATCGGTAAATGAAATCGAACCGATTCATAAAGCCCAATTATTAACCTATTTAAAATTGTCCGGTCTTCAGTTGGGATTATTGTTAAATTTTAACGTAGCGCTCATGCGGGAAGGAATCGTTAGGGTTGTACGTGAACTTCCTGAAGATTCTGAAGTTATAAAGTGATCATGTTCGCTTTTCGCCTTCTCAGCGAAAAGCAACAGGAAAATGATCTTTGCCAACTTTGCGCCTTTGCGGTGCCGGTTCTATGGATATACTGTTCCAACCGGTGTTTTGAAGAAGAGCATGAAATCAACCGCTCGATAGTCTCAGGACGCAGAGGGCGCCAAGAAATTTCTTTTGCCGGTGAGAGGTCGCCAAAGGAAAAAGCTTTCAGCTTTATTAAACGGACATGTTCGTATTAGGTGCATTTGCTCGACAGTGGGAATTTATATCCCTGAAAGGGCGTTGACGTTTGCTTTTCGCCTTCTCAGCGAAAAGCAACAGGAAAATAATCTTTGCTAACTTTGCGCCTTTGCGGTGCCGGTTCTATGGATATACTGGTCCAACTAGTGCTTTGAAGAAGAGCATGAAATCAACCGCCCGCTGCGATCGAGACGCTGAGGGCGCCAAGAAATTTCCTTTGCCGTTGAGAGGACGCCAAAGGAAAAAGCTTTCAGCTTTATTAAACAAACACGTTCTCTGATCAGGGGTGTTTGCTCGACAGTGGGAATTTATATCCCTGAAAGGGCGTTGACGATTGCTTTTCGCCTTCTCAGCGAAAAGCAACAGGAAAATGATCTTTGCTAACTTTGCGCCTTTGCGGTGCAATATATTTTTCATTTATGGAGAAAGCGATTTTGAAAAAAGACATTTTAACCCTACTGGATCTGGAAAAAAAAGACTTCGATCGGCTCTTTAAACGGGCGGCCGAATTAAAGAAGCATCACAAGGAGGGGCGCCTGGACATGCCCCTTAAAGGCAAAACCCTCGGCCTCATCTTCGACAAGCACTCCACCCGCACGCGCCTGTCCTTTGAAGTGGCCATGGCCCAGCTGGGCGGCAGCTCGATTTTCATCAGCGCCAGGGACACCCAGATGGCCCGGGCCGAGCCGGTGCGGGACACCGCCCGGGTGCTTTCCCGATATCTGGACTGCCTGGCGATCCGGACCTATTCCCAGGACCTGCTGCAGGAGTTTGCCGAATTTTCCGCCATACCGGTCATCAACGCCCTGACGGATATGTATCACCCCTGTCAGGTGTTGAGCGACCTGATGACCGTGATTGAACATAAAAAAGGGTACGCCGGCATCAACTTCGTCTGGGTCGGCGACGGCAACAATGTCTCGCACTCGTGGATCAACGCCGCGGCGGTGCTGGACCTGAACCTGGTCCTGGCCTGCCCGGAAGGGTACTATCCGGACGAGAGCGTCATGAAAAAGGCGCTGGCCCTTAAAACCGGCCGGATCCGGGTGATCTCCGATCCGGTCAAGGCCGTGAAGGATGCCGACGTGATCTATACGGATGTTTGGGCCAGCATGGGCAAGGAAAGCGAGTCCGCTTCCCGCAAGCGCGCCTTCAGCGCCTTTCAGGTCAACAGCACCCTCATGAAAAAAGCCCCCAAAGAGGCCATCGTCATGCACTGCCTTCCGGCGCACCGCGGCGAAGAAATCAGCAACTCGGTCCTGGAGGGGCCGGCCTCGGTTGTCTGGGACCAGTCGGAAAACAAGATGCACATGCACAAGGCCATCCTGGAAACGCTGATTGGGGGCCAACAAGGCTGAGGCTAAGGCTGGAAGGGTGGGAGACAGGTGTAACAAGTGAGGCGCCTTGGTTTGTTCACCGCCCGCTTCGCTCGAGACGCAGAGAACGCAAAGAAAGATTCATTTTCATTGCCGGTGAGGGGCCGGCAATGAAAAGAGCTTTCAGCTGCTTGCTTTTCGTCCTCTCAACGAAAAGCAACAATAAGAAACTCGGCGACCTTTGCGTCTCTGCGGTTCAATACAATCCCTTAAAGCCTCCAAGCTTTCTTGCTTTTTTACATGTTTCATTCGGCCTGAGCTGTGAGCCCTGAACCATTTGCTTACCGGCTCATCAGCTCAACAGCTTATCATTTGCCCTTTGCCGTACGCCGTAAGCCGTGTTTTTATCATCTTTTATTCGTAACTCAGTCCTAGACCCTCGGCCCTTATGGCTTAACAGCTTATCAGCAATTAGTTCACTCCTCCTTCGGCCTTGAGTCTTCAACCTTCAGCCTTATTTTCCTTGACATAACCCCCTAATTATTTTAAGTGTTCATGTCATGAACGCAGATTACCAGCAGGAAATCCGCTACCGGCTGCTCAAGATTCTAAGCCGCAACCCCGACTTCACCCAGCGGGAAATGGCCCGGGAAATGGGCATCAGCCTGGGCAAGGTCAACTACTGTCTCTCCGAACTGACGAAAAAAGGACTGGTTAAAATCAACCGCTTCAAGGATTCCGAAAATAAACTGCAGTATATTTATAAGCTGACGCCCAGCGGCCTGGAGGCCAAGGCCGGCCTGACCGTAAGCTTTTTAAGGCGCAAGCTGTTTGAATACAATGAGATCAAAAAGCAGATCCGCGAGCTGGCCCGGGAGGCCAATGTCGCAGAGCCGGCGGATCTGACCCAGGACGAAGCGGCCGATGAAATCGGCCGTGTGTTTTAAGCATCAACTCCATTTTAATTAAAAATATATAATAATGTTGGTATATTAAGCCGGGTTTGCTCATGGAACTCAGAAGGCGGAGCTGTATAAAGACGCTGCACTTGTTTCTTTTAAATCTATATACTTAATGCTCTGTTTTGGAAATATCCTAACGTGTTTTTCACCACAGAGCCACAGAGGGCACAGAGGGGTGAATCAGTTTATCTGAACCGGGAGATGCCGGTTCAGATAAAAACACATATCCGCTTGTCGCATAAGCATACACGGTGTCTATGCGGTGATAATAAAAAGTGTATCATCTCCGGATTAGTTGTAGTTAATTCTGCAAAATGAGTAAAATCATCTTTAAGAATGTTGGACATGAATCCCAAGGGTTCAAGGGGCCGAGGATTCAAGGGTTCAAGTGAAATGCTCTTGAATTTCAAATCCTTTAGTTTTTTTTGTTGCAATAATGACGAAAAATGCACTTGGAATTTAATAACTGATTGAAAACAAACACTTGGCCCCTGGACCCCTTGAATCCTGGAATCCTTTCTCCCAACTAGTTGGGAGAAGAACCTAAAAAGTATACCGAAGGCTCAGGCTTTTTCATGCATCGTCATCTCCCGATGGGCAAAAAGAAAGGTTTCTCCGTGACCTCTGTGTCTCGAATGAGTGCAGCGAACGGGCAATGAGATAACCGTATTTATGAAAATATGTACTTGGCCTTCCCCTGTTTTTGCACCGTGAGCCGTGCGCCCTGCGCCGTCAGCCGCATTTCAATCTTAACCTGTTTTCTTTTATCAGCTTAACAGCTTTTTTCGCCGTGCATTCTCTTCACCGACGTCCCGTTAAACTATTGGGGGAAACCATAACTTTTTGAAATTACTCTGTTAAAAAAAAATTACTTCGAATGGGGATTATCCTTCGACGCTGGATGTTTAAAAGATATGGAATCAACAATTAACGGTGTTCAGTTGACCTGTCCGTATTGTGATGCTCATCCACCTGTGGAATATATACTAGAACACAGGTTGTTCATTTGTCCGGTGTGTAAACGTCAGTACAATGAATGGGACGGCAAGCCGTGTTTTCTGGATAAAAAATCGGTCTCGGTTTGGGCCGAGCCTTATGAAAAATTTAAAAAAAAAAGATGGAAAACACTCGAAAAGTTATATTTGATATTAAAAGCGCCACGGATAAAATCAAAACGTAGATTCAGCCATTTAAGTTTGCTCCATTCGCTTGCTCAAAACAACTCTTTTTATAAGGCGTTGTATATCGGATACAACCAGCCATTTGAAGACAAATACCGGAAGAATATTATCGAACTCGAGGTAGTTCCCAAAGAACATGTGGATGTCGTTTCGCAGGGTGAATATATACCTTTCCCGAATAATTCTTTTGATCTGATAGTTATATCTGGTGTAATCGAGCATACAAGTTACCCTTTCAAAGTCATTGAGGAATCATATAGAATACTTAAAAAGGGTGGCATGCTTTATGTGTCATCCCCTTGGGTATATCCCTATCATGGCGGAGATAATTATCGCTTTTCAGAAGAAGGTTTAAGAATACTATGTAATCAGTTTGGCATTATAGAAATTGGTTCTCTTGATGGCCCTCTTCATGCACTCGGTATCTTTCTCATTCATTACGTAAGCAATAGTTTATCATTTGGAAATAAATATTTGCGATATATTTTAGCTGTTCCAATAAATTGGATTTTATTGCCTTTATTTATAATTGATATTTTCGTAAATCGTCAGAAAAAATCCAGTTATGTTCTTGATGCAAACATTTATGCTGTTGCTATTAAATAAGGCTACCGTTAAACGTCCCGTTAAACATTGAGGAATAAACCATGAAAGTTGTTATTTTATGCGGAGGCCTTGGTACACGGCTCCGTGAAGAAACTGAATTTCGTCCCAAGCCAATGGTAAAAATCGGTAACCGTCCAGTTCTATGGCACATCATGAAGATTTATTCACATTACGGATTTAAAGATTTTGTCCTTGCTCTGGGTTATAAAGGCGAAATGATAAAAGACTATTTCTGCCATTATGAACTGATGAATAGCGATATCAGTATCGAACTGGGCCAGCCGGAAAAACTCTGCGTTCACAAAACTTATGGTGAAAAAGGATGGCGCATCACCCTTTCAGATACCGGAGAGAAATCGTTGAAGGGCGCAAGAATAAAGAAAGTCCAAAAATATATAGACGAAGAAACTTTTATGCTTACATATGGAGATGGGGTTGGGAACGTAGATATTAATAAGCTCGTTTCATTTCATCTAAGCCACGGAAAGTTGGCGACAGTGACCGGAATAAATCCCACATCGCGTTTCGGTGAGTTAAAGATAGACGGCGATAATGTAGAAGCATTCATGGAGAAACCTGAAAAAGGATTAGCTGTTGTCAATGGGGGGTTTTTTGTATTTAACAGAAAAGTCTTCGACTATCTTTCTGAAGATGATGAATGCGATTTGGAGATCGGGTTGCTAGAACAGATTGCTAAAGAAGGACAACTGATGGTTTACAAACATCAGGGGTTCTGGGCCTGCATGGACACCATGAGAGATATGGAATATTTAAATAAACTCTGGGAAAAAGGCCAAGCAAAATGGAAAATTTGGAAATAAGTCGATTTCAAAGTTTATTTAATCGAATATATCAAGGCCGGCGAGTCTTAGTTACAGGCCATACAGGTTTTAAAGGGTCATGGCTGACACTATGGCTATCACAGATGGGTGCAAAGGTTACAGGGTACTCCCTAAAACCAGCAACCGAACCTAACCACTTTAATTTGCTAGATCTGGGTATAAACTCTATTATCGGCGATATTCGTGATGCAGAAAATGTCAAATACACATTCAAAGAACAACAACCTGAAATTGTCTTTCATCTTGCTGCGCAGGCTATCGTTAGAGCTTCTTATAAGGATCCGGTTGAAACATTTACCAGCAACGTTATGGGAACCATTAATGTTTTTGAAGCGGTAAGAAACTGCGATTCTGTCAAAGCAATAGTCAATGTTACAAGTGATAAGTGTTATGAAAACAAGGAATGGCCTTGGGGTTATCGAGAGATTGATCCAGTAGGTGGCTATGATCCATATAGCGCATCGAAAGGATGCGCTGAAATCATCACCAATTGCTGGCGCCACTCTTTTTTTAATAGTTCAAAACATTTAAGTGCTAATAGTACATTGATAGCTAGTGCTCGTGCAGGAAATGTAATTGGTGGTGGTGATTGGGCTCCTGATAGACTAATTCCTGATATGGTTCGCGCAGTGAGCCGCAATGAGAAGGTTCAGATTAGAAACCCGGAATCTATCAGGCCATGGCAGCATGTTCTTGAACCATTAAGTGGATATCTGCTACTTGGACAGAAGCTTTTAGAAGGACAAAAAGAATGTGCCAAGGCATGGAATTTTGGACCCTCTGATGACAAGAATCTTTCTGTGGGAGAGGTTGTGGGATTAGTTAAAAGAGCATGGCCGGAAGTTAATTATGAAATACAACAAAAAACTGACTATCCACATGAAGCGGGTATGTTAAAACTTGACAGTTCAAAAGCACGGCTAAAGTTGAAATGGAATACTGTCTGGGATGTTGAAACTGCTATTGTGTTGACTATAGAATGGTATAAAAAATTCTATGAATCAAATAATGTGTTAAGTATAGAAAATCTTAAATTCTTCATTTTAGAGGCAAGAAATAAAAATATGTTATGGGTTTGATAACTGCAATAAATATTGTGTTATCAAAATACAATGGTGAAAAATAATAAGATGAGGCTATGCACGTATCATGGGGGAGGCAAATGAGTTCTTTGCCTTCCATCGGGGTGATTACAACTTCAACAAATTCATTCTCAAGAGGCTATCTCGCTTATCTTGCCTGTATAGATTCATGGGGCAAATTTGCAGACCAGATTGTGATCGTGGATGGTGGAACAACAGATGAATCCTACGATATATTAAAAAGCTGGACAAGCGCAAAGAATTGGATGGTATACAATTCTCCACAAACTTTTTGGGGACCAGATGGACGATGGCATGGTTCACAATGGACAATCAATGCAACCGAAGGTTTGCAAAAACTTGAAACAGATTGGGGGTTTGTAATAAATTCCGACTATATTCTTGATTTTTCCACCACTGCGAATATCCGTCAAGTCCTTGCAGAGAATCATGACGAGTACGGTGTAATCTATAAAAGATTTAAATTATCGAGGGAGGGTCAGATTTTGTCTTCTCCCATGTCAGGTTATGCGTTAAATCTAAAAAAATTAAGAAACGAACAGAGTCTATTTGGTTTTGGGATTAGTAAAAAACAAAATTATCCCTCGGATGCCCCGATTTATTTTCAGCAGCAGACTCGATTTTATGATCCTGTATCAAATATCGTAAAAAAATCTTTTTATGGGGAACGGATTCAAATTACAAAAACCTGTGGTTTGTCTTGCGTGGTGTATGGACATTATTTTTTCAGCATGGAACAGCTATTATCTAAATTGAATGAATTCCATAATGTTTTTACTGTTCGTTACGGGAAAAAAGCCCCAAAGAGCGGTAATTTGTTTATAGTTGAAAACAGATTGTCGAAAGGGGCCAAAATACTGCCAAAGGCGCAAGAAGTAATGAAACCACATCTACCTGAAATCAGAAACGTTATCGAACAATATTATAATTCTGAAATGATGGGGAACATGTCTAACCACCCGGATTCTGTTGATTCAGTCCGTTATTTTATATGCAAATATAATCATAAAATGAAAGATATGATGTTTAAGTTCAGCGCATTTCCGTCTGTGCAGGAAAATCAGAAGTGGGTTATAATAGGTGATGATTCAAAAGAACCTTTGGATATTAAATCTCTTTATCAGAGACAAGATCGTTTCCTTCCAAAATATGCCAGAATTGAATGGAATTAACAATTTGGTTGTTCTGTATAATAAGAGAATTAAATGGCAAGATCTTATCTGACCTTAGAAAAAAATTGTCGAATCTGTAACGGTAATGATTTATTAACTATTCTTGACCTCGGGCTGCAACCTCTGGCAAACAACTTGATTCCTGAGACAAAATTTAACGAACGCGTTGATAAATATCCGTTGACACTTGTAAAATGTAATAGGTGCGGGTTGCTTCAGATACGAGAGACAATTTCACCAGAAGTATTATTCAGCAATTATATGTATCTTTCATCCTGTGCGGATACGCTCGTATCGGGAGCAGACAATCTTGCGAATCAACTTATAGAAAAATATCGCCTCGGTAAAAGTGACCTTGTTGTCGAAATAGCAAGTAATGACGGCTATCTTCTCCAATTTTATCAAAAAGCCGGAATTCCGGTATTAGGAATTGAACCTGCGGCGAATGTTGCAAAAATAGCCCAGGAAAAAAGAAATATCCGGACGGTTGTTGAATTCTTTGGTGAAGAGCTGGCCAAACGCATTAGACAGAGATATAAAGCTCCATCGGTAATTCATGCCAATAATGTTTTAGCGCATGTTGCAAATCTCCATGAATTTGTCGGGGGAATGAAAATCCTGCTGTCTCCTTCCGGGGTAATTTCTGTAGAAGCAGCTTATGTCAAATATATGATCGATGTTGGTGCGTTTGATTTAATCTATCATGAGCATCTGTGTTACTATTCATTGCGGTGTTTGAACTTGCTGTTTAAAAAGCATAACCTTGAAATTTTCGATGTTCAATACATACCCGCACAGGGCGGTAGCCTTCGGATATTTGCAGGACATCCTAGCGAACATGAGAAGACGGACAGGTTAAATGATTTTCAAGAAAAAGAACAGCAAGAGGGGATTGGTAAAGACCAGTTTTATACCGAATTTGCTAACCGAGTTATGAAATTAAAAAAAGATCTTTGTAGCATGCTGGAGCAGTTGAAAAATGAGGGGAAGAAAATAATTGCCTATGGTGCTGCTGCAAAAGCTACAGTTTTATTCAATTATTTTGGGCTTGGCTCTGAAACATTCGAGTATGTGGTAGATAGAAATCAACAAAAACAGGGCTATATTATTCCTGGAACAAATTTAAAGATTTATCCGGTTGAGCAGATTGAAATTGATAAGCCCGATATCATACTTCTTACCGCATGGAATTATGCTGATGAAATTATCAGCCAGTTGACATCTCATCGAAACAGAGGCGGAGAATTTATTATTCCGTTACCTTATTTGAAATTGCTTCATTGAGATCTTCAAAAATAATAAGTAGGAAATTAAAATAATGGAACGCATTCCAGTAGCCGGTCCCTGGATTACCGAAAAAGAAGTTTCTTATGTAGCTGATGCTGTGAGAAATGCCTGGTACGAGAATAACAGTATATATCATAACCGGTTCGAAGCAGCATTTGCGGCATATGTCGGAAGAAAATACGCTATGGCGCTTCCTTCGTGCACCTCTGCGCTCCATCTTTCATTGGCAAGCCTTGACCTGAAACCTGATGATGAGATTATCGTTCCTGAAATAACATGGATTGCAAGCTCTGCGCCAATTTCATATGTAAATGCCAAAACCGTATTCGCTGATATTGACTCCAAAACATGGTGTTTATCTGTTCAGTCTTTAATAGGCAGTATAACACCTAAAACAAGAGCTGTGATCCTGGTGGATCTTTACGGGAATATGCCGGACATGGATGGAATTCTCGAGACGGCTTCTCGGCACGGTATCGCAGTCATTGAAGATGCGGCGCAATCACTGGGAGCGGAATACAAAAAGAAAAAAGCGGGTAGCTTCGGATTGGCAAGCACCTTCAGCTTTCACGGCACAAAAACATTGACTACAGGTGAAGGCGGAATGCTTCTCACGGATGATGAAACCATGTTTAACCGGTGTCAGTTTTTGCGGGATCATGGCCGCAAAGCCGGGGGAAAAATGTTTTGGAATACGGAAATAGGTTATAAATACAGAATGTCGAATATGCAAGCGGCATTGGGATTGGCTCAATTAGAAAGAATAGAGGAACTTATAGAAAGAAAAAGAGAAATATTCTCATGGTATTACAAGGAGCTTGCAAATATTGAAGGATTAATGCTGAATTATGAACCATATGATGTAAAAAATACATACTGGATGGTGACCATTATTCCTGAACCACGGTTTCGACTCACAAAAGAGGATATTATTAAAGCGATGTCTGAAAGAGGCATTGACTGCCGCCCGTTTTTTTACCCTTTAAGTTCTCTGCCGGCATATTCAGGTTGTACGGCAGCTGAGCAGGCAAGGGGAAAAAATACCATTGCCTATCAAATCAGTCAATACGGCGTTAATCTGCCAAGTAGTTTTCATATGACTCGAGAGAAGGTCACTTTTGTTTGCGATAAATTGAAAGAAATATTATCTGATCCGTGAACCGATTTTATGGAATCACGAACAACGTATTTATTTAATGAATTGAAAAACAAAGGGTTATACCTTCATACAGGAACGTTAAAAACCTTCTCCGGAAATGATGAGATTTTTATACGTGCTGTATCCACAAAGATGCCTAGAATCGACGAATTTATCATCAAAGCCACTCATGCAAGAAATACCTGGAGAGAAGCATTCCTATCCGAATTTAATGCGTCAACAGATAGAACCTTTCGATGGATAAAAACAATTGAAAATAATCCTTTTCAGGTATTGTTTAGCGTAGAAAATTTTAAAAAAATATCTTTTGCTCACATTGGAATTACATTTGATTCAATTGATAAAACATTCGAAATAGGGCAAATTGTACGATTTGAAGAGGGATGTAAGGGGGGGATGACGCAGGCTTTGTTATTGCTTTGTGAGTGGACTTTTAACAATTTTGATGTTCCATATATATTTCTTAAATGCGTTGCTGAAAACAGCAAAGCAATGGCCATGTATCAGCGATGCGGGTTCAAAGAAACATCGTGGATTCCATTTTTCAAATATAGAAAAAATGATGAAATTATATGGCAGCCTGCAAAACCTGAATATGGAGATGTTGAAGAACGAACTGTATTAGTGATGAAGAAATATAGAACAGTATAGATTTTATAAGAGTTTGCATATTGATACATACAAATTCAGTTTATGAACGTGTTACAGCGCAGGACAATGAATATTCCTTTCCGTATCATTATCTGATGAATATCTCATCTCGAGCCCATTTTTCGATCCCCCATAGCCTTTCCTGGGGCCTTGAGTATCTGACGTACATGACATGTATTCCGGGCCTTGACGCCCGTAAGCTTGCTTGAGGGCTGCTTTCCTGATGTTTAAAGGCTTGCAGAGAGTATCATTTGCCAGACTCAAGGGCACTTTGACTGGTCGTGTACTGGTCAATGCCGGTTGGGCTTCGGGGGCAACGCCCATCACGGTGGGGTTGGGCATTATCCAGACCGGTATGATGGCGAGGATGCTTGGGCCAGGGGGTATGGGGACAATCGCACTATTTGTAGCCACCTGTGCCATAGTCAGCAGTTTGTTCAAGCTGAATAACGCTCAGATTGCCTTGGTTTACGTCACAAAAGCCTTGACAGAATGTGACACAGCCCAAGTCCGGCATCTGATTCGGTATTGCTATCGCATCGACGTGTTGTCGTCGATACTATCTTTTGCAATTGTTACAATTCTTTCATTGGTGATACCGCAGTACCTTAACCTATCCCCTGGGCAGGAAAACCTCCAAATCATCTATGGGCTTACATTGATTTTTCAATCGTGCTATTCGACTTCCCTTGCGTTACTAAGAGTGGCGGATAAGTTTTCCTGGGCTTTCTATCAATCTGTAATTCATTCTTTGATTAAGCTGGCCTTTATAGCAGTATTGTATATTAATCATTCAGGTCTGTCGGAGGTAGTTTGGGTGCTTGTGTTTCTATCTCTCTTTGATGGTGCTTTAATTTACTTACTTGCTAAGAAAGCTATGAATATATCGAAGATTGACGTTCGGCCGAAAAGAATGTGGTGGCAAGTTTCGCGAAATGTCCGGGTGTTTCAGACCATTGGATACGGTTCAGGATTCATCAAGACTATATATCGGTACCTTGACGTCATTTTGCTCGGCTTTTTGACCGATATATTCTCAGTCGGCATCTTTCGCGCAGCTTCTCAACTCACAGGATTGTTTGATATTCCAACCCAAGCACTTGTGACCAGTTTAACTCCAGAATATAGTCGGCTGTGGTTCAATGGAGAAGTGCGACAATTGAAAACCTTGGTACTTCGATTCACATTTGCTCTGATTTCTATTTTTGGGGTTTTGGCAGCTATAATGTTTGTTTTTGGAGATTTAATAATACAGATTATTTTTGGGACTGAATTCCTTCCTGCCAAGAAGCCACTTTTGATTATGATTCTTGCGAGTATGGTAGGTTTAGCTACAAGCCCACTTAATAGTCTGCAGATTGCTACTGGAAAAGCATGGCCAGCTATGTTATCTGGATTGGCTGGCCTTTTAATTCAAGGCACACTCTTGCTACTGTTAGTGCCCAGGACCGGAGTAAGCGGTGCAGCTTGGGCAAAACTTGGCGGTATTGTCGTGGCTGTTGCTGTCATCTTGCCGAGTTCTATCAGAAGACTGAATGCAACTAAAAACTCAGATTATGGTATGTCACGTGCACACATAGGATGAGTTGCCTTTAGTTTCTTTCTTAAACATACAAGGGGGGGGATGTCAATTCTTGGTAAAATTGCATATCGCTTGCTTTTGTTCGCTGAACAGCATCGACCAATACATGGATATCTCTTGGATGGCACTTTGTCCATGGGAGATCACTCCTATGGTATTCCACACGTGATCAAGTATCGTGGCGACAAAGGGCGCATTTTAATAGGCAAATTCTGTTCAATCGCCGATGAAGTTGCCATTTTTGTGGGTGGCAACCACCCGGTAAATTGGATATCAACCTACCCATTCCGTGCCCGATTCGATTTGCCTGGAAAATATAATGATGGGCATCCGACCTCCAAGGGAGATGTATTGATAGGTTCCGATGTGTGGATAGGAAAGGGTTCAACCATTCTGTCTGGTGTCGAAGTGGGGCATGGTGCCGTTATTGCGGCTGCTTCTGTAGTGACCAATAATGTCCCGCCGTATGCGATTGTGGGAGGAAATCCTGCAAGTTTAATACGTAAGAGGTTTACAGATGCCCAAATAACCGAACTGCTCAGAATAGCTTGGTGGGATTGGCCAGTTGAATATATTATGTCTGCAATAAGTCTGCTGAATGGTGACAATATAGAAGCTTTTTTCCAGTTTGCTCGCGAGATGCACATATCTGATGATTCAAAATAACTTATTTGGAGTGCAAACAAGAAGTTTTTTGCACAGATTTTATATGAATCTACAGTCCTACATACAGAAGGCTCAGGGACGACTTTGGGGACGTGATACGCCTGCACAATTTAATAAGCTTGGGCTCGATATTGGCTGTGGTCCACGGAAGAGGATCGGTTTCATCGGAATAGATCGGTTCCCTATGAGCGGAATCGATGTAATTTGTGATTTAGAAGATAGTAATTTGCCTTTTACTTCCAATATATTCGATGAAGTAAACGCAAGCCATATTTTGGAGCATATTGTAAATCTTGATAATGTTTTGAATGAAATATCGAGGGTTATGAAACCAGGGGCCAAGCTGCAAATTACTCTTCCATATGCAGGATGCTTGCGAGCATTTCAAGATCCTACCCATGTCCGGTTCTTTACTTTAAGGACTTTCGAGTATTATATTAACGATGAGTCAAGTGTCGGTGGTTGGTATCAGCGTAAATATTTCAAGCGCATCACTAGAAGGCATCTTGTGTTTGGCCGGGGCCCAATTTCACTCCTGATGTCCATTGTGGTTAATCGGAGCCAGCATCTTCTGTATTTGTATGAGTCGTCAATACTTAGAATTATTCCTGCAAGAGATTTGCAAGTTGAGTTGGAAAAATAGACTAATGCCCTTATGTCGATTACTTTTCATAAGTGTTTTAAACGAGAAGGTGGCAAGTCATCGTTTTCGGGTTTTGAAGTTGATTCCGTTTCTTAAAAAAGTTGGTATTGAAGCTGGAGTTTTGCGATTTCATCCAAAAATGGAGTATATTACAACGCTTCGCTTGGCACTCGATCAACTCCGCTTCATTTATACACCCCGTTTAGTGGTCTTTCAGAAGACCCATGCTTTTTCTCTGGTTAGCATGGCTCGACACATGGGCGCTAACTGCGTTTTGGATATAGATGACGGTAGTTTTCAAAGAATTGATGGTTCATGGTATCCAGACGAAGTACAGGTACGGCTACGGCAATGGTATGGTCTTATGGATGCAATCGTTGCCAGTTGTAACGAGTTGCGTGAATGGTTCAGTTCGATGAATGATCGGGTATATGTTATTCCGACATGTGTAGATACCGAGACTAATCAATATATCCATTCTAAGAATCATAGTCGCTGTGTTATCGGGTGGGTCGGAAGTAACCTCTCTGAATTATTTCTGAAACCTCTTGAATCTGTTTTACATTTCATGTCTCAATATCGGAATTGTGAAACCCTAATTATTGCCGGTAATGATCCTCAACTGAAACCCGAAGTAAAATCACGCTTTATCCTTTGGGAGATCAGCCTCGAACCATCGGTTTTCAACGAAATTGATATTGGAATTATGTACTTACCTAATAATAATGAGCGGGCCAGAATGAAAGCTGGTTTCAAGTTGCTTCAATATATGGCAGCAGGTTTACCGGTAGTGGCTTCTCCTATCGGGGTCAATAAAGACATTGTACGTCACGGATGGAACGGCTTTTTAGCCGAAACATTGGAAGATTGGAAGAAATATTTGGAAATACTTGCCGGTGAACCGGAGATGAGAATTCGTATGGGCCAGAACGGCCGTGCTTTTGTTAACAAAAATTATCACCTCCGCGTTGCTGCCGATTTGTGGAAAACAGTGTGTTCGGATATTTTTCAGTTAAGTTAATTTGTTAATGATAATGAATTTCAAGTCATGTTCAAGGGATTTTTTACAGGCTGGAAAGAGGGCCCCCCGATTGTTGTGTATAACTTTCATCGTATCGGTGTTTCCCGGAATGACATCCCATTTGACGGGATATTATTCACATAAAAAATATCCCTACCCCTTAAGAAAGGTCGTGGCCTTGGATAAAGACCAGAAAAAAGATTGACCAACCATCTGGACTTAGGTGCAACGACCCTATCGGCTATTTGCAAAGACCGCTGGTAAATCGAAATTTTCTTTAAACCCTTAAACAAAACCTGAAGGTTAAAACCTTCGTCGGCACTAGTGAAAATCCAGATTTGGACAGCATCAATCGACATCTTGCTGGTCAAGTTTTTACAGTTTAAATCCAAGTTTTGCTGGTCGCTGTCGAATCTGGTGGCATTTCTCAGTTGGAATCTGTTTACATACAGGAATTTATGGGGCTGGATCGATAGCCCATTTGAGGTGTTGCCGTTCATCCCAAAATTTGTCCAAAAGCCGTTGCCGTTTGCGGAGTTCGACAGGATCTGTATTGGCTTAAATAAAGAAGATGAAAATTGCATACTTTTCAGGTTCAATAATCCCATCTCTTACCGCAAACAGCATTCAGGTAATGAAAATGTGCCAGGCCATGGTCCAGAACGGGCATGAGCCGATACTTTACGCGGTTAAGGGAAATGACTCATTAGAAGGATTAAGTAAAGACATCTGGCGGCATTATGGCATACGGAATAAATTTGACATACATAGGATGAAAAACAGTCCCTATTTGAAAGGGTATGATATAGCAATCGCCTCTTTTCTCCATGCTCGTAGAAAGAATGTGGATATGGTTTTTGCCCGTAATGCAGTTGCCGCCGTCCTTTCGAGCTTATTCGGATATCCGACTATTTATGAGTTGCACCAGGTGCCGGGCGGAAGAATCGGACCATCATGGTTAAGGCTCATTGTATCCGGAAAGGGTTTTGTGCGGTTGGTTGCTATAACCCATGCTCTTAAACAGGCTTTGCTTTCGGAATATCCTGGCTGGTTGAAGAATAAGGAGATTCTTGTGGCTCACGATGCAGTGGATCTCGAACGTTTTGACAATCTTCCATCGCCTGAAGAAGCAAGGTCAAAGCTGAATCTGCCACAAAAATATACAGCCGGTTACTCCGGCAGTTTGTATGAAGGTCGTGGGGTTGAATTGATCATGGAACTTGCCGGTGTGCTTCCCGAAGTTCAATTTTTGATTATGGGCGGTGATCCAGGAAGTGTTGAATCACGAAAAGAACAAGCAGTGGCGAGAGGAATTGATAATCTAATATTTTTCGGATTTATTTCAAACACAGAGCTTCCGCAATATTTAGCGGCATGTAATGTTCTGTTGATGCCGTATCAAAAAAAGATAGAAGTCAGCGGCGGCGGCGATACTTCAAAAGTATTTAGTCCTATAAAACTGTTTGAATACATGGCATCTGAACGATTAATTATCACAAGCAATCTAGAAGTGTTGTGCGAAATATTAAATGAGAATAATTCAGTTTTATGCGATTCAGCAAATTTAACTGAGTGGCAGGAGGCCATTCAACGCGCTTATAAGGGCAAAATGTGGGGTATAAGTTTAACGCGACAATCACGATTAGATGTTGAAAATTATACATGGCAGGTGAGGGTAAAAAAGTGCCTGCCTGTTAATTTGAAGTAATGTTGAAGAAAGTAATGTTGTGGAATATATTTTTTACATAAATTCAGCTATTGGAATTTTATTGTGCTTAAAGTTATCAAAGACTAAATGGCCTAATTGGTTGGGTTCGCCTTTGTTATTGTTAGGTTTGCTTGTAACCCATGATCTCGGTGTCGGTCCGTTAGCTAATATTTGGTTTGATATTCCTTTCAGCTCTTTTATTTATACAAAAGCGACATTTTCAGAACGAATTCCCGCAATTTTTTTAATTTTTTTAACATATTTTACTATCGTAAGCGGAATGATTTTTTCAAAAATGGCCTGGCCGAATAAATCAGTATTTTATGAAGAAAAAGGAAATAGTCAAATATACACACAATTTCAAATTTCAAATGGTTGGACAGTCTCGGTTTTGTTCTTTTGGATTGGTTTCATTGCCAACATCTTGGTAATTGCTTATCTATTACCAGGCAGGTCATTGCTTGGAATTATGTCTGAAAGGGCTGTTTACTCGGATTTAGAGGTATTATCTGCAACTGAGTTTCATTATTTTCGCCTTTTATCAGTATTGATGCAAATCGGTGCGTTGTCTATGATGTATTTCTCGAACGGAAAATCATGGCGCTTAAAAATAGCAATAACAGGTATGGTTTTATTTATTTTTTTTCAAGCCATTTATGGAGGCCGCGCTCGTGTAATATTTAGCGTTATTATGATGGTGATGGCATATCATTATGGCTTTAAAAGCATAAAATTTAGTCAGTTAATCAAATTTATTCTTTTAGGGGTATCGTTTTTATTGTTTATAAGTT
Organism: Thermodesulfobacteriota bacterium; assembly: GCA_040757625.1. Classification (GTDB taxonomy): domain Bacteria; phylum Desulfobacterota; class Desulfobacteria; order Desulfobacterales; family JARGFK01; genus JARGFK01. The sequence continues at coordinate 19,115 of JBFLWU010000007.1, read as the reverse complement.
TTGTGCGTTTTGGCGTTGGTTCAGTAAGTGAAGGGTTATACTCTCTACTTGCAAGGATATTAATGTCTCACAGGTTAGATCAAACAGCTCTCGTATATTATTATTTCCCTAATTTTGTTCCTTACACGGGTGCAATAAATATCTTGGGATCAATTATTCGTTTTCTGCCTGCGATATCTATTCCTGGAACATCTAATATGTGGATGGCCATAGTAAATACTTTCTATTATGGAAATAATCCTTTCGGAGGAATAGGTGGGGAAAATTATGCAACAGCAGCTGAGCTTTATTCATGGAATGGATATTGGGTTGTTATTTTATTTAGTTTCACAATTGGCGTGTTGTTTGGAATAGTATTTGAGTGGCAACGCCGCAATAGAAATAACTGGTTTGTGAAACTCCTAACAATTTATGTTTGGATAACCTTATTCAGTACGGAAAGTCGACTTGCAGATTCATTCGGTAGCATAATTTATATTTTTGTTCCGATTGCATTAATGGCATCATTTGTTAATAAATCAAAGTATTCAAAATTGTTACAATTTTGGCTTTATTTTGAAATGGTAGCGATATTATCCTACTATAGTTTCAGAGATACAGGCATGACATTTTTGGTTTTTAATTTTGGTATGTTAAAGTATGCAATAATCGGATCTCTTCCAATAATTTATTTCTTATCTCTTAGCGTTCTTATAAATTCCGGGCCTCTTAAACTAAAATCTTATGATAACAAGAAGATTGCTGAGATGAATACGTTATGAGAAAAATTTGTATTACCCCTGATTTGAGAGGAATGTTTGGAGGTCCTCCGTCATTTGAAGAAAAAATTTCGGCTGGTTTGAGATTCCATGGTGTTGAAGTAACTTATAATATTGAGACACCTTCGCTTGATTCTATTCTAGTAATAAATGGAACGAAGAATCTTCAAAAATTGTTTGAATTAAAAAAAAAGGGTGTCAGGGTTGTTCAGAGATTGGGTAATCCCAACTTCGAACATCGATTTAAAAAGAGTAAATTAAGAAACTATTTTATGGCTGAGATTAGAAATTATATTATGCGAATTATACGTTCTAAATTAGCTGATCATGTTATATACCAAAGTAAATATGTGGAAGAACGTTGGATATCATATTGCGGAAAATCCAAATCCGCAGCTTCGATAATATATAATGGCGTTGATCTTAATAATTTTAGCCCAATAGGGAAAAGGTATCAATCCAAAGGAGATGTTTGTTTAATAAGTGTTGAAGGAAACCAAAGTGTAGAAAATTCAAATATGGCAATTGGGTTATCAAAAAAATTAATCGAGAGTGGTCTTAAAATTGAATTATTATTTTTTGGTAATCCCCATAATAATGTGGGAGACCATTTTTCAAGATATCCTTTCGTTGATTATAAAGGGTTGGTGCCAAATTCGGAATTGCCTTATTATTATCGTGGTTCAAACATATTTATTTCCACAGATATTATTGCGGCATGTCCTAATAGCGTTCTTGAATCACTATCATGTGGGACACCGGTATTGGGCTACAAATTAGGGGTGCTACCTGAAATCCTTACTAATAAATCAGGTTTTCTTGTCAAGCCAAAAGCTGATCTATGGAAACAGGATGCATTAGTTAACGTTGAAGAGTTAGTCGATGCAGTTTTGCTGATTACTAAAAAAATGGATAGTTTCAGAGATGGCGCACGCCTACTGGCTGAATCTCGTTATGATTTGAGTCACATGGTGGACCAATACATGGAAGTGCTGTTTCAATGAGACTGGGTATTGATGGCCAAGACGCAAATGGAACAAAATAACAGGGACTTTTATCGTGAGTATTATAACGATCCAAACATTAGGGTATGGCGGGAAATCGGGGCGTGCGATAAAGCTAAAAATGTAATAGATCTCTGGACTAAATGCGTTGGTGGGCGGCCTTCGCTGGTTGATATTGGATGTGGAGACGGAGCACTTGTCGGTGAATTGGATAGTCTTAATTTCGCAAAATTTTATACGGGCATGGAGATATCCGAATCCGGTTTGGCGAATGCCGGAAAGCGGAAATATAAAGCTCAATGTAATTTTGTTTTATTTGATGGCTGTAGTATCCCCGCTGGAGATAAGTCTTTTGATTTGGCAGTATTCAGCCATGTATTGGAGCATGTGGAATGTCCCAGACATTTATTAGATGAAGCGGCACGGATTGCCAAGTACGTATTTGTTGAAGTTCCTCTTGAATTAAATTACCGAACGCCACATAACTTTAAAAAGACTTCCGTAGGACATATTAACCTTTATAATCCTTTATTGTTGCGACATCTGGTTGAATCATCAGGATTAAGAGTAATTGCCGAACAATTGACCTGTCCAAGTCTGCAAACCTTCACCTATAAAAGAGCATTTTGGAAAGGTTGGCTTCACTGGGCAATCAAGACAACATTGCTTAGGCTGTCTGTACGGGTTGCATCAGCAAGTTTTACTTATCAGGGTTGCCTACTTGCCGAAAGCCAGCTTGGATAACATTTAAATTTTTAACACATTTTATATGAGATCTTTTCGACACTGGACGCCAAAATATGTTTTGAGTAGAGCGAAGGATATCATATACCAAAAGATACATCCTGATAATCCGTGGTTGACATCCAGCGCTATAAGCATATTGGCAGACTGGCTGACTCCCGATGATATCGGAATTGAGTGGGGGTCAGGCAGAAGCACACTCTGGTTTGCAGAACGTGTCAGGCGCATAGTTAGTATTGAACACGATCCTGTTTGGCATAACAAAACGCTTGAACTTATAAAAGAAAAAAACATTTCTTTCAAAGTAGATTATCGGATTATTGCTCTTAATACTAAAATAAAAAATTACAGTGAAAATCAATCTTATGCTGATGTGGTTAACGAATTTCCGGATGAATATTTTGATTTTGCATTGTTGGATGGTAAAATCAGACATGTTTGTTTCAAAAATGTTTTATCGAAAATTCGGATTGGCGGAATTGTAGTATTGGATGATTCCGAACGTTATGTACCAAGCGACGCTTCTGGTACATATTTTGAAAAGGGAAATTATCAAACTGAAACTGAATGGTTTGATTTGCTTGGTAGAATAAAGAACTGGCGGACGATTGTATCGACAAATGGTATAAAAAAAACCAGGTTATGGGTAAAGCCGTGTTGATATATTAGGTTATGAAAGGATAGAATGATCTGTCATATTGTTGGTGCTCGACCGAATTTCATGAAAGCGGCACCTGTCATACAAGCTTTGAAAAGCAGAGGTATTCCCCAAAGATTGATTCATACCGGTCAGCATTACGACACACGGATGTCGGATATTTTTTTCGAGCAACTATGTCTTCCGGAACCTGATTTCGATCTAGATGTAGGGTCCGGCTCTCATGCTGTTCAGACAGCCCAGGTCATGATGAAGCTTGAACCGGTTTTATTAAATTTAAAGCCGGATATGGTTCTGGTATATGGCGACGTTAATTCTACCGTAGCGGCATCTATTGTTTGTGCCAAACTTGGAGTGAAGATTGGACATGTGGAAGCTGGACTTAGATCTTTTGATCGCACCATGCCGGAAGAGATCAACCGGATTATTACAGACCAACTTGCCGATTTTCTTTTTACGACTTCAACAGATGGAGACATAAATCTGAAGCGGGAAGGTATTGCTGAAGAAAAAATATTTTGCGTCGGCAATGTAATGATCGATACCCTTGTGCATTTATTGCCTTTGGCTGAGAACTTCTGGAATGAAGGCAAAATCCGTTTTAATGAAATTTATGTAGATAAAGGCCGTTATATACTTGTTACTCTTCACCGTCCTTCAAATGTGGATAATCCAAAACTGCTGAACAATATCATAAATGCCTTGTCCGAAATCAGCCAAAATATAACTGTTCTTTTTCCTATGCATCCACGAACACAGAAAATGTTTCAAAAAAGTCCGGTGATTCAAACCAATTCAAATTTTCAAATTACAAAACCACTTGGATATTTGGAATTTCTGTCCTTGCAGCAGTATGCGAAGGTGGTTATTACCGATTCCGGAGGTATACAGGAAGAAACGACTTTTTTGGGAGTTCCTTGCCTCACAATGCGGTCAAATACTGAAAGGCCTGTCACAGTCAGTATGGGCACAAACATATTGGTCGGTCAGGATGCCGGCAGGCTGTTGGATGAAGTGTCAATAATTTTAAACGGAAATCAAAAAATAGGGCGGGTGCCGCCGTTATGGGATGGACATGCTTCCTCGCGGATAGCGGATATCCTTACAGAAAGATAATCTTATGGCCAGCGAAGACAAACAAAAACTTCGTATTGCTATAATCCAGCGAGTTCTCGCGTCATACAGACGACCTTTTTTTGAGAAACTCATTAAAATCTATAGCGCTGACATAGATATTTATTCGGGCGAGCCTATGCCCGACGAGACTTTGAAAACAGCAGATTCGGTAACCGGTGCGAGATTATTCATTGGAAAAAACTACTATACACAGTCCCCGTTACCCTTGATATTCTGGCAGTCGGGTATTCTTACATGGCTGAGGCAGACCGACCCCGATATTCTGGTTATTGACATAAATCCACGGATATTAAGCAGTTGGATTGCTATTGCATGGATGAGAAGAAAGAAGCGTCCGGTTCTTGGATGGGGTTTGGGTGAACAAGCGCGGTCGGGTCCGGTTTTGCAAAAGTGGATTCGCCGTCGAATTGCGAAATTTGTTATATCCGCAACAAATGGAATTATTGCATACAGCAGCAAAGCAAAAAAAGATTATATAGCAGCGGGGATGGAACCAGAGAATGTATTTGTCGCATATAATTCGATAGATGATTCTGAGTCGTCACAATATATGCAACAGTTTAGTCAAAATACACAGTGGATCAATTCTTGGAGGAAAGAGCGGGGTTTCGAACCTAATTTACCGATTATCCTTTTTGTTGGGCGTTTAATAGCCTCAAAAAGAATTGATTTGATAATTGAGGCTTGTGCGCCTTTGTTTAACCGCTGTCAATTGTTAATTGTCGGTGACGGCCCATATCAAAGTGAGCTTAAAAGTATGGCTGCGCCGTATGGTAAATGTATTCATTTTGCCGGTCATCAAACAGGATTACCGCTTGCGAAATGTTTTATGGGCTCGGATATTTTTGCTTTACCAGGTGCCGGTGGCTTGGCAATACATCAGGCTATGACTTACGGTAAGCCGGTTATTGTATCTTTCGGTGATGGCACGGAAGCTGATTTGGTTCGGGAAAATATAAATGGATTATTTTTTAAAGTTGGAGATGTTAATAGTCTGCGTTCAGCCATTATAAAAATGCTTGATCATCCGAAAAAGATTCAGGAAATGGGAGCCAATTCACTTGAAATTATTTGTACTCAGATCAATCTTCCGAATATGGCCGCGAGTTTTATGAATGCTGTTCAGACTACGAGCAATCGATTCATAAGTACTATGACACCTATCTGAATAAGATTTGTAAAAAACCTCCATTATTTTTTGTGCCTATCATTTTATTCTTGAACATCGAGTTGCGCCATCAGAAAGGCATTCGGACATAAGATTGGGCTGGCAAGTCAAACTGAAAAATGGGATAGAATAATTTTAGATTGTTGAGCAACATTAAAGCAGTAAATCTTCTGTCACAAACAGTAGCCGACCTGAAAACTCTATTCTCTAGAAGATGCTTGATAGTTGATTTGAATGCCATGCAGAACAGCATAAACTTTAATAAGTACCAAGAGATATGATGGTAATAGAACATTCTGCAGCGAATCATACATGTCTGTCCGATTCGAGATCGAATAAGATTAGGACCAAATCAATACTTTTTGTCACTGGCTGCTTGTTCAACGAAAGCAGCGGACCTTATCATACAGTGCAGCAGACAGCTAAAACGTTGCAAAAACGTGGGCATCAGGTAACGGTTGTTGGAACCAAAGGCCCAAGTGATAAAGATCTTGACCGCTGGGTAGTTGAAGCGCGGGCTTTTCAACGATATGGACCTTACTCGTTACACTACACAACAGGCTTGAGCCGTTGGTTAAAGCAGGAACATTGCAACTGGGACCTGGCCAGTATGCATGGTGTGTGGATGCATACTAATCGCGTGGTAGCCGATTGGTGCATTCGTCACGACAAACCATTTATGGTGACAGCCCATGGCAATTTTAATCCGACCGCACTCAGGGTGTCTTCCTGGAAAAAGTGGCTGGCTCGTATGACTTTCATGCGGACATTATTCGAGCATGTTACATGCTATCATGCACTTACTGAAGTAGAATACCAGACACTACGTTATTTCGGTATCCGTCAACCCATCTGTGTGATTGGAAATGGAATTGAGTTTGTCAAATCAGAGATCATACCCGAACCCCTATCACTCTTACCAGTTTGGGTGCGTGATCGCCGTATTTGCCTTTATCTTGGGCGACTCCACCCGATTAAAGGCGTAGATCGTCTATTGCGTGCATGGTCAGCATTACGTCCTTCTGATGAGTGGTTGTTGGTTATAGCTGGGAGCGGAGAGTCGGACTACGTCTCTTCATTAGAGCAGCTATTAGGATCTGGAAAACAGAATGTTTTATTTGTAGGATTTGTGACCGGGGATATCAAAACCGCCTGGTTGAGGGCAGCTGAGTTCTGTGTATTGCCATCATATAGTGAGGCTTTTCCAGTTTCTCTCCTAGAAGGGTTTGCACAGAGTAAAGGTGCCCTGATTACATGTGCTTGTGGCCTACCCGAGGCCGTATTGGCTAATGCGGCATATGAAGTTGACTCGAGTGAAGAAGGACTTAAGGAAGGGCTTCGACTGATGCTTTCTTTATCGCCAGGTGAGCTTCACAAAATGGGTGAGCGGGCTTATGTATTTGCGCGTGATCGATTTAACTGGGAAAGCATCAGTACGCAGTTAGAGCAAGTTTATACCTGGATGATTGGTGATAGTAATATACCTTCCTGTCTTCGTCTCGATTGAAAAAACATCAGATCAGGCCTACAAATGAATTTTGTAATAGATTTACACGACTTGGGTTGAGGGGTTAGAAGTTTGGCCGTCATTTTAGGGATCAATGCTTTTCATGCGGACTCGGCAGCATGCTTGGTAGTTGATGGCGTGCTGCAATCAGCAATTTCCGAAGAACGGTTGGGAGAGAGACTGAAGCATTCCCCAAGATTCCCTGAAAATGCCATAAGAAGGGTGATTAAAATTTCAGGCATATCACTTGAAGATATAACGCATGTCGCTATCGCTAGGGCTGCCAGATCAAACCGTTTAGCCAAGGCCGCATATGTACTAAGAAACCCTATAAAGTCAGCCGGAGCTGTAGTTGAGCATTTACAGCGAAATGTAAAGACAAAAAACATGATCGAAAGGTTGGCTGAGATTTGTGATATCGATCCTGATAGAGCGCATTTTGAGACAGTAAATATTGAACACCACCTAGCGCATATCGCCAGCGCATATTATCTTTCACCATTCGATTCGATTACCGCAGGATTTTCATATGACGCCTCAGGAGATTTCGTAAGCCTAATGGCTGCAAGATGCGAGGGTAATCGAATTGAAATAATAGATAGGGTTCATCTGCCGCACAGTCTCGGTTTCTTTTACACTGCTTTGTGCCAATTTATTGGATTTGATGAATATGGTGAAGAATACAAGGTCATGGGATTGGCTCCATATGGCGAAGATAACTACCATGAACTAATGAATGAACTGATCCGTTCAGAATCCAATGGATGGTTTAAATTAAATACCCGATTTTTTGGCATGCATGAAGGCGGTGAAAGCGGTGCGCTCGATGGCAACAATAGAATCATTATGGGCCGTTTATATACAAAGCTTCTGGAAAAACGTCTGGGTAAGCCTCGAAATCGGAAAAACCCTATTGAAAAGCGTGAGATGGATATCGCAAAGTCTTGCCAGATCAGGTTTGAAGATGTGGCGATTCATTGCCTGAATCACCTTCATCAGGAAATCCCTACGGAAAAACTTGTTATGGCCGGAGGTTGCTCCTTAAATGGCGTTACCAATGCAAGGATCTTACGAGATACCCCTTTTGCTAACCAGTATATTCAATGTGCCGCATCTGATGATGGCACTTGTATTGGTGCGGCTTATTATTGCTGGCATCATATACTTGGTCAAAACAAACGCTTTCAGATGACACATCCGTTTTGGGGGCCGGAATATTCTGAAAGTCACCTGAAAAAGGTTGCAGAAAGCTGTGGGTTGCCGTTGGAATATTATGACGATGAATCCCTTTTGGACAAAGTTGTCGATTATCTTGTTAAAGGTATGGTCGTGGGCTGGTATCAGGGCCGAAGTGAGTGGGGGCCGAGAGCGCTAGGTAACCGTTCGATATTGGCTAATCCCATGCTGCCCGACATGAAAGATACAATTAATTCAAAAATAAAAAGGCGGGAGTCTTTTCGTCCTTTTGCTCCAAGCGTGTTAAAAGAATATGTGGGCGAGTATTTTGAACAAAATGTTGAAAGCCCTTTTATGATGCATGTGGTGAAAATCCGGCCAGAATGGCGCTCGAAGCTGCAGGCTGTCACCCATGTCGACGGTACCGGACGTCTACAATCCGTGAAGCGTCAGGAAAATGCTCGGTACTATGACCTTATAGAAACTTTTCGAAGAAAAACCGGGGTGGGGGTTTTACTGAATACGAGCTTCAATGAGAATGAGCCGATTGTAGATACACCTGAACAGGCGATGGATTGTTTCTTGAGGACAGATATGGATGTGTTGTGCCTTGGGAACTTTGTAATAAATAAAAATGATATTTAGCCCCCTTTCTTGCTGTGGATAAATTTATGATTGGAATAAGCGAGTTTAAGTATAGAACCGCTGAACATAACTGTGCCCACAAATACTTGCTGCCAAAGTTAATTAAAATACTGAATGAAGTAAAGTTTGATAAAGATAAGAATATTTTTGAATTGGGCTGTGGTAATGGCTCTGTTGCCAACTTTTTATATAACAAGGGTTATAAAGTAACTGGTGTCGATCCATCAAAAGAAGGGATTGTGATTGCAAACAAAAAATTCCCACATATCAATTTAAAATTAGGCTCATGTTATGATGATCTACAGAAAAATTACGGTCAATTTAACGCTGTAATAAGCTTAGAAGTCATCGAGCACGTTTTTGAACCACATAAATATGCTGCTTGTGTTTTTGATCTACTGAAGGATGGTGGAAGTGCAATTATATCTACACCCTATCATGGATACCTGAAGAATGTAGCTTTATCTATAACAGGAAAGATGGACGATCATTTTACTGCTCTTTGGGATTATGGCCACATTAAATTTTGGTCGAAAAAAACCTTACGACAATTACTTAATGAGGTGGGGTTTGCTGATATCCGGTTCCTACGCGTTGGCAGAATACCTATTCTGGCAAAGTCTATGATTGCCGTGGCAAATAAAGGAAAGACATGACCGTTTCCATAGTAATTCTAACGCTCAACGAGGAGGTGAACCTCAGTGATTGCCTGGATTCAGTTAAATGGTGTGATGACATGGTTGTGTTTGACTCTTATAGCACAGATCGCACGGTTGAAATCGCCAAAACAGCTGGGGCAAAGGTTGTGCAGCGCAGGTTTGATAATTATGCAGCGCAGAGAAATGCATCGCTCAATGAGGTTAGTTATAAACATGATTGGATACTGATGTTGGATGCTGATGAGCGTGTTTCACCTGAATTGCAGATCGAGATTGAAAATAAATTCTGTGGGGTTGACGATGAGACTTCGTTGCTTCGTGTCCGCCGCAAAGACATGTTTATGGGAAGATGGCTTCGTCGAAGCAGCGGGTATCCTACCTGGTTTGGGCGGTTGATTCGTAAGGGTCGTGTCAGGGTACTAAGGGAGATCAATGAGGAGTATCATACTGATGGGCACGTTGGTTATCTTCAGGAGCATTTGATTCATTATCCCTTCAATAAGGGCATTGATCACTGGTTCGAACGACATAACCGATATTCTAGCATGGAGGCAGCTCTGCTTGCTGGAGAATCCCGGCATAGGTTTAATGCCCGTGAACTGCTTTCAAATGACCCAGCTATCCGGCGCAGAAGTATGAAGCAGCTTGCTTATAAGCTGCCGGGGCGACCGCTGGCAGTCTTTTTTTACCTCTATTTTTTTCGACTCGGCTTTCTGGATGGAAGGCCAGGGTTGACCTACAGCTACCTGCGTTTTATCTATGAAAAGATGATTGATCTTAAACTTCAAGAGAACAGTCAGCGACAAAAGGGATTGCCTTTTTAAAGATTGAATGCATTGTTTTCAATTATTACCGTTGTTCGAGATGCTGCCTTTACGATTGGCAATTGTATCGAAAGTGTGCAAAATCAGTCTTATCCTGCGGGGGAAATAGAGCACATCGTTGTTGATGGCGCATCCACAGACGGAACGCTTGTCATACTAGAAAAATTTAGAAACTGTTTCGACCGGGTTATTTCAGAACCAGATGGGGGTATATATGACGCTATGAACAAGGGCATTACGATGGCGTCAGGCAATGTGATTGGCATACTAAATGCCGATGACTTTTACCCCACGCCGAATGTTCTGGAAAGTGTGGCTGGGGTGTTTGAAGATCCATCGATCGATTCCTGTTACGGCGACCTAGTTTATGTCGATCCGGAGAATACAGACCGAGCAGTCCGTTACTGGAGGGCAGGGGATTATGATGCGAAGCGATTTTATTGGGGCTGGATGCCTCCTCATCCGACTTTTTTTGTTAGACGAAACGTTTATGAAAAATATGGCCTTTTCAATTTAGATCTGGGGTCAGCTGCGGATTATGAATTGATGCTTCGTTTTTTGTTGAAAAATATGATTTCAACTGCTTATATTCCAAAAGTGCTGGTAAAGATGCGCACGGGCGGAAAGAGCAATGCATCTTTTATGAATCGTTACAGGGCTAACCGCAATGACAAACTGGCATGGAATGTGAATAATCTTCAACCTTATCCTTGGACATTTATATTTAAACCGTTACGTAAAATCTCTCAATTCATTGATAAACCCGCCAATATTTAGCCTTATATCATGACCACGGTTCTTACGATATTTATACTTACATTGATTCTTTCGCTATTACTAACACCAGTTGCCCGACGGTTGGGTATAAAATTGGGGGCTTTAGATAATCCTGATGCGAGAAAGGTCCACAACCGTCCAATTCCAAGAACTGGCGGCTTGGCTGTTTTTATCACGTTTTTCTTAGCGCTCATTATAAGTAAACTCTTTAACACGACTGTTGTTAACCGCATTGAAATAACTCATTTAAATATTTTATTTTTTATCGGTTCTTTAGTTATTTTTATGATCGGCCTTTTGGATGATTTCAAGAGGCAAAGTCATATGTTGAAATTTGCTGTTCAGATTCTGGCGGCCAGTCTGGCTTTTTGGGGTGGGGTGCGTATTGAAGGGTTCCGTATTTTGGGTTTAAGTATCGAGTTTGGAATTTTAAGCTATGTCCTGACGATCTTCTGGTTTGTACTTTTAATTAATGCAATTAACCTGGTGGATGGTCTGGATGGTCTGGCTGGTGGTATTGTGGTATTTGCGTCTGTGGTTATGGTTATTTTTTCTGTATTAAAGAATGATTTTTTTACAGCCATGATGTTTGCAGCCCTTGGCGGCAGCGTGCTGGGGTTTCTACGATACAACTTTAATCCGGCTTCAATCTTTTTGGGCGACGGCGGGAGCTATTTTCTGGGATATGCCATTGCCGGTCTTTCGATTATCGGTTCTTTTAAGAGCCAGTTAAGTGTTATTTTATTGATACCGCTCCTGGCTTTGGGAGTACCAATTTTTGATACGATCCTGGCGCCGGTGCGTCGTTTTATCCGTGGGAAAAATATGTTTGCGCCGGACAACGGCCATGTGCATCACCGCTTGCTGGCCATGGGCCTGACAACGAAAAAGGCGGTCCTTTTTATCTATCTGATGACGCTTTTTTTGTGCGTCGTAGCGGTGGTTCTGGTGAACATCCGGGACGAACGCGCCGGCCTTTTTCTGATTGTTTTAGGCGCCGGCGTTGTCATATTTATTAGAAAGCTGGGCTACTTCGAATATTTTGCCACGGACAAGATATACGGCTGGTTCAGGGACCTGACCGATGAAGCAGGGTTCAGTCATGAGCGCAGGACCTTTCTGAGCATCCAGATCGAGATCGGCCACTCCAAAAGCATGAAGAACATGTGGGACAATGTGTGTCAGGCGTTGAGGCTGCTCGATTTTGATTTTGCCGCGCTATATTTAAACACGTTAAAGAATAATGGGGCAAACGGTTATGTCGAAGGGCACAGCGCTGAGCGCCGCAAAACGCCGGTGTCCATGTCCAGCGTCAGCATGCGCAGGGAGCCGCCCGACTGGGTGTGCTCACTTGAACCCATAACGGACGCGGAGCAGTTGTGCAGCCGGTGCCTGTTCCGGCTGGAGATGCAGTTATTCGTCAAAGACAAAAAAAATTACGGCACCCTGCTGCTGTTAAAGGATCTTGAGCGCAGCGCCATGGACAATTTCACCTTAAAGCGCATCGAGAGCCTGCGCCGATCCATGATCGGTGCGTTTGAGAAATTGGAAAAAGCGGGCAAGCTGAGAAATAACGGAAGCTACAGCAACACAGACTCTCACACCAACTAACAAATTTACATTGCTAATTCCAGCTACAAGTAGTCATTGTAACTCGATTTCAAAATTTTTTTCAAAACCGCCGGCGGGGTCCTGACCGGCTCCGGCCGCTGATCCACATTCCAAATTGTAATGCACCACAGAGACACAGAGGGCACAGAGGGGAGAATAATTTTCATCAGCCGGGAGATGCCGGCTGTTGAAATAGATCCTGCCTGAAAATTGATCATCCCTGTTAAGCTCAAGGAGATTGTGTTGGAATGCAGTGCGTAGGACTCCGAGAGCGTTCTTTAAATCTAACCAATATAATTTCACCACAGAGGCACAGAGGGCACAGAGGGCACAGAGGGGAGTATGATTTTCATCAGCAGGGAGATTCCGTTTCAGTTAAAACGTATGCTATCCAGAGAAAGGGCTTTTATTCGATCGGCATCTCCCGATCGAATAAACAAGCGTACCCTCTGCGTTCTCTGTGCCTCTGCGGTAAGAAACACTTTTCTGAATCTGTCCATCGATTAGGAAATGAATCACCTCTGAGTACGTGAGGCCTCTCTGCGGTAAACGCATGACTCTCGCCAAAAAGATCATTAAATATTGCCTCTACGCGGCTTCGGCGGTCGTACTGCTGTTCATCATCGAAGGAATTTATTTTTATCGCGTCATTCAAAAAGAACCCAGCCTCACGAACGCCGATGCCATTGTTGTATTCAACGGGTTCCGGGAACGGGTGGAAGCCGGTTATAACCTGGCCGGCCGGGGGTATGCCCCCAACCTGGTGGTCACCCAGGCCGATTCCTACCATCTGGCGAACTACCGGCGCCGGTATGGGCTGCCGGACACCGTAACCGTCGTGAAGGAGGACAAGGCCCGGACCACCTTTGAAAACGCCTTTTATGCCGGGAAAATCATAAAGGACAGGCAGTTTCGCTCCATCATTCTCGTGACCTCCCTGTATCATCTGCCCCGTTCCCTGTTTTTGTGCAAGGCGCAGTTGCTGGGTCAGAACGTCAAGGTGCAGGTATACAGCCCGCCGGCGGACCGGGGCAAACTGTGGATTTCATCCGGCGGGCGCAAGCTGATCCACCGGGAGATGGTTCGCTTCTGGGGCAGCCTGTCCGAGTTATTGTACTGCAAGGCGGCGGGCGGCGTTCCGCAAAAGAGCCTGAGCGATTTAAAGCTGGTGAAGCAGATAAGGGCGCTGTTTTCGATTTAGGCTCTTAAATTCACCACGGAGACACAGAGGTCACGGAGGATAGAATGATTTTCTTCAGCCGGGAGATGCCGGCTGAAGAAAAGATCCTGCCTGGAAAAACTTGATAACTGTCAATTCCCAAAGCGTTCTTTAAACCAGCCCAATATAATTTCACCACAAAGGCACAGAGAGATAAATTTATTAGTCTAAACCGGGAGATGCCGGTTCAGATAAAACACATATCCTGTTTTAATATAAACAAAATCCGGTTCCTGAATATTTGAAAGAAGAATAATCGAGATCTGAGGAAATCTAAGGGTATTTTTCATAAGCGGACAGATTTTTATTCGATCGGCATCTCCCGATCGAATAAACAAGCGTACCCTCTGTGTTCTCCGTGCCTCTGTGGTGATTATATTTGAAAAGCTATAGCGATATTAACCAATTGACCGGCGATGTAATCGGGGCCGCCATTGAAGTCCACAAGATTTTGGGGCCGGGCTTGCTTGAAAACGCTTACGAGCGCTGCCTTTGCCTGGAACTTGATTTAAGAAAAATTCCCTTTGTCAGCCAAAAAGAGTTGCCCGTGGAATATAAAGGCTTGAAGGTTGATTGCGGCTACAGGCTGGACCTGGTTGTTGCGGACAAACTGATTGTCGAACTGAAGGCCTGTGAGCAGATATCGCCGATTCACGAGGCTCAGCTGCTGACCTATCTAAAGATTGCCGGTATAAAGCATGGCCTGTTGATCAATTTTAATGTGCCTGTGCTGAAAGAGGGCATAAAACGCCTGGCAAACTGAATTTTTACCACAGAGGCACAGAGGACACAGAGGATAGATTATATTTTCTTCAGTCGGGAGATGCCGGCTGAAGAAAAGAATCCTGCTCAGCTTGGAAATGTTGCCAATATCGAACTGAAGGCCTGTGAGCAGATATCGCCGATTCACGAGGCTCAGCTGCTGACCTATCTAAAGATTGCCGGTATAAAGCATGGCCTGTTGATCATTTTTAATGTGCATGTGCTGAAAGAGGGCATAAAACGCCTGGCAAACTGAATTTTCACCACAGAGGCACAGAGGACACAGAGAGGTGAATCTATTAATCTGAACCGGGAGATGCCGGTTCGGATTAAATACGCGTCCTGTAGCTGCTATTAACTTATGCGGCGTCAATGCTTTGATTAATAAGGCAGTTTTTGCCCATCGCCGTCTCCCGATGGGCAAAAAGAAAAGCTTCTCCGTGGCCTCTGTGCCTCTGTGGTGAGATATGATTTGCCTGTCAAAAAAAAGATTATGATTCCAAAGCAAAGCAAAGCGGACCGGATCATTTTCGCCGGGATCATCACCCTGCTGGTCTTTGCGCCGCTGGCCTTCGGCGCCCTGCACGTGTGGGCCTACACCCTGGTGGAGCTGGGGGTGTTCGTCCTGCTGGGCCTGTGGGTCTTGGACCGCTTCATATTTTCCAAAAGCGGCGGTCCGGCGTGGGTAAAAACCCCGGCCAACCTGTTTCTGCTCCTGCTGGTCGGTTTCATCGGCCTGCAGCTCGTCCCGCTGCCGCCCTCCTGGGCGGCTTTTTTATCGCCCCGGACCTTTGCGGACAAGCAGGTCCTCAATGACGTGCTCACCCGGGCAGGCGCAGGGGCCGGCGGCTGGATGCCGTTGGCGTATTTTCTTCACCCGGTGATTATCCAGGGGCTTAAGCTGATCACCTATCTGGGGATGTTTTTTTTAACGCTCAACACGCTGCGCTCCAAAAAGCGGATGGACATCCTGATCTATGTCCTGGTTTTTATGGGGCTGTTCGAAGCCCTGTACGGAATCTACCAGCTGTTCAGCGCCCAACCCAGGGTGTGGTGGTGGCTGAGTCCGACGGTGGCCGGCGGACGGGCCAGCGGCACCTTTACCGGGGCCAACCACTATGCCGGGTATCTCGAGATGGCAGTCCTGCTCCTGTTCGGGTTCATGATCGCCCAGCGCCGGCGCCGCGGCCGGATCGTTTCCGGGCTGGGGGGCGGACGGGCGGCTCTGCAGCGGCTGGTGGGGCTGTTCGCGCCGGAGTCGGCCAGCCCCCGCATGATTTTCTTCTTTTTTGCCGCCGTCGTGATGACCTTGGCGCTCCTGATGTCGGGCTCCCGGGGCGGCATCCTGGCCATGGGCGCGGCCATGCTGGGGATCGCCGTCATTTTTTTCAGCAAGCAGGGGTATCGCAAATACGGCGGCCTGGCCGTCCTGTTCTGCGTCTTGGCTCTCTTTTACGGGGTGCATATCGGCATTGACCGGACGCTCAAGCGCTTTGAACAGGTGCAGGGGCTGGAGGAGCGCCTGTTCATCACCCGCACGATCGTGCCCATGGTGAACGCCTATAAAGCGGCCGGGGTGGGCTGGGGCAA
Organism: Thermodesulfobacteriota bacterium; assembly: GCA_040757625.1. Taxonomy (GTDB): domain Bacteria; phylum Desulfobacterota; class Desulfobacteria; order Desulfobacterales; family JARGFK01; genus JARGFK01. Next base: position 2,876 of record JBFLWU010000007.1, on the reverse strand, counting down.
CTTCCGCCATGTATACCCGCGCTTTTCCCCGGATGATTTCAACCGGGTATCCTCCAGCGGTCACGCCCACAACGACTGGATCGAGGCCCTGAGCGAGGCGGGCCTGGCCGGCGGCTTCCTGATCGCGGCGGCCTTTATTTTATTTCTTTTCAGGATGATCCGGGTGTGGCGCTACCGGCGGGATCTCTATGCTCTGGGAGTGGGGGCCGGCGTGATGGCCGGGCTCCTGGCGCTTGCTTTTCACAGTTATTTCGAACTGAACATGCACATACCGGCCAATCCCCTGACCCTGGCGGCGGTCCTGGCCCTGGGCTATGCGGTCCTGCACCGTGAGGGGCGCGGCATCAAGGAGCGCTTTTTTTACCGGACCCGGGAAATCGCCCTGAACGCCCGGCAGCGCCATATTGCGGCGGGGGTCCTGCTGGCTGCGCTGGCGGCCGCAATGGTCTTCAGCGTCCGGCATTTCAGGGCCGAGGTCAAGGCCCCCACCGAGTGGAACGCCACCCTGAACCTGAACTGGGACCCCCAGCTCATCGAGGTGCAGCGGGCCATCGAAATCAACCCGGCCAATGCCGAGTATTATTTTAAAAAGGCCGCTCTGTACATGCGGGCAAAATCCGCCCATGAGATGGAGCGGCGCGAATACAACGAGGCGGCAATCTCAGCCCTGGAGGGGGCGGTGCGCCTGAACCCGGCCAGCGAAATCTACTGGTACGAGTTGGGTCAGCGCTATTCCCTGCGCAGCTACGATCCCTACGATTATGTTCACCGCTGGCTGCCCCTGGCAGAGGCCTGTTTCGACCAGGCGGTTAAAAGTTCCCCCAATGATCCCAACATCCTCTTCAACATTGCCTGGTACTGGGTCTGGCGGGCCGGCATGCTGCCGGAAAACGCCAATGGCGGCGAGCCGCCCCCTGCCGGGGCTGTCCGTACCCAAAGGGCCGCTGTCAGAAAATTCCAGGACCTGTTCCGGCGCTCGCTGGCCCTCAATCCCGGGCGCTGGCAGCAGGCCGTGGAACGGGTGTGGGAGTATCATCCCGACGACGCCGTGGTCCTGGGAATCGTGCCCGAAGACAATGAAACGTTAAAAAGCGAAGTGCTTAAGAAAGTCGTCAATAAGTAAGGGAAAGGTTAAGGCTAAGGTTAAGGAAAGGATGGAAGAATAAGGGAAAGGTTGAAGGAGAGATTTAGAAAAAGATTGCTGATTTAAGAGTTACTGGTGAAAAAATGTATAAGTCATTTGAAGAAATGCCGGTTTGGAAAAGTTCTATGGATCTAGCAGTTAGAATATTTGATCTTTCGGAGAAACTCCCCAAAACAGAAGATTTTGGTCTTACTTCGCAGATAAGAAGATCCGCATTATCAGTTTCCGCCAATATTGCTGAGTCGTTTGGAAGGGAACATACCCTTGACAAATTAAATTTTTATTATCATGCCAGAGGATCACTTTCCGAAACAAAATCTCATCTAATATACGGAAATCGGATAAAATATTTTAGCGATGATAAGCTTAATGAGTTAAACGATCAAATCCATTCCATTTGGAAAGACATCAATAGAGTTATTGTGGCGCTTAAAAAGAAAATTGATAAAAAAAGGTGAAAATGAGTCTAAATCGCAACCTCAACCTTAGCCTCCCCCTTAGCCTCAACCTTTTGCTTCCGTCCCGCGCCGCAAGCCTTGCGCCCTTTTTTCTCAACCTCCCTGCTATTCGTCATCCAGCCTGTGGTACCTTGTAAAACCCGTAAAAAAACATTTATCCAAACAAAATAAATACTTGACTTTCAAACAAGGGTACTGATAGGAATGATTACCAGTTTTTAATCTTGCATAGAGCGCTTTCCAGCTCCATTTCTTTTTTTAAAACAATTGTTTTAATGATTATTTAACGGATTTCTATTTCTTTTTTACAAATCTTTCCAAATAGACAATCAAAATACGGAGAGCATCATGAACGGGAAAAAGTGTTTGATCAGCTTGTTTTTATTTCTTTTTGTGGGGAGTTTCGTTCTGATTCCCCGGGCGGATGCCGCCGCGCCCATTGCAACCATTTCCGCTTTTGACGGGGATGTCTCGATCCTTTCGGATTACAAGATCGTAAAGGTCACCCAGGCGGGACAGGTTCTCAAACAGGGCGACCGGGTCCAGGTGAAGGTGGGCTTTGCCACGGTTATGTTCGACGACGGCGCCACCTTGAACGTGAACCCCTATTCCAGCGCGCTGATCCAGCAGCAGGAGGAAGAGAGCGGCTTCTGGGTCTTCAAGGTCAAGAAAACCGTGCGCCGGATTACCTGCTTCATCGGCAAGCTGAAATTCAAGAGCGGCAAATCCATTCAGGACAACTACCTGCAGACCCCCACGGCGGTTGCCGGGTTGCGGGGCACCGAAGCCGAAGTCGGTTATGACAACGCCAAAAACTACCTGAACATGATCTCCGGCGACCTTGCCGTCACCTACGGCGAGTTTATCCGGGGCTTTTTCGAAAACCCGGGGGTGGACGCCGCCACCAAAAACCAGGTGTTCCAGGCCCTGGAAAAAGCCAAGGACGAGGCTGCGACGGGCAACCAGCAGGCCGCCCAGGTGGCCGCCCTCGAGGCGATCCAGACAGCCGCCCAGGAACTGACCAAAAACCCGGACCCGGTGGTCCAGCAGCAGGCCCAGCAGGTTGTTGAGCAGACCCAGCAGCAGATTGAAAACGTCAATAAGGGGATTGCACCGACTGACACGACGGCAGCACCGCCGCCGCCGACCACGGTTGCCCCTGTTACGACAACAACAACGACTACGACGACCACGACTTCCAGCACGACGTCATCAACGCTTTACTATTAATAAAAAACCGGGCGGACCGCGGCCGCGGGCCGCCCCGCCTATTT
>JBFLWU010000006.1:0-144906 GCA_040757625.1 Thermodesulfobacteriota bacterium | reverse complement strand
GGCAGGTCCGAAAACCCGTGCGGCCATGCAAGGAGAACACTGGGAACGCTCTAATACCTTTACCCGCACGGAAAGTGTCCGATGTCGGAGGCATCCGCGACACATAAAATTCGAACAGGTTGACGATTATTGAAGATTATCAGTCCTATTTTCCCGTTCTCTCGCCGTGCTGCGACTGTCCTATATCATCCTCCCCGTCGGGTGGGGATCCGTGTGCTGAGCCACGGGGGCCGTCGCAGTCGTCTCTGTCCTGGTCCCTGTCCTTGTCTCTGTCCCCGTCTCTGTCTCCGTCTCTGTCCTGGTCGCGGTCGCCTTTGTCATCGCCTTTATGGTTGCCGCCGCCTTTGCCGCCGCGGGCCATGATAAAGTCGTCCCTGAAGAGATCGGGCAAAACAGCGCCGGTGTCAGCGGTAAAACTTGTGATTGAAACAACCGAGCTGAAGCCAGCGGGTGTCGCGCACCAGGCCGGCGCGCTCATCAGAAGAACGGCCAGAATAAACAGACCTGCTTTAACGATTTTTTGAGACATTGCGTCCTCCTTTGATCAAGGTTTTTTTACTTCCTGGGTTCAGGGGTATGTATTTCACTAGCAAATGTGCGCGTCACTGCCGAAAGGGTCACAAAATTTTTTTCGATCATTTTGACGGTTACTAAAAAATTGAAACACCCAGAGATTCAAGCGCGCAACCGGATCAGCGGGCGGGACCGGCGCCGGCAGCAAAAGCTTTCTTTGCGCCGGTTCCCGCCCGGTAAAGGGTTTACTCCTTGATGAACAACAGATCATCATACGGAAAGCCCGTGACGAGAAAGGCCTCCACCCCGCCTTCCGGGTTGGTGCCGTAGCCGACGATCCGGGCAGAAGGACTGTTTTCCCCGGTGTTGACCACATCGGAAAGAGCGACGCCCGTGGCTTCGTACAGGACCCATGCCGATCCCATGCCCGAGGCTTCGGCGGCCCCGGTCTTGATCAGGATGTACTCGAGGTCGTACATGTAACCGATGTAGTCGCTTACCGTGCCGTCGGGCAGCACATAGCCGCCTTCGGGGGCATCGGGCACGAGCACCGGGTTGCCGGTCCAGACAAAGGCCTCCGAGGGGTAGAGAATGCTCTGGCTCTTTCCCACTACCATGAGGTCGCCGGCCGTGGATCCGGGCCGGTAGACGATGCTGGTGGCCACGCTGTTGAGGTACCTCTTGGAGAGCCCGCCCAGTCCCTTGACCACCCAGGTTTCGACAACGTCCGCGGTGGCGGGATCATCCCCCTGGAACCAGATGCAGGCCTGGGGACCCTTGGGGCTGTCGCTGCGGCCGGCGATGTAGATGACGCCTTCCGGGGTCACGGTCATGGCATAGGCCTCGGCGAACTTGCCGCCGGTGATCGTCGGCAGGATCGTGCTCTCGAGTAGGGCTTCTCCGGTAGTTTCATCGATGCCAGTGAACGTCGTGACAAAGGCCTTGGTCGCAACCTTGGTCGAGCCGTAGCCGGCGATGATCATCCCGTCCGCGGACACGGCCTGGGCCGAGCTGGTCTGCAGGGTCTGTCCTACCACACCATCGATTACTTCCGTGATGGTGAGCTGCACCGGGATCGGCACAAGATCTTCATCCACGACCGTCGTGTCGGCGCGAAACGCCTGCTGACCGGTCTTGACGTTCCCGGTGCCCACGAAGATCGTCCCGTCAGACGAAACGTCGTTGGCCGCCATGTCGGACAGGCCGCCGCCGAAGTCCGGGATGGCCACGTAGTTGGGCTCAGTGGCCTCGGCGTCAAACGCCCATAACCACTCCGCGGCGTAGGAGACCGTCCCCGTGGTAAGCGTCCCCACAGGCAGCGACCCGCACCAAACCAAATTGTCCACCGAGCCGGAGACCTCGGGATCCACCTTGGTGTAAGGGCAATCCGCCACGGTCATGTTCGAAGCCGCGAAAGCCGCCTCGCCGCCGATGCCTTCCTGGACCTGCAGCTCGTTGTAGAGCGGCGCAACTCCGTCGCCGGTGGAGATGGCCCAGTCGATGTCCAGGCGCCAGGCCTTGGTGAATTCCACCGCCACGGTGGAGCCCACGGCCACCTTGCCGTCCCGGGAGATGCCCAGGGCCTTTGACGAGTCATGCGGGCCGTCCATGTGGCCCAGGCGCCAGAAGTAGTAGCCGTCGATCGGTGTTGCGGGCGGGGGCGTTGGATCCTCCGGCGGTTTGCCGCCCCGGTTCCCGTTGGCCCCCCATGCGAAGGTGCCGGCCGCGAGGAACAAGGCGCAGACCATAACAATGAGAACAAACAATTTTCTTTTCATCACATCCTCCTTTTTATAGGTTGGTACGAACCCGTTGAAAGTTAAAAGCGGCTCCGGTTCCAGATCGGCGCGTTTTCCGGGACGACAGCATCCACCGGCTTCAGCGGATACCGGTCGCCTGTGCGCTTGTCCCGGACATGTCCCTTCGAAAACCGGGCAAGAGCGGCCCCCGTAACAAACGGGGGCCGCTCGTCCGTTAAGAGCCGCCCGGCATACTGTTGCGGGTTATTCCAGCGGCGTCGGCAACGGGCGGTAGTCGACCCTGCGGAACATGATGTCGCTGCCCTTGTCGTCGCTTTCCTCCAGCCAGATGCCGTACATGCGCGAGCCGTCGGGCGTCTGGCGGATCTGGGCCGCCCCCTGCTGGGGCTTGTCCTTGGCCAGGGGGTTCCAGCCCTCCTGGGACTTGCCGCTGCCGCCCTGGGGGGTCACGATCACGCTTTCGTAGCGCTGCCCCCTGTCCTTGGTACGGCTATAATAGATATCCAGCGGCATCTTGGGAAAGACGACGTCATTGGGTGCCTGGTTCTGGTTGAACTCCAGTCCGTAGGCCAGCTGGTAGACGTCGGTGTTCTGGATGTCCTCCGGGTAAAGGGTGGGTACGATGGTTCCCGGCGCCTTGACCAGCCGCGGCTCCAAGACGCTGGTGCGGTAATTGCGCAGGTTGGAGACGTTGCGCGGCGGTTCGGATTGACCGGGACCGTATTCCGTGGTGACCACCTCCTCGTCCCAGATCAGGACCTGTTCCCCTGTCTCTTCATCCGCAACGATAACCGGAACCCGGAAGACCACGTTGTGCTCGATGGGGTCGGGGTCGTTGGGATCCGTCGTCCAGCTTTGGCCGCCGTTAAAGGAGCGCCGGATGAAGAAGTCGTACTTGTCGTTGGCGTTCCTGCCCCAGTTGGGCGTCCAGCTGTAGCCGATGATCAGCTCGTCGCCGTTGAGGGACCCGCGGTGGGCCAGGGCGTCGGTGTGGGGATTTTTCGCGGAGGAATCCGCGAGGTTGGCCGGCGTCCAGTTCCAGCGCAGCATCTTGGAGGGCGCTTCCGGATCAAGGGGGTTCTGCCACAATACGTCGGGTTCCACGCTGCTCAGGTTCTGGGCTCCGGGGACAAAGTTTGCATAGGCGTAGGGGTTGCCCGTGGAAGGCGCCACGACGCGGCGCATGAAGATGTCCGCCGGCTTGCCGCTGCCTTCCGCTCCCTGGCGGTAGAGCGCTACCAGTACCGTCTTGGAGGCCCCGGCCTTGGACTTGGGCTGGGGGATAAAGCGCACCCGGCGGGCGTTCTCGTAGGCCAGCTGCGGATCGCCCTTCCAGTCAAGGAGCAGTGCGCCGAACTCATCCACCAGGTAGACCGGGTTGCCGGCAGCATCCGTTTCCGGCAGGTTGATGATGCCCCCGCCGCCTGCGATTTCAGGCTTTTGGAAATCGAAGCTGTGGTAGATGACGTTTTTGCCCATGTCCGTTTTGTACCGGTCTTCCGGGGACTCATCGGAGGCGACAACGGTCACATCCGTGGTGGTAGCGCCATCGCACGAATCGTCATCGTGCTCGCCGTCCGGCGGGATGCCCACCCCCTTGCTTTCCTCGTAGCCGATGATGGCCCAGGCGCCCTTGCTCCCGTCCGGCTTCATGTAGGGCTGCAGGAAGATGTTGGGCCGGGACGCGCCGGTGTTGCCGTCCAGCAGGCGCCCGTCGGCGGTGACGCAGACGTTGTGGATTTCGCCCTTGGGGTTGGCTTTCTCGATGGTGTAGGCGCACAGCGGGTTGGAACCCGGGGCTTCGGCCGTGCCGATCCCTTCGATCGTACCGCAGTAACGGTGGGTCCCTTCGCCTTCGCCGTCATAATCGTGCTCTCCGCTTCCACCGTCGGGGTTCATGTTCTCCATGCTGCAGACGTCGTTGTCGGAGATCTTCACCGGCAGGCTCATGGGCACCAGGGCCTTGACTCGTCCGGCCAACTCGGGATCCGTGTCCACGATGTCATCGCCGCCCTGCCCGCCGGCGGGGTAGCTGGTGTCGATCTTGGCGAAATTGCTCAGGGTGATGAAGCTGTACCAGATGTCGGTTTTGTTGTTGGTATTGGCGCCGCTCCACCCCTCGCCGGGCCCGTCGCCCTCACCCGGCACCAGGCCCTTGGGGTCCTCCTGCCAGACGACGGCAAAGGCCACGTCTTCGCCCGCCCCGGCAAAGAGCTGGTAAGCGTCGCGCCGTCCCGAGGTCAACCGCTCGGGCTTGAACCACTGGACCGCACCGTCGGGATAGATCACGCCCCGGGCCGACCAGACGCAGCTGTAGGGCACTTCGCCCATTTCGGGGTAATCCTCGTAGATCACCGAGCGCTGGGGGCCGCCCACGCCGAAGATGTCGTCCTTATAGTAGGCGTCGTCGCCCGGGTAGTCGGTGGTGCAGACGGGGCCCTCGGCGGTGTCTCGGCAAACCTCACAGGAGTCGGGCTGCCCGTCGCCGTTCGTGTCGGGGCAGACCGTGATGGCGTATCCCGGCCGGCCGCCGCGGCAGAACTTGTCGGTCCAGGCCACGAAGATCATGTTGTCCTTGACCTTGAGCATCGGTTTTTCGGATTCTCCGGGGTAACCGAGCAGGGACGACTTGCCGGCGGTTTTCGAAATGTTCCGCCGCTTCCAGGTGTCGCCGTCATCCCGCGAGATGGCCACGAAGACGTCCGTCGCGTTCTTGCCCCCGACCTCAGTCGCGGTGCCCTCGACCTCGTCGGTGTAAGCGACCACGAGGGGTTTGGCCACATTCCGCGTTTCGATCACCTCGCCGTCCGTGTCATAGTAGTAGACTTCGGTAGAACTCCCGTCCGACGTCAAAGCCGGAACGTAGACTGGCATGATCTCCAGTTTGGCCTTGTCGCTCTTCATGCCGGGTGTCTTGGAGACGTTTTTCTTAACGATGTTGCCGGCCTTCTGCCCCCAGTTCAGATTTTCTATGGCATCCTTCATCTCAACAAACGTCAGGGGGATCTGGCGCTGGGCACACAACGCCTGCGTAGCGGTGATCAGGGATCCGACAGCATCTGTGTTTTTGAAGTTACCCGGCTCCTTGCCCGACAGAGAATCATTCAGGCACCCAATCACCGGGTCGGTGATATCGATCGGACCGTAGTCAACATTTCCGTCCGAGTCCAGGTTCTGAAGCAGCCAGGCCACATTGATGGCCTGGTCGTCATTCATAGCGACGTCATTGTTTTCGGCGTCTTTATAATAAAGGTCATTGGGCGTGATGTTGCGACCGGCCAGGGCGTTTCCCAGGTACACTTCTCCCACCCAGAAATCGGCGCGTTCGTCGGGGATGTAATCGAAATTTCCCGAGTCGCTGGAGACACCTTCCTGGGTCGGGGTCTGATAGGTCAGCCCTTTGACCTTGGCGTCCACGAAGTGCCCGGTCTCAACCTTGGCGAGGGGATAGGTGTTGTGCCAGCCCCACGCGATGCCTTCCTCATCTAATTCTCCCGTTCTATCGATCTTATAAAAAGGCGTGTCGCCGAAGGCAAACGCGCCCTCGCCGATGTTCTCATACTGGCCGGTGACGTCGTCATGCCGGACCAGTTCGGCGTGCACGATGATGTAGCTGATGGTGGGACATTTTTCAGGGATCCCCCAGCAGGTAAAGAGGTCGGGATGGAGAGGCAGCTCAAACAGGTACTCGTCCGCATACGGATAATCAAAAAGGATTTTGTAGTCGAACTTTCCGGGGACCGGCTTGCCGACCTTGTTGAGGATGGGCACGAAGTCATCCTCGCTCCTGGCGATATGGATGTGGAGCGCCTTTATTCTGTAATCTTTCACTGTATATTCATTTGATTCGCAAGTGCCCTCGGCAACCGGGTCACAATCTTGCGGTTTGACCCAGATTTTGAGGTCGGTTTTTGTGTTCCACATCTTCACATCGCCGATATCGCCCCAGGTCTGTACATCGTTCTTGCTCCACACCTTGACCTGCAGGTCCCGTTCGATCGGCCAGAGCAGGTCTTCTTCAGCGCCGGCGGTGCCCACTAGGCCGAACAGCACAATGAACAGAATTAAAAATCTTTGTGTCATTTTAAGCATGGTCGTGACCTCCTTTACTTTCTGTTGTGGCGATGGATTAAGATTCTCCATGCCCGGGCCCTGGTGGAGAAAAAACCTATCGCGTCCAACCGGTTAATGGTGTTGGCCAAAAGAATCACTCCAAAAAGCGGCTGCCGGTTTTTATGAACTGATGATCGGTGAGGCTACTTACCGTGCGAACGCGAGGTCCAGGCAGAGCCTGATATTGTCAGTTCTTCAGCGGGAGTATGGATTATTTTCTCTCAGACGAATGGGAACAGCCGTATTCCGATGCCGGATTATCTGTAAGGTTGAAAGCTGCCGCGACACTAAACCTTATGCATACAGGCGAATCCGTCTTTGCTGCAGCCAGTGCCTCCGATTGCCACAACCGGGTGACCTTGGCGTCGATAGTGCGACGGGTTGACCTTTTGCTGAAACGTATACATCAAAAAATGTGCCAGGCACTATTCCGCCTGTCACGGGTGTGTCGCTCCGTAAAATTACAGATGTATATAGAGGGGTTAGGTGATCAGGTGCCGATCCAGCGGATAGAGAAATCCGCTGTCGGAAAGGTGTGACATGGCACATCGCAATGCGGCACAGGTTGTGTCATGTCACATGTTCAAGCGCGGGGCGGGCGGGCTTTCTGCAGGTAGAGCCGGCGGTAGAGCCGGCAGTTTTTGAAGTCTTTCAGGCAGAAACGCATGGCGAGGTTTATTTTGTTCCCGTTCATTTCAACGCAATGGCATTCGGGAAGAGGCATTTTAATGTAAGGGCAAAATGCGTCCGATGCATTATTTTGCATATTGACGCCGTTGTTTTTTTGAGACACGACGCTTTCCCCTTGGCATGTCGTTGGAGTTGAGTGTTTTCGGTTTTAGGGACCTGGAAGCCGGCAACGCTGTTGTGTGCGCTAGTGCTGTGGTGAGTCGCGGGAATGCGCCGGTTTCAGGAAACCGATGCACGGTCGACGATCTTTAATAGGTAAAACGTATAACCGTATCAAAAGTTACAGTTTTTTAACGTCACGGACGGCTCCGCGATCAATTTTTTGTTGCCGTTGCGAAGGATGGTTTAAAAATGTTTCGGAATCAGCTTCTTCCAGCAACTGCCTTAGCTTTGCCCTGGCCCGATGCACCTTTATCTTCACATTCGATACGCTGTATCCGGTAATCTCTGCGATTTCAAAATAGGATATTCGACTGCCGACAACCAGCGCCATAAGATCTCTTTCGGTAACGTCAAGTTTTTCCATGGCGCAAAGAATCCGGCGATATTCTTCCCGAACGATGAGGTGGTCTTCGGGATTTCTCTGATCTCGGTGGTTTTCCGAAAACAGGACACGTGGCTTGTCGCTGCGATGATGGTCCACCAGCAAATTGCGGGCAATGACAAAGAGCAGGGTGGTGTTGCAGGCTTTACCGCCGTATGCCTCCAGATAACGGGTGAAACTTTCCTGTACGATGTCTTTGGACAGGTATGGATCGCCCGTTCGCCGCAGCAGGTATCCAAAAAGTTTGTCCTTGTGTTTATTGTAGAATTCGCTGAATTGACACACGCTTTATCCTTGTCCCGTGTTGAGGGCGCTTGGGATCTTGTTTTCCGTCAACGCAGAGCGAATCGAACCGGTTGCCGGCACAGACATCATCAAAAATGGGAGTACCGCCTGAGAGGTGTCAAGGAGGGCCGCCGTTAATGTAGAAAAGCAATCGGCCCGGGTGGCGATCAAATAGCCCTAAGTGGATCCAGAGGCCGGCGGCTGACACCGATAGTCAAAACAGAATATGCAAGTTTCAGGCCTTCGGATGACGGGGATTCGGATCTCTTGGGCGGCAAGTGTTACGCATAAACAATGCGCCCGGACGCGTAACCTTTGCCGCGCGATTCCCATAAAAAAGGCGAACTCCACAAAAAGGGGGCTCGCCGATTATCGCTTAAAGGAACGGCCTGTCGGTTCAGTGTGCGGTATGATTTTTCATGGAGGGAGGATATGGGGGGTGAACCGTAGGGGCGCACGCATTCTCCGCCCTTCCGGAGCGGGACAGCGGGGCTATTCAATGGCCGACGGCGTGTTATGCCGGGGCGCTGACGGATCGCATCCTGGCCGAAATCGTCTGAATAAAGCGCAGGTCAACAGGTCGGGCAAAAGGTGTGCCAGAGGGGGAGCTTTGCGGAATGAATTTCCATCGTTTGAAACCAGCGCTTAAACAGACAGCGCCGGGGAATTCCAGGCGCCGGGATGCCATTCACCTTATCCGGGGTCATGCCTGGTTCTGCAAAACAGGGGAAATGGCCCCTAAAAGGCGGATTCCTGGCCGAAGGCGCTTAACGCCGCAGCGTGCGAAAGAATTTTTTTAGGGAAAGCAGCAGATCCTGCAGGAATACGAATTTTGATGTGACAGGGCACACAAATGGGCGACACACCGTGTGACCTGACACACCCGATGCGGGAGGCTCCTTGCAGGCTAAATTTTAACCAGGGCATGCCGGCGGTGGGCGCTGTTGAATGCCTGTGTTGTTTCAATCTCCGGAATATATTCAACCCGCCCGTTTTTGCGGTTTAGATTCCTTATATGGGCATGGCGCGATAGAGCGCCCTTTCCTGAAAATGAATGCAGGAAAGCGCCTATCGCAAAAGGGAGGCAAAATTGGTTGCACCCCTGTTGTGCGATAGGCATGAACGGCCGTGATTGTCCGCCGCACACCCGCTGGCATTCAGGAAAACGTTGAAAGCCGCTGGTGCGGATATCGTTTGCAAGGGCGTTCACATGGCCGGAATCCGTAACAAGTCGGTGCCGGCCGCGCTGCCGGCGCCGCCGGCCGGTTAAGGTTTGTATTCGTAATCGCAGATGGTAGCTTCACATCCATAGGCCGCAAACAGCTCGGGGCAGTTGGCGGTAATAATATCGCCGACTTCTGTTGCGGAAAGCACCTGGTTTTCGTAGCAGGCGCCATTGAGGAGGGGCATTATCTGGCCGACAAAGGCGCACAGGTGATTCACGGAACCTGCCAGGAGATTGCCCATGGTATTCTCGATCGCCCATACATCGGTAACGGCAAGCCCGCAGTAATCAGGCGGCGGGGGTGGAAATTCAAAAGCTTTATAGATAACATCATTGCAGTAATTGATGTCCTTCATGTCCAGCTCTTCAATCTTGGCGCCGTTTTTCAGGGCCGCCAACAGTGCCCCTGGATCCTGTGGGTTTACAGCAGTCAAGCCGTTAAACTTTTCTGTAAAATACGAAGTGAAATACTTGCTTTGGAAATAACCGACTTCATCAGCATCCGGTGCCGGGTAATCAGCGGATGTACCATCTTCCGGGTCCGCTATCTTAAATTTTTCAAGCAGGACCCTTACCTTTTCCGTGTGGGTTTGTTCGGACAGGCAGGCGATGTTGTTAAAAACAGGCGATCCGGGAAACAACTCGCCCAGGGTCAAGTATACATCGCGGGCCAGCTTTTCCTCCGAGCGCATGAATATCAGGTACACTTCGTCGCCGTCGGTAAGGGTTTTTTTGCCGCCGGAACTGGGGCCGGCGGCATCGGCCCCAAGAGAAAAAGCCAAGGCGGAGACAACTCCGCCAAAAATCAATACCATAATGGTTTTACGCATGACAATCCTCCTTTTTGCTTCAGAATGTTACGGGATTTTCGAACAGGCAGGGACGTTACGCTTAATTAAAACGAGGCGGCGGCAACCGGGGACATTATTCAACTATCTTTAAAATCGTCTTTTTCTTGGCCCTGCCGGCGGCCGCGTTCAGAATCGTTCTCAGGGCCGAAACGTTCCGGCCCTGTTTGCCGATGATCTTTCCAATATCCTGGTTGGCCACCCGCAGTTCATAAATCATGATCGGGCTTCGGTCAGCCTGTGAAACAGTCACCTGGTCCGGGCGGTCCACAAGGGTTTTGGCTATGTATCTGATCAGTTCTTTCATAACATCTGTTTTTCCGGCAAATGCATGAGGTGCGCCCCTTTCATCGGGTCCATACCAATTAAACGGATGACGGCCACTTTTGTTACAGGACGCCGGGAAAAATCCGTTTCAAATCCCGGGAACAGGATTGCGTTCATTACCGGAAGACGCCCTGAATTGAGAGTTGCGGCGCGAAGCAGGCACACCGGTTAAAAAACGGAAGGCAGGGAAGGTTTATACGATGAGCAAGGGTATAACCGGCGGTTCCTGCAAATGGACGTGCCGGTTGCATCAGGCCGCATTTTTTTCGCGGCGCAACTGGGCGCGCGCAGCCCGCGAACTGGACGGCCCTATGCCAGGCACACAAACGAGCGGCGCATCGTGCGGCTATACGCCTACGCTGCGGGACGGTTCCTGTTCTGTGAGCCGGTAATGCTGGATTTTCCGGTAGAGCGTCCGGCGGCTGATTCTAAGAAGCCTGGCGGCTTTGGTTTTGTTGCCGCTGGTTTGCTCCAGGGCCCGCAGAATCAAGGACGGCTCGCCCGTCCCGTCAGGCGTTGACAGCGGCATGACGGGCTGCAGGGAACTGATTTCAGGGGGCAGGTCATCGACAGTGATAATTCTGCGGTCACAGATGATAAAGGCATGTTCCAGGGTGTTTTCAAGCTCGCGCACGTTGCCCGGCCAAAGGTAGTTCATGAAAATGTTTTCCACATCCAAAGAAATGCCCTTAATTTTTTTGCCCAGTTTTTTGTTGAATTTTTTTAAAAAGTGACTCACCAGAAGCGGGATGTCGTCGCGGCGGGCCCTTAAGGGGGGCAGCTGGATTTCAACGACTTTCAACCGGTAATAAAGATCTTCACGGAATTCGCCCTTGGAAACTTTTCTTTTTAAATCCTGGTTTGTGGCGGCAACAATCCTGGCGTTGACACGGACCGGTGTGGAATCGCCGACACGTTCAAACTCCATCTTTTCGATCACCCGCAAAAAGCGCAGTTGCATTTTCGGGGTAATGTCTCCGATCTCATCGAGGAAAATCGTCCCCCCGTCGGCTTTTTGAAACCGGCCGATTTTATGGTTGACGGCCCCGGTAAAGGCCCCTTTAACGTGTCCGAAAAGTTCGCTTTCGAGCAGAGATTCTGAAAGCGCGGAGCAGTTGACTTTGACCAGCGGGGCATTCTTGCGGCCTCCCAGAAAATGAAGCGCCTCCACCATCAGTTCCTTGCCCGTGCCGCTTTCTCCGCTAAGCAGGACCGACGACTGAACATCTGCCAGGGTTTTGACCAGGGAGATGCATTTCTGGATGGCTTCGCTCTTGCCGACAATGGCATCGAACTGGCGCTGTTCATTGAGCCGGCGCTCTAAATTAAAAAGCCTTGTCTCGTCCCGGATGGCGATTACGCCGCCCGCAAATCGCTCGAACTGGGTTTTCAGGGGTGAGGCACTGACAGTGACAATTTGTCCCGGATGATGAAATGAGTGACATTCTATGTTCTGTGTCTCAACCGGTTTGCCGCTCTTTAGGGTTTCCCTAAGGGCCATGAGGCATTTGCCGCTGCAATTGCCAATCAAAGACGGAAGGGATTTTCCAATAATTTCGCCCTTTCGCATGCCGCAGATGCGCTCGGCAGCTTCATTGCATTGAACGGCGATCATATTTTTATTGACCGAAATGATTCCATCTTTGACGCTTCTAAAAATTGCATCAAGGTTCAGCTGATAGTTTTCCTTTTCAACCAACAGGCTTTTATGGCGCAGGGCCATCCGGGTTAACCGCAAAAGGGTCTCCTCGCGTACCGGCTTGACAAGATAATCCAGGGCCCCCAGGCGCAGCCCTTGCGAGGCGGAATCGATGCTGGGGGCACCGGTTATAATAATCACCTGAATGAATGAATCCTTCGGTTTGATTCTCTGCAAAAGATCGATCCCGCTTCGGCCGTTAAGAACAATGTCGACAAAAACCAAATCGAAATCCTTAATTTCAAGCATTTGGGTCGCCTCATCATAATTTTTAGCCGTATCGACCCCGTAACCGGCATCCTCAAGAAAATCCTGAAACGTGAACCGGATGCTTTCCTCATCATCAACGACGAGTATCTGCTCCTTCATGGCAATCTCCTTATTTCTGGGAAGTTATCTCCACCGGCAACTCCAGATCCACCCGGGTATATTCACCCTCGACACTTTTAATTGAAATTCTTCCCCCGTGTTCGCTGATGATACCGTGGCTGACGCTCAGCCCCAAACCGGTTCCTTCTCCTCGGGGTTTGGTTGAAAAAAACGGGTTTATCACCTTGTCGATAATGCCTTTGGGAATGCCTGTTCCGCTATCAAAAAAGGAAACCTTTATCCAGCGGCTACCGTTCTTGGAAAACGAATCAGCATTTATCTCTATGATTTTTGATTCCCGGGAGCCCGAAAATTTTTGTTGGAGCGAGTATTGGGAATTATTGAGAAGATTTAGAAAAACCTGCTGTATTTCCTGGGCGACAGCGACAACCGGAGGCAAATTAGAAGGAATGTTCACCTTCACTTTAATAGCGTCTTTTCGCATCTGTGCCGCGGTGAGCGCCAGCGTGTCGGTGAGCAACTCCGAAATATTACAGGAAGATTTGAATTGCTTTTCCCGTCGGGCAAAGGACAGCAGTTTCTCCACTATCCTGGCAATGCGGTCGCCTTCCATGACAATCCGTTCAGCAACAGGTTTTACAATATTCTTCTGGCCGCTTTTTTTTTTCAGGATCTGTCCGTAATTGATGATCCCGTTTATGGGGTTGTTGATCTCATGGGCTACGCCGGCGGCCAGCGCGCCCAGCGCCGCCAGTTGTTCGGACTGAATGGCGGCCGCCCTGGTAGATTTAATTTGTGTGATATCCCGTAATGTTATGACCGCCTTGTTTTCACCATCGGCTTCTGTAAAAGGGGTATGCGTCAGTTCATAGCTTCTGCCACTGGATGCGTCGAATTCAAACCTGTTTGGTTCTTCTGATTGGATGGCCGAATGCATTAAACAGTTTTTACAGGGCCTTTCACGTTCCATCAGGACATTATAGCAGTACTTTCCTTTACTATCGCCGATTTGGCTCTGCAGCGTATCATTCTGGAATTCGATGATAAAATCCTTATTCACAATCCCCACCCCTTCATAGCGTTGAAACAGGATTCGGTGCAGTTTGTCTCGTTCCGAGCGAAGTTCTTCCCGGGCCCATTTGAGTTCGGTGATATTATTAAAAGACTCCACGATACCCGCCAGTTCACCGTCCGGACCCAGAAACGGTCTTGCCGTAAGAAGGCAGTTTACCTTGGTTCCATCCTGCCGCTGTTTTTCGATTTCACAATCAATTTCTTTTTTGCCGTTGAGAATCCGGGTCAATGGACACGCCGGTTTCTGGCACATGGCGCCGTAAAACACCTCATAGCACTTTTTCCCGGCAGCAGCTTCAACGCTGATGCCTGAAAGGGAAGCAAAGGTTTCGTTAACTTTCATGACCGTAAAATTTTTGTCAATCAAGCGCATTCCCGCCGAAGCGGTTTGAAAAATATGGTTCAGCTCGGAGTGGGCCATCCTGATATCAAGCTCCATCTGCTTGCGTTCAGAAATATCCTGGCCGATACCGTAAACAAGGGTTTGGTTCCTACTGGTCATGGGGACCATGTTAAGCAACAGGGTTTTGGTCTTGCCGTTTACAAAAAAATCGGTTTCCAGATTGCGAAAGTCGCCGGAAGGGGAATACCAGGTACAGCGGTCTGCCATGGGGCTGTAAGCGCACAAGCTCCATAACATTTTACCGTCCAGATGTTCCCGTTTGCATTCCAGAAAATCAAGCGCGGCCTGATTGCAGTCTAAAAACGGTCCTTTTTCGCTGAACAAAAAGATGGGGTTTAAGGCATCTTCAAAAATCGTGCGGTATTTTGCTTCACTTGTCCGGATCGCTTCTTCCGCCTGCTTTCGTTCGTTGAACTTCTGCTGGGCGTAGAAACCGAATGCGATGATGATCGCTCCGACAAGCACTCGTTTCCAGAGTTCATGGGGGTTATTGATGAATATCTGCGATACGAAATCACCGTCCTTGAATATAAACACATGCAGTGCGGATTCCAGAAACCAATAAAGACAGCAAAACAGTATTCCTATCCACAGCAGTTTTTGATTCCACTCGAAAGAGTCGATCTGCTCTAAATTCTGCATGGGTATCCCTCCGTTCGCTCGTGGGGCAAGCAGGAAAGTGTCAACTTACAGACAATCACACGCCATTGCGTATAATTCCTGTATCTTGCCAGGTAGCAGTAACTTAAAAACAGAAAGGATTTGCCAACATGAGAATGCGATCAGCTGATTGAAATGCGACAGCAGTTGCCGAGATAGAAAGAGAAACAAACAGAAGGTACAACTCGCTTCAGAAGTATGGAAGATTCCATCGCTTCGGATTAGCGCCGCAGGCGAGTAGAAAAATTATTGCTAACCCATATGAAATTATCGGCAGATTGTCAAGAAGCAATTGGTATTCAAAAGATGAAGCATTTTAGGTCCCGTTGCAAGGGCTGCCTGGAAGCGACGCTGGAACCACGTCATATCCGTTGACAGCCTCTCTCTCTTTGATATATTTGGGCTGTAATTTTAACAGAAATGAAAAGCGCCCGTTATGGATGCACCCATGCAGATGTTACAGACGCCGCCGCCCGGGACCCGCCGTTTGATGTTTCGCGGCGATATCATTGAATTTACGCTTCGCCTGCCGACCCCCCTGAAAGGAACCGCCTGGATTCGAACCAATATCGGATACGCGGATATTACCCGCGCGGAAATTCTGGCGGCGGTGCGGGAGAACGTCCCACCCCTTGGGAAGGACTGGTTTGACATCGCCATGCGGCCGGTTGACGCGGGCACCTTTCAGGCCCAGCTGCCGCTGGGTGAAGTCGGCCATTTTGAAGCCAAGTGCTACTTTCTAAAAGACGGCGAGACGAACCCGATCTGGCCGGAGGGACCCAATACCGTCATCAATGTCGAGCCGGCGGACACCTGCTGCGGGAATATCATCTATAACGCCTTTGTCAGACAGTTCGGCCCCAACAAGGCGGCGGTCAGCAGCCCGGTCAATGAAGACTGGATCCGGGCGCTGGACCGGGACGGTTACACGGTCATTCCCAAGTCCGGAACGTTTCGAGACCTGATCAGGGAGCTTGATTTTATCGTGGGGACGCTCGGGTGCCGGATCCTTCAGCTGCTGCCGGTGCATCCCGCGCCCACGACCTATGGCCGGATGGGGCGTTTTGGCAGCCCCTATGCCGCTTTAAGTTTTACCGCGGTCGATCCCGCCCTGGCGGAATTCGACCACCGCGCCACGCCTCTGGAGCAGTTCATTGAATTGATTGATGCAGCCCACACGCGCAATGCCAAAATTATTATTGATATTGCGATCAATCATACCGGCTGGGCGGCCAGCCTCCACGAAACGCATCCCCAGTGGCTGTCGCGGGACCCGGACGGCCGGATTGAAGTTCCCGGGGCCTGGGGGGTGCGCTGGGAAGACCTGACCAAGCTCGACTATAGCCATAAAGACCTGTGGCAGTTCATGGCCGAGGTGTTTTTGACCTGGTGCCGGCGGGGAGTTGACGGCTTTCGCTGTGATGCCGGGTACATGATTCCTGTTCCGGCCTGGAAGTATATGATTGCCGCGGTGCGCCAGCAGTTTCCTGACACGGTTTTTCTGCTCGAGGGGCTTGGGGGCAAGATATCGGTAACGCGGGATCTGCTGAATACAGCCAATTTCAATTGGGCTTATTCGGAGCTGTTTCAAAACTATGACCGGGGCCAGATTGAAGGGTATCTGCCCGGGGCCATCGAAATTTCCGAAAGCGACGGCGTAGCCGTCCATTTTGCCGAAACCCACGACAACCTGCGCCTGGCAGCACGGTCCCACCGGTATGCCCGCCTGCGCACGGCCCTCTGCGCGCTTTTTTCACATCAGGGCGCCTTCGGGTTCGCCAACGGGGTGGAGTGGTTTGCCGCAGAAAAAATCGACGTTCACGGCGCCGCTTCTCTGAGCTGGGGGGCAGAGCCCAACCAGATTGATCTGATCGGGCGGCTCACGACCCTGTTGAAAATGCACCCGGCTTTTTTTAAAGGAGCCCACCTGGAGCTGATGCAAACGGGAGACGGTAACGCCCTGGCCCTGCTGCGTCATCATAAGCCTTCCGGAAAGCGGCTGGTCGTTCTGGCCAACCTGGATGTGGAAGGGCGCGTCCGGGTATCCTGGGATCCCTCACGGGCAAAAATGGAAGAAGGGACCTGCTGGGATCTGATTACGGCAAAGGCCTTGCGGATACATCGCAAAGAGGGGCTGGCCTCCTGCGGCCTGGAACCGGGCCAGGTCGTCTGCCTGTCCGGTGAGAAAGCTGACCTGGAGCTATTCTCCCAGGCCCGTCCGGCGACCTTCACGCTGCCGCCGCTGATTCTGAACCAGCGCCTGCGGGCCAAGGTCATCGATGTTTACCGCTTCTATCATGGTACCCGGGATCTGGCTGAATTTGATCCGGAGCAGGCCGGCGGTCAGCTGGCGCAGGACCCCTTGGAATTTTGCCGCAGCCTAAACCCCCGCAGCCAGGAGCCCCGGGTGGTTAGATGGCAGTGGCCGCAGGACGCCAGGCGTGAAGTCATGATCCCGCCGGACCATTTTCTGCTGCTTCAGGCAGCGGTTCCCTTTCGGGCTCAGCTGCTGGAAAATGACCGGGTTTTACGGTGTGAAGAAAGCCTGGCCCGGACGAATGGGACTTTTTTTGCCCTGTTGTCGCCGCTTTCGGCGGGTGAAAAACATTGCCGTTTGACCGTCAAGCTGTCCCTGTATAGACCCGGGCGATGTGAACATGTTGAGGCCCCGCTGCTCCTGCTGGCCCGGCCGAGCCGACTGTCCGTAAGAAAATGGTTGCAGCGCTCAGATTTGATGGACCTGCCGGCGCTGTTGCTGCAAACCAATGAACGCGGCGCGATGCTGCGGGCTTCGATCCGGTGGGGGGAACTGTGCAGCCGCTATGACGCCCTGCTGTCAGCCAACCTGAACCCGGAATATCCTGAAGACCGCTGGGTCATGCTGGCGCGATATCGGATATGGATGGTGTATCAGGGGTATTCGCAGGCAGTGAATTTCGACTGCTTTGATTCGTTCTACCTGGACGGCGATTCAACCGGCTGCTGGCGCTTTCATGTGCCGGCCGGCCAGGGACAATATACGCTGCTGACGATACAGCTCCAGATGGTGCAGGGAAGGAACGCCGTCAGAATGGTTTTAAAAAGGCCTTCGGCCGGGGACGCCGCATCCAGGCTGACGGACGACAGGCGCATCCGGCTGATTGTGCGGCCGGACCTCGAAAGCCGGAATTTTCATGAACCCACCAAGGCCTTTAAGGGCCCGGAAACCCTCTGGCCCAAAGTGACCGCTCCACACGCAGATCATTTTGTCTTTTCCGCACTGCCGGAGCATCCCCTGCGGGTTCAGATATCCAAGGGCCAGTTCGTGTGGGAACCCGAATGGTATTACATGGTCTACCGGCCGGCTGATGCCGAGCGCGGCCTAGATCCGGACTCGGACCTGTTCAGCCCGGGCTATTTCCAGGCCGAGCTGAAAGGGGGAGAGCAGGTGGAATTGTCGGCAGCGGTGCTCGATTCGCCCCAGCGAACCATAGCGTTTTCAAAAAGCCGGGCACTTCCTGCCTTTCAGGCCTGTTTTGAAAAAGAAGAAACCTTTCTTGAACCGATCGATGACCTGAAGGCGGCTTTAGCGCATTATGTGGTCCGGCGCGGGGATTTCAAGACCGTGATTGCCGGATATCCCTGGTTCCTGGACTGGGGCCGCGACGCCCTGATTTTTACGCGCGGACTGATTGCGGCCGGCAAAACCGCCGATGCCCGCGATGTAATCAAACTTTTCGGCCAATACGAAGAAAACGGCACCCTGCCCAACATGATCCGGGGGGCCGATGCCGGCAACCGCGACACGTCTGACGCGGCCCTCTGGTTTTTTACGGCCTGCACCGACCTGGTCCGGGCCGAGGGGAGCGAGTCGTTTCTGGATGAAGCCTGCGGCAGGCGCAGCGTTCGCCAAATCCTGATCGCCATTGCCCGGGCGCTGATGACGGGGACCCCCAACGGTATCCGCATGGACCCGGACTCGGGGCTTCTCTTCAGCCCCGCCCACTTTACCTGGATGGATACCAATCATCCCGCGGGGACCCCCCGGGAAGGGTATCCGGTTGAAATTCAAGCGTTATGGATCGCGGCGCTGTCGTTTCTGGCGCAAATGGATGCGTCAAAAGGCAATCGAAGCTGGCAGCAAATCGGCCGGCTGGCGCAAGCGTCGCTGCTGGAGCTTTTCCGGTTGGAGAAAACCGGCTACCTGTCGGACTGCCTGCACGCCGGGCCCGGCAAGTCCGCGCGTCAGGCCGTGGCTGATGACGCCCTGCGGCCCAACCAGCTTCTGGCCCTGACGCTGGGGGCGGTCGGCGACGCGGCGCTGGGCCGCAATATCCTCTCGGCCTGCGAAGAGCTGCTGGTCCCCGGTGCGATCCGCAGCCTGGCGGACCGGCCCCTGGAGTTTCCTCTGCCGATTGTCCATCAGGGAAGAATCATCAACGATCCCGGCCGGCCCTATCAGGGCCGATATACGGGGGATGAGGATACCCGTCGCAAGCCGGCCTATCATAACGGAACGGCCTGGACCTGGATGTTTCCCAGCTTCTGCGAAGCCTGGGTAGCGGTGTACGGCGACAAGGCCAGGGAGACGGCCCTGGCGTGGCTGTCCAGCAGCGCGGAACTGCTGCGCCAGGGCAGCATGGGGCATCTTCCGGAGATCAGGGACGGCGATTTTCCCCATACGTCCCGGGGCTGCGACGCCCAGGCCTGGGGAGCCAGCGAGTGGGTGCGTGTGTGGTTGAAATTGAAAGAATCATAGATGCAGAATAGGGGTCCAGGGTTCGAGTGAAGTGCAAACAGACCATATGCTGGAATGCTGGAAGACCGAGAGGGTTGAAAGCTGTTGAGCCCTTGAATCCTGCCTTTTACAACCGTATGTAAATTGAAGTCATCTTAAAAAAAATTATAGTCTAACTGATTGAGATATCAGTAAGTTTTATTACAAACGTCTATCAGGTGAGCCGTCGTCACGTCACCGTATGCCGGGCCGGAGAACATCTAAAATGCTCGCCGCCGCCTGAAACAACTTTAGTATTTTAAGATAACTTCTAGAGCAGGTAGAAGCTTTAATGATAGTTTCACCTGATAACAAACTGTGATATAAGTTTAAAAGTTATTTTTTGAACATTACTTTTTGAGGTGTCGAACAAATGAGTCGTCTACAGACCTTTCAGGTGTTTCCGCGAATTCCGGAATCCCTGTCATTTCTTGAAGAATTGTCCCGCAACGTGTGGTGGAGCTGGCAGTATGATGCCAGGGAACTTTTCCGGCGGATCGATCCGCGCCTGTGGAAAGGCGCCGCCCGGCGGAATGCCGTATTGTTTTTGACCCTGGTAGCTCCCCGGCGGTTTGAGGAATTGTCCAGGGACAACAGCTTCTTAGCCTATCTGCAGCGGGTTCAAGAACATTTTCAAAGCATGGTCTGTACCCCCCGGGAGCAATTCCAGACCACCCTGGGCCCGCAAGGGAAAATAGTCTATTTTTCCATGGAATTCGGGATCCATGAAAGCCTGCCGCTGTATGCCGGCGGCCTGGGGATTCTGGCGGGGGATCATTTAAAAGCCGCTTCGGACCGGGCGCTACCCATGGCGGCGGTGGGGCTGCTGTACCGCCACGGTTATTTCTCTCAATTTCTCAACCAGGAAGGGACTCAGCAGGAGGACTACCCGGAAACGGACTTTTTTCATCTGCCCATCGGGCGGGCAAAGGACCTGCAGGGCAAGGAGCTGTATGTGTCCGTTGCCGGCCCGGACGGCGAGATCCATGCGGCCGTCTGGAAAGCCCGGGTAGGCTGCGTCCCTCTTTTTCTGCTGGATACGAATCTGCCTGAAAATTCAAACGATCTTCGCAACATCACATCGACGCTTTACCCCGGCGATGCCA
This sequence comes from Thermodesulfobacteriota bacterium, assembly GCA_040757625.1. Taxonomy (GTDB): domain Bacteria; phylum Desulfobacterota; class Desulfobacteria; order Desulfobacterales; family JARGFK01; genus JARGFK01. The sequence goes on along the minus strand of JBFLWU010000006.1, from coordinate 124,573 downwards.
AAACCCGATTGGCCCAGGAGATGGTGCTGGGCATCGGCGGTATGCGCGCGCTGCTGGCCGTGGGGATTCATCCGGCCGTGTGCCATATGAATGAAGGGCATTGCGCGTTTGCCGGCCTGGAGCGGCTGGCGCATGTGGTGTCGACCTATCGTGTTGATTTTAAAACTGCCTGGGAGATCACTTCACGGACCAATGTGTTTACCACGCACACGCCGGTTCTGGCCGGGCATGATGAATTCCCGGCAGACATGGTCAGGCCTTATCTGGAACCGCTGCAGACGCGGCTGGGGATATCAAAAGATGAAATCCTGTCCTGGGGGCAGGCGGCCGGATCCGGTCCGAACGGACCGCTGTCGATGTTCGTCTTGGGGCTGCGCCTGTCGCAGGACCGCAACGGCGTAAGCCGGCTGCATGGCCAGGTGGCCCGCCGAATGTGGGCGCATGTCTGGCCCGGCGTACCGGAAGATGAAGTTCCCATCCGCCACATTACCAACGGGGTGCATGTTCCCTCCTGGATTTCCTATGAGCTGGCGCTGCTGTTCGAACGATACCTGGGACCGGACTGGGACCAGCACGCTGAAAATAATGATATCAGCAAACGTATTGATGAAATCTATGAGGAAGAGCTCTGGCGGGCCCATGAAATGAACCGCACCCGCCTGATCCGTTTCTGCCGCGAGCGCATGCTGCAGCAGTACGGCCGGCGCAATGCCCCCAAGGCCATGATGGAGGATGCGGAATCGGTCCTGGACCAGGATGTCCTGACGATCGGATTTGCGCGTCGCTTTGCGACCTATAAGCGCTCGTATCTGCTCTTGATGGATGCCGACCGCCTGGAAGCGCTGATAACTTCCAAGACCCAGCCGATCCAGTTTATTTTTGCAGGCAAAGCCCATCCCAAGGACCAGGAAGGCAAGGATTTAATCAAGCTCCTGGTCCAGTTCGGCCGCAGGGCCGCGGTGCGGCACCGGTTTATTTTCCTGGAAGACTATGACCCCAATATAGCCCGGTATCTGATTCAGGGTGCGGATGTATGGCTGAATACGCCCCGGCGGCCCTATGAAGCCTGCGGCACGTCGGGGATGAAAGCAGCCTTGAACGGGGTTCTGAACGTGAGCGTCTTGGACGGCTGGTGGTGCGAAGGCTATTCGGAAAACTGCGGCTGGAAGATCGGCAACGGCGAAGAATACGGCGACAACGCCTATCAGGATGCGGTGGAAAGCCAAGCGCTTTACAACATACTGGAAAACGATGTGATCCCCTGTTTTTACGAGCGTAAAAACGGGGATGTGCCGTTGCGATGGATGAAAAAGATGAAAGCTTCCATGAAAATGGCCGTAGAAGATTTTTGCAGCCATAAAATGGTGGATGAGTATGCCCGGCGGTTTTATCTGCCCGCTGCCGATCGGTTTCAGGCCCTTATCCAAAACGAGGCCGCCGAAGCCAAACGCTTGCGGGATCACCGGGAGCGGCTTCAGACGCACTGGAACAGGATCAAGGTATATCCGCCGACCAAAGAGAGCGAAGGCCCCTTTCGGGTCGGGGAGAAGTTGAAGGTGACGGCGGCCGTCAATCTGGGAGAACTCCGGCCGGATGAAGTGGATGTGGAGCTTTTTTACGGGCACCTGAAATCGCTGGACGCTCTCCGGGACGGCGCGACGGAACCGATGCTCATGACCGAAGAACGCGGCAACGGCGAGTATCTTTACAGCTGCATCGTCACCTGCAACGCCTCCGGGCGCTTCGGGTTTACCGCGCGGATCACGCCGCGGGGTGACGATTTGATCAAGTTTTCGCCCGGCCTGATTACCTGGGCCTGATAGGAAGCATGTGTGAACAGTTCGTTGCATAAAAATCCGCGCGTTCTGATTGTGACGCCGGAGGTCACTTATCTGCCCGACCGGATGGCGAACCATGCCGGCTACCTGACAGCCAAGGCCGGGGGGCTGGCGGATGTGTCGGCCGCCCTGATCAAGGCCCTTTTCGATCAGGGTGCGGATGTGCATGTGGCCATGCCGGATTACCGGTCCATCTTTGCGGATCGGCTGGCCCCCTTTTTAAAGAAGGAACAGAACGACATCCGCAAGGTGATGCCCGATGACCGCATCCATCTGGCCGAGGACCGGGCCTTCTTTTATCTGGATCGGGTGTATTCAGATTACGGTGAAGAGAACACGAAGCTGGCCATAACGTTTCAGCGGGAGGTCATCAACAACATCATTCCCCGGGTCCAGCCGGACCTGATCCACTGTAACGACTGGATGACCGCGTTGATACCGGCGATGTCGCGCCGTCTCGGGATTCCCTGCCTCTTTACCATCCATAACATTCATACCGTCAAAAGCACCCTGTCCTTTATAGAAGACCGCGGGATCGATGCGGCCTTTTTCTGGTATCATCTGTTTTATGAGAAAATGATTCATGGGTATGAGGGCGCCCGGGACACTGTTCCGGTCGATTTTCTGACCAGCGGCGTCTTTGCGGCCCATTTTGTAAATACCGTCAGCCCGACCTTTCTGCAGGAAATCGTCCACGGCAGGTTCGGCTTTATCTCCGAGCCCCTGCGCCGTGAGATCGCCAACAAGTTTTATGCCGGTTGCGCCGTGGGTATTTTAAACGCGCCGGACCCGGTTTTTAATCCGGAAAGGGACATCCGCATCAACTACCGCTACGGCTGCGGCGACCATGCGGCCGGCAAACGGAAAAACAAGCTGCTGCTGCAAAACCGGCTGGGATTGATCGAGGACAAAAGCGCGCCGGTCTTTTTCTGGCCGTCGCGTCTGGATCCCATCCAGAAAGGATGTCAGCTGCTGGCCGAAATTCTTTATCGGGTGGTTTCCAGCTACTGGCACCGCAACCTGCAGATCGTTTTTGTCGCCAATGGGGACTATCAGCGGATTTTCAGGGAGATCGTCGCTTTTCACGGATTTCAGAACCGGGTAGCGGTGTGTGATTTCAATGAAGATCTGGAACACCAGGCCTATGCCGCCGCGGATTTTATCCTGATGCCGTCGCGCTTTGAGCCCTGCGGTCTGCCCCAGATGATCGCGCCGATTTACGGCACCCTTCCGGTGGTCCACGACACCGGCGGCATTCATGATACGGTCTTTCATCTGGAACCGGACAACAACAGCGGCAACGGGTTTGTATTCAAGACCTATGATTCCAACGGCCTGATGTGGGCCATCGATCAGGCCATGGGCTTTTTCGAGCTGCCGGCAAAGCTGAAGCAGAAGCAGATCTCCCGGATCATGAAACAAAGCGCCCAAACCTTCACGCATGCGGTTACGGCCCAGCAATATATCGATCTGTATGAAAAAATGCTCCAGCGTCCGCTGCTGGCAACTTCCCCTTACGACACGCCGTTAAAATAAGGGGAGGCAGGTCGGAGTTCAGCGCCGTTGCCTTCGGGTATAACCCATAGTCGCCCTTGCGGGCATGGATGTTTGCGTCATTAATGGATTACCGCCTGACCCAAAACATACTGGATCTCGATCCGCAGCTCGACCCTTATCAAGGGGTCATAGAACGCCGTTTGGAAAAGATCGATGCGGCTGAAAAAAAATTGACCGGGGGGGAAATGTCCCTGTCCGATTTTGCATCCGGCCATGAATATTTCGGGCTGCACCGGCATCCGCACGAATGGGTTTTGCGGGAATGGGCCCCCAATGCGCGTGCGCTTTTTCTGGTGGGCGACCTCAGCAACTGGCAGGAGGAACCGGCGCTGGCCTTTCGGCGCATCAACGCCGACGGGGTTTGGGAAATACGGCTGCCGCCGGACCGGCTGCGGCACGGCGATTTATACCGACTGCGGATCCATTGGGCCGACGGTTGCGGGGACCGGATTCCGGCCTATGCCCGGCGGGTGGTGCAGGATCCGGTGACCTTGATTTTTAATGCCCAGGTATGGCGGCCGCCCGAACCCTACTGCTGGAAGTGCCGAAGCTTTCAACCGCCCTGCGGGGCGCTGTTTATTTATGAAGCGCATGTCGGCATGGCGCAGGAGGAGGGCCGGGTCGGCACCTATCGGGAGTTTGCCGATAAAATTCTGCCCCGCATCGCTGCGGCCGGCTACAACACCCTGCAGCTCATGGCCCTTCCGGAGCACCCGTATTACGCTTCGTTCGGATATCACGTGTCCAGTTTTTTTGCCGCATCGTCCCGCTTCGGAACCCCGGATGAACTCAAAGCGCTGATCGATGCGGCCCATCTGTTCGGCATGCGGGTCATCATGGACCTGATCCACTCCCACGCGGTCTCCAACGAAATCGAAGGCCTCAGCCGGTTTGACGGAACCCCCTTCCAGTTTTTTCATGAGGGCGAGCGGGGCCGCCATGCCGCCTGGGATTCGCGCCTGTTTGACTACAACAAATACCAGGTGCTGCATTTCCTGCTGTCCAACTGCCGTTTCTGGCTGGATGAATACCGGGTGGACGGCTTTCGCTTTGACGGCATTACCAGCATGCTGTACCTGCATCACGGTCTGGGAAAGGCTTTTACGTCCTACGACGACTATTTCGGCGACGATGTGGATGAGGACGCCCTGACCTATCTGGCGCTGGCCAACCGGGTGATTCACGCGGTGCGACCGGATGCGGTGACCATTGCGGAAGATGTCAGCGGCATGCCGGGGCTGGCTTTGCCGCAGGGGCGGGGCGGCTTCGGATTCGACGGCCGTTTTGCCATGGGGGTCCCCGACTACTGGATCAAGCTGACGAAAGAGACTCGGGACGAGGACTGGCACATGGGAGACCTGTGGTATGAGCTGACCAACCGGCGGCGGGACGAACCCGCCATCAGTTATGCCGAATCCCATGATCAGGCCCTGGTGGGGGACCAGACGCTGATATTCAGGTTGATCGGCCAGGACATGTATGCTCATATGCAGCTGAGGGATCGCCACCTGGGGGTGGATCGGGGCATGGCGCTGAGCAAGCTTATTCGCCTGATCACCCTGGCCCTGGCCGGCAGCGGCTACCTGAATTTTATGGGGAATGAGTTCGGACACCCCGAGTGGATCGATTTCCCGCGCCAGGGAAACAGCTGGTCCTATCATTATGCCCGACGCCAGTGGCGCCTGGCGGATGATCCGAATCTGAAATATCAGTTTCTGATGCGTTTTGACCGCGATATGATCGCACTGGCAAAGGAGTTCAACCTGCTGGAGTCACAGGAAATAAACCTGCTAAGGGAGCACAGCGACGACAAAATTCTGGCATTTGCCAGGGCCGGTCTGGTGTTCGTGTTCAACTTTCATCCCACCGGCTCCCGAACGGATTACCCCGTCGAGGCGCCGCCGGGAAAATACGGGATTGTCCTGGACAGCGATGCCGTTCTGTACGGCGGGCACGGGCGGGTTGCCGCCGGCCAGTTTCATTTTACGCGGGTCGTGAATGAAAACGAACCGACGAAGCATTCTCTGAGCCTTTATCTGCCGAATCGGACGGCGTTGGTGTTGAAGCTGCTTTAACAGGCTGTTTAAAAATGGCGTCTGAGGCGACCATGCGGCTGCGCGCCTTGCATAGCAGCCGGATTCTTGTTTTTCAACAGACTGTCTAACCATTAGGAATCATGCCGGAATGCTGTAGAGAGGAATATCCCATGCGCATGTTGAAAAGTATTTTTGACGACAACCGGAAATGGGCGGAGAATACAAAAAAATCTCATCCCGACTTTTTCGCGAAGCTTTCAAAACAGCAGAAGCCGAAATATCTGTGGATCGGCTGCTCCGACAGCCGCGTGCCGGCAAATATCATCACCCGGCTGCCGCCGGGAGAAATTTTCGTACACCGCAATATCGCCAATGTCGTGATTCATACGGATCTGAACTGTTTGTCCGTTCTGCAGTTCGCCGTAGATGTGTTGAAGGTAAGGCACATCATTGTTTGCGGCCATTACGGCTGCGGGGGCATTAAAGCGGCCATGGAGAATAAACAGCACGGGTTGATCGACAACTGGCTGCGCCATATCAGGGACATCTACCGTAATCACGAAGCGAAGCTCAGCACCTTCGCCGATGGAAAAGAGAAATTCAAGGTGTTGTGCGAACTCAACGTTATCGAGCAGGTGGCCAATGTGTGCCACACCACGATCGTTCAAAACGCCTGGCGGCACGGCCGGAAGCTGGCGGTGCACGGATGGATATACAGTATGGAGGACGGTATTTTAAAGGACCTGGACGTGTGCATCACGAGCCTGAACGAAATCAGCCATATTCACAAAGTCGGCTAGCGGTTAATATAATATGGTCATCGTAACCCTGATTGAAAATATCGCACTTCTGGTAACCCTCAGCGTGTTGTACCAGTTGATTTTGAAAAAGATAGAAAGAGGGGAGCTGCTGAACCAGATTCTTGCCGGCTTCTTGTTCGGCGGGATGGGGGTAGCGGTGATGATGACGCCCTTTCGATTCGCGCCGGGCATTATCTTCGATACCCGCTCCATCATCCTCAGCGTGGCGGGATTGTTCGGCGGACCAGTCGTTGCCGCCGTTGGCGCCGTAAGTTGCAGTGCATATCGTATCTGGCTGGGCGGCTCCGGCGCCGGGGTCGGCATCATGGTTATCGCCACGTCCGCCCTGCTGGGAACTGCCTTTCATTACCTCCGGCGTAAAGATGAACGCTATATGCATGCGGGATGGCTGGTCGTTTTTGGGCTGCTGGTGCATCTGGTGATGCTGGCGCTGATGCTGACCCTTCCGGGAGGCATTGGCCCCCAGGTGCTGCGACATCTCGCCTTACCGGTTCTTCTCGCATATCCTTTGGCAACGGTAATAGTATGCCGGATCTTTCTCGGGCAGCAGAAACAGATGGCGGCAGAAATGGCGGTGTTGGAAAGCGAGAGCCGGTATCGAATGCTGACAGAGACCTCTCAAACCGGGATATATATTCATCAGGACGAAATCATTGTGTATGCCAACAACCGGTTTGCTGAATTACACGGCTATACGCTTCAGGAGTTGTTGGGTACAAATTACTTTGACCTGTTTGATCCCATGGAACGGGCGAGAACCAGGGAAATTAAATCAAAACGGCTGAAAAGAGAAGCTGCTCCGAGAGTTCATGAGACCAAAAGGATCAGAAAAGACGGCAGTACCTTATGGTGCTTAACGGAAGCTGTCCGCATCGATTATCAGGGAAAACCCGCCATCATGGGCAACGTCGTTGATATTACCGAACGCAAAATGGCGGAGGAGCAGCGGGATGGGCTTGTTTTAAAGCTTCAGGAAGCACTTGTTATCGTGGAAACGTTATCAGCTATTTCACAAAGCGTGAACAAGTCCTTGAACCTGGATCAGGTTTTGTATGACGCCCTGGATAAAATCATGGATTTGTTCAAGGCCCATTCAGCCAATATCCGGTTATTAGACAACCAGACGCAAGAGCTGGTAAATGTTGCCCAAAGAGGATTGTCGCCAGAGGACACAGAAAAGATACCCAAGCGACAAACGCTGGGGAAGGGCGCCGCCGGTCTTTCTGGAAGATCGGGAGAAGTCGTTGTCATTGAAGATATCTTGAATGATCCGCGCGCAGAGAACATCGACCAATTTCTATCGGTGGTAGACTGCCGTTCACTGGTTGCGCTGCCCCTCTTTGCCAAAGACAAGCTTGTCGGAACCATAAGTTTTCGTCATCAGGCGCCACGCAAATATAATGTTAAAAAAATTGACCTGTTCAAGTCCATCGGGCACCAGGTCGGCACGGCAATCGAAAACGCCAATCTGTTTTCTCAGATTCGGCGGAATACGGAAGTACTTGCAGCGCTGAATTCTGTTTCCGATACGATAAGCCAAACGCTTGATATTGAAAGGCTGACGGGTGTTGTTTTGGACAAGGTCGTTGAGGTGCTGCGTTGCGATGCCGGGACCATTCGTCTTTTAGATGAAACCGGGCAGGCCTTGGAGATCGTCGCGCATAAGGGTTTTTCGCTAGAACAGGCAAAGAAAATGAATATCAATAGAAAATACGGAGAAGGCCTTGCCTGGCGATGCCTTGATTCAGGACAGGTTGTTTTTACCGAGTTTAACCCGGAAGATTCCTATCAGCAAGAAATCAAATCGTTTGGAATGCAGATCGGCGCCCGATGCGCCGTTCACTTTCCGATAGAACATAAAGATATAAAGCTGGGAATTATGACAGTCTATTCTTTTTCGCCAAGAGAGTTTCAGCGAGAGGAATTGGACCTTTGCACAAGCATCGGCCATCAGATCGGAATTGCCATAGAAAACGCCAGGCTCTATCAGCGGGCTCAAAACAATATCAAAGCGTTAAGAGACGCTCAGGAAGAGCGCGAAAAGATAATTATGAAGTTGCAAAAAGCACTTGCTGACGTCAAAACGTTAAGCGGGCTGCTGCCCATTTGCTCACACTGTAAAAAGATCCGTGACGACAAAGGCTATTGGACTCAGATCGAAGCCTATATCCATCAATATTCCGGCACCCAATTCAGTCACGGCATTTGTCCTGAATGCGCAAAAAAATATTACCCCGAATATAAACTGTATGATGACTGATCAGACGGTAAACGGTCTGGACTAAAAATGGTTTTCTTTTGACCGATGGCATCAGGAAGTGATAGGCTGACCGCAAACATTATATCTCAAATGGAGTTGCCCATGACTGACGAAGCAAAGACAAATGAGCGCAGGGTCCACCAGCGGTTTAATGTGAAAAGACAGGCATTTGCGGCACTGGCTTCTCATTACCTGATCGGCCAGATCAAAAACATCAGCAAGGGGGGAATTTCATTTACCTGCATTGCAAGCGTGAAACCCGATTCAAGGACATTTGAAATCGAAATTTTTACTCAGGACGACAAGTTTCATTTAAGAGAGATACCATTTAAAATTGTTTCGGAAACGGAAGTGGAAGAACGCATTCCTTCCAGCACCCTTCAGAAAAAACAGATTAACGGTGTGTTTGTTGAACTGACCGACGACCAGTTGGCGCAACTGGAGTATTTTCTGGATCACTATATATCGATTGAAGAATGATCTTGTTGCGATGACTTAATGGCTGTTGGTCCCGAAAAAATTGATCAGAATGGCTGCCAGCCGCTTTTCAAGAACGGTGTATGAATAATAGCGTTTCGCGATCTCGTAATTCCGGTTGACCATTTCTTCGCGGCGTTCGGGAGAATTGAGGACTTCTTTGACTTTTTTAACGGTTTTTTTCGTCAGATAGCCGTCCATGACCGCCAGATCGAATCCCCGCGGTTCAATGTCCCTGACAAAAGTGGCATAGCGATTGATCAGGAGCGGCTTTTTAAAATAAACCGCCTCTAGAAACGCGTTGCCGAAGCCTTCATACAGGCTGGGATAGGTGATGAAATCGGCGTGGGGATAGACGTCCCAGAGCGTGAGCCCCTTGTGGCGGCCGTCATGATCATTCAGGGGGTCGGCAATCCGGGCCTTTACGATGCGAAGGTCCACCCCGTGGCTGCCGGCTTCGGATTTTACCCACTTGGCATACTCATACCCCTCATCCCCGGCTTCATGGGAGATGACCAGCTTGAAGCGGCTGCTTTTCAGCTCCCTTACCAGCTCGATGGCGTGTTCAATGCCTTTGCGCTGCACGATGCGGGTGGGTTGTAAAATGATGACGTCGCCGGCGGAAAGACCGATGGCGTCCCTGAACGTCCGGGTGCGGGCGCTGTCAACCCGCGGCGGGCTTTCAAAATCCAGAACGTTGGGGATGATGACGGAAGATATGCCGGTCCGCAAGGCCAGTTCTTCCTGGGCCGCGGAGTTGATGACGACATGTTCGATACTGGGCAGGTTGGGGGGGAAGGACATGCGCAGATAATCCCCCACGGCATTGATGGTAAACCGGACCCTTTCCCAGTAAAAATCATGGTGATGGGCGATGGTGGGGATGAGCGTTTCCGCCACCGTTTCAGTTATGGCGATCCCCAGAGGGACATGCATGGGAATGGTCAGGGCGTTTTCGGCTACCAGCAGATCGATTGCAAACTTTTCAATAAACTCCTTGAGCTTCTGCTTCAGCAGCGTCTTGATTTCGTGAATCGTATCGGTTGCGGCCGGGCTGCGGGCCTTTTTGCCGTAAATCTGTTCGCCCAACCATTCATTGCGTTCATGCTTGAAGTGCGCTTCCGGCACCAGAAAACACCGCTCAGGGACCCGGTCCAGTTCGCCGGCAAACCAGTAGCAGTTGTGGCCGTTTCGACGCAAAACCGCCGCCCATTTGCTGGATTCCATGGTGACGCCGTCGGTCCCGGCAAAGCGGGTGGAAACAAAACCGACATTCTTACCCATTGGCAGATTCCTCTTTCATGAGCGCTTTTAATTCACTGCCTTCGATCTTTTCTTTTGCCAGCAGCAGTTCGGCGCCTTTCTGCAGAACGCTTTTGCGGCTGCGCAGGATTTGAAGGGCCGCCTGATATTGGGTGCTGATAATCTCCCTGATTTCCGCATCGATCACTTCCGCCGTGGATTCGCTGACATTCAGGCACCCCTCCGGCATCACATCCAGAAACTGGGCGCGTTTCTCGCGGGCGATATAGACCTGGCCGACCTTGGGGCTCATGCCGTACTGCTTGACCATGCTGGTGGCGATGTCCGTGGCCCGGGCCAGGTCGTTGTGGGCGCCGGTGGAAACGTCCCCGACTATGATTTCCTCGGCGGCGCGTCCGCCCAGCAGGGTTGCAATCCGGTTCAGCAGTTCCGTCTTTTTCATCAGGAAGCGGTCTTCGGTGGGGACCTGCATGGTGTAGCCCAGGGCAGCGATGCCGCGCGGGATAATGGATATCTTCTGGACCGGATCGGTACCGGGCAGGGACAGTGCCACAATGGCGTGCCCCAGTTCGTGGCAGGCCACGATTTCGCGCTCCGAGCGGTTGATCAGGCGGTTCTTTTTTTCAAGGCCGGCGACGACCCGTTCAACGGCCTCTTCAAACTCGGTCATTTCGACCGTCTCCTTTTTCCGGCGAACAGCCAGCAGCGCGGCTTCATTCACCAGGTTGGCCAGGTCGGCGCCGGTCATGCCGGCGGTCATGCCGGCGATCTTTTCGATATCCAGATTCTCACGGGTGCGAATATTTTTAAGGTGCACCTTTAAAATTTCTTCCCGCCCCTTTTTGTCGGGACGGTCCACCAGGATCTGGCGATCGAAGCGCCCCGGCCGCAGCAGGGCGGGGTCGAGGATTTCCGGCCGGTTGGTGGCCGCCAGCAGAATGACCCCCACGTTGGGGTCGAATCCGTCCATTTCAACCAGCAGCTGGTTGAGGGTCTGCTCGCGTTCATCATGCCCGCCGACGGCGCCGAATCCCCGGGCTTTGCCCAGGGCGTCAAGTTCATCGATGAAGATGATGCAGGGAGCTTTTTGTTTGGCCTGCACAAAAAGATCGCGCACCCGGGCGGCCCCCAGCCCCACGAACATTTCGACAAATTCCGAACCGCTGAGGCTGAAGAAGGGGACCCGGCTTTCGCCGGCCACGGCTTTTGCAAGTAAGGTCTTGCCGGTACCGGGCGGGCCCACCAGCAGGATGCCTCTGGGCATCTTGCCGCCCAGCTGCGTAAATCTGGCGGGTTCCTTTAAGAATTCCACCACCTCCACAAGCTCCTGCTTGGATTCATCCACGCCGGCGACGTCGTTAAAGGTGACTTTGAGATCTTCTTCCATGTATATCTTGGCCTTGTTTTTGCCCAGTGTCATGAATCCGGTCTGCTGGCCGGCCATGCGTTTCATAAAAAAGAACCAGACCCCGAAGAAGATAACGACCGGGACAATCCAGGAAAGAAGGTTTTGCAGAAAGTTGGACTCGATTTCGCCTTTGAAGGTGACACCGTACTGGTCCAGCAGCTTGGAGGTTTCCGCATCGACTCTGATCGTTCGAAAACTTGTACCGCGGTTCGGAAGGGTGCCTTCATCCCGTACTTTTCCCTGAATCTGGTTGGCGGTGATGGCCACCTCGGCAACTTTGTTTTCTTTTAAAAGATTCAAGAACTGGCTGTAGGGAATGGTGCTGACGACGAAGAAGGAAGCGATGTAATTTTGAATCAGCAATACCGCCCATACTCCCAAAAGAACATACCACAATGAAAATTTATGTTGTTTTTCCATGATACCGCTCTCCCCGAGGGGCCGCTTCGGTGGAAGGCCCCGTCTTAAACGCGGTGTTTTTTACCGGAAAATCGATTGCACCGTTTCATCAAAATCATGGACAATCCTACGGGGTAATGCCCGCCCAAGGCGCCTTAAACCGGAAATACAATTGCCGTGGATTAATAAAATTCAGACGAAGACTTAAAATGACCGTTCTTATTAAACCATGTCTCCGGAGAATTGTCCAGACCCGCCGTCATCTTTTTGCCCGGGCGCATTATCCGGGCAGGGGCGACCGCCCGTCCGGCGGGGACGCACCGGTTTTCAGGGCTGCCGCCCCGTTTTTGGCAAACGGTTGTATTTTAAGAACAGAAATATTATATTTAACAAGTCAGTCTTGCTAAGGATCGATTCAGATCGTTTCGGATTACGGTGAATAGACAGGGAGTGGTTTGGAACTGAAATCGGTACTGGAAATTGTGGGTTATGGCGCTTGGAATGGCGGCATCCCTGTTGACAACAGCATTTACGAAAAAAAAGGGCTGTCGTTCAAAGGGGGCATTCCGGTTACCCGTCAGACGATTGAGGATAGAATCGGCGTTCGCTCCCGCATGACGGCGCCTCCTAATCTTCGGATCGGCAGGATCGCCCTGCAGAACCTTCTGGAGGGTACCGATCTGGATCTGTCCCGAATCAGACTGTTCATCGGGGCAACCAATGTTGGAGACGACAAGAAGGATCCGGGGCCGTTGATTCAACACCCGTACGGTACGGTGAAACGAACGTGTCCGCAGGCCCGGGCCTTTGACTTGTATGCGGGCTGTCCGGGCTTCAACGTGGCGGTTGAGCTCGTGTTTATGCTTTCCCTCACCGGTTTTCTCAGGACCGGCGACATTTCGATCATCGTCGGGGCCGAAAACATCCACCGGGCACAGGCCTTCAGACCCGATGATACCGCCAATATCATTTTCGGAGATGACTCCCTGGCCACCGCGCTACAGACCCGGGCCGACCTTCACCCCTGCGGCAACTACAGCTGCAGCGAACCGGCAACATACCCCTTTACCGATGACTTTGTGGCGCGCATCGCCGATGTTATATTCAGGCTGAACGGTCGCGACAAAATCGACGGCATCATCATCGACAATCAGATCGGAAGAATCGCATGCCGGATACCGGCCACTGCGGCAAGGGTCCAAAGCGCCCTGGTGGAAAAGATGTATCCGGATGAGGCCGCTGCCGGACATTTCCGCCAGTTTAAAGAGGCGTTAAGCTTTTATGACCGCAACATCAACGCATTTGCCTTTGACCTGATGACGCTGGATCAGGAACCCGACCTGGTTGAGCGCATCGCCAGGGCCTACGTCGAATCCGGACGGTACCGCACCGTTGCGTCCGTTTTCCTGGACCGGCGCAGGGGAATCCGGGTCAAAATCCATCATGGCAGCGGCCATGCGGTCTATCGGCCGGAGACCGGAATTGTCGACACCCTGACCCGGACCCATGGCTGTTTTGGGAGCTATATCCAGGCGGTCGAGACTGCCAGGGATGTTTTCGGTGAAATGGATGGAAAGGGTGTTTTTCTGTACGCCACCCGCGGGGCCTGCAAGCATTTAACCGAGTTGCTGCAGCGAAACGATCTGACCGTAAACGATATTGAACTTTTAATCGAGCATCAGGCCAACTTTGCAATGATCCCCATGACGCTCCAGAACGTAATCGACCCGGCAGGGCCCGATAGGGAGCGGGCGGTGAGGGACTTTATCGCGAATAAAATGATAACGAACATTCATACCCGCGGCAACTGCTCGGTGGTCTGCATGCAGCGGCTGCCTTACGATCTTTTGCGCGGTGCCTTGAAAGCAGATGCGATTCACGGGTATGACGTCAACAGGAACCTCGAAAAGCTCAAGCAGGCCCATCTGATCGTAAATGATTCCGTCGGCGCCGGGATGACCCGGAGCACTTTTATTCGGCGGGCAACGCAGTGAACAGCAGGCTGGTTCTGTTGATGTCGCGGCAGGATTCAGTTGCCGCAGGAAGCGCTGCAGTCCGGGGAGGTGGTAAATTCGGCCGAAGGATCGACGATCAGAATGCCGCTCATAAAGCTGCGGCCGATCAGCAGCTGGTGTTCAAATTTTCTGCGGTCGGCAAGATTGAAATCAACCTCCCGGTAATGCTTTCCCAGGCAGACCCCCAGCCGGACCACCGGGCGTTCCAGGTCATCCTCCAGGTGGCTTTTAATTTTTGCGATCCGCAGCAGCTTTTTTTCCCGCGTTTTCCAGACCCCCTGGTTGGTAAGCACGTCAAACCGAACCCAGCGCACACCGTCGCGCTCGAACGCCTCAATGTTGGTGGCACTTAAAGAAGAATGTTCCGCCCCGGTATCCAGTTTGGCCGTCATGAAGAGGTTTTCCGGGCAGATGACGACTTTCTCCAGCAGGCCGACAACCTGCTTTTCCCGGTCGCCGGCTGAAAGCGGGTTTGCAAGTAGAATCAAGATGAAAAGGACTGAAATGATTTTCATGATTTTCCGGCCCGGTAAGATTTCGCCGCTGCTGCCTGAAGAAATTAAAACAATATCAAATTCTGTTTTTGAGGAAAAGTTATTTTATTTTCATTCCGTCCACCAGCACCTTTATCATTCCCGTGTCCATGGAATAAATCCACCCGTGGATGCGCGGCGTTTTCCATTTTCTGTGACGATTTTTGATCAGGGACAGGTTCTTTAGGTGCTTGACCTGCAGTTTGACGTTTTCTTCGGTCAGCAGGTTGAGCTTGCTTTCCCGGGTAAGCTTTTTGCGCGCGGCGATCTTGTCGATCTTTTCTTTGGCGCCGCTTGCGATCAGCAACCAATCGGCAATATAGTTCTCATGGATTCCGTCTTCCAGGGCCTGGATGCCGCCGCAATTATAATGGCCGCAAATGACGATATCGGGTATTTTCAAATGGTTGACGGCGTAGTCGACAATCGAGGCCATATTGATATCGTTAAAGGCGACAATATTGGCGATATTTCGATGAACAAATATTTTACCGGGTTTGCTGTCGGTAATAATGCTTTCGGAAACGCGCGAGTCGGAACATCCGATCCACAGGATTTCGGGTTTCTGCTTACGGGCGATGGCGTGGTAATAGCGGTGGTCTTTCAGGAAAGCGGTCTGGGCAAATCGACGGTTGCCGGAAAGCAGCTTTGTCAGCATGGATCTCTCCTTGTCTGAAGTTTGTCAAGTAGCTTGAATTAATCAACGGTCTCATAGCGGGGTTCCGAACGTTTTTGAGAAATAAGCCAAGTTTGTTCAATTCCTCGTATTTTATACTTTCAGCTCTCCCTTGTCATGTGATTTTTTTTCAGCTAATAGGTTAAATTTGACATCCGATGAAGAATCATGCTATTCAAAAAAAAATGCGCTGTCCGATAATTTGAGGTGGCCTTGAACAAAAAACAATAAACCCCGACTCAGGATTTGAGGCGGGGTTTTTTAATGTTGAAGGAATGAGTTGTTACAGAAAAACAAACAGTTGCATTCAGTCCAGATAAAGGAGACTCAATAAAAATGAAATCTGTTTGGGAACTGTTTAGGGCTGCCGACACGGATTCAGTTTCTGCCGGCGGCCTGGTACTGGACCACTTGAATGCTCTGGCTATCATCGAAGATGATGCCATCCAAAAGATGCTGCTGAAGGATCTCATCAAAAATTACGTTTCACTGGAAAGGCGGGTTGATACGTTGCTAAAGAACACCCTGCCCGAAATGGTTGCAGAAGAAATAAAGTATGAGGGGAAATTTTACAGCAGGACTTATGAGTGCACAATCCTGTTTTCCGATTTTGCGGGTTTTACGCGTTTGGCGGAAAGGATGTCCGGAGAAATACTCATAGAGACTTTAAACACGCTTTTCACGGGATTCGACGAACTGACCAGTCGGTTCTCAGGGACGAAAATAAAGACCATAGGCGATGCCTATATGGCGGTTTTCGGGGCACCGGAACATCTTGATAACCATGCAATCATGGCCGTTAGGGCCGCAATGGGTTTTCAACGTTTTTTAGAACAGTTTAACCGTGAGAACACGCTTGATTTCCAGATGCGTATCGGTATTCATACCGGCGAAGTCAT
The DNA here is from genome assembly GCA_040757625.1 of Thermodesulfobacteriota bacterium. Classification (GTDB taxonomy): domain Bacteria; phylum Desulfobacterota; class Desulfobacteria; order Desulfobacterales; family JARGFK01; genus JARGFK01. Next base: position 108,391 of record JBFLWU010000006.1, on the reverse strand, counting down.
GGCTGGCGTGGTTGGAAGGGAACGAATGCAATTCGATATTTTTGGCGACAACGTGAATGTCGCATCCAGGTTTGAATCTTCCGGAGAAAAGGGAAAAATTAATGTCTCTGAAGAAACCTATTTGAGAACAAAAGAAACGTTTAAGTTTGAAGAAAGAGGATTGGTCATGCTCAAAAACAAAGAGAACATGAAAGCCTATTTTGTTATTGACGAACTGTGAAATTCATTTTTACGGATTCAAGGAGCCAATTGATGAAGAACAGCAGAAGGTATGACAGGCCGGTCAAGATAGGGGCGGGGATTTATTGGGTCGGTTACCGTGATGAACAAACCAATTTCCAGTGCAATCCGTTCTTAATTGTTCAGGACGACGCAGCGGTATTGATCGACAGCGGAAGCCGGTCAGACTTTGCCATCGTCATGATGAAGATCCTGCAGGCGGGAGTAGGGCCGGAGAACATAGTTGCGTTGATATATCAGCATTATGACCCTGATTTGTGCGGATCCATGCCCAATTTTATCGACATGTGCGACAATCCGGACCTTAAGGTGTTTTCTGAAAAAAACAACAACATCTTTATCTCGTATTACATCCAAAAGGAAAAATACCATCTCGTGCAATCAATTGATGCATACGGTTACAAACTTGATTTCAACGGAAGGACGCTGCAATTTTTACCAACCCCTTATGCCCATAATCCCGGAAGCTTTGTTACCTACGATGAAAAAACTAAAACATTGTTCAGCAGTGATATATTTGGAAGCTTTTCGGCAAAGCAAGAGTTGTTCCTGCAATTGGATGACGCCTGTTTTGCCTGTGCGGATTATAGCGATTGTCCAAACAGGAAAAACTATTGTCCCCTGCCGGACATCATCGCTTTTCATGAAACAGTGATGCCGTGCAAAAAATCTTTAAGGAAATCCATGCGTATAATAAAAGAGATGGATATTGACATGGTCGCTCCACAACACGGCAGTATTTTTGACAATAAAAGAGATATTCATCATATAATAGCCAAACTGGAAAGTTTGGAAAAAGTCGGAATCGATGGGATTGAGTAAAAGGAATCATCAAAAATCCCAGTATCGTTAAAGCGGGGTTCTTTAAGCTTTAACGGAACCAAGATTACAGGGTTCGGCTGCGTTAAGGGATTGTTTCCGGTCGGGTCACTGAAAGTCAGTCGGATGTTGCAGGGACTTCTTTCAGCCGGCATTCCGGCGAATTTGCCGTAGCTGCCGGAACGTTACAGAAAGCAAGGCACACAGAAAAACGCCCCGCACAAGAACGGGGATTTTGCTCAGTGTCATTTCAAAACGTGCTTAGAAAACATACCGGAGCCCCCATGAGGCCTGATGGCTGGACGCCCCCGCTTTTTAGCCGTTTGCTGTTGGAAGGAAACTGAGAAAATGGGCGAAGGGAAGAATCGAGTCTGTCCGGTTGCACTGGCCGGCAGCCTGGACAACAGGTTCCGCAGGTGGGTGCACAATCCCCGGAAAATACTCGGCCCATACCTGAAAACGGGTATGACGGTCCTGGACCTCGGTTGTGGTCCCGGTTATTTTACCATCGACATCGCCCAAATGGTCGGCCAATCGGGCCGGGTCATCGCGGCCGATCTGCAGGGGGGGATGCTTCAAAAGCTCAGAGACAAGATTCAGAGAACAGAACTTGAAGGGCGCATTACCCTGCATCAGTGCCAAGCGGCCGGTATCGGCTTGTCTGAAAAGGTCGATTTTATCCTGGCTTTCTATATGGTCCATGAAATACCCGATCCGGAGGCACTTTTTTACGAGTTAGGCTCCATACTCAAATCGGGCGGACGGCTTTTTATCGTGGAGCCGCCCTTGCATGTGTCGAAAGCAGGATTTGAGAAAACCGTCGGAAAAGCGAAGGCCGCCGGTTTCAAGCCTGTTCAAAGGCCGAAGGTATTTTTGAGCAAAGCGGTAATTTTGGAAAAGGGTTGACCGGCATAACCTGGAACGCTGTGCCGAATAAAAACGTTACAGCACCCAAAGGAGGTATTGGATGAAAGTTGGAGAAGATACCTGGAAATTCATGCAAAAGCACCTGGGATATTCCGATGAGGAACTGGAACTGTTTCGCAGCAATCCGAGGAATGCGGATATTATTTCGAAAGCCCCCGACCTGATGCGCAAAACGATCGTTGCCGAAGTGGTTGAATCCCATGGGTGCAACAGCCAGCACAAAGTCGGCGACCGCTTCTATTTCGACGGTTCGGGCAACCTGCTGACCAAGCTGCACCCTAAACGCATCTGCATTTATGCCTTGAGCGCGCTTTCTGCACATATATTTACCGCCAACGAGCTGTTCTATGCCGGGGTCGACCCCAACAACATGCGCTTTAACCGCGCGGGGTGCTTTGATGTGGGCGTGCGCTGCGGAGGCTGGGGGCGCATCGTCATGCAGGTGAAGGTGGAAGATCGAAAATAGTAGAAGTCATTTCAAAACTCCATCTGAGGCCTGACAGCTGCGTTGCAAGCTTCTTCAAAACGCTCACTTACTCCCATGTATGCCGCGTTTTTTCATCGGCTTGCGCCTTGCGCTCAGACCTGATCCGAGGTTTTCTAGTGTGTCAGCAAATCGTAGTGAAAACATTGTAAAGGAAAGCGACTTGAAACTGTTATAATACTGGATATCAATATACCAAGTTAGACCCCTGTTTCCCCAGCAGCAAATGGAGAGTTCAATCAATGAAAGGATAAACCAGATGAGTAAAACAGTAACGGTTGTGGCTGCTTTCATGGTTGCCGCTTTGGCCGCAGGTGTGACAGGATGCGCATCTTTGCACATAACCATGAATCCCGAAGTTTCAGAATCCGAACTTGCAACCAAGCATATTCCGTATCATATCATATTGGTTATCGATAGCGAGCTTGAAAGTTATCACTGGCAGGGTTTTTCAGACGCGGAATTGAGAAACGTGGATTACGACCTGGGGTCTGCATCGAAGGACCTTTTTTTAAAGGCATTCATGCTTGCGTCAAAGGGGGTTACCTTGGTCAAATCCCGGCCTACATACTCGGATGCGGGTCGTAACGACATTGTCCTTGTCGTTCATCCCCGTATCGGCGGATTCAGCGAGAAGCACAGCCTGTGGATTCGGAATGCGGATTATTTAGCAGAAATCATCTACCATGTTACTGTCTATGATAAAACAGGGAAGGTTCTTCTGGAGAAGGTCTACTCGTCCCGGGGAGTTGCAATGGGAAGTACGAATCTATACAGCAACTACGGAGCTCCGGTAGAAAGAGCGATGGAGCAAGCCATCGTGGCGATTATTGATGACATAAACAAACTGAAAGCGCAATAAGAGATATTATACCTAAAGCGATAGGATTTTGAGATCATTACAACAGGTTGGCCTGAAATGTCTTGCGGGCAAGGAGGGATGACATGTCTGCCAAATTGAGAATCACCATTCTGTTTCTTTCGCTGTTTCTTTCATCATGCATGTGGGGCGCAACCACGGTTCCTGAGATTTATCTGAGACAGAGCGACTTGACAATGGAGCTCAACAGGGAGGCGTTCGGGTTGGAGTCGCTGGCGGTTTCACGCGACGGGAAGTATCTCCTTACCGGCGACAACGGCGGCTGGTCCATGATGTCGGGAGGATATGGCACCGGAAGATCATCGCTGAGGCTTTGGGACCTGGCACAGGGGAAGCTGATTGCAAAGATGAATGCATCGGGTACGATTATTTCCGTGGCCCTTTCGCCGGACAATAAATATGCCGTGACAGGCGGCATCACCCGGGGAGGCTTCCCTCCGCTTAACGTATGGGATCTTGCCACAGGCAGTCTGTATAAAACATATGGGCGCTTGTCGGGATTTCAGGGCAATGAATTCAACAGCATCAGCTTTTCTCCGGACGGGAAATACTTTCTCGTAACCGACTGGACCCGCATCTATATCTTTAATGCAAAGACCTGGAACCTGATAAAGACACTCGCGCCCGCGGGATACAGCCCCCCTGCCGTTCCTCCGTATAAAAGTTTTATTGCGGCATTTTCCCCTGACGGCAGGCATGTCCTTTCAGGGGGTCCGGATGCTGTTCTGCGCCTGTGGGATCTTGACACCGGGCAGGAGGTCAAACAATTTTTGGGGCACAACCCCGGGTGGCTGCATGGAGGGATCAGCTCGATTGAATTTTCACCCGACGGCAAGCATGCCATTACCAACGCTTACAACGACGGCAATGTGATTCTATGGGACATTGAAAAAGGTATGGAAGTTAAACGGTTTTCAGGATTTGAAAGCCTGCTCGGAATGTATTTTTGCGATAAAACCCTCACGTTTTCTCCCGACGGCAAGTTCGTATTCATTGTGGGGGATAAAATATGGGATATAAACACCGGGACGGCGGTCGTGGACCTGACATACGCTTGGAGAGGCATCAAGACCGCCGGCAGAAATCCGGCTTCCGGCCAGTATCACCCAAATGGAAAGCATGTTCTGATGACGATGAACGATGCGGCGGTGAGAATTTATGATGTCAAAACAGGCGAGGAAATCGCTATGATGGTGGGGTTTGACGACGGCGAATGGCTTGTTATTACGACGGAGGGCTACTACAACACCTCTGAAAAGGGGGCTGAATATCTCAGCGTTAAAGAAGGCGAAAAAAAATACGAAATGAACCTTTTTTATGATGTCTTTTACCGCCCGGACATCGTTACGGCCAAGTTAAGGGGTGAGGATATAAGGGATTTAATAACCATCACCATGAAAGATGCCATCAAGAATCCCCCGCCAGCAATCGAATTTACGACTGTCCCGACCGAATCGGCCTCCTCAAAGGTCGAGGTCTGCTATCAAGCGAAAAGCATGGGCGGCGGCATCGGAGAGGTCCGGCTCTTTCATAACGGCAAGCTCATAGAATCCGACGGATATTACAAGGAAGCAGCCAGGATCGATGCTGAAAAGACCCAGCTTGCAAAACTCGACAGCCGGGCAATATACGATGAGATGAGAAGCATAAAGGTAAATGAAAAGGGAGTGGAAACGGGCGCCGCCATTGGAAAACCGAAAGGAGAGGTCTTTAACGACTGCAAGCAGATAGAAGTCGTATCAGGAGAAAACGAGATAAGTGTTGCCGCCTTCAACCGGGACAATACCGTCCAGGGAAACATGAAGACGGCAAAGTTCTTTGCAAAGATACAGCCCGAAGAACCCCATCTTTACATCCTTTCTATCGGCGTCGACCGATACAAGGACGGCACAATTAATCTCAAATACCCTGTGAAAGATGCCAAAGACATTACAGAAAAGATTCTGAATCAGGCAGCGACCCTCTATAATCCTCGAAACATCCATTATGAAATCCTTACGGACGACCAAGCCACAAAGGCGAATATTACCGGCAGGATTGATGAGCTCGCAAAGCGTATCCGGCCTTCGGACAGCTTCATCCTCTTTGCCGCGGGACACGGTGTCCTGCTGCAGAACCAGTACTACATGCTGACATCTGAGTATGAAGGCAAGGTAAACAGCCATCATCTCATCAGCTCAAACGAGATTGTCGAGATATCAAAGAAGATAAAATCCTTAAGCCAGCTGTTCATGTTCGATACCTGCCACGCAGGCGGGGTGGACACCATCGTCAGCGGCCTGTACGATGCAAGGATATCTGTGCTTGCAAAGAAGATGGGGCTGCACATATATGCCTCGGCAAATTCAAAAGAAGCGGCATTGGACGGGTATCAGGGGAACGGGTTGTTCACCTATACGCTGCTGGATGGCCTCAACAATAAAAGGGAAGCCGACAGGAATTACGACAACAAGATCAGCCTGGTTGAGCTCGGAGAATACACAAAACAGGCAACAGCGGAAATCTCAAGGAGGATCGGGCACCAGCAGACGCCTCTGATAATCAATTTCGGAAAAGACAGTTCGGTCTACAGTTTAAGATAAACTATATGTCATCCTGCCACCTGCGGGTCTGTTGGGGCAGGCCGAGTGCGACGGGAAAAGAATGTTGAGCTGATTTTGGGCTGAGAACGCTATTCCTGCTGTGGAAATGGCCTTTTTAAGAAACGGAAGGGAAAATATGGCGATTAAGATCGTGAGGCTGGGGAGCCCCCGGGAGGCAGGTGAAGGGCTTCGAATCGGTACGGTTCGTCGGCCGCCGCGGGGGGTCCCCAAGAGCGAATATGCCGCCAGAGACATTTACGACGTGTGGTTTCCGAACCTGTCCCCCAGCGAGGAGCTGCTCAAAGAAGGTCAAGGCGCGGCAGATGAGCGCGCCTGGGCCGCCTTTAAACGAAAATTCCGAGCCGAGATGAACCGGCCCGAGGCCAGGCGGGAGCTGGATTTGCTGGCGGCGCTTTCCTTTCAGACGGATTTTGCCATCGGGTGCTACTGCGCGGATGAAAGCCGCTGCCACCGGTCGATCCTGCGGGAGCTGCTGGAGGAGCACGGCGCCAAGTTGGATTGAAGCCCCTGCCTGTCAGCCTTTTTCAGAGGTTATGGTTGTCGTCCGCCGGGCAGCGCGGGTAAGCGTTTGCGGCAAAGACACCCACAGGATCAGCAGCACCCCCCCCGTTCCGGCCCCCAATACACCGATCAGGCGTATTTTGTCGCTCCAGTCGAGCGAGATCAGCCACATGCTGAAGGCCCCCAGCATGAAATAGATGAAGATCAGCAGGGAAGAGGCTGCGCCGGCATGGCGGTCGACCTGCTCCAGGACAAGATTGTTGCTGGGGGGGCGGCTCAGGCCGAAGGAAAAGGACATGACGGCCATGGGGATTGCCAGCCCCCAGGGGCCCGGCAGCCAACGGGTAAGCATGGCGAGCCCGCCGATCATAATGCCGGCGAAGCCGGCGGTCATCAGTTTCAGGGGGCTTATCAGGTTCAGCAGGCGGGTGCAGCTGAAAGATCCCGCCATGAGGGCCAAGGCGTTAAATCCGAAAAAGTAGCCGAAAACCTGTTCTGACAGGCCGAGGCGGGTGATATAGATATCGGCCGAGGCGGCGATAAATGCAAACAACGGCGGCACAACCAGGGACATCATCAGGGCCAAACCGACATAGCGCCGGTTACGCAGCAGCTGCAGGTAAATCCCGGCTGTCTGCAGAAAACCGCTGGCAGCGGGTGTCTGCAGGGTCTCGGTCATGTGCAGGACGTTGACCCAGGCAACCGCGCCAATGGCGGCCTGGGCGATGAATATCCAGCGCCAAGAGAACCAGGTCATGATCCAGCCGCCGAAAACAGGCGCCAGCATGGGGGCCAGGGCCATAATGACCCCGATGTATGCCAGAATGCGGGCGCGCTCGTGCCCCTCGTAGACGTCTTTGCTGATGGCCAGCGCCAGGGAGGAAGCCGCGGCCGCTCCGGCGGCCTGCAGCACCCGGAAAAGGATCATGGAGACCACCCCGTTTGAGGAGGCACACAGCAGGCTGGCCAGGATAAAGAAACCGATGCCCCAGAGCAGCGGCTTTCGCCGGCCGAAGCGATCCGACAGCGGCCCATACAGCAGCAGAAACACGCAGTAGCTGATAAAGAAGGCGACCAGCGTCAGGTTAACAACGGCCAGCGGCCGGTGCCATTGCGCGACCAGCATGGGGATTGCCGGCAGGTACATGTCGGTGGACAGGGGCGGAAAGGCCGACAGCAGGGCCAGCAGCGGCAAGAGACGCCGTTTGTTTGTGAATGTTTCAATTTTCATGTCCGGTTTGCACCAATGGTTCCGCAGGCGAATAACAGAAATCACCGATAATTTCAAAATCAAATTGACGATTGCAATGAAAAAGTGCGAAAAAGGGACACGACAACGAAACAGACGAATGAGGTAATCCATGCGCATCACATGCTGGGGTTCAAGAGGTTCCGTGCCGGTTTCCGGAAAGCCATACAACAAATACGGCGGCGACACCACCTGTATTGAAATCCGGACACAAGACGATCATGTCATTATAGTGGATGCCGGGACGGGCATCCGGAGACTGGGAAACGGGTTGATTGCGGAGGGTCGCTATGATTATGACATGATTTTTACCCATGCCCACTGGGACCACCTGATGGGATTCCCGTTTTTCAAACCGCTTTATCTTGACCGGACCGAAATCAGATTTCAAGGCTGCCCCTTTGCCCAGAAGTTCGTTGAATCCATGCTGAACAAGGTGATGTCCCCCCCGAATTTCCCGGTCAGGTACGATCAGATAACGGCGCAGATTTCCCACATTCCAGAGTGCCCCGAACGCATGGAGATCGGCTCGGTTACGATCATCCCCATCAGCCTGAGCCATCCCAATGGCGGCAACGGCTATAAATTTGTTGAAAATGACCGCAGCTTTGTTTTTCTCACCGACAATGAACTGGACTTTCAACACCCCCATGGAAATACATTTGAAAAATATATGGAATTCTCTATGGGTTCGGACCTGTTGATTCATGATGCTGAATATACTGAAAAAGAATATAAGCGGGTACAGCAGTGGGGCCACTCGACCTATACTTCTGCTTTGGAACTCGCTATTTCCGCCGGCGTCAAAAGGCTAGGCCTTTTTCATCTGAACCAGGACAGAACCGATGAGGAGATGGATCGTATTGCCGGTGAATGTCGAAGTGTCATCAAGAAAAGGGGCGTTGATTTAGAGTGTTTTGCCGTGGGATCCGATATGACGTTTGTTTTGGAATAATCTTGTATATCGCATGAGGAGATGAAAAATGAAAATTGCTTTTCCGGTTGAATCGAACAAGGGACTTGAAAGCTCAATATACGGACATTTCGGAACCGCGCCCTGTTTTGTCATCGTGGATGCAGAAAGCGGAGAAGTTAAAGGCGTCGACAACAGGGACGCCCAGCACCTGCACGGGCAGTGTCAACCCCTGAAAGCCCTGGGCGATAACCCGGTGGACGCCGTGATCGTGGGCGGCATCGGCGGGGGCGCGCTCAGCAGACTTCAGGCTTCGGGGATCAGGGTTTTCCGGGCGGTCGGGGGGAGCCTCCGTGAGAATATGGAATTGATCAGGAGCGGCAAGCTTCCCGAATTCGCCGCGGCCATGACCTGTGCCGGACACCGGCATGGCGGCGGCTGCGATCATCACTAGAACCCATCTCAAAAAAGTCTTTTTACCCCATATCGGCGTTGAAGCCGCGCATCAAGTCCTCAAAATACGAAAGGATTCCTGCGGGTTGATGCTTGGCTTTGCCTTGATCTGAAACAAAAAAACTTTTTTTTGAGATGGATTCTAGTATTGTGCCCCTGAAATAGCTTCCATTTCTTTTTACCGGTCATAAAGGGAAACGGTCATATTTTGGGTCCGGCCGAGGGAAAAATAAAGGATTTCTCATCATTCATATGATACTGGCGCTTGATGTGGCATATGAGGGCAAGACCGGGATTGTCGGAATGGTGGAGTTTACAATCTGGCCTGCCCCGGAAGCAGGTTATTGCGGCGCCTTACGCACCCGGATCAAAAGTGAATATATCCCGGGTAAATTCTATAAAAGAGAGCTCCCCTGCTTGCTGAAAGCACTGGAATTCCGGAACCGGGAATACGAATGCATCGTCATCGACGGTTTTGTGCATCTATCGGGTGAGGGGCGTAACGGGCTGGGATTGCACCTCTATGAAACGATCGGTGGGCGCTCGCCGGTGGTGGGTGTTGCCAAGAACGCCTTAAAAATCGCAGGACGGCACGTTCCGGTCCTGAGGGGCAGAAGCCGGAAACCCTTGTATGTGTCGGCCATGGGCATGGATCCTTCCGAAGCGGCGGAGCGAATCAAGGCCATGGCCGGCGACCACCGTATCCCCCGGATGCTGAAACTGGCCGATCAGCTGTCGAAAGGCTTGCGGAAGATGAATACGATACGTCCGATCACAGAATCCGATTTAAACACTATTTTTGAAATCATCAACGATGCCGCCCAGGCATACAAAGGGATCATACCCGCTGACCGCTGGCATGAACCCTATATGCCGCTCGAAGAACTGAAACACGAAATCGGTGCGGGGGTCGTTTTCTGGGGATTGGAGCAGGAGGGGCGGCTTGCCGGGGTCATGGGGTTTCAGGACAAGGGCGATGTGGTTCTTATCCGCCATGCCTACGTCAGGACGCAGTCTCGCAACAGGGGCATCGGCACAAAACTGCTCCGGCACCTTGAGAATATGGCGGACAAGCCGATCCTCATCGGTACCTGGGCGGCCGCCGCCTGGGCGATTTCGTTTTATAAAAAAAACGGCTACACCCTGGTGGTCGAGGACGAAAAAAACCGTCTTCTCAGAAAGTACTGGTCGATTCCGGTGCGGCAGATTGAGACGTCGGTGGTCCTCACTAGAAGTCATCTCAATAAAAATTATACTCTAAATGAGTGAGAAAGGTTGACGAATTTTATTATTAAGTCGTGGTCACTTTACCATGTGCCGGCGGTCCGGTTTGGGATAGCCCCTGGAGTGCCGTGCAAATGAACGAATGCACTTCGTGAAATATCCGGGCGAACTGCCCGGTTGGGAGTCCTCCGGGGCCAAACCCTGCGGGGGATGAACGATAAGATCGTTCTATTCATTTATCTTCTTTTTTCGATGCTGGATATAGGCATCGCGGAAGGCTTCATAAGGAGTAATGGCGGCATCTTTGATCGATTCGTAATCCCCTATCCGAAAAGAGGTATCGTTGACTGTATCGAAACTTCTGACCCCGAGATAGGCTTCAAGGGGCCTGACATAGGACACCGGATTCAGAAACGAATCTCCCAGCCTGCCGATCGAATCCCGCAGGGTGGACGGCCCGATGAACGGCCATACAATGTAAAAACCGTTGCCGATTCCGTAGCTGCCGAGCGTCTGTCCGAAATCTTCCTCCGGTGGATTCATTTCAGGATAATCTTTGGCGGGATTTCCAAACCCCAGCACGCCGACGGTCGTATTCATAAAAAACCGTGAAAATTCACCTCCGGCCGCATCGCCTTTTCCCTGCAGCAGGCAGCCCATGAACCGGACAGGGGCGGTGAGATTGGCAAAAAAATTCTGAACGCCGGTTCTGGCCAATCGGGGCACCACTGCCCGGTATCCTTTTGCCAGGGGCTTTAAAATCCAGAAATAGAGCTTGTCGTTAAAGTGAAACATGGCCCGATTCCAGGGTTCAATGGGGTCGGCAACATAGCCCGGGTTTTCTTCTTCGAACACTTCATCCGGGACGGCAGCCTCGTTTGATTGCCGGCCCGGTCCGGGGCTGTCCGTGATTGCTGAAGGATCGGGTAGGGCTTCCGGGCTTTGATGAAACGATGCGTCGGCAGGGGCGGCAGATGGTGCGACAGCCGGTCCGTGAGCGCACCCCGCCAACAGAAAACAACCCGAAATGAATACGGTCAGGATATTTATCAAAGGTCCGAGGCTCCTGTCTGTTTCAGGCTGAAGGAAGCGGTTCCTAAATTTTCTTTTGTTCTTCCCGTTTCTTTTTAAGCCGTTCAATCAGCTGGGCGGGGGTTTCTTTCATCAGGATCTGGCTGAACTGGGAGCGATAGTTTTGTACCAGGCTGACCCCTTCAATATTGACATCATAAATCTTCCATCCCTGATCCCGGAGCAGCATGCTGTAATCCACAGGGACTTCAACGTTGTTTTCCCGCAGTATCTTGGTCCTGATCAATACTTTCGTCTCCGACAGCGTGTCCTGCCCCAGGTAAAGGACCTTTTCGTTTTTATATTCCCCCTGGATCTTATCCAGGTAGGTGTTTCCCAGAAATTCTGAAAAAACATCGACGAATTCCTTCTGCTGGCCCGGCGAAAGAAGCTTCCAGTTATTTGCAAGGGTTCTTCTGGAGATTTCCTGAAAATCGAAAACCCCCTGTACGATTTCCCACATTTTATCGCGCTGCCGGGACTTCTGATCGGCGGCCTGATATTGCGGATCTTTCAGAACCCCGATAACCCGATCTATGGGCCCCTTGAGGGCGTCCATCGGCTGAATCCCGGAAGCGAATGCCGCCGTCCCGATCAGAAAAAATAAAATGAATGTCAAGGTTTTCTTCACCCTTATTCTCCGTTTAATACAGGGGCATGCCCTTTCCGTTTGTTTTTGTTCATTTAAGATTAGACTTTGCCGAAAACGTATTTACTGATCAGCTCCTCCAAATCAACAGCCGACTCGGTTTCGGTTATAAAGTCCCCGGGCTTGAGCACCTTGTCCGACCCCCCCGGGGAGAGCCGGATATACTTGTCGCCGATCAGTCCGGCGGTTTTTACCGAAGCGATCACGTCATCGGTCAGGACCACGTCTTTCCGGATTTTTAACTTGACCAGCGCCACTTTTCTCTCGCGATCCAGGGTGATGGAATCGACCATGCCGATCTGGACGCCGGCGATTTCCACTTCTGTTCCGGTTTTAAGGCCGGTAACCGAGCGGAAACGGGCATAGAGCGAGTAATAATTGTCGCCGATCCATTCCATTTTGCCCAGCTGGATGGTCAGGTAGCCCACACAGATGATGCCGATCAACACGAATATACCGACGGATATTTCGATGGATGCTTTTTTCATGCTTCCTCCGGCAACTTAACAAACTTTGAAATCATAAACCAAATTCGGCGCTGCGTCCAGGGCCGCCACAATGCTTTCAAGCGGGCTGCCGTTTTCGGCTCCGGCGAGACCCGCTCTGACTGAAAAACAGAGGCCCTGATAGGGCTGCCCGTTCATGACATCGGCGGCTTTGATTTCCACCGCCAGCTTTTCGCAAAGCATTCGGGCCTGCGCGATGGTGGTGTTGGGCAGGATCAACATGATTTTGTCCATGCCGTGGCGCGCACAGATGTCCGTGATGCGAAGGTGTTGCTGTAAAATGGCGGCGAAGTTTTTGATCAGGGTTTGCCCGGCGGCATGGCCGAAAGTTTCGTTGATCCGCCCCAGGTCTTCTATTGAAAACATGACCAGGGAAAAACCGACCTGAGTGTCCTGCAGGCAGTTCATGGCTTCCTGAAATCGCTCAATCTCCCGGGTCGGCGGTATCAGGCCGGTCAGGTTGTCGTGGCGCAGTTCAAAGCCTCGAATAAATTCCTGAATCAGTGGGTCTGAAATATTTTGGATTTCGGCGGGGCCGCCTTCAAACAGAATGCGGCCTTCATGCAGCATGGCGATTCTCTGGGAAATAAAAAAGATATCCGGGATGTCGTGACTGACCATGACGCCGGTAAACCCGAACTTTTTCTGATATTCGGCAATCATGCTGTGTACGGCATTTTTACGAATCGGATCAAGGCCGGTGGTGGGTTCGTCAAAAAGCACAATTTCCGGGTCAGTCACCAATGCCCGTGCCAGCGCCACCCGTTTCTTCATCCCGCCGGAAAGCTGCGAGGGATATTCCCGGCCGATATCGCCCAGATCGAGTTGCTGCATTCTGGCGGCCACCCGCTCCCTGATTTTATCGGTTTTTAAGGCGGTCCTTTCCATCAGCGGCAGGGCGATGTTTTCAAAAACCGTCATGGAGTCGAATAGCGCCGTACCCTGGAACATGTAACTGAATTTTTGTTTTAAAACTTTACGCTCGCCCGCTTTCATTTTTGAAAACGGTTTTCCCATAAACAGGATCGTGCCGGAATCGGGCGCCATCAGGCCGATCATATGCTTCAGCAGTACGCTTTTCCCCACCCCGCTTTTGCCGATGATCGTGGTGATTTCGCCCCGGTAAATGCTCAGATCGACACCCTGCAGGACGTGGTTGGCGTCAAAGCTTTTCGATACGCCTTTTAACTGGATAAGCGGCTGATTCATTGCTCATTAGAGTAAAAACGATGTAAGCACATAGTCAATCACCAAAACAAGGACGCTGGACAGGACCACCGCCGAGGTGGTGGAGAGGCTCACGCCTTTGGCCCCGAAACCTTCAGGACGCAGATGGGTATAATACCCCTGAAAGCAGCAGATGGTTGAGATGACGGCGGCGAAAACGAACGATTTAATAAATCCGCCGCTGACATCCTGCATGAGGACGCTGGATTCCACCCTGTAGAAGTAGATTCCCGGATTGATGCCGAGTAGAATGCAGCCGGTCAGATAGCCTCCCAAAATCCCGATGACGTCAAAAATGGCCGTTAAAAGCGGAATGCTGATCAGGGACGCGGCAATTTTGGGGCTCACCAGAAACCGGATGGGATGAATATCCATGGTTTCCAGGGCGTCAATTTGTTCGGAGATGCGCATGATGCCGATCTCGGCCGCCATGGAGGATCCGGCCCTGCCGATGACCATGAGGGCGGACAGAACGGGACCCAGTTCACGAATCAGCGAAAGGGCGACGGCGGCGCCGAGGAGGCCTTCGGAACCGAATTTAACCAGGGTGTAATACCCCTGAAGCCCGAGAACCATTCCGGTAAATGCGCCGGTCAGGCAGATAACCAGGAGCGATTTCATCCCGATAAAATAAACTTGCTGAACAATTTTAGAGAGTTGGAAGGGAAAGGAAAAGATCAGGATAAAACCTTTAAAGAAAAACAAGGCGATCCGCCCCATTTCCTGAATAAAGGAGACGGCCATCCTTCCCAGGGCGGACAAGGGGGCTTTTAAAATCGCAATGGGTTCCATTACATATTATCTGGCAAAAAAGTTGTGATGGTGTTATAAACCTTTTTAATAATTAACTATATAAAAATCTATGGGTTATTTGTCAAGGAAGAAGTGGTGCCGTCACAGTCGGCTGGCGGGGTTAAAGCGTAATAACAATGACGAGATATCAACAATTCAGGGCCGATAGCATGGACGGTTTTAAGCGTATTTTCCGGACAGCGGCCTTCCGGAATTACCGCCTTTTTTTTGCCGGGCAGCGCATTTCACTGATCGGCACCTGGATGCAGCGCGTGGCGAAGCACCGGCTGGTGTACCATTTGGCCTCTTCGGTGTTCCTGCCGGGCCCCGTTTCCTTTCCCGGCCTTATTCCGGCCTTTGTAATCTCGCCTTTTGCCGGCGTACTGGCGTCGGCTCCAGCGGCTGCATTTATTCACTGCAACACGGACATGGATCATTCTGCAGGCCGCCACCCGCTGGCCGAGACCGCCGGCCGGTGAACCAACCGGGATTTAAATTAAGATTGAACACAAAGGGGGCAATATGAAGGTTTTAATTGTCTATTATTCGATGTTCGGTCATGTCCATCGCATGGCCGAGGCTGTTGCCGAGGGCGCGAAAGAGGTCAAGGACACGCTGGTTGAAATGAAACGCGTTCCGGAAACACTGCCGGATTCCGTCCTTGCCCAGATGGGTGCGCTTGAATCACAGAAGACCTTATCCCATATCCCTGTTTGCACCGTCGGGGAACTGGCCGCGGCTGACGCAATCATATTCGGCACCCCGACGCGGTTCGGCAATATGTGCGGACAGATGCGTCAGTTTCTCGATGCGACCGGACAGCTCTGGGCAAAGGGCGCGCTGGTGGGCAAAGTGGGAAGCGTGTTTGCCGGTTCCGCTACCCAGCACGGCGGCCAGGAATCGACCATATTGAGTTTTCACATCACCCTGCTCCATCATGGATTCGTGGTGGTGGGACTCCCGTATGCGTTCCAGGGGCAGATGCGCATCGATGAAATTACAGGGGGGTCGCCTTACGGCGCATCGACCATTGCGGGAGGCAGGGGGGAACGTCTGCCGAGCGAAAATGAACTGGCGGCCGCCCGCTTTCAGGGCAAACACGTGGCCAGCATCGCTGCCAAGCTTTTCCCATAAAAGTGACACCATTCCAGGTGCCGCAACCTATTCTTTGATTCCTGTCCGGGGGAAATCCGGAAACCTACAAGGACGGTCCCCCGGAATTTTCCGCCGGCTTATGGTGCAGATGGGTCGACTCCCAGCGCTTGTCAAGGAAGTAGAGGATCGGCACCGTCATGCGCGAAAACAGCAGCGAGGCCACCTCTCCGGCCATGAGCGATATGGCCAGACCCTGAAAGATGGGGTCGAACAGGATCACCGAAGCGCCCACCACCACGGCGGCGGCCGTCAGCATCATGGGGCGGAAACGCACGGCCCCGGCGTCGATCACCGCCAGGTCAAGCGGCATGCCCTGGGCGACGCGCAGCTCGATAAAATCCACCAGGATAATGGAGTTTCGCACCACGATGCCGGCGCCGGCGATAAATCCGATCATGGAGGTTGCCGTGAAAAAAGCATTCATCAGCCAGTGGGCCGGCAGGATGCCGATAAGGGAAAAGGGAATGGCCACCATGATCACAAAGGGGGTGGAAAAGGACTGAAACCAGCCCACCACCAGGACAAAGATGAGGACCAGCACCACGCCGAAGGCAATGCCTAAATCCCGGAAGACCTCGTAGGTGATATGCCACTCGCCGTCCCATTTCATGCTGAACCGCCGGTCGCTGTCCGGCACGTTGGCGGTGTGCTGCTCGATGCGGTAACCTTCCGGGAGCGAAAGCGCGTCGATTTTTTTGTACATTTCCAGGATGGCATAGACCGGGCTTTCCTTTTCGCCGGCCACATCCCCGATAACGTAAACCACCGGCATCAGGTTCTTATGGTAGATGCTGCGATCGATTTCCGTCCGGCGCACCTTTACCAGCTCCGACAGCGGTACCATCCCTCCCCGGGGGGAAGCGAGCTTGACCCCCTTTAAGCGTTCGATACCGGCCCGGGAGGCCAGGGTCGGACGCAGGATGATGGGGACGTCCTCCTTTTCAAGGGGCTGGTGCAGCAGGCCCACCTGCCGGCCGCTAAGTTGCATGGACAGGGCCGAGGCAATCTGAGCGACGCTGATGCCGTTTAGAGCCGCTTTTTCAGCATCCGCCTCAAGTATAAAGCGGGGCTGTTCTTCTTCCATGTACCAGTCCACGTCCACCACGCCGGGGGTCCCTTCAAAGATGTCCATCACCTTGCGGGCCAGTTCGCGCTGGCGATCGTAATCCGGTCCGTAAATTTCCGCCACCAGGGTGGACAAGACCGGCGGGCCGGGGGGCACTTCGGCCACCTTGACACGGGCGCCGTAGCGGTCGGCGATTTTTTTGAGGGCCGGACGCACCCGCTTGGCGATGTCGTGGCTCTGTTCCCTGCGCTGCCCTTTGCCCGCGAGATTAACCTGGATGTCGGCCATGTGGGGGCCCTGGCGCAGGTAATAGTGACGCACCAGGCCGTTGAAGTTAAAGGGGCCGGACGTGCCCACATAGACTTCATAATCAACCACCTCGTTGACGGTCCTTAGATATTCGCCCATCTCCAGGGCCGCGGCGGAGGTGTCCTCCAGGGTGGCGGATTCGGGCATGTCCAGAATGACCTGGAATTCGCTTTTGTTGTCGAACGGGAGCATCTTGACCTTCACCAGGCCGACGGCCACCAGCGCACAGGCCGCCAGCAGAAATCCCACCACGGCCAGCAGAAACAACCAGCGCCAGAACGGGCGATGGATCAGGGGCTCCATCACGCGCCGGTAAAGCCGGGTGGCCCAGTCTTCGGCGTGATGGCCATGGCCGCCGCCGGGTACGGCTTTTTCTTCATGGCGGATCAGCCGCAGGGAGGCCCAGGGGGTCACGATAAAGGCGACAATCAGGGAAAACACCATGGCCGCCGAGGCCCCCACCGGGATCGGGCGCATGTAGGGCCCCATCAGGCCGCCCACAAAAGCCATGGGCAGAATGGCGGCGATGACGGTCAGGGTCGCCAGGATGGTGGGATTGCCGACTTCGTCCACCGCTTCAATGGCGATCTGGAGCTTGGAGCGGCCCCGGTTTTCTTTCAGGTGATAATGACGCACCACGTTTTCCACCACCACGATGGCGTCGTCCACCAGGATCCCGATGGAAAATATCAGGGCAAAGAGGGTGATGCGGTTCAGGGTGTAACCGTAAAGATAAAATACCGCCAATGTCAGGGCCAGGGTCACGGGGATGGCAAAGGCCACCACCCCGGATTCGCGATGGCCTAAAGTAAACCATATCAGGATGGTTACCGAAACAATGGCGATCATCATGTGATAGAGGAGTTCGTCCGATTTTTCCTTGGCGGTTTCCCCATAATGGCGGGTGACGGTCACCTGAACATTATCCGGAACAACCGTGCCGCGGGCATCCTCCATGCG
The DNA here is from genome assembly GCA_040757625.1 of Thermodesulfobacteriota bacterium. Lineage (GTDB taxonomy): Bacteria > Desulfobacterota > Desulfobacteria > Desulfobacterales > JARGFK01 > JARGFK01. The sequence goes on along the minus strand of JBFLWU010000006.1, from coordinate 90,363 downwards.
CGCCAGAACCTTGTGGGCGACGGTGATGGCGTTGGTGCCCTTGCGCTTGGCGACGGTGAGGGTTACCGCCGGAAATACGCCCCGGTTTGCATAATTGGCAGCGATTGTTTTTTCAGCGGCGGCCGGACCGGTCCCGAAAAATACATACTGTCCGGGTTCCTGGGGGCCGTCGGCAATCACGGCGACGTCCCGCAGATAAACCGGGCGTCCCTGGTGAACGCTCAGGACCACCCGGCCGACGTCGTCGGCGTCCTTGAGAAAGCCGCCGGTATGAACCAGGATCTGCCCGGCGGGCGAGGGGAAACTGCCGGCATCGGCCTCCTGGTTGGCGGCATGCAGCATGTTGGCGACGCGGTCGGCATCCAGGCCGAATGCGGCCAGGCGCACCGGATCCAGGCGCACCTGTACCTTGCGCTGCTCCCCGCCGATAATCTGGGTGATGGATACGTTGGGCTCGCGTTTTACCAGGTCTTCAACCTCGGCTGCGATCCGCCGCAGGGTATAATGATCCTGGCCCTCCCCATAAAAAGTCATTGCTAGAATGGGCACATCGTCGATGTAGCGGGACTTGATCAGCGGCGGGGTAACCGTAGGCGGCAGCCGGTCCATGTTGGCCATGAGCTTGGACTGCAGCCGGACGCACGCTTCTTCCTCATCCTGGCCCACATAGAAGCGCACAATCGCCATGGACACCCCCGGACTTGAGGTGGAGTAGACATATTCCACCCCGGGAATTTCCCAGAGCAGCTTTTCCATGGGCTTGGTGACCCGCTGCTCGACTTCTTTTGCGCCGGCCCCGGGCATCTGCACAAAAATATCGATCATGGGGACGATGATCTGGGGCTCTTCTTCCCGGGGCAGGGCGATAACCGCCGCAATCCCCAGTAGAATAGAGGCGATGATGATCAGCGGGGTCAGCTTGGAATTGATGAAAAAGTTTGCGATTTTTCCTGCCGGTCCGAATTTTGGCGTCATGAGCCGACCTCCACCCGAACGCCGTCCGAAAGCGCCGGCGGCGGCGCCGTCACATAACGGCTCCCTTCCGGCAGGCCGGAAACCACCTCGACCAAATCTTCAAACATCCGGCCGGTACGGATCAGTCGAAAGCGCGCAATTCCGTCCGCGTCCACCAGGTAAACGCCGGTGAGCTGACCCTGGGCCACCACCGCCGCCGCCGGGATCAGCATCACGGGGCTGTCTCCCAGGGGGATCGTAATCCGGGCAAACAGGCCGGAAGACACAACGGTGTTTGCCGGGAGGTCAACCTTTACGATAAAAGAACGGCTCTGAGGGTCGGCGGTCGGCACGATGGCTTGAACAGTCCCCTCCAGCACCCGGGAATCGAGCGCCGGCAAAATCACCTTTAGTTTCTGATTCGATTTAACGGCGCCGATATGGGCCTCGGGAATGACTGCATCCACCCGGGCACCCTCATTTTTTTCAAGGACAAACAGGGGCCTGCCGGGCGCCGCCAGGTCGCCGGCCGCCACCATTTTGGCCGTAACGATGCCGTTGTAGGGAGCCAGGATGCGGGCGTCTTTTCTGGATACGTCCACGGCCGCAACCCCGGCTTCGGCCTGCCGGATTTTCTGGCGCACCGTTTCCACCATGGCGTCGGCCTGCTTGAAAGCGGCCTCTGCTTGGCTGCGGCGGGCTTCAACTTCGTCAAATTCCTGGCGGCTGACCGACTCATCTTGAATGAGGCGCAGGTAGCGGTCATGGGTGGCCCGGGCCAGGACGACGCCGGCCAGGGCGGCATCCCGGGCCGAAAGCGCCGCGGCTTCGGCGCGGCGGGCTTCCGCCAGGGCGGCCTGGGCCTGCTGGAGCTGAGCGGTTACCTGGCGGTCATCGATCACCGCCAGGACGGCGTCCTGTTTGACCACGTCGCCTTCGCGGGCATAAACAGCCGTAACCGTTCCCATCAGTTTGGCGGCAACGGTGCTGGAGGTTTGCGCCACAACCGTGCCCACGGCTTCGTATAAATTCGGGCGCGGCGTTATTTGGGCGACCGCCACCCGGGCCGCGACCGCTTTTGCGGGTTTCGAAGTGGTGGTGCCGGGCTCGATTTTGTCCCCGCAGCCGTAAGCCAGGAGCAAAACCGACATAAATACAAAGGGTATATTTCGTTTCAGCAGCATATCTCACCCCATTTGCTTATTAAGGGATTTTTCAATCCAAATTTTAACAGGCTTACCTGCCGGTTGAAACTCCCCGCTGCCGGCGTGAAAAACTCGGGATCACGTGACCGTAAAGCCGAACACTATCAAACTTTGATAATAATTTCCGATCAAATTGAATGAATAAAGCTACAGCGAAAAAGTTTGTTACGGTTCGGCTAACCAGTCATTATATCCCTCGGACCATTTCAGGCACTGTAGCGGGAAATTCCAACCGGCATCAATACAAGCTCACTATTATTGTTGATTACCGCAATTATGGATAATGCGATGTTGTTTATTCAAAATTTTCATCAATGGTTCCGGCCGCCAGCGCCAGCTGGGCGGCAGCCACCTTGTAGTCATTGACGGCTTTAAACCGACTGGTTCGGGCGTGTTGCAGCGCCAGCTCGGCGTCCAGCAGCGCGACGATGTTTAACAGCCCGGTTTCATATCGGTTGCGAACGATCCGCAGGGTTTCTTCGGCCTGGGCGGCGGCGGTCTCGGCCACCAGAATCCGCTTGCGGGCGCTCTGGGCCTGCAGAAAGGCCTGGCGCGTTTGGACCAGAATGCCCTGCTTGAGTTCCACCTCCCTGGCGCCGATCTCGTTTAACGCGGCCCTGGCCTGAAGTGTTCTGGCCGACAGGCGCCGGCCGGAAAAAAGGTTCAGGCTCACCACCGCGCCCACCGTATAATTGTCTCCCCACTCGCTGAAATCTTCGGTGTTGAATTCGTAATTCCCCATCAGATTGACCGAGGGGTGATGGGCGGCCTGGGATTTATTGATTTCTTCCCGGGCGATCATTTCCTGGTTCCGCAGCTGCTTTAATTCCGGCCGCAGCAATAAGGCTTTTTCCGTCCAGATCTCTAAGGCGCCGTCGATTTCCTTGCCCGCCTCAAGGGGACTGCTCAATTCAAAGTCGCTCTCGACGGGAACTCCCATGGCGGCGTTTAAAAAAGATCGGGCCACCAGCACCCGGCTTTCGGCCTCAAGCTGCTGCTGCTCCAGATCGGCAATATGGACCTGGGCCCGCAGGAGATCGCTCTTGACCACGAAGCCGGTTTCGAAGCGCGACCGCACCATTTTAAGGTGGGCCCGGGCCGTCGCCAGGGTCTGTTCGATGACGGCCAGATTTTTCTGGGCCAGGAGCAGCCCGACATAGGCGCTGACCGTCTGGGCAATGACCTGCTGGCGCGTGCGTTCCAGCGAGAGGGCCGTAATCTGTTTGCCGATTTCCGCCTGTTTGAGGCCGTGCCGGGTCTGGCCGCTGTCATAGAGCGACCAGTTCAGGGACAGGGACGAGGCAAAGTTGTTGATGGGGTCCGGGTCGTTCAGCCTGGCCGGATCAAAATCCCGCTGGCTGATCTGCTCCTGGTTCAGCTTGGTGCCGAAGGCCCACATGGGATTGGTGGTATGGTTATAAGCTTCGCTGAAATAAACTTGCGGCAGCAGACCGGACCGCGCCTGGGTGATCTGGGCTTCCGATCCTTCGACCTGGAAGGCGGCGGCGCTGATACCGGGGTTTTTGGTAACGGCGGTTTGAATGGCTTCGGCCAGCGTCAGCGGCCTCGGCGGGTCGGCAGCCTGCAGAGCGTTTGAATATAAAAGTAAGATAAAAACAATCAGCGACAGCCGGATGTTACTTAAAATCCGTTGCATGACTTCGCTCCCTGTTAATTTTTTCAGCGTCAGATCGTGAGTTGCAGTAAGTATGACGATTTCGATAGAAAAATAATCTGGTTTCTATCTCTTCCCTTGGTTGGTGAGACGGTTGTCCCTTTATGGTTACAAAAGTTAATTAAAAAAAGAGGGGCTGTCAAGAATATAAGAAACAGAAATAATTGAAATATACCTTGAGCCGGGCGGCTGCGTTTATACAGGTTTTATCCGCTTACGACCTGGGGGCGTGCAGGACGGTTTGAAGCCCGGTTACGAACATCTCCACCGCGATCGTCGTCAGAATCAGGCCCATGAGACGCTGCAGGGCCAGCAGCCCCCTTTCCCCGAGCAGCCGGTTCAACCGTGCGGATAACAGCAGAATGATAGCGGCCGCTATCCATGCGATCAGGAGCGCGAGGAGCCATTCCGGCCAGCGGTGCGGCTCCCGGGCCATGAGCAGCAGCTCGGTGGCAACTGCAGAGGGTCCGGCCACCGATGGAATCGCCAGGGGAACGATAAACGGCTCGCCGGCGGGATCCCCCTCAAAGGCTTTGGCCAGGGAGCCGAATATCATCCGGATGGCAATCAGGAATAAAATAATGCCGCCGGCCATGCTTAAAGAGGGCTCGGAGATGTGCAGAACGGCCAGCAGATAATGACCGAAAAACAGAAAGAAAACCAGCACTGCCAGGGCGATGACAAGTTCTCTTTTAATGACCCGCTGCCGTCTTTCCGGAGCGGTTTCACCGAGTACGCACATGAAGAAAGGCGCGTTGCCGAAAGGATCAATCACCAGAAAAAGCAGCATGGTTGCGGAGAATAGAGACATGGCAACTCCTTCCGAAGCGTAATAAAAATGTCGGCTTAATTAAAACGAACTGTTTATATCCCCATCAGTTCCAGACGGTGCGGATCAGGTGGATGCTGAAGCTGTTGAGAACACCCCAGCCGACGAATAATGCAAAAAGGCCGCCGGCGCAAAGGACCAGAAGCGCTGTAATCGGGGCGGGAACCGTTACCGCTGGCAGCTGGGTGTTTTCAAAATACATGGCTCGGGCCAGGCGCATGTAATAGTAGAGGCTGAAGAGGGTATTGATCAGGATCGCCACGACCAGTAAGGTGGCGTTGTTTTGCCAGAGTACCGAGATTAAAATCCATTTGACGGCAAATCCGGCCAGGGGGGGCAGACCCACCAGCGAGAACAGGAAAATCATCATCAGGATCGACAGCTTCGGGCAGCGCGAACCCAGTCCGGAGAAGCTTTCAATATCATCGGAGCCGGTCTGTTTTTCGATCAGCCCGGTAACCGCAAAGGCGCCGAAATTCATGAGCATATAGACGACGATATAGGCAATCACGGCTGCCATTCCCTCCGGAACCGGCGAAACGGCAATGCCGCAGACCATGTAGCCGGCATGGGCGATGGAAGAATACGCCAGGAGCCGTTTAACGCTCTTTTGCCAGTAGGCCGAGAGGTTGGCCACCGTCATGGTCAGAACCGCCAGAACGGTCAGGGTCAGGATAATCACGTGATTAAAGTCGCTTTCGCCGGTCGTCGTCAAGAGCATGACAAAACGACCCAGGGCAATAAGGGCGGCGGATTTGGAAGCAACGCCGAGCCATGCGGCAATATCGGCCCCGGCGGCCTCGAATGCATCCGGCGTCCAGAAATGCATGGGGGCCAGCGAAATTTTAAACCCGAAACCGATCAGCAGACAAAGCAGGGCGACGACTTCGGTTACCTGAAACCCGCCGTCGGCAAGGGCCGGGGCAATTTTCTCAAACTGAAACGATCCGGTCAGGCCATACAGCAGCGAAATGCCGTACAACATGACAACGGAACAGACGGCCCCGAAGATAATATATTTGGCGGAACCTTCCACGGATTTGACACTGAACCGGCGAAATCCCACCAGGACATAAGACGGCAGGGACACCAGTTCGAAAGCGATGACGAAAAAGATCAAATGATAGGTGGCGGCCATCAGAATCATGCCCGTGAGACTGCCCAGAAGCAGAGACCAGAAAATCGGCCATTCCCACGGGTCTTTTTGCCACAACGTGTCCGAGAGAATCATGACGAGCAGCAGCAATACTCCCAGAAAGGCGATCATGAACAGAAAGAGCGGATCAAAAATAATGCTGCCTGAAAGCAGGCTGCCGGCGGGCGGGTCTCCGGAAACCGGGGCGGCCTTTAGCGTGCGTGCCATCGGCAGCAGCTGAATGGTGGAAATGATTGCCGTGATCAGACCGAAGGCGGTAATCAGAAGCTGTACCCGGTTTGCGGACTTTCCCCTGATAAGCAGCGCGCATAAAAGGATGAGGCCTATCGTCGCAACTAAAGCCAGCACCGGCCAGAGTTGAATCAGTTCAATGGTTTTGGGAGCGTCGATCAAAAGAGTAGCCTCCGGTTATGAAAGCAGCTTTAATATGTTATCGAGTGTTCCGTAAACGAATATGAGAACGGTCTGCCACGGCAACACGCCCAGCAGGATCGAAAGGATGGCCATGGGCGCCATCACGTTGATTTCACGCAGTGAAATTTCCGGAACATTCACATATTCCGGTTTGGGCTGCCCCAGAAATACCCGCTGGACGGCCCAGAGAATATAACCGGCGGTCAGGATTACTCCCGAAGCCGCGATTATGGTCAGCACCTTGGCGCCCACAGGGCCGATAACGGTGGCCTGCCAGCTTCCCAGCAGAACGTAAATTTCGCCGATAAAGCCGCACAGACCCGGAAGTCCCATGCCGGCAAAGAAGCCCACGATGGAAAGGCCCGTATAAACCGGCAGCTGGGTTCCCAGCCCGCCCAGGCGATTGATGTCGCGATGGTGGACGCGGTCGTAAATAACACCAACCAGAAAGAACATGGCGGCGCTGGTGATGCCGTGGGAAATCATTTGAAACATGGCGCCCTGCAAGCCGCCCTTGGTCAAGAGCGCGATGCCTAGCAGGACAAAGCCCATGTGCGAAATGGAGGAATAGGCCACCATCTTTTTAAAGTCGTCCTGGGCCAGCGCGCACAGGGCGCCGTAGATGATATTGATGACGCCCAGAACTCCCAGGGTCCAGGCAACGACCGAAGCGGCGCCGGCATGGGGGAGCACGGGATAGCTGATCCGCAAGAGACCATAGCCGCCCATTTTCAGGAGAAGCCCGGCCAGGATCATGCTGATGGGGGTCGGGGCCTCCACATGGGCGTCCGGCAGCCAGGTATGAAAGGGAAATACCGGAATCTTTACGGCAAAGGCCACGTAAAGCAGCCCAAAGCAGACGATCCACATGGTCTTGTTAGCGGCATAAGCGGGCAGGACGCCGGCCGTGCTCAGGTAAATCAGGTTAAAGGTATGTTCGCCGTTGTAGTTGCTGGAAAAGTACAACCACAGCATGGCGATCAGCATCAGGATGCTTCCCAGCAATGTATAGAGGAAGAATTTGATAGCGGCATATTCTTTGCGCGGTCCGCCCCAGATGCCGATGAGAAAGTACATGGGCAGCAGGGTCAGTTCCCAGAAAACATAGAACAGGAAGAAATCAAGGCTCGTGAAAACGCCGAGCATTCCGGTCTCCAGCAGCAGAAACAACATGAAATACCCGCGCTGGCCCTTGGAAATGTTCCAGCTGGCCAAACAGGCCAGGAACGAAATCAGGGCGGTCAGGACCACCAGGGGAAACCCGATGCCGTCGATGCCTACGAGATAGTCGATATTAAAACCGGCTGAATGGATCCAGGGGGCATAATCGATGAGTTTAAACCCGTGCTGATAAGCAGCCCCGAAAACGGCGTCCGGTGCTCCCATAAAATGGGGAAACAGCCACAGGCTCAGAATCAAGGTGATCAGGGTAAACAGGAATGCCGTCTGGCGGATAAACCGCTGCGGCACAACCATCAGCGGTATCATCCCTATCAGCGGTAAAAATATGACCCAGGTTAAAAGCCAGGTATTGTTCATTTCTACACCTTAAGTTCAATAAATGTAATGATACATCCCGATATAAAAAACAACGGCCGCCACCAGGGTGGCCATGGTCAGTACGTATGTGCGAATGCGGCCGGTCTGGCCCTTGCGAACGATATTGCCGCTTGCGAAAGCCAGTTCGGCGGCCCCGTTGACGGCCCCGTCCACCCCTTTGTTGTCAAGCGTCAATCCGCTGAAGAAAGCGGTGCGGGTCACCCAGCGGGCGCTGCCGTCGGCAATGCCGTCCAAAATTTTGCGGTCGAACCATCTGCCGAAAGCCGCCAGTTTCAGAACGAACGCAACGACGGTCGCACGATAGAGTTCATCGAAATAAAACTTGTTGACCAGCAGCCGATAAACCGGTTGCAGCCGTCGGGTCGTTTGCTCCGGGGAAATCACGCCGAAGCTGTAAGTCAAAAAGGCCAGCAGAAATCCCAGGGCCATGGCGCCGGTGGCGATAACGGTCGCTGCCAGGTGAAAGCCGCCATGGGATCCTTCATGGGATCCGGCGGATGCAGCGCCGGTCTCGGCACGGGCACCTTCCGGAGGCGGGGCGGGCGGATCGCCGTGAGGCGCGTTGCTGCTCTGCCGGCTCACGGCCCATTGGGGCTGGGCGTCGGCGATCAAACCGATCAGGCCGCTGCCGGCGGCGACAGCCGTCTCTCCCGATGCACCCTGATGCTGTTGGGGCAGGCTGCCGAACCAGCCGATCGAGACGGTCAGGACCGCCAGAAACGCCAGCGGCAGCCACATCACCCGGGGAGACTCGTGGGCGTGATCATGGACATGGTGATCCCGGGCGCTGGTATGGAAAACGAGCAGGTACAGGCGCATCATGTAAAAAGCGGTAATGGCGGCGCCGACGGCGGGGACCAGAAAGAGCACCCAATGGGCCCGGTGCACCCAGCTGAAGCCGAGCATGGCGCTGAGCATGGCGTCTTTGGAGTAGGCACCGCTTAAGAACGGTACGCCGGATATGGCCAGGGTGGCGACCAGGAACGTGATGCTGGTGATGGGCATCTTGGCGTGCAGTTTGCCCATTTTACGGATGTCCTGCTCTCCGTTGCAGCCGTGAATGACGCTGCCGGATCCTAAAAAGAGCAGAGCCTTGAAACAGGCATGCGTGATCAGGTGAAACAGTCCGGCCACCCAGCCGCCGATGCCCAGCGACAGTATCATGTACCCCAGCTGACTGATGGTGGAATAGGCCAGCACCCGCTTGATGTCGGTCATTACGATGGCTATCAGGGCGCTGCCGAAAAGGGTGATAGCCCCGATATAGGCGATGAAATGTAGCGCCGGCACGGTGAGGATCGGAAAGATCCGGCCCACCAGGTACACCCCCGCCGCCACCATGGTGGCGGCATGGATCAGGGCGCTGACGGGAGTGGGGCCTTCCATGGCATCCGGAAGCCAGACGTGCAGCGGGAACTGGGCGCTCTTGCCGACGGCCCCGAAAAAGAGACAAATGCCCGCAAAGGTGAGCAGCGTGTCGTGCCCGGCAAAGGCGCCTTCCCGGACTTTTGCGAAAATTCCTTCCAGTGTCAGGTTGCCGGTCATGGAAAACATGGTTGCAATTCCGACGATGAAGAGAAAATCCCCCACCCGGTTCACAATGAAGGCTTTTTTAGCGGCGTCCGAGGCGCTCTGCTTTTCAAACCAGAACCCGATCAGAAAATAACTGCAGACGCCCACGAGTTCCCAGAAGATGAAAAGCCCCAGCAAAGAATCGGCCAAGACCAGCCCCAGCATGGAGAAGCCGAAAAGCGACAGGTAGGTGAAAAAGCGTGCAAAGCGCTTGTCGCCGTGCATGTAGCCGACGCTGTAAACAAAAATCGAGCTGGCGACGACGGTGACCATAGTGAACATGACGATGGTGAGGCTGTCGACGCGGACGCCGAAGTCCATCGCCTGATCGCCGATATAAATCCAGGGAATCTTCAGTGAGAGCGTGGTCGCGCCGCCGGTATTGAGCCCAAGCCAGTTAAAGCCGGAAACGAGGGCGATGGCTGCCGAAGCGATCATCAGGCCGGCCGCCAGGATGCCGGCCCCGGGCTCGCCGATCCGGCGGCCGAAGAAGACCAGTACGGCAAACCCGCCCAGCGGCAGGAGCCATGCAATGATTAATGCGTATGGAATCATCGTTGGAGCCAATCCCTTATCCTCTGAGTTTGTCGCCGCGATCGACGTCGATGGTGGCGATGATGTTATAAAAATTCAAAAAAATCGCCAGAGCAACGGCGGCCTCGGTCGCCGCAATGACGATCAAAAAAATCGCCGCGGTCTGGCCGTCCAGTCCTCCGATCCCCTGGCTGCTGAAGGCGACGACGTTCAAATTGGCGGCATTCAAAATAAATTCAACGCCGATCAGGATCGCGATGGCATTGCGCTTGCTGACAATGATGACAAGCCCCAAGACCAGCAGGGCGGCCGATAATATCAGATAGTGTTGCAGTTCGATCACAGCGTCATCCTCGTGCAATCTGCCGGAGCAGTCTGCGTTTAAAAGTCATTTGGGTGTATCCTCCGGTTTAACGGTGGGCACCTTGGGCCGGGCCAGGTAGGCCGCCCCCAGGAGCGCGATCAGCAGCAGGATCGAAGCCAGTTCAAAGGGCCCGACAAATTTGCCCAGCAGATGAATTCCGAAATCCGCAACGTTGTTGGAAGCCGCCGCCTCTTCGGGAGACCAGCGGGCGTCCAGAAGGGTCGCTACGATGCCGGTCAGCAGCATGGCGGCCGTAACCAGCAGCCAGAGCACCTCCCAGCGCCGGGGTCGCAACTGGGCGGCGACCCGCTGGGAAGTCAGCATCACGCCGAAAACCATCAGGACGGCGACGCCGCCGGCGTAAACGATAATCTGGATTACACCGAGAAAATAGGCTCCCTGCAGAAAATAAAGGCCGGCCACCGAAAGCAGCATCCCGATGAGCCAGTAGGCCATCCGTACGATATTGGTACTGGCGATGATCGCCACGCCGGCCGCCACGGACGACAGCGCAAAGATATAAAAGAATAACGGTTTGATCATAGCGTATTACCTGATTTTAAGCTCCGGGCAAATGTTTGCGAACCAGGCGTCCCACCATCAGGGGGCTGTTCATATATCCGAAAACCGCCCACACGACATAAAAGGCGACCATCACTATTCCCAGAATCCCTAAAGCAAACGCGCCCAGGACGTATCGCAGGAAAAGGGCAAAAGCGACATAGGTTTGAGAAATAAACAGCTGCCAGAGACTGCTGCCGACGAACAGGAGCATGGTAAAGGGGAGCAGGTATTTGACGCAGGCGTGCATGACCTGATCGATTCTGATCCGGGGCAGGGTCCAGCGAACCCACATCTGAATGAAGATCAGCATTCCGCTTTTGGCGGTGAACCAGAGCGGTCCGCCGGTCAGGTCGCCGAAGGGGGAATTCCAGCCGCCCAGGAAAATGATCGTTGCCAGGGCCGATACGATAAACATGGCGGCGTATTCAGCGAAAAAGAATATGGTAAACCGGAACCCGGAATATTCGGTGTGAAACCCGGCCACGAGTTCGGATTCGCCTTCCGGAAGGTCGAAGGGGGCGCGTTTGCAGCTGGCCAGCGAAGCGATATAATAGCTGAAAAAGGACAGGAAAATAAACGGATTGCGGAAGATCAGCCAGTCAAACCAGCCCCCGGACTGGGCTTTGCCCAGTTCAAGCAAATCAATGGATCCCACCGTCATAACGGGAACCAGCAGGCTCATGCACATGGGAATTTCATAGCTGACCAGCTGGCAGGCTTCGCGCATGGCGCCGTAAAGTCCCCATTTGTTGTTGGAGGCCCAACCGGCCAGAATGACGCCGAGCACTTCAATGCCGAGCATGGCCAGGACAAACAGGAGGGAGGCATCCATGCCGCGATACACCCAGCCGACCCCGAAGGGAATCGCCGCATAGGCGGCAATCGCCGGGACCAGGGCGATATAGGGGGCCAGGCGAAACATCAACCGGTCGGCGGAGCGGGGAATCAGATCTTCTTTCTGGACGAATTTCAAACCGTCCGCCAGGGACTGGGCCCAGCCGTGCCATCCGCCGGTCCGCATGGGCCCCAGCCGCGACTGCAGGCGGCCGGAGATTTTGCGCTCGCCCCAGATGCCGATCATCGACACCAGCGAAACAAAAAGGATGATGCCGGTTATGGCGATAATATCCCGGATGAGCCATGGCACGATCGGATTGACAAAGTGCGCCACGATCCAGCTGAACAGAATAACCCCCACGGTTGCTGCAAGGAATATCAGCGGGGCCATGCGCAGCAGGAGGGGCCCGGCAAAACGGCCCAGCGCCGTCCCCAGCGCAACGATCCGCCCTAATCGGCCGTGGTATTCAACTTTTTTTCTCTCATACACCAGCATGACTATCGATCCACCTCTCCCATTACCACATCAAGGCTTCCGATGATGGCCGCCATATCCGCCAGCAGGCAGTTCTTTGCCAGCGCCGTCAGTATGGACAAATTGCAGAAGCTGGGGCCGCGAACCTTCAGCCGGTAAGGACTGCGGCCGCCGTCTGAAACAATGTAAAATCCCAGCTGTCCCCGGGGATTTTCAACTTCAGAGTAAATTTCACCGGCCGGTAATTTCAAGGAGCGCGGTACTTTTGCCTCTACCGGGCCGGGGGAAAGCTTTTGCAGCGCCTGGCGGACAATACGCGCGGACTGGGTCAGTTCCAGGACGCGCACGAAATAGCGATCCCAGCAGTCGCCCACCGTGCCGAAGCGTCCCTCGCCCACGGGAACATCAAATTCAAATTCATCATAGCGGCTGTAGGGCGCCGCTTTGCGCAGGTCCCATTTAACGCCGCTGCCGCGCAGACAGGGACCGGTAAGCCCGTAGGCAACGGCCAGGGGTGCCGGGCAAACGCCGACATTGCCGGTGCGCTGAATGAAAATATGATTGTAACTCAAGAGATTATTGTATTCCACGATCTTGTGTTCGAAAAAGTCGAGAAACTCCTCGCACATATCCGCAAACCGGTCCGGCAGATCCTGCCGCACCCCGCCGATGGTAATATAAGAATAGGTCAGGCGGGCACCGCAGGCGGACTCGAACAGATCCAGAATCCATTCGCGCTCCCGGAAGCAGTAGAGAAACGGCGTAAACGCTCCCATGTCCAGTCCATAGGTGCCGACGGCGACCAGATGGGATGCGATTCGGTTGAGCTCCGCAAAAATCACACGGATGTACTGAGCGCGCGGCGGCACCTCGATGCCGGCCATTTTTTCCACCGCCAGCGCGAAACCGAGGTTGTTGTTCATGGCAGCCAGATAGTCCATCCGGTCCGTATAGGGGACAAATTGCGGGTAGGTGACATTTTCGGCGATCTTTTCGGCGCAGCGGTGCAGGTAGCCGATGTGGGGGGTCGCTTTTAAAACCATTTCACCGTCCGTCTGCAGGACCACCCGCAGGACGCCGTGGGTGCTGGGATGCTGGGGTCCCATGTTGACCAGGAGTTCTTCCGTGCGAACGTCCGCCGGGATCTCATCCTGGTAACTCAAATCCGGCTGCGATTGCAGTCTAATGTCGTTCATGGCTTGATCTTCAACCCGTGATATTCCGTTAAGTCCTGGTAATCCTTGCGAAGCGGATAACCGCTCCAGTCGTCCGGCATGAGGATCCGGCGCAGATCCGGGTGATTTTTAAAGGAAACGCCCATTAGGTCAAAGGCTTCGCGTTCGTGCCATTCGGCCGCGGGCCAGATGCTGCAGACCGAATCGATCTCGGGGCGCGCGCGATCCAGCATGACTTTAACCGCGATGGCATGGTTCAGTGGAATCGAGAGTACATCATAAGACAGCTCGATCAGCGCCTCCTGCGGCCGGTCAATGGCGCTGATACAGCGCAGCAGGTCGAAATTCAGCTGCGGTTCGGTTTTGATATAACTGCAAACCTCAAGGAGGCGTTCGGGTTTGACCCGGACATGGGGATGCAGGCCGTCGGCGCTGGCAGCGACGACGGCCTCGGCGGTTTGCGCTTGAATCAGACTGATAATATCGGGCAGCAGCATAGTCTATCTTCTGGCGATGGTATGGGTGTCGATTTTGTCCTGCAGACGCATCAGGCCTTCAATTAACGCTTCGGGCCGGGGCGGGCAGCCTGGAACAAAAATGTCGACCGGAACAACCTGATCGACGCCTTTAACCACGTGGTAGCCGAATTTATGATAGGGGCCGCCGCTGATGGCGCAGGCGCCCATGGCCATTACGTAGCGCGGTTCGGGCATCTGCTGCCAGAGGCGGTTGAGCCTTTCGGCCATCTTAAAGGTTACCGTGCCGGCCACGATCATCAGGTCCGACTGACGCGGCGTGGCGCGAAACGCCCCGGCGCCGAAACGGTCGAGATCGAAACGACTGGCGCCCACTGCCATCATCTCAATGGCACAGCAGGCAATTCCGAAAGTCATGGGAAAGATGGAACGTTTGCGCGCCCAGTTCAATGCCCAGTCGACGGTGGTGGTAATAATGCCGGCATTCAGTTTTTCTTCGATAAACGTCATCTAACCCACCTTGATATGTTTAGAATCGGCCGATTGTTCGGGAGAGACCGTTCGGACCCAATCCAGAAAGCCCTGTTGCCACAGGTAGATAAAACCGATCACCAGCAGGCTGAAGAAAAAAAACATTTCCCAGAAGGCGACTGCGCCGAGACCATTTTGTATAAGGGTTCGGTAAACAACCGCCCAGGGATAGAGCATGGCGATTTCAATATCAAAAACCAGAAACAGGATGGCCACCACATAAAACCGGAGGTCGAACTGGACCCAGGCCGGACCGATGGTGGGCTCTCCGCATTCGTAGATTTCATCCTTCAGGCCGCCCGGGTTTTTGGGACGGATCAATTTTCCCACCAAGAGCGTTGCGAATCCGATGGACCATGCCGCTACTGCAATCAGAAATATTCCCAGAATAAAACGTTCAGGGGACGTCATGAAGGTTTCTCCTTTGACTCAAGAGCCTGTTGAGCCAATTGGCCGCAATATTCCGGGTCGTCGGCGTGCGCCATGTACTCGCGCTTGTCGCTGTCCAGGTTCTGCCAGTATTTACGAATCCGTGCCGCCCAGCGCGGCAATTTTGCTTTCATGAGCCAGATCGGTTCGATGGTTCTTCTTCCGGCCTTGGCCAGCATCACATAGTCGGTGATCAGGTCGTTCCGGCAGTAGCAGGAATTGTCGTGGAGCGATCCCATTTTCAGACATTGGGTCGGACAGACATCGATGCACAGTCCGCAGAACAGACAGGCGCCGTGGTTGATCCGGTATTCTGTAAGGGCGCCGCCCACGGCGATATTGCGGGTTCGGTCCAGCTTGCGCGGCTTGGTTTTCCCGACGCTGATGCAATCCGCCGGGCAGATATTGGCGCAGGCCTCACAGGCGATGCAGCGCTCAATTTCATATTGGTGAAAGCCGCGATACCGGGGCTGCAGAACCGGTTCGACGTTCGGGTACTGCACCACCACCGTGCGGGCAAAAAAATAGGGCAGCGTTACCCGCAGGCCTATCGCAATGGTGCTGATGGCGCGATATATATTGTGAAAATATTTCATCCGCTTATAAATTCCTGTCCCCAATCCGCATTGTTTTTTTGCGCCCCTAAAAGAAAGCAGAAAATATGCCAACCACGCAACCGACTGATATTTCGGAAAATAATTTTTTGCAAGTTATTTTTTTAAAAAAGAAATGACTTCCCGCATGCACATAATACAATAGGTAAGGAAGTTAGCAATCGCGCTTTTTCTATTTAACAAACTGTTATTATTTGTAAATATCAACGAGGAAGTATCAGTTCCGGTTTTTCGGTCAAAAGGGAACAGGCGCTTCACATTATGTGTGAGCTTCAAAGGAGCCATAAGCCAGGGCGTCGTTTATTTCTGGTTTGAACGAATCCATTATGCAGGCTTCTCTTAATTCCGATGCAACAAAATCAGCGGCGAGTTCCGGGGGGATAGGATTGTTTCTGTGTGCTCGTTTGTTGGATTCGTCCGGCCACAGCCAGGGTTACGTCCCTTGCGCACAGCGGGTCGGTTTCAGGTTAAACGGGAGTTTGTCTTCAATCCGGTGATTGACCCCTTGGCGGTGAGCAGACCCACCTCCTTTAGAAATCAGGAGAAGGTGGCTGCCGGTTAATCATTTGACCGGGCCGGCAGCATGATCCGGGCGTCGGCCGCCACGCAGCGGTCGGCCAGGCACATGACCGGGTTCAGATCGATGGATTCGATTTCATTTTCAAGCTTCATTACCAGATCGGAAAACGTCAGCATGAAGCGAATGAGGTCGGGCATATTGACCGGGAACGATCCGCGATAGCCTTCCAGAGATTGATGCGCCCGGAGGCATTTGACCATGGATGCGACATCGTTTTCCCGCAGGGGGGCCATGCGCAGGCTGATATCCTGGTAAAGCTCGGCTTTGGTGCCGCCGATTCCCAGCAGGACCACCGGGCCGAACTGATAGTCGATTTTGGCGCCGACAATCAATTCGATACCGGAGAGCATTTCCTCAACCAGTATTCCCGCAAATCCTCTTATTTTACTGAAGCGCTGAAACACTTTTTTCAGGGAGGCTTCCGTCTCGATATGGATGGCCACGCCGCCGACGTCGGATTTATGCAGCACCTGGGGCGAGACCACCTTGGCCGCCACCGGATAGCCGATCTTTTCAGCCGCTTTCAGGGCCTGATCCGGAGTGACCGCCCACTTGAATCGGGGGACGGAAAGTCCGGCCAGAGACATCAGGCGTTTGGCCTCCGGCTCCAGGACCCAGCCCTGTTTCCGGGAGGCTGCGAGAATGTTGCGGATACTTTTTTTCAGCACGGCCGGCACCTCCGCAACGCTTCCGTCATCAGGACGGCCCCTTCAATGGAGGGGGAGACCGGGACGCGGTTGAATTCAAAGCCTTCGATGAGCATGCGGTATTTTTCAAGATGGGGGACATAAGCCACCACCGGTTTTCCGGACTTGCGGTAAACCTGGCTGAGGCGCGCGCCCAGGTCGGAGGTAATCCCCGGCGAATACGGCAAGAGCAGGATGATGACGCATTCGATGCCGGGGTCGCTGCTCAGAATGCTGGCGGCCGTGACAAAATCGTCGTCAATAGCGCTGCCGGTCAGATCAATGGGATTGGAAAGGGCTGCAATTTCCCGGATGCTCGGCGACAGCTGCTGTTTAAATTTCCGGCATACGGCATCGGAAAGCCTGGGGGCGGCGATGCCGTGGGCGGCGCAGAAATCAACGGCCAGGACGCCGTGACCGCCGCTGCCGGTGATGATGCCGACCCGGCCGTCGATGGCGGTTTTGTAGCAGCCCAGGGCTTCGCAAAAAGACAGCAGTTCAAATTCGTTTTTGGCTTCCACCACGCCATGCTGGCTGAGGGCCGCTGAAAAGACGGCATAGTCGCCCGCCAGGGATGCCGTATGGCTGGAGACCGCCCGCGTTCCCGCAGCGCTTTTGCCGGCTTTGAGAACCACCACTGGCTTGGGACAGGCTTTGGCGGCCAGGACAAACTTGCGGCCTTCGTTTTTTTCAAACCCCTCCACATAAAAGGCGATCACGTCGGTCTTGGGATCGACCGCCAGATATTGCAGCAGGTCCAGTTCCCGGATCAGGGCCTTGTTGCCGATACTGACCCCCAGCGAGAGTCCCACGCCTTCATTGGCAAACTTAACCATCTGGTCCACCAGGACGCCGCCGCTTTGACTGACCAGGGCGATGTTTCCGGGACCGGGACGGACCATGCGTTCGCTTGGCAGAAAAAAGGTGTCGATATGGTCGGGGGAGTAGATCCCCAGGCAGTTGGGCCCGATAAGCGGAAAGTCGGCTTTGCGGGCAATGGCGACAATGCGGTCCTGCAGATCCTGCCGGCCGCTTTCAGCAAATCCCCCTGAAATCAGGGCGGCGCCCTTAACGCCGGAGTCAATGCAGTCGCTTACGATATCGGCAACGTAATCGGCCCGGACCGCAATAACGGCAAGGTCGACCTTGCGGGGTATTTCGGAAATCCGCTTAAATAACTTTTCGCCCTGAAAGCTGCCGCCGCGGGGATTTACCGGAAAGACTTCCACCGGATAGCGCAGGAAGATCTTATTGAAAATGACGTTGGCGGGGTGACGCTCGTTTTGTAGCGAAACCCCGACAACGGCCATTGTCTTAGGTTCAAACAGGGGTTTAAAATCCAATAACAGCCTCCCGGGATTTTTTCTATTTAGCGCACATGCTCCCTGCCGGGTTCAAATCTGAAACGGTTTCTATAAATTACCAGAAGACCCGGGGAGTTTCAACCCCTTTTGGGCGCGCGGATGAGTTTAGAACACTTCGGGAAGACCGCCACGCGGGGATTCTGCCGGCAGGGTTTCGGCCGCACAGGGAACGATCAGGATCCGTCCTCCGGTACGGAGACGACGTTGTTGAAGGTCCCATAGCAGTTGGGGCTGGTTTCCGGGTTTTGCAGGTCATTGGTCCACCGGTCGTCGACCAGGAAACGGTATTCGTATCTTCCGGGAGGCAGCATCATCGCCAGCTGCCAGCTGCCGTTATTGCTTTTTTTCATGGGGTGCTTCTGGCGGTCCCAGCCGTTGAAGTCGCCGGACAGGCATACGTGTTCCGCATCAGGGGCATCCAGAGAAAAGTTGACCTTTCTGCGCTTTGATTTTTGATTTTGAGCCATTGACGACCTTCCTTTGTGACCCGATTATGGTCAAATATTCCAACCCGCCCCCCGGGGAGGTGCAGGATGGAAACAGGCGCATGAAGGAAATGCAGCGGAGAAAAGGCAGGATGGGGATTAAAGCAAAAAAAAGAGTTCAGCACGAGCGGGAGGCGCTGCGCCTATACCTAGGATTAGGTGTCGGGGAGTTTTTCAAATATTGTCTTGTCCGACCGGGGATAGCCCCCCGCGGGGATCGTAGCCAAAGGTTACCGTGTTTTGCGCCCCCTGGCCGTTGCGCCAAACCGCAACAGGCAGAGGCGATTATCATCGCTGTGGAAATCAGCCTTTTGGGGCAGGTTCAATGGAACTTGAGCGGAATCGCTGCCGGCCGGTCATGCTGCGACAAGACGGTTACGGCTCCCGCGGGAGGCTATCCCCGGAGGACCGCCGACAATCGGTGAAGTGACCCCAGAGGCATTCATAACGAAACTCCCAGACCCCTCACCCGCCTATTTTTTTGGTATTATACGCCGGAAAAGCGTTGCAGTCAACATGGTTACATTTTCCAGGGCATTTTTTTGGGGGCGGTGCAAAACATGAATAGAACGGTCCCGGCGACCATGGCGGCTGATCCCAGGCCGAAAGCCAGCCGAAGGCTGAAAATATCCATCGTCAGGCCGCCCAGCAGGGATCCCACCAGCATTCCCAGGCTGTGCGCCATGGTGAGCAGGGCCATTACGGAGCCCATGGCGTTGGCACGGCTGCCTTTGAGCACTGCCAGCGCCATCAGGGCCGGCATGGAAACGCCGCCGCCGATGCCGAACAGAACGCTTGCCAGAAAAAGATCGCTGAAGCCGCCGGCCCATGCAAAAGATAATACGGCAAATCCGGTAATCAGCCCGCCGGCCAGGACGATCATTCTCCGGTTGATTTTATCGGCCAGAAACCCCATGGGGGTATGGATGAGTCCGCTGATCAAGACCCCCAGCATCACCAGAATGCCGATGGCGGAACTGGACAATGAAAACTCCGCTGCCGCAAAAACCGGCAGAAAGCCCCAGATGATGCCGATGCAAATGGTATAAGCCAGGCGGAACGAAAAAAAACCGGCAATATTGCGGTCCTTCAGCAACCGTTTCCAGCCCGACGGCTTTTTGCTGCAGCGCATGGCCGGTTCGGACAAAACGGGCGGCAGCAGAACCAAGCTTGAAAAGAAACCGATCAGGGCCAGGATTCCCATGGCCGTAAAAGCCGTGGAAAGGCTGAAATGGTCGTTGATCATTCCCCCGGCCAGGGGGCCGATGCTGAGGCCGCAGAAAACCGACATGTTGAACAGTCCCATGGAGAAGCCTTCGCGTCCGGGCGGAGTAATATCGCCGATATAGGCCTGGGTGATCGGCATGATCATGGCCGATGCGATCCCCTGAAAAAAACGGATGACGATGAGCGTTTTGATGCCGGTTGAGAAAATAAAGGCGATGGATATGAGGGCATAGGCCATCAGGCCGGCCACGATATAGGGCTTGCGCCCTTTTTTGTCTGACAGCCGGCCGAAATACGGCATAAAGACGGTTCTGGAAAGTGAAAACGCCCCGAATATCAGGCCGATATAGAGCCCGCCGGCGCCCAGCCCATGTGCATAGACCGGCAGCAGCGGCACCACGATGCCCACGCCGGTGACCGCCGCGAAAATGGAAAAAAAAAGGGTTCCGAATATTTTTCTTTCCTGCTTGTTCATGGATCCACCGGCATCCTCCGCTCATTATAATCCCTGGTTCCGGAGATCCGTTCCCTGTTCCCTCTCCGAGCTACCGGATCATTAACATTGCCAACCCAATAGGACAAGAGCCTTTTCGTGATATGACGGTTGCCCAAAATATAACTTTGCATCCGCCGGGTTATTTTCGTTTCAATCGGAACATTGTATAAGCGATCTCAAATAAAGTATATCCTAACTTAGCTTGCCGTTTGTCATTGGTCCGGCAGGGGCTATCCCCGGCCGGACAGGAGGACATTTAAAAAAACTCCCCGGCGCCTGCAATAAGTATATTTTGTTTGAGACGAGTTGTCGTTGAACAGGCTTATTCGGAAAGCTCCGGCAGGGGGATTGCCGTCATAATAATCCGATTTTGTTAATTGAAATGAGCGGGAAAATCTTGATTGACTATCAGATCAAAGCATCGTATATTTTTTGTCTTATACTGGGAATTCAAATTGTTAGCTAAAGGCAGCGGATATCAGAGGATCCCGACGTAAGGGCGTTTTGCGAATGTTTCACAGATAAGGAGGCGTGATGAAGTGCCAAATCCTGCTGGTGGATGATGAAAAAACGATGGTGAAATACCTCTCAAAACACCTGATTAAAAAAGGATTTGACATCCGCGTCGCCTATAACGGACTGGATGCGCTGGAGCTGGTCAAGACGGCCGATTTTGATGTGGTCCTGCTGGATGTCCTGATGCCCGGGATGAACGGCATTGACACCTTGAAGGAAATCAAGAAAATAAAGCCCTGGACCGAGGTCATCATGCTGACCGGGCACGCATCGGTGGAGGCGGGCATCGAGGGCATGAAAGCCGGGGCGTTTAATTACATCATGAAGCCGTTTGATCCCAATGAACTGGTGGCGGAAATCCATCTGGCCTGCGAACAAAGACGAATAAAGATCAGAGAGGGATAAAGTCGATGGAAGCAAATGTACTGACAACTGAGATGATTCTGGTTCTGATAATGATCAGCGTTGCGGTTATTCTTTTCATTACAGAATGGATCCGCGTGGACATGGTGGCCATCCTGATGACGATATCGCTTCCCCTGCTTCATCTGGTTACTCCCAAAGAAGCCTTTTCCGGATTCAGCAGCAACGCCGTGATTTCCATCATCGCCGTCATTATTATCGGCGCGGGCCTGGATAAAACCGGTCTCATTAACCGGCTGGTCGCCCCGGTGGTCAAAATCGCGGGGAACAATGCCTCGCGGGTCGTTATCGCCATGGGGGTAACCGTCGCGGGAATTTCCAGCTTCATGCAGAACATCGGCGCGGCCGCGCTGTTCCTGCCGGCGGTCAAAAGGGTCAGCAAAGCCATGAAGATCTCCCTTTCCCAGATGCTGATGCCCATCGGTTTTTGCTGCATCCTCGGCGGAACCATCACCCTGGTGGGGTGCAGCCCCCTGATCCTGCTGAACGATTTGATCGCGCCGTTTAAATTAAAACCGTTTCAGCTTTTTGATGTCACCCCCATCGGGCTGGCACTAGTGGCAAGCGGCCTTGTGTTTTTCATTTTTTTCGGGCGTTTGGTACTGCCCCAGGGAGATGCGGGCAAGGAAACCCGCAAGGAGCGGGAGGTCAATGCTGCGGATGCGCTGGGGGTTCCGTTTGAACTTAAAGCCCCATCGGATTTTACCGATTTCAGAGATCCCCTGACGGTAAAAAATATCCGCGACACATATCAGGTGAATGTGGTGGCGATCGCCGGTCGCGACGGCATCAAACAGCTGTCGCTGGTTCCGGAAACAGAAATTCGCAGCGACAGCGACCTGGTGGTTTACGGTCCGGCTGAAAACGTCAAAAAACTGGCGGAAGAGCAGGATCTTCATATTAAAGAGCAGCTGGATGTTTTTAAAAACGATATGTCAGCCTCCATGGCCGGGACGGTTGAAGCGGTGGTGGCGCCCCGGTCGGAGTTGATCGGCAAGACCCTGAAACAGGTTCATTTCTGGGAACAGTTTCAGGTCAACCCGCTGGCCATCTATCGTTCCGACCAGGTTTACTACAGCGGTCTGTCGGAAATGGCCTTGCGGGCCGGCGACTCGATCCTGCTGCACGGCACCTGGGAGCGGTTTAATATTCTCCAGGAAAGACACAGTTTTATTATTACCACCCCCCTGAGCGAATCGCTGAAGCCCGAAAAGGCTTTTATTGCCGCCTTTTGGCTGGCGGTGGCGCTGGTGATGGTTATCGTGTTTAAAATCCAGCTGTCGGTATGTCTGCTGACCGGTGCCTTCGGCATGATCGTGTGTAAAGTGCTGACCATCGATGAAGCCTATCAGTCGGTTGACTGGCGCACGATTTTTCTGCTGGCAGGCCTGATCCCGCTGGGCATCGCAACGGAAAAGACCGGAACGGCGGCTTGGATCGCAAAATCTGTCCTGGGTCTTATCGGAACGGTTTCCCCGGTGGTCCTCCTGACGGTGATCGCCATCCTGGCCACCGGTTTTTCGCTGGTCATTTCCAATGTCGGCGCTACGGTCCTGCTGGTGCCACTGGTGGTGAACATGGCCCTGGCCGCCGGAGCCGATCCGCGCATGGCGGCCCTGGTGGTGGGGGTCGCCACCTCCAACTCGTTCATGCTGCCGACCCATCAGGTCAATGCGCTTTACATGGGGCCCGGCCGCTATCGCAGCGTGGATTTCATCAAAGCCGGCGGCATGATGAGCGTTATTTTTATTGTGGTGCTCATAGCCATGCTTTATGTGTTCTATGGTATTTAACGCCCGGATTGAATATAAATAAAATTAGAATAATTTTAGATCGGTCTCGGTAAGATGCTTGAAGCAGAACAGGAAAGGGAATAAGGGTGAAAATAATTACGATTTCCACGGATCGCTATACCAAGGGAACGGAAATAGCCGAGAAGGTCGCCCAGAAGATGGGATTTGAATGCGTCAGCCGGGAAGTCATTCTGTCGGCGTCCAAAGAATACGGGGTCCCGGAGATGACGCTTCTTAAAGCCGTTAAGGACGCCCCGACGATTCTGGACATGTTTTCGCGCGAACGGCAGCGCTATATGACCTATATCAAGGCGGTGGTGGCCGATTACATGTTGAAACACGACATCGTCTATCACGGTCTGGTGGGGCATCCGATTATTCGAGGGGTTTCGCATGTGCTCAAGGTGCGAATCATTGCGAACCTTGAGGACCGCATCCGGCTTGAAATGGAACGTGAAAACGTGTCCGAGGAAAAAGCCCGGAAACTCATCGCCAACCTCGACGAACAACAAAAAAAATGGGGGAAAGCGGTTTACGGCATCGATGTCACCAATCCGATATTTTATGATCTGATCATCAACGTGGGCCACATCGGGGCGGACGACACCGAAGATGCGGTTGAGACGATTATCGATACGGCCGGCCACAAGAAATTCCATCCCAACACCTATTCCATCAACTGCCTGAAAAATATCGCCCTGTCCTGCCGGGTGAAAGCGGCCCTGATTGAAAAGGACGCAAAGGTCGAAGTCAAGTCCGATAAGGGTAATGTGTTTGTCTTTACCAAGACAATGAAAAGAAAAAACCAGAAGCAGAGCCTGGCGTTCAAGGAAGAAATCATGAAAATCGAAGGCGTCGAGCACGTGGAGGTTTACAGCGACAATAAGTCTTATATGAATTTTGCGCTGGGGCAATGAAGCTTTCTGTGCATCCGGGCAAAGCTTTCCGGCACAGGGGCGTGAGTCCTGCGGTCGCTGCGACGCAATAAAAACAAATCAGCGGCCCGGCAGCTGTTTCAGTATAAAACGAGAATATGGGGAGTGTGGCGATGGAAGATAAAAAAGTAGATGTCCTGCTGGTGGACGATGAAGCGATTGTCGGCAACCGGTTAAAACCGGCGCTGACCAAGTTCGGCTGTCAGGTGGAGGTTTTCGAAGATCCCAAAGAAGCCCTTAAACGGATCGATGAAAAAGAATTTGACATCATTGTTACCGATATCATGATGGCGGATGTCAACGGAATCCAGCTGCTGGAGTTTGCCCAGAAGAAATCAACCCGGACCAAGGTGATCATCATTACCGGGTATGCCACTGAGGCGCTGGCCCGCGAGGCCATGGCCAAAGGGGCGTTTGACATGATTTCAAAACCGTTTCGGCCCAATGATCTGCGCGAGGTGATTGGCAAGGCCGCAAAAGCGCTGGGTTTCAAGGAAAGAACGGTCGCCTGATTGCGGATCGATGCCCCCGGCGGGCATGATATGCAACGGCATGGCACTGTTTGTTTCGATTTCACCCATAGTCAAGAGGCTTGCCATGATGAGCGCCGCTGAGCTGGAATCGAGCAGTAAACATGGCTCAACCCTGAAAATGGAGGAACGCAAGGCGATGGTGGAAACCATCGACAAGGGGCTGGTGGAACGGCCCAGCTTCAGCTTTCGACTGCAGCTGTCCCTGGGGTTTCTGCTGCTGTTTATTCTGTCGATGGCCATTATTATCGGCTCCATGACCGCCATAAAGCACATCCAGAACAAGCTTCACTTCTTTCAGGCCAGTGAACGGTTTCTTTTCGAAGTCGAGCAGGCCCGACGCTGGGAAAAAAATTATTTTCTCTACGGCACCAACCTGACCGATGCCGCTCAGAGCGCCAGCAACGCTAAAATTCTACTGTCCCAGAGCCTGTCTTATCAGAAAATTGACACGGAACAGGCCACTCAGATTTCGTATAACCTGGACAAGTACCGGGAAATTCTGGAAGAGTTGGTGATTCTGGATAAACGCAGCGGAATCGACCTGGCGCAAAAACAACTGATTGAAACCGCGCTGCGCAAGCATGGCGCCGAAATGGTGGAGGTCGCCGTTTCCCTGACGCTGAAAGAGCAGGCTTCCATCAATGCGCTTCTCAATCTGATCCAGCAGATACCGATATACGCGCTGGTGCTTTATCTGCTGATCATGATCTATGTCGCCCATTTTCTGGCGCAGCGGTTTATGAAGCGGTTGAACTTTCTGATTGATGCAACCCAGCGGATCGCCAAGGGTGATTTTTCACCCATCGTGCCGATCCGGAAATATCGCGATGAGTTTACCACGGTTTCGGTGGCCATCAACCGAATGCTGGAGGAACTCGATACCCGCCAGAAGGCCATGGTGGAATCACACAAGCTCAAGGCCATCGGCAACCTGACGGCCGGCGTGGCCCATGAGCTCAACAACCCCATCAACAATATCATGCTCACGGCCCATTCACTGCTGGAGGATCGCAAGGATCTTTCGGAAGAAGAGCTGGTGGAGATGATCAACGATCTGATCAATGAAACCGAACGCTCCCGCAGCATCGTCCGAAACCTGCTGGACTTTGCCAGGGAAAGCGAGTCGACATCAGAACCCCTCGACCTGGGGATGCTGGTGCGCCAGACCATTAAGCTGACGGAGAATCAGATCAAAGTTTCCGGCGCCAAAATCGATGTGACGGTCCAGCCGAACCTGCCGAACATCCGGGGCGACAAGCAGAAATTAAAACAGGTTTTTCTCAATCTTATACTCAATGCCGTCGATGCGGTGTCTAAGGACGGCATCATCAAGATCGATGTTGAAAAATCGGCCTCCCCCGGATTTTTAGCGGTTCACGTTCTGGATAACGGCTGCGGCATACCGCCGCATATCCTGCCGTTTATTTTTGATCCGTTTTTCACTTCAAAGGCCCCCGGCAAAGGAACCGGCCTGGGCCTTTCCGTTTCACATGGGATCGTGAACATGCATGGGGGGCGGATCAACGTGTCCAGTGAAGAGGGAAAATACAGCCGCTTTACGGTCCTGTTGCCGACAAGCGAGATCCCCGCGGATATCAACCGCCACTGAAGGCGGCGGCGATCCGGCGGCAGTTTGTCTGAGAGTGCCTTTGGCGGCAGACGCAGCTGGCCGGAAACCGATGGCGGGCAAGCGGTGAACATATGCGTTTTGGGGAGCGGGTGAACCCATGAAAACTTTTAAAGTTCTGCTGGTGGATGATGAACCTGAATTTATATCCACCCTGGCGGAAAGACTCAAGTTAAGAGAAATTCAGGCACGAACAGCCCCGGACGGCAAGACGGCCCTGCGCATGATTCAGGATGAGCCGCCCCATGTGGTGGTCCTGGATGTGATGATGCCCGAGATGGACGGCATTCAGACGCTCGTCGAGATAAAAAAAATAGCGCCGCTGGTGGAGGTGATCCTGCTGACGGGCTATGCCAAGATGGAGCTGGCCCTGAAGGGGATGGAAAAAGGCGCCTTCGATTATCTGATTAAATCCATCGGCATCGACGAACTGATGTATAAACTCGAGGATGCTTACAAAAAAATCTCCATTCAGGAAGAGAAGATTAAACATATTCGGCAGATGATTCAGTCCGGGGAGTAGAACAACGCAAGTATATCGGGGGCCGGATCGTTTGGGCCCTATCTGTCCAAAATGGTTATTGAGAGGCCCCCGAGATATTTCCGGAAAGGAAAAACTCGGATTAAAGTGGCGGCAGGGCTGAACAGGATCTTAGATGAAGGAGCTGAAGAAGATGAAATTTTTCAGACTGTGGGGTAGATTCATGATGGAAGGCGCCAGGGCCCATGCGCAATGGGAGCTGGACGTGTCAAACACCATCCTGAGGGACAAGAAAAGACTGCTGATCCTGGGCCTGTGTCTGCTGCCCATTGTCCTGGGGGGGATCGCCTTTGCGGATCAGGTCGGGGAGGCCCTGCCGGACTTTTTAGGCGGAAAGAAAGCGTACAGCCCCGCATTTTATAATACCGGCATCTTTATCGTATCGATTCTGATCGGCGTGGGGGCCGGACTGATTACCGGGTGCATCGGCGCCGGCGGCGGTTTTGTGATTGCGCCGGCCCTGATGAGCGCCGGCATCAAGGGCATTCTGGCAGTGGGCACGGATCTGTTCCACATTTTTGCCAAGGCCATCATGGGCAGCGTGATTCACCGCAAGCTGGGGAACATTTCGGTGCCGCTTGCCGTTATCTTTCTGATCGGCGCCGTGATCGGCGCCACGGTCGGCGGGGTCATCAACCGGGTCCTGTACGAAATCAACCCGGTCCTGAGCGATGCCTTCATCACCACCATTTACGTTATCATGCTGGGATTTTTAGGCGCTTACGCCCTGATCGACTTTTTAAAAGCCAGAAAGGCCCAGGACGCCAAGGAATTTCACGGTACCAAATCGGAAGGTGCGGATATCAGCAGCCTGCCCAAAAAGCTTCAGTCCATCAAAATCCCCCCCATGGTCCGGTTTGATCAGGGCCTGGTGCCGGGGGGGCGGCAGATTTCGGCCCTGTTTCTGGTCCTCAGCGGGGCGCTGGTCGGCTTTGCGGCGGCGATTATGGGGGTCGGTGGCGGGTTCCTGACCTTTCCGATTTTTGTTTATGTACTGGGTGTATCCTCGTTGACCACGGTGGGGACCGATATTTTCCAGATTGTTTTCACGGCCGGTTATGCCGCCATCAGTCAGTATGCGATTTACGGCTTTATTTTTTATACCCTGGCCATGGGCATGCTGCTCGGCTCCCTGATCGGCATTCAAATCGGCGCGATGGTAACCAAGGTGGTCAAGGGGATCACGATCCGGGGATTTTACGCCATGGCGGTTCTGGCCGGATTCTCCAACCGGATCTTTGCCCTGCCGGGAAAGCTGGCTGAATTGGAATTGATTCCGCTTCCCAAAACAGCCGGGATGGTTTTTAATATGATCGGCAACGTGGCGTTTTTTATCGTTATCGGTATCTTTGCGGTATGGGTGATCGGCACGTTTATTAAAAATATTCAATTTTTAAGAGGGAAGGGGGCCGGATCATGATCACCAATCAAAAGAAATTCTACAGCGGCGCCATACTGCTTTCAACCTTTATAGCGGTGCTGATTGTCATATTCCTGCCGGTTTTCAACGGACAAAACGGCCTGTCCTATCTGGATTCACTCTATAATTCCATCTCAAAGGGATCGGCCTATTACATCCCCAAACTGAAAAAAGAAACGGGCGAATTCTCGGGCCGCAGCATAACATTGACCCTGGGCCTGGCGGATGAACGCCGGGCCCAGGAGATTCAGCCGCTGTTTGAGAAGGGCGGTGCCGGCGTGGCGCGGACCGGAAATGTTCTGAACGTAACGGGGGACCTGGCGGCCATCGCGCGCAACTGCCTGGCGGACGCCGACGACATGTTCGTCAATAACGGGGACAAGATCACCGCCAAATACGGCTATGAAGAAAAGCGGGTGCTGTACAACTGGTGGCTGGCGCTGAATGCCGCCGACCGGGACCTGAAGAAGCAGAAAAAATTTTCCGAAGCAAAATTTCTGGGCAACATTCAGCAAAAAGCGGTGGAATGTTCATACAATTACTACCGGATTGAACCTCAGAAGATTTCAGACAAATACGGCCTGGTCATCTTTTCGCTGATCTTTTATGTCGCCTACACGCTCTGGTACGGCTTTGCCATCATGAACCTGTTTGAGGGGCTGGGGCTGAGGCTCGAACATTAAGCAGAATGATGGCTGCGTGAAAAGTCCAATTTCTGCATTGCGCTTTATCTCGCAGTGATTGCGACGTACATGAATTGCGTCGCATCACGCGAGATTTGCGCGCCTTGAACTTGGAACTGTTCACTTTGCCATTGAAAAGTTGATACTTCACAAGACCGCCGGTAATGGGATTTTGGGATCCATTACACCTTCATAATGCATTTTCCATGGACCGAATTCGTAAATTCATCAGCAAATTTATCGGCGGCAGGCCCCGGATGGAGCCGCCCAACGTTGAAGAACTGCGAACGGATTTCAGAGCCCGCTATCATAACTTCAAACTTCTCCTGAGCGCCAACAACAAGGCCCTGGAAATCATGGCGACCATCGAGCAGGCCCTGCAGGGGAACCGTTCCTTCGGGATGTCCTTTATCCGCACCAGCTGCACCGCCATCTCCGTTAACGTTTTCCGCATGATCAGAAACCTGACGGAGCTTGCGCCGGGCAAGTATGAGGAGCTCAACGACCGCTTCAATGAAATCCAGGTGCGGATCGATAAGTTGCTGGTGGAGTCCGAACCGGTGCGCGATGAGCGCCTGGTCATTCCCCTGAGCGCAATCAACAGGGACATGGGCGATCTTGTCGGCAACAAGATGGCCAATCTGGGCGAAATCCGCAACCGGGTAGCGCTGAAGGTTCCGGACGGGTTTGTCATCACCGCATATGCCTACCAGAAATTTTTCGATGAAAACAACCTGCTGATGGAAATCAACCGGCTCTTTCAGTCCACCGACGTCAACAGCATGGAAAAACTCTATGAACTCAGCGCGGATATTTACCGGATGATCGTCAAGGCCGACGTGCCCGAAGAACTGGAGCGGGAGATTCTGGCGGCCTATGCCCGGCTGGAGGCGGAAGCGGGCAAGGGCATCCGGGTGGCGCTGCGCAGCAGCGCCCTGGCCGAAGACGTGAGCGGCATCTCGTTTGCCGGACAGTACCGCTCCGAGCTCAATGTCAGCCCGGATAACATCATCCGCACGTACAAAGAGGTCGTGGCCAGCAAGTACAGCCTTTCGGCCATTACCTACCGCCTCAACCGGGGCTACAAGGGCGAGGAGATCGCCATGTGCGTCGGCTGCTTGGCCATGGTTGACGCGGAATCCGGCGGGGTGGCCTATTCCCGGAATCCGGTGGATCTGAGCGACGACTCGATCTTTATCAACTCGGTCTGGGGGCTGCCGAAACCGGTCTGCGACGGCAGCGTGGACAGCGATCTGTTTGTGGTTTCCCGGATTCCGCCCATGCGGGTTGTTTTTGAGGAACCCCGGAAAAAAGAACAGAAGTTCGTTTGTTTTCCCCAGGAGGGGATTTGCCGGATGGACCTGACCGGCGATGCCGGCCTGCAGCCGTCTCTGACGCCGGAACAGGCCGCTGCGCTGGCTGAAACAGCCGTCAGGCTGGAAGAATACTACCGGGCACCCCAGGACATTGAATGGGCCGTCGCCAGGGACGGCGCCCTGCTGGTCCTGCAGAGCCGGCCCCTCAAGCAGATGGAGGCCGTCAAAAGGGATTATCCCAAAGACATTGCCAAAAGCGCCGGCGACACCATGATCGCCAAAGGGGGGATCACCGCCAGTCCGGGAGTGGCGGCCGGGCCCGCCTTTCTGGTGGACAAGGCGGTGGATCTGTTTCAGTTTCCCGAGGGTGCGGTTCTGGTGACCCGCCAGGCCCTGCCCCGCTGGGCCCCGCTGCTGAGCAAGGCCGTGGCTGTTGTCACCGAACAGGGCGGCTTTGCCGGGCACCTTGCCAATGTGGCCAGGGAGTTCGGCGTACCGGCGCTGTTCGGGGTCGGCGGCATCACGGACCGGCTGAATAACGGCGAACTGATAACCGTGGACGCCCTGGGACTGGCCATTTTCAGGGGGCGCATCGAGCCCCTGCTCAAGGCGGCGAGTGTTTCAAGGAAAACCCTCAAGGAAGGAAGTCCCCTGTATGACACCCTGCAGGATATCGCCCGGAGCATTGTCCCCCTGAACCTGCTGGATCCGGATTCTCCGGATTTTAAACCGGCCGCCTGCCGGACATATCACGACATCACCCGCTTTATTCATGAAAAGTCGGTGCAGGAGATGTTTAACTTCGGAAAGGACCATAATTTTTCCGAACGCTCCAGCAAACAGCTCTTCTATGAAGTGCCCATGAACTGGTGGATTTTAAATCTGGACGACGGCTTCAAGAAAGAGGTGGAGGGAAAGTACGTGCGCCTGGAGAACATCGACTCGATTCCCATGCTGGCCCTGTGGGACGGGATCACCGCGGTGCCGTGGGAAGGGCCGCCTCCCATCGACGGCAAGGGGTTGATGTCGGTGATGTTTCAGGCAACCACCAATACGGCCCTGACCACCGGGGTGCGGTCGCAGTATGCCGAAAAAAACTACTTCATGATCTCAAGGAATTTCTGCAGCCTGACGTCCCGCCTGGGATTTCATTTCTCGACCATCGAAACCCTGGTGAGCGAGCGGCCGGGGGAAAACTATATCAGCTTTCACTTCAAGGGGGGTGCCGCCGATTACAACCGCCGTCTCCGGCGGGTGCTTTTTGTGGGCGAACTCCTGGAGGAAAACGGTTTTAAGCTGGACATCAAGGAAGACAACCTCATCGCCCGCCTGGAAAACCAGGAAAAGGAGCAGATGATCGATCATCTCAAGATCCTGGGCTATCTGACCATTCACACCCGCCAGCTCGACATGATCATGGAAAACGAGGCCGCCGTAAACTACTACCGCACCAAGCTCAAAGAGGACATTCATAAAATTGTCGGGGATCACGGGTTGACCAATTGAGGTCATCGTGCCAGAATGGCCCGGGATCGCTTTGTTTCTATACGCCATCTCAAAACCATTGTGAGCTAAATGAGTGAGCGGGCGGGGAGTTTTGTTATAAATGCCAATGGCGTGAGCCGTCGCCACTTCACCGCTTGCTGTTGGTCCGCCCAGGGGGCAATCCCCGGGCGGACCGGACAACGCTCAAAAAAACTCCCCGACCCCCCAAATCATTATATTTTTTGAGACGGCTGCTATGGAAGGTGTGGCAATATAACAGGGATTGAAAGGAAATTTATGTCTGTTTCCCCCGAAGAGCAAGAAAGCTCAGGCCGGAAAAAACTAAAGAATGAAGGCGACCAAACCGGGGCCAACGCGCGTCTTCTGCAGCTGTCGCTGGCCGCCCTGGGGGTTGTCTTCGGGGATATCGCCACCAGTCCGATATACGCCATTCGGGAGTGCTTCCATGGTGAATACGGCATCGCGGTGAGCCATGCCAACGTGCTGGGAATTCTCTCCCTGATGTTCTGGGCGCTGGTCTTGATCGTCGGGTTGAAATATCTGGTATTCGTTTTCCGGGCCGACAATCGCGGGGAAGGCGGCGTCATCGCATTGACCGCCCTGATTCGCGGGCAGGGCGGACCTTCGCAAAACCGGAAAGGCCTGGGGGTTATCGCCCTGGGTCTTTTCGCGGCATGCCTGCTTTATGGAGACGGCATGATCACGCCGGCCATTTCGGTTTTAAGCGCCGTGGAAGGCATCGGCATCATCACCCCGGTATTTGATCCCTATGTGATTCCCCTGACAATCGTTATTCTCTGCGGGCTGTTTCTGATTCAGCGGCACGGTACGGCTCGGGTGGGCGGTCTTTTCGGTCCGGTGATTCTGATCTGGCTGTGCTTTCTGGCGGCAACCGGAACGGTTCAGATCGTTCGAACGCCCCAGGTGTTGTCGGCGGTTTTTCCCTGGCACGCTTTGCGATTTCTGGCCATTAACAAACTGCACGGGTTTGTGGTATTGGGGGCGGTATTTCTGGTGGTGACGGGAACCGAGGCGTTGTACGCGGATATGGGCCACTTCGGCACGCGGCCGATTCGCCTGACATGGTTTGTGCTGGTCTTTCCCGCCCTGGTTTTGAATTATTTCGGACAGGGGGCCCTGCTACTGCTCCGTCCCGAAGAAGCGCATCATCCGTTCTATGCCATGACACCTTCATGGGCCCTGGTTCCCACGGTTATGCTGGCCACCTTGGCCACCATCATCGCTTCCCAGGCCGTCATCAGCGGCGGCTTTTCTCTCACCCGCCAGGCGATTCAGCTGGGGTACCTGCCGCGGTTGAACATTCGGCATACCTCTGCCGTTCAGATCGGTCAGATTTATGTGGCGCCGGTCAATTGGATGCTCATGGCCTGCACCATCGCACTGGTCATCGGGTTCCAGTCCTCCAGCAAGCTGGCGGCCGCTTACGGGGTTGCGGTCACGTCCACCATGCTGATCACCACGCTGCTGTTTTTTATCGTTGCCCGCAAGTGCTGGAACTGGCCGCTTATGTGGTCGGCGCCGCTGGCCGGCCTCTTTATACTGGTGGATGTGCCGTTTTTCGGGGCCAACATCAGCAAAATTTTTCATGGGGCCTGGTTTCCGCTGGTGATCGGCGCGGTATTTTTTACGATGATGATTACATGGGCCAAGGGCCGCCGCATTCTGGCAGATCAGCTGCGCCGGATCATGCCGCCGATTCATCAGTTTATTGTTGATCTGAGCAGTCATCCGCCGACAAAAATTGAGGGAGACGCCGTCTATCTAACGGGAAATCCATATGCCACGCCCGTGGCCCTGGCTAAGAACGTCAGACACAACAGGATCGTGCACAGCCGGACGGTTTTACTGCATTTTCGGGTGGAGGACGTTCCGCGGGTTCCCAACTTTGAAAAGATCCATACCGAAAAACTTGGCGGCGGCTTTCATCGGCTCGAGGTCCGCTATGGGTTCATGGAATTTCTCCAGCTCGACGATGTGTTCACGCTGGCGCGCGGACAGGGGCTGGATCTGGATCTGGAAACAACGAGTTTTTACATCGGCCGCGAAAGCCTGGTGGTGGCTGAAAAATCCACGATGGCGCGCTGGCGGGCGAGCCTGTTTCTTTTCATGTCGCGCAACGCGTCCGATGCCGCTGCATTTTTTGACCTGCCGCCGGATCGGGTTATTGAGGTGGGGGTGAAACTGGAGATTTGACGGCGTTTGTTCCCGGCTCCAGCTCCGTGCGCGCGTTGGCAAGATTGCGTTGCGCCTGGACATAAGACGGTTCCAAGGTAACCGCCTGTCGAAAATGGGAAACCGCCTGTTCGGCCCTGCCTGCGGCCATGAGGGCAACGCCCAGATTGTTGTGATAGGTCGCGTTGTTTTGATCGACCTGTAAAGCCTTTTCAAATCGATCAACCGCTTCCCATACCGAACCCTTGTTGAGCAGGGCAATTCCCAGATTATTAAGCGCCCTGTCAAAATCCGGTTTGATGCGGATAGCCGTTTCATAATGGACGATTGCCTGGTCAACCAGCCCCTGTCCGGCCAAGGCGAGTCCCATGCCGTTGTGTCCTTGAAAATTGCGGTCGGTAACCTGAATCATATTTCCGAAGAGCGCCGTATCGTCTTTCCAATTGTATACATGGTGCCGGGCGCCGATCATAAACATTCCCAGAAATAATGAGGCGACGAAAAAAAGCAGAATGCTTCTGCAGCGCAGTTTTTCGAAAAACAGAGGGGCGCCCCAGGTCGCCATCAAGAACAAACCGATCAGGGGCACATAGGTATATCTGTCCGCCATTGCCTGGAATCCCACCTGAACAAGCCCGATGACCGGAACCAGTGTTCCCAGATACCAGAGCCATCCGACAATCAGAAACGGATAGCGCCGGGCGGTACGCAGCACCAGAACGGAAATCACGGACATCAGCGCGGCCGCACCCAAAACCAGCCACAGGCTCAGGGAAGCCTCCGGATGGGGGTAAAAGGCCGCCAGGTTTTGCGGCCATATCATTTTGGCCATGTATGCCGCGTAAGCAACAATGGCATTTTCAATTCGGATTTCAAATGGATAGGTCTCCAGGGATTTTATGGCGCTCATGCCGTGCTGCGCGAAGACCGTCGCCAGAGACGACAACGCGCTGAAAATCAGCAGGGGCGCTTTTTCCCATAACAGCCGGAGAGCGGACGTCGAACCGGAAAGCCTTTTCAGGGGCCAGTAGTCGATTGCCAAAAGTACAAACGGCAGCGTCACCAGCATCGGTTTGGCCATAAGGCCCAACATGAAAAAGAGCAAGACCTGAAGATATTTCAAGAAACCGGGTCGTTCTACGTAACGGATATATGCCCACATGGTCAGCATCCAGAAAAGAGTGCTCAGAACATCTTTTCGTTCCGACACCCATGCCACTGATTCGACGTGAAGCGGATGAAGCGCAAAAAGTGCTGCAAGAAAGCCGCTATGCCACAAAGCGCCGGTCATTCTTCGGAAAACATGAAACAACAAAAGGGCATTAAAAACGTGAAGCAGGAGACTTGTCTGGTGATGCATTCCCGGATCCATTCCGAACAGTTGAACATCCAGCATGTGCGAGATCCAGGTTAATGGATGCCAGTTGGCAAAATGGGTTGTTGTGAAGGCCCAGGTAATGCCTGTAATGCTCAAACCGGCCTGAACATCCGGATTGTCGAAGACATACTCCTGGTCATCATAATTGATGAAAGAATAGTGCCTGACCGGCCAGTAAACCGCCAGCGTGGCGATAACAAGGAAGATGCCGACCGCAAGGATACCCGCCGAACGGATAACCGGCCGCCTTGATGGCCGCGCGGGGGAGAATTCGTGGAGGTCCATTAAGCGCAAATGCCGAAGCGGTTAAGCTTCTTGTTTTATTTTGTCCAAGGCCGACTCGACCAGCGTTCGGATTTCCTTCAGGCGTTGTTCCGACAGCGCCTCAAAGCGCAAGACCAGCACGGGCTGGGTGTTGGACGCCCGCACCAGGCCCCAGCCGTCGTCAAACAGGACCCGGACACCGTCGATGTCGATGATGTCGAAGCGTTTGCGGAAATGTTCGGTTACCGCTTTGACCACGCTGAACTTTTTGTCATCCGGACATTCCACCCGGATTTCAGGCGTTGCGTACGTTCGCGGAACATCCTTTAGAAGTTCGGAAACCTTCTTGCCGGTATGGGACAGGATTTCAAGCAGTCGGCAGGAAGCATAAATGGCGTCGTCGTAGCCGAAATAGCGGTCGGCAAAAAACATGTGCCCGCTCATTTCACCCGCCAGGGCCGCTTTTTCCTCTTTCATTTTCTGTTTGATGAGGGAATGGCCGGTCTTCCACATGATCGCCCGGCCGCCGTGTTTCTGGATATCGTCATACATGACCTTGGAGCATTTGACCTCGGAGATAAAAGTGGCCCCGGGTCTGCGGGACAGAATTTCCCGGGCGAATATGATGATCAGCTTATCGCCGTAAATGATATTTCCTTTTTCATCCACGACTCCGATGCGGTCGCCGTCGCCGTCATAGCCGATGCCCACGTCCAGCCCTTTTTCCTTGACCCGGGCGATCAGGTCTTGCATGTTCCTGGCAACGGTGGGGTCGGCTTCGTGGTTGGGAAAGGTGCCGTCCATTTCGCAGTACAGGTCGTGAACTTCGCAATTCAGTTTTTTCATAATGGGAACGGCCACCACCCCCGCCGTCCCGTTGCCGGCGTCCACGCCGACCTTTAAGGGTCGGGGCAGGTTGATATTTTTCTCCACGAATGATTTATAGGGGGATATCACATCGGCAGCGGACAGCGCGCCGCTGCCTTTGACAAAATTCTTTTTTTCGATGAGGTCGCGGATTTCCTGGATTTGGCGGCCGTGGATGGAATCGAGATCGATGCACAGTTTAAACCCGTTATACTCCGGCGGATTGTGGCTGGCCGTGATCATGACGCCGCCCTGTTTCTTCAGGTGCTGAATGGAAAAGTAAAAAACCGGTGTGGGGCACACCCCGATGTCCACCACGTCGCAGCCGGTAGCGCGCAGGCCGCTGATAATTTTTTTAGCATAACCTTCCGAGGTGGTGCGGCAGTCGCGGCCGACGGTGAGCTTTGAATGGCCCCTGGTCTGAAGATAGGTGCCGACGCCCTTTCCGATCAGCTCCACGTCTTCATCGGTCATGTCTTTGCCGGCAATTCCTCTGATATCGTATTCTCTGAATATTTCCGGGTTCATCTTGAGCTCCTTTCTTGCTGTTATCGACCAAATACCAAAGCGACAATTCCGATTATCCAGCAGTAGGGCGCAAACAGGTGCAGCCGCCCCCGATTGACCAGGCGCAGCAGTATCTTTAAGGCCGCAAACCCGACAATCCCCGCCGTTGCCGTCCCCAGCAGAAACAGGCTGCCGGGAACGGCGGTCTCTATGGCCGGCGAATCCAGCGACAAGACCAGCGCCCCCAGGATGGCGGGGATGGACAGCAGGAACGAATAACGACCGGCGACCTCGCGGTCCATGCCCAAAAAGAGGGCGGCGGATATGGTGGAGCCGGACCGTGAAA
This sequence comes from Thermodesulfobacteriota bacterium, assembly GCA_040757625.1. GTDB lineage: Bacteria > Desulfobacterota > Desulfobacteria > Desulfobacterales > JARGFK01 > JARGFK01. The sequence goes on along the minus strand of JBFLWU010000006.1, from coordinate 53,313 downwards.
TGCCGGGCACGATGGCCACGCCCTGAACCAGCCCGATTACCAGGGCATCCTTAATGGTGGCCCCTGTGAGCGGACGCCCCTTGACTCGAACCCGCCGGGTCAGCCACAGCAGCGCGCCGGTGATGATGAGCATAAGCCCTACAATCCGCACCGATCCAAACAGCTGGTCGACCATCTTGTGAAAAAGGAGGCCCAGGACTGCGGTGGGAATGCTTCCCGCAACAATCAAGGCTGCCATGCGAACCGGTTCGTTATCCTGGTACAGCTTTTTCATGCCGCCGGAAGTTTTGATCAATACCGGAAGGTTGATTATCGTTTTCAGAATGGAGAGAATCTCGGAGAAGAAGACAGCGCATACCGCAATCAGGGTGCCGATGTGCAGGCTGATGTCGAACAGGACTTCCGGCTCTTTCAGCCCGAAAAGGTTTTGCAGCAGGACCAGGTGCCCGGAACTGCTTACCGGCAGAAATTCGGTCAGCCCCTGAATAATTCCCAGAAGGACGGCTTGAATCGGTTGCATTTAATTTGCCTGTTATGCGGTAAGTTCAAGCAAGGCACTTGACCGCCGTAATCATCCGCTTTTGCGCGTGTGAACCGCACACACAAATCAGCATCGTGCGGCCGTATTAAATAATTTCAACAAAAGCTTTTGTCGGGCGTCAAAGTCAAAAGATCCGGCTTCACGGCGCGCAAATCCTGAGGAGTGCAGCATACCAAGCGTTCACTGCAACGGCGAAGGATGCAGCGCAGAAAATGGACTTTTTAATTTGACATCAGCCTTTAACAACGGCAATCGGCCGCAGCCTGGCCACCTTTCTGGAAATGCCGGCGCCGTGGACCACGCCCACCACCTCGGACACGTTCTTGTAGGCATCGGGCATTTCTTCGGCCAGGGTGGCGCGGCCTGTCCAGCGAACCAGAATCCCCTTGTCTTCAAGCTCGCGGTGGATGGCGCGGCCCTTGCTTTTCTTTTTGGCGGCGGTGCGGCTCAAGATCCGCCCGGCGCCGTGACAGGTTGATCCAAAGGTTTCCAGCATGGCTTTCCGGGTTCCTGCCAGGATGTAGGATTCGGTGCCCATATCGCCGGGGATTAGGATCGGCTGGCCCACCGGACGGTACTCCTCGCAAAGGGCGGGATGGCCGGGCGGAAAAGCGCGGGTGGCGCCCTTGCGGTGGACGCACACGGTCACCGGGCTGCCGTCCACGACATGCTCTTCTTTTTTGGCGATATTGTGGCAGACATCGTACAGCAGGTTCATCCTCAGGTCCCGCGGGCTGATCCCGAAGACCCGCGTGAACACTTCGCGCGAATGATGCAGCAGGATCTGGCGGTTGGCCCAGGCATAGTTGGCGGCGCTGGCCATGGCGCCCAGATAGCGCTGGCCGGCTTCCGATTGAATGGGCGCGCAGGCGAGCTGGCGGTCCGGCAGGGCAAATCCCAGCTTGGCCGCCTGCTTGGTCATAAACGCCAGGAAGTCGTCGCAAACCTGGTACCCCAGGCCCCGGGAGCCCGAGTGCAGCATCAGGGTTATCTGTCCTTCAAAAAGTCCGAAAACACGGGCGACATCCGCGTCGAAAATCGTATCCACGACTCCGACTTCAAGAAAATGATTGCCGGCGCCAAGAGTTCCGAGCTGTTTTTTGCCTCTTTCGAGCGCTCTATCGCTGACAAATTCCGGCCGGGCAAAGGTCAGACAGCCCCCGTCCTCGGTGCGGTCGATGTCGGCCGGGTCGCCGAAGCCCTGGCGGACCGCCCAGCGGCTGCCCTCTTTGAGCACTTTTATTTCTTCCGATGCCGACAGCTTCACGGAACCGGTTGAACCGACCCCCGAGGGAATGTCCTGATACAGGGCGGTTACCAGGCTTTCGAGTTTCGGCCGGGCGTCTTTTTCTTCCAGCGAAGTTGTGGCCAGACGCACGCCGCAGTTGATGTCATACCCCACTCCGCCGGGGGAAACAATGCCGGAATTCCAGTCAAAGGCCGCCACCCCGCCGATGGGAAACCCATAGCCCCAGTGTATGTCCGGCATCGCCAGGGAGGCCGATAAAATTCCCGGCAGCGTGGCGACATTCGCCACCTGCTTGAGGGGTTCCTGCTGGTCGGCGCCTTTCAGCATGGATTCGGTGGCAAAAATCCTGCCGGGCACGCGCATGTTTCCGGTCATGGGAAGTTCCCAGCGGTATTCATCAATTTTTTTTAAGGTGATGGTCATGTTATTCATGATTGTTTCTCAAGCACGAAACCGGTCAGGCGGATTAAAGGAACCAAAGCGTCCATGTCGCGCTCCCGGTCTTGCGTGAATGCCAGGATGCCGGAAAGCCTGGAGGCACGGTAAATACTTTGATAAGCCTTCGTGCATCCCGACCTCCCGGCTTCAAAGTCTTTTTGAACCCCTGATCTCTGCCTTCCGATACCTGATACTTTATCCCATTTTAATCCCTGGTGGCAACTCCTTTCACAAGTATATCATAAACAGTTTTAACTTTCGCAACCGGAAGGGTTCTGATATTAACCCGGCTATGACTGCCATGAAAAAACGGATGGTGTCCGGGTTGGTTTTTGCAGCAAGCCTGTTTCTCTTGCAGGGTTGCTTCACGAGCGCTTTTTACTATCCCGACCAGGTCCAGGTTGAAACCCCGGCAAACTATCACCTGCCCTTTGAAGAGGTGTTTTTCAGCAGCGGGGACGGAACCCGGCTCTGCGGATGGTTTGTTCCGGCCATAGGGCCGGCGGAGGGAACCGTGATCCATTTTCATGGAAATCACGGAAACCAGAGCTATTCCTTCAAGCAGGTCCACTGGCTGCCGGCCCGGAGTTTCAACGTGTTTACGTTTGATTACCGCGGCTATGGCCGCTCGGAGGGCAAACCTTCGAAGCGCGGGATTTACGAAGATTCGGTCGCCGCGCTTGAATACATTCTGACCAGACCGGGGATCGATCACGACAATGTGTTTGTTTTCGGCCAGAGCCTCGGCGGGGTCAACGCGATTGTGGCCGTGGGGAAAAGCGATTTACCGCAGATTCGGGCTGTTGCGGTGGAAGGGGCCTTTGACTCTTACCGGGCGGAAGCCCGGGACAGAATGGAAGAGAGCACCCGGGAAAAGATCGGTAATGTCCCCTGCCTTTCGCTGCAGATATGGCCGGTCTCATTTTTCACGGTTACCGATTCATACAGCGCGAAGGAATATATTCATCGGGTTTCACCGATTCCGGTTCTGCTGATCCATTGCCTCCAGGATTCCGTCGTTTACTATCAGCACAGCGAACGCCTGTATGAGGCGGCAAAAGATCCCAAAGAGCTCTGGCTGATCGACGGCTGCGACCATGTAAAGGTTTTTGGCGAGGCGCAAACCGATGCGGGCTACCGGCAGAAGCTGGTGCAGTTTTTTATGGATCATCGTAAAGGCGGATCCTATCCGGCAAACTGATTAGTCCGGAATCTCTGAGACAGAAAGACAAGAGCTTGGGGCGCACGGCGAAAGGCACACGGCACAGGAGAAAGCCTTAAAAACAATTCAGGTTGGACGGAAGCAGATAATTTTAAAACCGTCTTTCCCCTTTTCGAGGGAGGGTCTTCTGTGATAATAATATTTTTATCCGGGAGCGGGTTTCAATCAACGGCAAAACCGGCAATGGCAGGGTAACAGGGAACCCAATGACCGTATTTTAAAGGCATGCATATGAGTAATGAAAAAAACAGAATCTGCGAGGTCCTCCTTACCGTCCCGTTTCATGATCTGGATCCCCTGCAGATGGTGTGGCATGGCAATTATCTGAAATATTTTGATATTGTCCGCTCGGCCCTTTTTGTTCAGGGCGGTGTGGATCTCTTTGAGTATTTTAAGACGACACATTACATTTTCCCCGTCACCAAGACCTCTACCAAGTATATCACGTCATTGCGATACCTGGATAAGTTCAAATCCATCGCAAAGGTCGTAGAGGCGCAATATAAGATCGTCATCGATTTTGAAATCCGGCTGGTCAAAAACAATCAGATTTGCGCCAGGGGAAGGAGCGAACAGGTTGCGGTAAGACACCCCGATATGGAAATCCTGTTTGAAATACCCGCGGATATCCGCGCGGCCCTGGGTCATTAGCAATGACGCCCGAGTTTAAGACCGCACATGTCGCCGGGTTTGAGTGCTTGACGGCGTGGTCGGATTTGCTGGACAGAATCAATGTGTTTCCGGTGGCCGACGGCGACACCGGGCGCAACCTGATTGTAAGCCTCTCTCCCCTAAGGTCCTTGGACAATGACCCCGAAAAAACGATTCACCGGCTCATGCTGCAGGCCAGGGGAAATTCCGGAAACATTGCCGCCCGCTTTTTTGCAGGGTTTTTAACGGCCGATTCCGGCGAGCATCTCTCCCGGGCAGCAAGAGACGGAAGAGACCTGGCCTGCCAGGCGGTGTACAACCCCCTTCCCGGCACCATGCTGACGGTTTTTGACGCATTGGTGGAACATTTGGAGGCCCACGATTTTACAAGCAATTCCGGATATGCCGCTGGCCTGATGACCCGCCTCGAAGCGGCCGTCAAACACACGCCCGACCTCCTGCCCCGGCTCAAATCCGCCGGCGTGGTTGATGCGGGCGCTTTGGGGATGTTTATATTTTTCAGCGGGTTTTTCAGCAACCTGGCCGGCGCGACCGCTGGCATGGTGCCGGTAACGGAAACGTTCAAGGGACAACTGCAGGTCGGGTCCGCTTTCCGGGAAAACCATGCTGAGGGGCACTGTGTGGATACCATCATCCGTCTGGAGGAGGCGGACCCGGAAAAGATCGCGGCTTTTTCCGAGTGCGGTGAAAGTGTCGTGATGATTTCCCACAAGGACTATGTGAAGGTGCACTTTCACACCCGGGATGCCCGGGCGGCGGAAGACCGCATCAAGTCTTTCGGGGAAATTGTGAAGTGGTCGGCTGACGACATCGCCGCGCAGGCAGCCAGTTTCGGGAAAGCGCAGGCCCCGAGCCCTGTTCATATCATGACCGACGCAGCCGGATCCCTGACCCGTGAAGATGCCCGCCGACTGAACATCACCCTTCTGGACAGCTATATTACGGCCGGAGAAGAATCTTTGCCGGAAACCCGTTTCCCCGCTTCTCAGCTCTATCGGGCCATGCGCCGGGGCATAAAGGTGTCGACCTCCCAGGCTTCCGTATTTGAACGGCATCAGCATTACCGGCGGGTCGTCCAGCAGTATCAGCGGGTTTTATACCTGTGCGTGGGGTCGGTTTTTACGGGTAATTACGGCGTTGCCATGGAATGGAAACAGAAAAATGATCCTGAGGACCGCCTGACGGTCATGGATACGGCGGCGGCCTCCGGAAGGCTGGGGACCATTGCCCTGGCAACCGCCCGGTTCGCCGCCGAAAGCGATGATTTTGAGGCGGTGCTTGAATTTGCCGGAAATGCAGTGGATCAGTGCAAGGAGTACGTCTTTCTGGACAAACTGAAATACCTGGCGGCCGGGGGCCGGCTTTCAAAATCCGGCGCATTTCTCGGCGATATATTCCATGCCAAACCGATTATCAGCCCGGTGGCCGAGGGGGCCAGGAAGGTCGGCATGGTGAAGAACCGCAAAGAACAGCTGGCGTTTGCACTGGATAGACTTGGCGAGCGTTTCACAGAGGATTCCGCCCCGTTTATCATGCTGGAATATTCGGACAACTTCGAATGGGTCAATGAAACGGTCTGGAAGCAGGTGGCGGCCCTCCTGCCCCTGGCGGAAATCCGGATGCAGCCGTTGTCGCTGACTTCCGGGGCCCATATGGGGCCGGGGACATGGGGGGTGGCCTTTTTGGAATAATGTGAAATATGGATCTATCCGGAATCAGTGAAAAGGGTAAATTTGCCGTTGTCATACCGGTGTACAACCACGAGGGGGCGGTGGCGGAGGTTGTCGCAAAGGCATTGCGGCTGAACCTGCCGGTGTTTGTCGTTGACGATGGTTCGACGGATTCCACCCGGGAGGCCCTATCGTGCCTTGGCGGATTCCAACTGTTGCGCCACGACGACAACAGGGGAAAGGGGGCGGCATTATTGACCGGTTTTGCCGAAGCGTCCAAGATTGCGGATTGGGCCATCACCATGGATGCCGACGGGCAGCACCAACCGGAAGATGCCTGGAATCTGGCCGGCGCGATTCCGGCGGGGCAGCGGCCCATCGTGGTGGGAATGCGAGCGGGGATGGCGGCAGACCATGTCCCCTGGACCAGCCGCTTTGGGCGCAAGTTCTCGAATTTCTGGGTGTTTGTTTCGGGCGGCCCCCGCATGCGGGATTCCCAGAGCGGCTTCAGGATTTATCCTTTGCCCGAGGCCATGAACCTGGGTGTGGTCGCCCGGCGCTACCAGTTTGAAGTTGAAATCCTTGTGAGGGCCGGATGGAAGGGAATCCCTGTAGTCGAAGCCCCGGTCAGCGTCAGTTATGGGGTCGGGGGGGAGAGAATATCGCACTTTCGGCCCTTTGTGGATTTTATGCGAAATTCAGGCACGTTTTCACGGTTGATTTTCAGGAGGGTGTTTTCGTCTTTGCTTCGATAGGAATGCTCAAGTTAAAAATATACCGGATCATCACAAAAACAGTTGGTAATTCAATTAGAATTCAAGGGGCCAAGGATTTGAGTGGAAATGAATAGGTAATGAGGCCGGGAAGCGATAAGAAACAAGAACCCGGCTAAAGGCTAAGGGCTTAGGGTCCGGGGAAGAGAAAATACGTTTTTCCCCTTGTGCCTTAAGCCCTGTGCCCTATGTCCAGCACTTCTTAAATTATGCGCCTTGTCCTATATAACATAATAATCAGTCTGTCCCGCACGCTGGGGCTGTGGGTGTTCATGGTTTTTGCCTGGTTTGTCGCCACCGGCTATTATCTCTTTTTCCCATTGAGAGTCCGAAACAGCGTCAGGTTCTATCGCGTCCTGTTTCCGGACCGAAACGTGCTCTATCATCTGTGGTGCGCCTGGCGTCAGTTTCATAATTTTACGGATGTGTTTTTCGACCGGTTCATGTTAACGGAACGCGATGACGTGACCGCCACTTCCGAAGGATTGGACAATCTGGAGGCGGCCCGCCGCAGGAACGAAGGCGGCATCCTTTTGATGTCGCACATGGGGAACTGGGAAGTCGCCGCGCACATTTTAAAGCGCAAAAAGCAGGACCTTCGGCTCCTGCTTTACATGGGCGTCAAGCACAAGGAACAGCTGGAGGGGATTCAAAAGAAGAGCCTTTCCCGGAGCGGCATCACCATCGTAGGCGTGGACGAAAAGGGTGGATCGCCGGTGGACATTATCGAAGGCATCAAGTTCATCGAATCGGGCGGGACCGTTTCCCTGACCGGCGATCTCATCTGGAAAAAGGACCAGCGCAGCGTTTTGGTGAAACTGCTGGGGCGTGAGGCGCGCCTGCCTGAAGCGCCCTATCTGCTGGCGCTTTTTTCCGGCGCCCCCATTTTTATTTTTTTCGCCTTCCGGACCGGGAAGCGGCAATACCATTTCACGATGTCAAAACCCATCTATGTCCAGGCGGCCTCCCGGCGGGAAAGAGCGGCGGCGATTCAGCGCGCCGCCCAGCAGTATGCAGATATTCTTGAAGAAACGTTAAAGCGCCATCCGATGCAGTGGTACCACTTTGAACCGTTTTTACTTTGAATTACGCCAGGGGATGGTGTATTGATGAATTGTTGCAAAATAAAAGACAGTTTCAGGGGAAGGCAATGGCACGAAGAGTAGTCATAACAGGGGCGGCGGCGATAACGCCGATCGGACAGGCCAAGCGGGAGATCGTCGAAAATCTGGTAAAGGGGGTTTCCGGCGTTAAAAAGTTGCGGCCCGATGATCTTCTTACCGATTATATCCACTCCGGCGTCTATGGAACGGTGGATTATCCGATTGATTATGATTTCAAACGGCATCACCGAAAAACCATGGGACCGGTCTCTTATTACGCCTGTCAGGTTGCCAAGGACGTGCTGGAGGGCTCCGGCCTGGATTCCGATTTTATCACCTCCGGCCGCCTGGGGGTGGCATTCGGTTCCACCCATGGCAGCCCCACCATTCAGCGTCAGATATACAAATGCTTCTTCGGCCAGACCGATGCCAAGTTTGCCTCCATCGGCGCGGTGGATTATTTAAAATCAATGGTACATACCACCGCCGTGAACATCACCAAGATGTTCGGCATTACCGGACGGGTCATATCCTCATCCACCGCCTGCACCACCAGCAGCCAATCCATCGGCTTCGGGTATGAAACGGTTAAATTCGGCATGCAGGACGCCATGCTTTGCGGCGGGGCCGACGAATATGACACCACCACGGTTGCGGTGTTTGACAATCTGCTGGCGTGTTCCACCGCGTTCAATGATACCCCTCATTTGACACCGCGTCCCTTCGACGCGCAGCGGGACGGCCTGGTGGTCGGCGAAGGCGCCGGCGCGGTGATGCTGGAAGAATATGAATTTGCCAGAAAGCGGGGGGCCAATATTTTAGGAGAAGTGATCGGGTTCTCCTGCAACAACAACGGCGGGGATTTGATTCTGCCCAATCTGGACGGCATTACCGAAACTATCCGGCTGGGTCTTAAAGACGCCGGGATCGCTTCGGACAGCGTCGATTTTGTCAGCGCCCATGCCACCGGCACCAAGATGGGGGATGTGATCGAAGCCCAGGCCATCGCAAAGGTATACGGCAATGCACCGGTGGTTTCGGGGCTGAAGAGTTATATGGGGCATACCATGGCTACCTGCGGCGCAATCGAAACCATCTTTACCCTTTATATGATGGAAGCCGGGTTTGTCGCCCCGACACTGAACCTGCATCAGATCGATGAAAGATGCGCGATGATCCGACACGCGGTGAGCCTTCTGGAGAAGGATATCCGTATTGCCGCTATTCAGAATTTTGCCTTCGGCGGGGTGAATACCTGCCTGATGGTAAAAAAGTTCGATTCGTAATATCCAGGCCGTGTAAAACCTGCCGCTGCATAAAAAACATGACAAGGCATGGAAAAATTAATGATCACTGGGTATTTTAATACTTTTGGATATATTTCCCCAAAAAACTGTTGGTGACATGTCCTGCCAATACACTTTTGGTCATGTTTTTTACCCGGAGGGAAAGCCGAGAAGGTCCCATCTCCTGCGCTGCCAAAGGCTCGCAGTAAAAATATCACGGCTTCGCCCTTGGACGCCTTGGATCTGGGGCATTCTCGGCTTTTGCAACAACAGGGTAAATTCGGGGTGAGAATTCATGAAAATTGTATTAATGTCCATGCCGGATGTGGCGCCGGTAATCATGCACGAAGCCGCCTTTCACATGCCCAATTGCGGCATTGCCAGCGTCGGGGCCAATATCGACGAAGGTCACGCGGTGTTTATCATCGACCTGATCCGCAAGCGCCGGCGGCTGACGAAATATCTGGAAAAGACCCTGCTCAAAATCCGCCCGGAACTGGTGGGACTGTCGGCCATGGCCTGGCAGTATGACACCTGTGTCAAACTGATCCGGTTTATCAAACAGCTTTTGCCCGATGTGAAAATCGTTATCGGCGGCTACCATGCCACCTTGATGCACGAAGAGATCGCCGCCGCCCCTGAAGCCGCCCTGATCGATTTTATGATCCGGGGCGAAGGCGAGGAAGCCTGCCGGCGGCTGGTCAATGCCCTGGAAGGCAGGGAGCGGATGGAGGATATCCCCTCGCTTTCCTATAAAAGCAGCGGCCGGTTTGTTCACAACCCCCGGGGCGAATTGCTGGATCTGTCCAAACTTAAAACCCCCATCCGGGACCGCCGCCGCCTGACCTCGGGATACCATGTCATGCTTTCCAAGGTCGAAGTTATGGAAACTTCCCGCGGCTGCACGCGCACGTGTTCGTTCTGCAGCATGAAGCATATGTACGGGCAGACCTTCCGGACGTATCCCATCGAACGGGTTCTGGCGGATATCGACGACATTTATTATAACTGCCGGACGCGCCTGGTATTTGTGGCGGACGACAACCTGGTGCTGGACCCGGAACGGGTAATCAAAATCTGTGACGCCATTATCGCCCGCAACTATAAGGGGTTGAAACTGATCGTCCAGGCCGACTGCATCTCCATGTCCAGAAACGAGGAAATGGTGCGCAAAATGTCGCTGGCCGGCATGAAATCCATTTTTCTGGGGATTGAAAACGCTTCCAAGAAAAATCTGGCCACGGCACGCAAGGGCGATATCGTGGAGGCCTCGCGCAAGGCCGTGCAAATGTGCCACAAGCACGGCATCATGGTGGTTGCCGGATTGATTTTCGGTTTTCCGGATGATGATGAAGCCGATATCATCGAGAACTATCAGTTTTTAAAATCGCTCGATGCCGACTCCGCCTACTGCCAGATTCTGACCCCCTATCCCAAAACCGCCATGCGTCAAGGGCTGTTGGACCAGGGCCTGGTGACCAACCCGCATGATTACAGGTGGTATAACGGCATCTGGGCCAATGTGAAGACCCGGCATCTGGATGACCAACGGCTGCAGTACCTGGTCTGGCTCCACCGCCAGAAAATCATCGGATGGTGGGAACCCTCCGAGCGGGCCAAGCGCCAAGGCCGCCTGTGGATACCGATCTGGACATATGCGTTCCGGCCCATGATGCGATTCATTCTCGGCCGGAGGTTGAAAAAGTTCGGTTGGGAAGGGCGCTACCAGCTGGACATGAAACGCCATGCCGGCGTGAATGTGTTCAAGGATCTGGAGGCGTTTATAAGCGGTGATGCCGGGAGGATATAAGAACCCGGCTAAAGGCTTAGGGTATACGGCCCAGGGAAGTGCGATGAATTTTTTCCTTAAGCCTTGCGCCAAGTGCTTAAGTTCACCCTGTTTTTTGATCGCTTGATTTCCGGGCAAGTTTCACCCGGCTACTCGGGAGAAGCGTCTTTCGTTATCACCATCATCTTAAGGGTGATGTGCTTGCCGTCCTTCCAGGGCTGGAATTTGGCAATCACGATCCCGTTGTGTATAAATTCTCCATAAAGGGTCTGGTCTTTCCAGATTCCGCCGGTTGCACTGATCCAGTGCTGCTCGTCTGCAGGCAGCGGATCGCCTTTTTTCTTGATAGGCGGGCCGAATTCAGCTTCAAAGATTTTGGCCCACGTTTTTTCGTCCTCGCTGTAAAAGACGATTTCGTATAATTTATCCGTCAGGCTCCGCTTTTCGTGTATCCGCAGGGAATCAAATTTTTTTGTAAATTTATTAAGTACCATACGCGCCTTCAATACAATTCCTTTTTGCCCGCATCCCACTGCAAAAGTGAGGCAGGGGAAGATTATTCAGAAAATGAACAGTCATCAATCAACACGAACAATCCGCTCGCGCCGATATTCGGAAAACTATCTGTAATCTAACAGATCCTGACGGCAAGGTCAAAACATCCTTGATTTTAGGCCGGTTATATTTTATATGCCTTTTATCCTTACCCTAACCTGTCTTTCCAAATCGTACAGCACTGAATTTTAAAGCTCATACCGGATTTTTATATTAATATCGTTAATAAACCAGGTATATCTATCAGGTTTTAAAAACTTCAGGACCCATGTCATTTGTTTGTCGAAATTTTCAAATAATAATTGTTAGCCTTCGATGGGGGCTTAAGTGAATGAAAATATTAATCTGAAATTTGTCAAAACCTTGCCGGCAGAAGATAAAGTGGGTTGTGTTATTAGATTGCACCTTTATGTTTGACAGCCGAGAGGGTCAAGAGGTGATACCTGATGATAGACAGAGACATCCAATGAAAGAAGGAATATAATGGCTTTTTGGAATTTGGACACTCTTAAACTGGAAGCGTTCAGGCCGGGCATCATGAGCAAGGCGGAAATCGGGGGCAACCTGATTATGGCGTGCATGCAAATGGATCCGGGAAAGGAAGATGCGGGACACGAACATCCCCTTGACCAGTGCGGGATTGTCATAGAAGGCTCGATTGAGATGTTTGTGGGCCAGGAGCGCCGATTGCTGAAGGCGAACGCGTGCTATTTCATCCCTTCAGGCACGCGGCATGGCTGGAAGACATTCGATGAACCGGTCAAGATTCTGGACATATCCCTGAAACAGCCTTGATTGAAAAGGTTCAATTTCGTTCAAGTTCAAGGAGGGCGATAGTTTTATCCGCAGGAACACTTGGGGATTTTGAGGATTAACGGTTGAACTGTGCTCTGTGGAATATTCCCGATCAAACATAACAATAGATTTCATTGGACAAGCATTCCGCAGGGCAGGCACCGAAATGAGTCAAAGGGGGCGTTTTAAAAAGTCTTACCTGCACAAGGAGGAAACGCGTGGATTATTCAATCAGCCCGATAGCGACTAAAGATCGCGAAGCAATAATGGATATTTTCAACCATTATGTCGAAAATTCATTTGCCGCATATATGGAGAACAAACTTCCCTATCAGGCATTTGACATGCTTCTGCAAATGTCGAAGGGGTATCCGTCCGGGAGCATAAAAGATCAAAACGGCAACATTATCGGTTTTGGCATCTTGCGCGCACATAACCCCATGCCTGTGTTCTCGCAGACGGCCGAAGTTACTTATTTTATCCACCCCGACCACACCGGCAAGGGCATAGGTAAAAAGCTGCTTGCATTTTTGGAAAAAAAAGGACGCGAAAAACGGATAACCACTATTTTAGCCAGCATATCTTCACTTAATCCGAACAGCATCGAATTCCATAAAAAGAACGGTTTTGTCGAATGCGGATGCTTCAGGAATGTCGGGAGGAAGAACGGCAGGGTGTTTGATATCGTCTGGATGCAAAAAATGCTCTGACGGGTCACTGCACCGGGGCATCCAGCGCTTTTCGAATTGTTTCGGCAATTTCGCTCATGATGATCGGCTTCATGATAAATCTCTGGATGCCAAGCGTCCGGGCGTTTTCCGCATTAATCGTTTCGCTGAAACCCGTGCAGAGTATGACGGGAATGTCCGCGCGGATTTTAAGCAACTCACTGGTCAGTTCTACGCCCGTAATATCGGGCATGGTTTGATCGGTGATGACGATGTCGAATCCCTCCGGATTATTGCGGAAGGTTTCCAGCGCCGACCGGCTGCTCATTTTTGCGTCGACGTGATAACCCAGACGCTTCAGCATGGCTGAGGTGGTATCGACGATTGATTTTTCATCATCCACGAAAAGAATCCGTTCGGTTCCCCCGGGCAGCTTTCCGGACGGGTGGTTTTCCGGTTCGGGCTCCAGCTCGACGAGCGGGAAATAAACGTGAAAGGTGGTTCCTTTCTGAACCTCGGAATCCACCGTCACGGCACCCCCATGGTTTTTGACAATCCCATGGACGACCGCAAGCCCCATCCCCGTGCCCTCCCCGACGGCTTTGGTAGTAAAATAAGGGTCGAAAATCCGCTCCCTGTCTTCGGGCGCGATGCCGTGGCCAGTGTCGCCTACCGACAACCTGACGTATTTTCCCGGAGACAGTTCGTGAAGAGGCGGGTCGGTTAATTCAACGGTCTCCAGCCTGATATCCAGAATGCCGCCCCTGGATTTCATGGCATAGGCGGCATTGGTGCAAAGATTTATCAGGATCTGGTTTATCTGGGTCGGATCTGCCTGGACAACGGCCGTTTCACCGGTCAGCTTGGTGCGGATTTCAATCGTTGTCGGAATCGAGGCGCGGATCAGCTTGATGGAATCCTCGATAATCGTGGATAGCCGAACCGGTTTCAATGCATATTCCGTGCGCCGGCTGAACGCGAGAATCTGTCTGACCACGTCTCTGGCCCGCAGGCAGGCCTTGCGTATTTCCACCATATTCTGATGCGCCGGACTCCATTCCGGGACATCCCCCATGGCCAATTCCGTGTTGCCCACAATGATGCTGAGGATGTTGTTAAAGTCATGGGCGACGCCGCCGGCCAATGTCGCGATGGATTCCATTTTCTGGGACTGTTGGAGTTGAGCTTGAAGCTGTTTTGATTCGGTCAAATCCGACAGAACGCCCCGAAGGCCCACGGGCCGGTTTCCTTTATAGACCGGACGGCTTGAGCTGCGAAACCACCGGATGTTTCCTGATTTGCTTAAAATCCGATATTCCGAAGGTTCGATTTTTCCCGAAAGGACTTGCTGAAATCGCTGGGCAATGATCGGCAAATCCTCCCGGTAGATAATATCTGTAAAAGACCGGCCGATAAATTCCTGAGGATGATACCCTAAAATCTGTTCGACGGCAGGGCTGACATAGGTGACGGTACCGTTTTTATCAACCTCAAAAATAATATCGTTTATATTTTCGACGAGTTCGCGGAATTTTTCCTCATTTTCCAGCAAGGCCTGCTGGGCCTGCTTGCGCTCGGCAATCTCGCTCAGCAATTGTTGATTGACTTCAGCCAGTTTCGCGGTTCGCTGCTCGATAATGGCCTTGTCCTGCTGCATTTCTTCAATGGTTTCCAGCAGGACGGACTTTGAAGCGTAAAAGCGTGAAAACGTCTCGCTGAATCTGTTCCTGACCGGCCATTTTAAATGATATTCACAGTAGGGGGCGCCGGTAAAGTGACAACAATTTTCATTTACCGTAATAGGTTTTCCGCCCCAGACCAAGGGGATGGAGGTATAGACGCCCTGATTGTAAAGGCAGATGTCTTTTGACGCGTCCATTCCGGGGGTCCAGTACAGGCGGACAACCGCCTCGTTTTTTTTGAGCTCGACCAGTTCTATTTTTTTGCTTCGATTAAGCTGATCATTGATTTTCTGGATATGCTCGAGGGCTCTTTTGATGGACCCGAAGGACCTGATGATGATCCGCTGGACATATCCCAGAGAGATATTTTCAGTGGTGAATCGGCCGATTTTATAAGCGGCGTTTTCGTCATTGAGAACGGCCGCCGCTCTTTTATATAATTTTGAAATGACGCTGCAGGAAATCCAGTTGTCGGGGTTTCTTAAGAAACCCTCAGGGTCTTCAAGGCTGTCGATTTCAGGGTCAAGACCTCTGCAGAGGGCGGAATAATCCACCTGATGGTGTTCCAGATAATCCAGAATGGCCCTGGAGTTTATGCAACTGGTCTCTTTTTCCATATGATTATTTATACCATAGGAGGGGCCTGACATCAAATGGGCCCCGGCGCTTGTCGGCCCGATGCGGGTGGAAATATCCAACCCATTGATAGAACTTGACATACCAACCCATGCTGTCATATGACATCAACCTGTGTGTGACCTGCGGCAGGCGTGGTCGGACGTGAATCCACGCCTTTAATTATGGTTCTTCTCCCAGGAAGTTGGGAGAAAGGGGCCGAGGATTCGAGGGGTCCAGGGTTCAAGGGCTTGTTCGCAAATGATTTTTTTCAATGCATTACCCTCCCCCGCTATCGTTTCTCTTTGAAGTCATGACGGGGTTTCCTTTACGAAATAATCAGGCGCCCATACGGCTCGAATTCACCGGTTGTCCCCAGGTTGCGATAGGCTGACCTTCAATTGCCGGGCAGATGCGATCGGCAGAATGAATCGTTAGCAACCGGGCCGCTTTCTTATCAGACAACTCAAGCCGTTATTCTCATGAAGGCAACGGCAACGATTTTTTCAGTATTTCACTTGACCCCTGGAATCCTTGACCCTTGACCCCTTACAGGATCATCAGCTAATTTGGAAATGATCCTTAATTACTTATAGGAATTTTAACCAGAAAGATTGCCGGGGGGACCTCGGACCTTTACAGCGTCCGTATCCCCTCGCTAAATCGGATGTCGATGAAATCACCACCACCGGTCAAAACGGCCTGGTTCGTATGGGGGCTGGGCGCCCTGTTTTATATGATGGGATTTTTTCAGCGCGTGGCACCCGGCGTCATGACCGAGGAGCTGATGCGGGATTTCAATATAAGCGCCGCCGCGCTGGGCAATCTGTCCGGATTTTATTTTTACAGCTACGCGCTCATGCAGATCCCTACCGGAATCCTTGCCGACACCTGGGGGCCGCGCCGGCTGCTGGCTCTGGGTTCCCTGGCGGCGGGAACCGGTATTCTCCTGTTTGCCCTGGCGCCCCAGATCATCTGGGCCAATATCGGCCGGTTTCTGGTGGGCGGATCCGTGGCGGTGGCGTTTGTGGGCTGCCTGAAGGTCTCGATGAACTGGTTTCCGCCGCGTTATTTTGCGATGGTTTCAGGAACGGCCCTGCTGGCCGGCCTGGTGGGGGGCGTCCTGGCGGGAACCCCGCTGAGGCTGCTGATGAATCTTTTCAGCTGGCGGACCCTTTTTCTGCTGTCGGCGCTGGCGACCTTTATGATCGGTATTTTCATCTGGATTTTTGTCAGGGACTTTCCCGGCGAGAAAGGGTATGCCGATATCGTCGAAGCCTCTCCGGCAACGACTAAAAAATCCCGCAGCCAGCTGATCGGGGGGATACGCGAAGTGTTCAGATATAAAAACAGCATCTCCCTTTTTTTCGCTCCCGGCGGCATCATCGGCTGCCTGCTGACTTTCTGCGGCCTGTGGGGGGTTCCTTTTCTAAAGGCCCATTACAACCTGCCGACCCATCAGGCCGCGGCGCTGACATCCGCCGCGCTGGTGGCCTGGGGCGTCGGCGGCCCCTTTTTCGGCTGGCTTTCCGACCGCGTCGAAAAACGCAAGCTCGTCTATGCCGCCGGCTATGCGCTTGCGCTTTGCGGGGGCAGCGTGATCTTTTTCATCCCCGGTCTTCCCCTGCCGATACTCATTGCCGCCCTGATGTTAATGGGTTTCAACTCCGGGTGCGTGATCCTCACGTTTGCCTTTGCAAAGGAATCGGTCCCCCTGTCTCTGGCAGGGACCATTTCCGGGATTATGAACATGGGACACATGGTCGGGCCGACGCTGATGCAGCCGGCCGTGGGATGGATACTGGATCAGTACTGGCAGGGGGGCATGGTGAACGGCGTCCGGATTTACAGCCTGGGGTCCTATCAGGCAGGCTTCGGGCTGATGATTCTCTGGGCGGCGTTGTCGCTGGGCAGCCTCCTGTTTACAAGAGAGACCCACTGCAGGCAGACAGTGTAGAAGTCATTCAAAGCCTCATCTGAGGCCTGACAGCTGCGTTGCAAACCCCTTCTTATAGATCGCGGCCGAAGGCGCGCGAGGCCCGGGACCGGTTGCGGGGCCTGAAGGTGTTGTCCGCCATCTCCTTGCGTATCACCCGCTGAAAGAGCTTGAACATCTTTATTTCCTGGGGCTCATCGCGGTAGAAGGTATCCCAGGCATGCTGCAGCAGCTCCTGCAGCCGGTCCGGCGACATGTGCCTGGGGTAATACACCACCTTGTCGGCGGAATATTCATCCCAGTCGAACGAAAAAATCCGATTCTGCGCTTTCAGCTCATCAAAGGCCTTGGTATGGGGAAAAGGCGTCAGGACGGTAAATTCGGCCAGATCCAGATCGATTTCCATGAGAAAATCGATCAGCCGCTTGATATCGTCTTCGGTATGGCTGTCCAGCCCCAGCAGCACCGTGGCCTCGACGCCGATGTCATGGTCGTGGTAGCGCTGGATTCTCTCGCGGATGTAATCGGAAGTGTCGAATACGGCCTGGTAGACATACCAGGCGCCGGCCCGGGCGGCCAGGTCCAGCACTTCGGGCTTGTCCTCGATGGGATGGCAGCACCACTTTTTCTTTAAGGGGATCATCTCCCTGAAAAGTTCCAGTTCCCAGCGGGTATCCTGGGCCAGGGAGTTGTCCACCAGAAAGAGGCGGTTGTTCTCGATGCTTTCCATTTCTGCTATGACCTTGTCTATGGGGCGCGGCCGGAACTTTTTCCCGCCCAGATAGGCCACCGCGCAGGGATAGCAGTGAAAGCGGCAGCCCCGGGAGGCGTGAACCAGGTCGACCATTTGAATGCCCTTGTAATTGTAGAGGTCTCTGTTGAGGATATCGCGCCGGGCGGTGCCGACAAGTTCAATGGGGGGCTGGTCCGCCAGATAATCGTATACCGGCTGCAGCCGCCCTTTTTTAAAATCATCGAACACCTTTTGCATCCGTCCTTCGGCCTCGCCGATAAAAACCGAGTCGGCATGGGTCATGGTTTCTTCGGCATGCAGCATACTGGCGATGCCGCCGAAAATGACCTTGACCCCCCTGGCGCGGTAGGTGTCCGCAATCTGCCAGCCGCGTTTGGCCTGAAGGGTGAGCATCATGGAGATGCCGACAAAATCGACCGGATCGTCAAAGTCAATCGGCTCGAGATTCTCATCAATGAATTCGATTTCGACATCTTCCGGCACCGCGGCGGCAAACACCACCGGGCCGTGGGGCGGCAGGTGAAACTCGGTCTGGCCGGAAAGTTTCGGCCATTTGGGGTATATCAGTCTGAACTTCATTTGTGCTCCTCTAAAGAAACCGCTTCGATCAGGTCCATGTCAAGGGTGTAGCCGTCGAAACCATGGGATATCAGTTTCAGCCGGACGGGGGTCTGCAGGCCGTCGAAACGAAAGCTGTCGTTGAAAAAAAAGTCCACCGTGCGTTTTTTCGCAAGCCAGCGGTCGTACTGTCGGAGGGTCCAATGACGCTCCGAGTTTTTGACAATATCCACCACCGCTTTGTCGGGTTGCCGATACCGGCAGATGGGCGACCCGTTTTGCAGCGTTCCGCTTTCAGCCAAAGGGCCCTCGGGCATGAGAAAAATCAGCCGGATGTCGTTGATCAGCCCCTGGGCAAAGTGCTCGGAATCAAAGGGCGGCAAGGCCCGCAGAACCCGGATGCCCTGGTCGAACTCGGCATCGAAAACGACCAGTCCTTCAACGGTCAGCAGGATGCAGTGGATGCTGCCGTTAGTGGAGGAGACAACGCTCACGCCCATCAAGATGCTTTTTTTTCCGCCCGGCAGGGTCGCTTCGATGGCATGCTGGAACTGCCAGCGCCCCGGCAGGAACAGCCGGCGGCAGTCGGCAAAACCCTGCGGGAAAATCCTGCCGTCCGGGCGGTCGATTTTGGGAAGCGTGCCGCAGGCTGCGATCAGGAGCAGTGTGCCCAGCAGAAGGCAGAACCGCTTCATTGAACTTCCTCGAACAGCTTGCGGTCCAGCGTCCGGTTGAGTTCGACATTCGTGAAAATTAGCCGGGTATAGGAGTTCTCGTTTTCATAAATCCTGACCGAATCCATGACGCCGGGACGCTGGGACAGCACCAGCTCGATTCGCTGAATCATGGCGGCAAGGCCTTTGTCCTTGGGGGTCAGGATGATCCGGCGGCCGGATTCCAGGCCGGCGCTGAACAATGGATTTTCATCAAAGCGCCCCTTGAGCCAGCGCGAAATTTCTTCGATGACGAACTGCATGGCAGGGGCGCCCGCGGCGGCATCGGCCGTGAGCTTTCCGTCCCTGCGGATGAATTTTCTGGTTTCACCGGCATGGGCGATCAGGATGCTCTGTATCGGGCGCTGATATTCCCAGCGCAGCGAATCCGGGGTCTGATAAAAAAGAAGGCCCTCGGATATCAGCGGTTTTACCAGGATCTTCATATGCTTTTCCTGGACAAACCTGGCGCTGACCGATGAAATTTTGCCGGCGGCGGTCCGCAGCTCATCCCAGGTATCGGCCCAGCCGAAACAGAGCCGGGCGGACAGAAGCACCATCGCAACCGCAATTGCCTGATAATGTCTGACGTGGTTCATAAGGATATGCTCTGCAGCGAGATTTCGGCGATAACGACGTCGTCGATTTTGATGACGCCGGTGATTTCCTTAAAGTTTTCCATGAGCAGCCGGGTTGTCGAACGGGTGATGATCCGGCTGCACAGCGGGATCCTGTCGATAAAAAAGTTCGCGGATTTGATCCCCACCAGCAGCCCCTTGTTGGCAGGGGCCCCCTTGTCTTTTTTCTTTTCTTTCAGCCCGCCCATGGCCGCGGCGGTCTGGGCCACCAGTTCGATCAGCACGATGGGATTGGCCGCGTCGTTTTCCAGCATCGGCCATTGCCGCGTAATGACCGCCGCCGAAACAGCGGAATCTTCATCCACCTCTAAAATCTCATCGATCAGCCGCAGGGGCCGGCGGTGGGGAACCAGCGCGTCGATATCCACAACGGTCAAATTCATAGTTGGGGATGATGATATTTTTACGGCTTTCTGTCAACCATAATCGCCGGGCAGGCGCGGATATCCCCAAAGGATATGATCTTGACACTTTCAGCATCCTTTTGTTATGGTGACGCAAAAAATTCCTATTTTTTATAGACACTTAGTAATACAAGCGGCCTTTGAAAAATATTATGAAACAAAGGATCGTCGCCGGTGAAATGAAAACAGGCGGTAGGCTGCAAAGCGATAATAACAGGTTGAGGTTAAGGTTGAGAAAGAGATAAAGCCTGGGCCTGAACCACAGCTTGAGGTTTTGTAAAGCATTTTACGCATAGATCCCTGTCCCGCCTTGGCGGGATTAAACCCTTACTCCCAACAGACCGGGAGAAGAACCAGAAATAAGTTCTTATGCAAAAGGAACGAGTCGTCATCACCGGGCTGGGAACCGTCAACGCCGTCGCCGGCAGTGCGCCGGAATTCAGCTCCGCTTTAAGGCAGGGGGCCTGCGGCATCGGAGCGGTCACGGTATTTGACACCGGCGACTACCGGACCCATACCGGGGGGGAGGTAAAGAATTTTGCTCCCCGCAGGATGATCCCGCCGGAATTTTCATTAAAGCGAATGTCGCGTTCGGACCGCATGGCTATGGTGGCTGCGCTGGAGGCCCTGCGGGATGCGGGGCTTTTCCCTCTTCCGGAGAAACTGCAGGCGGACACCGGCGTGGTTATCGGCGGCGGGGCCGGCGGCATGCTGGAAGGCGAGGGGGCCTATCGCCGCTATCTCAAGAGCGGCGGCAGGGGCGTCCGGTATTCGAATTTCTCGGCTTTTTGCTGCGCCTCTTCGGCGGACCACATCGCATCGAAATTAGGGCTGATGGGGCCAAAAACGACCTTCATGACAGCGTGCTCATCCGGGGCTACGGCCATCGGCTACGCCAGGGACCTGATTCAGGACGGGGCGGCCGCGCAGGTGATTGCCGGCGGCGCCGAACCCCTTTCGCGGGTCACTTATGCCGCTTTTAACGCCTTGCAGGCCGTTGACAGGGAATATTGCAGGCCCTTTGACAAAAACCGCCGGGGGCTTTCTCTGGGCGAAGGTGCCGGCATCCTGATTCTCGAGGCCTTGAGCCGTGCGCACCAGCGGGGGGCGCGGATCTATGGAGAGGTCCTCGGTTACGGCGTGAGCTGCGACAGCCACCACATGACCGCCCCGGACCCCCAGGCGTCCGGGGCCGTGCGCTCAATCGAGGCCGCCCTGCAGGACAGCGGCGTTTCTCCGGACCGGGTCGATTATATCAATGCCCACGGCACGGCCACTCCGGCCAATGACCTGATGGAAACCCGGGGAATCAAGGCGGTTTTCGGCAAGCGGGCGTATCGCATTCCGGTAAGTTCCACCAAATCCATGACAGGCCACACCCTGGGCGCGGCCGGCGCCATCGAAGCGGTGGCCGCCGTCCTGGGGATCTTTCAGGGGTTTATACCGCCGACAATTCACCTGACCGAACGCGATCCCGAGTGCGATCTTGACTATGTGGCCGAGGGCAGCCGGGAGGTCCAGGTCCATATCGTACTGTCCAATTCCTTTGCCTTCGGCGGAAACAACACCGCCATCGTTCTGGGCAGGTATACCCCGAAGGGGATTATCCATGAATAACCGCGTGGTGATATCCGGCATCGGCATGGCGACTCCCCTGGGGACCGGGAAAGCGGCCTTTTCGCGCAGGCTCATGGAAGGCGGCAGCGGCATTGCCCCCATCAGCGCTTTTGACACGTCCGCTTTAGCCTCCCGGCTGGGGGCCTCCGTAGCTGATTTTAGCCCCAGGGAGTTCATTTCAACCAAAAACCTTCGCAAGATGGACCGGATTTCCGCCTTGGCCGCCGCTTCCGCCCGGATGGCCCTGGACGATGCCGGGGTGCGCATAGACGCTTCCAGCCGGGACCGGACGGGGATTGTTCTGGGGACCGCCTTCGGCAGCACCGACGTGGCCGCCCAGTTCGCCGGGGTTATTTTTACCGAAGGTCCGGGAGTGGCAAGCCCTTTTCTGGTGCCGAACACCGTGATGAACGCGCCGGCCGGGCATGCCTCCATCGAGCTGGGGTTCCGGGGGGTCAATTCCACCGTGAATCACCGCGAGGCTTCGGGGGAGACCGCCATCGCCTATGCGGCGGCCGAGATCCTGCGGGGTCGCGCCGATGTCATGCTGGCCGGCGGGGTGGATATTCTTTCGGAATTCTTCTTCAGAATCCTGACAAATTTCAAGGCCGTATCACCGGCAGGCGGCGGGCCGGAGGGTGCGCGGCCTTTTGACGCCCGGCGCAACGGCCCGGTGGCCGGCGAGGGCGCGGGGGTGGTGTGCCTTGAGACCCGGGCAAGCGCAGAGGCCCGGGGGGTGAGGCCCTATTGTGAAATTGCCGGCTGGGGTATGAGCTCGGCCCCGGCCCCGCCCACCGACTGGCCGTCGGACCCCCGGGGGCCGGTATTGGCGATCACCCGGGCCTTAACATCCGCCGGGATCGGCCCCGGCGATATCGATTATGTCTCTGCCGCAGCCAACGGCGGCAGCCGGCTGGACGCGCTTGAGGCCGAGGCGCTTTCGATCGTATTTGGAAGCAATCGCGACAAACCGCATATCGGTTCAATTAAGGGGGCGGCGGGGGAGAGCTTCTCATCCGGCGGGATCAGGGCCGCCGCCATGGCCGTATCGATAAAAGCGGGGAGCATTCCCCCTACCGTCGGCCTGGACGACCCCATCGCCTCTCTGAATTTTGTCAGGGACAAGAAGGTGGAGGTTCCCGTCGCTTACGGCCTGGTCAACGGGTTTTCGTCCGGGGGGACGTTTGTTTCGCTGGTCTTGAAGAAATTACAATAAACAGTCTATCAGGAGCAAGGTGGATAATGGCAAAAAAAGATCTTAAAGAAGCGGTTCGTCAATATGCAATCCGGCAGGGCGCCGATCTGGTCGGTTTTGTGTCCACCCGGCATTTAAACGCCGTGACCCCGACAAAATTTAAACCCGCCCGGCTGTGGCCGGAAGCAAAAACCGCCATATCCATCGGCAAGCGCCTGCTGCTGGGGGCGATCGCGGTGGGGATCGGCGACATGGTGCAAAATGCCCGCTGGGTTGCCTGGCGGACCAATGAGTATCTGAACCGGCGCGCCATGGAGGTCGGTCACTTTCTGGAGCGAAACGGGGTTAGGGCCCTGCCGCTTTCAAACGGAACCATGAACGATCCCGACTGGCGCAACCTCGGCATTTTCGGGGAACTTTCCCACCGCCATGTGGCGGCTGAGGCGGGCCTGGGAACCATCGGGGTGCCGACCTTTTGCGTGACCCCGCAGTTCGGCCCCCGGGTGTATTTCAACACGATCCTGACCGACGCGGAGCTTGAACCCGATCCCCGCCCCCAGTTCGATCCCTGCGGCACGGACTGCAATGAATGCGTCAAAGCCTGCCCCAACGGCGCCATTGTCAGGGGCCGCAAGACCATCAAAAAAACGTGCTGCATCCCCCTGGCCATGCCGCACGGCGTCGTGCCGCTGCAAAAGTATATCCTGAGCGTTCTGGAGGCCGGGGACCCCGCGGCCCGCAAGGCGCGGATTGAGGATTTTGATTTTGCACGCCTGCACCGGGCGCTGGTGCAGGGCGTCGGAACGATTGCCGGCTGTTTTCATTGCCTGGCGGCCTGTCCGGTGGGGAAAAAATAGGATGTGGTTATCCTGAAAATTCCGGCAAGGTGTTCGGCCGCCATAATAATCCGCTTCTGCGCGGGTGAAACTCACGCATAAGGGTGCGTAGCATGGAACCGGATCTAACCCGCAACGTGCTTTAAAAGATGAATCAAATGCTGATGATGCGCAGAACAATTTCTATGCGGTTCCATTTAACGCACACTAAAGCGTTCAAACAGTCACACGCTACGAATCGGATTACCCTGTCGGCCACACCGTTGTCGGATGTTTTGCTGATAACCGCAACGTAACATATCGGAAGGCTGAAAGAGATGATCGCCGAAAAAAACGATAACGCCTCGCCTGAAATCATCATGGCCGACGGGGATGTCGGCCTGGAAGATCTGATGGCGGTTTCCTTTGAGGGGCGGCGGGTCCGTCTTTCAACCGATGCCGCCTGGCTCGACAAACTGCAGCGGAGCCGGTCCGCGCTCGAACAGTCGCTGTCCGCCGGAGAGCGGATTTACGGCGTCACCACCGGGGTGGGGCACGGCTCGTCCCGAACCATCGATCCGGAGCATACCCGGGAATTTGCCTACCAGATCATCCGGCAGCACGGCTGCGGGCTGGGGGAGGTCTTTTCCGAAGAGGAGGGGCGCGCGATCATTTTCGCCCGGCTGGCAAGTCTTGCCAAGGGGTATTCCGCCGTGCGCCCGTCGCTGCTCGAAGCGCTGTGTCAACTGCTCAACCGCGGCGTGATTCCGGTCATCCCCTCGCTGGGCTCGGTGGGCGCTTCCGGCGACCTGACCCCGCTTTCCTACCTGGCGGCGGTCCTGGCAGGAGAGCGGGAAGTGTATTACCAAGGCGAAGTGCTGCCGGCCGATGCGGCGCTCAGGCGTGCCGGCCTGAAGGCCCATGATTTCGTGCCCAAGGAATCCCTGGCGATTATGAACGGCACGTCGGTCATGGCCGCCATCGGCATCATCAGCGCGATGCGCTTCGGCCGCACCCTGACCGAATGTGAACGGGCCACGGCGCTGGCGGCCGAGGTCCTTCTGGGCCGTTCCCAGGCCTTCCACCCCACGGCCCACCGGCTCAAGCATCATCCCGGTCAGATTTGGGCGGCCGCGGCCATCCGGTCGGCGTTTGCCGAAAGCCGGCTGGTCGACAGCGCCCGGGAAAAAGGGCGCATCGTTCAGGACCCGTATTCGCTGCGCTGTGCGCCGCACGTGATCGGAGCGGCGCGGGATGCGCTGGCATGGGCCAAAGAGGTGCTGAGGCGGGAGCTCAACAGCGTCAACGACAACCCGATCGTGGATCCGGAAGGGCCGGAGACGATCTTTGCCGGCAACTTTTACGGGGGCCATGTGGCCCTGGCCATGGACCTGGTCAAGACCGCCGGCGCTTCGGTGGCGGACCTGCTCGACCGCCAGTATGCGCTGCTGGTGGACTCCCGTCTCAATTCCGGTCTGCCCGAAACGCTGGTGGCCTATGACGGCTGCGGATTGAAAGCCCTGCAGCTGACATGCAGCGCGCTGACGGCCCGGGCGGTGCAGCGCGCGGCGCCGGACACGGTTCTTTCGCGCACGACCGAGGCGCACAATCAGGACAAGGTCAGCATGGGGCTGCATGCAGCCCTCAACGCCGCGGAAATTATCACGCTGCTTCAGCAGGTGCTGGCCGCCGAACTGATCGCGCTGTCCAACGCTGCCGCCCTGCGAAACGAGGAGATGTTGTCGCCGGCAGGCAAACGGTTTCTTGACCGCGTCCGGAGGCTTTCCCCTGTTCTGGAAAAAGATCGGCGCCTGGACCGGGACCTTGAAGGGCTGTCGCAGGCAATCGATCGGGGCCGGATTTGGGTTGAACCCTGTTGAAACCGGGAGCATAGGGAGGCTTGAATTCCAAAGACTTTGTCATTGACACACCCATGGTGACAGCTATAATCATTTCGTTTTGTTGCTGACAGGCGCTGCCGGTTTCTGGGCGAAGCAAGATATGACGGGCATGACCGTACAGCCGGTGGTGATCATGCGGTTTGGCATCCTGTCGGGAAGGATCAATAAAAAAAGGAACCTTTATGCTGAAATCAATGATGTCCCTGGTGCGGACCGCCTTAATCCCGGCTGCCGCTTTTATCCTGTTTGCAGTTCCTGCGGGGGCCGCCGGCAAGGAGCTGAAACTGGGTCACTTTATGCCGCCGGTGCATATCCTGCACCAGAAGGTTTTTACGCCGCTGGCCGAGGACCTGGCCAAAGCCACCGGCGGCGGCGTCACCATTAAAATATATCCGTCCGAGGCCCTGGGCAAAGGCCCGGTTCAGCAGTATAAGCGGGCCGTCGAAGGGGTGGCCGACGTTACCTTCTGCATCCTGAGCTATACCGCCAGCCTGTTCCCGCGCACGCTGCTGCTCGCCCAGCCCGGGATCGGCGGCAG
Source organism: Thermodesulfobacteriota bacterium (assembly GCA_040757625.1). Lineage (GTDB taxonomy): Bacteria > Desulfobacterota > Desulfobacteria > Desulfobacterales > JARGFK01 > JARGFK01. Next base: position 27,186 of record JBFLWU010000006.1, on the reverse strand, counting down.
CGCCGAAGAATCGACGCGCAAATTGTGGGATGTTTATGATGCGTATCTCAAGGATGAATTTCGGGAGATCAAGGTGCTGGGGGTATGGGTCATGTCGCCGACGGCCCTGATTACCCGGACCCGGGCCGTCTACACGGTTGCCGACATGAAGGGGATGAAGGTCCGCATCAGTTCTCCCGACGAGTCGCAATTCACGCAGGCCTGCGGCGCCGTGCCGGTGGCCATGCCGGTAACCGAAGCCTACAACGCGCTTAACACCGGCATCGTGGATGCCGTCCTGATTCAGCCCAGCGCCCTTTACAAGCCATGGAATCTGGCCGAGGCGGCCAAATATGTCACCGACAAGCTGCCCAGTCCGACCTCCATTGTTTTTCTGGCGATGAACCGAAAAAGCTGGAATGAATTGCCGGCCAAGGACCAGGGGGTTCTGGACAAACTGACCGGGCGCGAATTCAGCATCAAGGCCAGCGTGACCTGGAGCGCTATGGATGTCGAGGGACTTGAAAAGGCCAAGGCCGATCCGAAAATCGGATACATCGCCCCCACGGCGTCGCAACGGGCCGGTTTCGAAGCGGCGGCCCGGGAGGTCATCGAGAAAGAGCTGACCCGGCTGGAAAAAGAGGGGATCGCCGCCAGGGAGATATACAAAGCCATCAGCAAATGATGAAACCGTTGCAAACCCCTCTTTTGCCCGATTTCGGCGTCAGGCTCAAATTTGAATCCTCGAAATACTCCATGTATTCCTGCGGTTCAAATTATCGCCTTCCTTGAACGTGAACAAAATCGGGCATTTTTCAATGGTTTCATAACGTTACCGGGAAAAGACATTTGACTGTGCGGGTAGGTATTTCAGTTGCAGCGAATTTCCCAAGTTAAATCCCTATAACAATAACATGAGCGAGCCTGCAAAACACCTGACGCGACCATCCCTTGACCGGCTGGACCGGGTCGTCCGAGCGACCGCCCTCTGGGGTGGCGGCCTGATGCTGGTCGGCCTGATGGGGCTGACCGTTGTCGATGTGGTCCTGCGCTATCTGTTCAACTCGCCTATCTACGGCGCCCGCGACGTGGCCAAGCTGGTCCTGCTCGTCATGGTGGCCCTCTCCGTTGCCTATAGCGCCCGTACGGGGGGGCAAATATCAATTGAGGTCTTCAGCAGCATGATGGGAGCGCGCCTGTTGCGATGGATTGAAGTGTTTGTCCGGTGTGTCGCCATCGGTATGCTGACGGTCTTGACGTGGCGTCTGTGGTACAGCGGCCAGAACGCCGGCAAATTCGGAGAAGCCTCCATGGCCCTGCAGATACCCTATAGGCCGTTTTATTTCATCTTGGCCGTCGGCATGCTCCTTTACGCGGCCGTACTGATTGCGGAAGTTCCGCTGTATCTGCGCAACCGCACGACCGACCTTGCGCCTCCCTCGGTTTAAGGACCCGCTGCAATGTCTCCTGCAATGATCGGAATCATCGGCCTGGTCGTGTTTTTCGCGTTGCTGGTTCTGCGCATGCCGGTGGCCATGACGATGCTGGTGACCGGTTTTGCGGGAATCGCCGCCATCAACGGACTGCCGGCGGCCTATGCCACGCTGAGCGCCGAATCGTTTGAGATCTCTTCCTATTTAGAACTCAGCGTCGTCCCGCTGTTCGTTTTCATGGGGAATCTGGCGGGCCTGTCCGGCATGAGCGCCGATCTTTACAATGCCGCCTATGCCTGGGCCGGGCACCGCCGCGGCGGGCTGGCCGCGGCCACCATCATCGGGTGCGCCGGGTTTGCCGCACTGAGCGGGTCGTCCTTTGCATCGGCCGTGACCATGGGGCGCGTCGCCTTGCCGGAGATGAAACGTTTCAACTATGCCGACAGCCTGGCCACGGGGTGTGTCGCCGCCGGCGGCACCTTGGGGATTCTGATTCCGCCGTCCTCGGGTTTTGTGATTTACGCCATCCTGACCGAACAATCGATTGCCAAGCTGTTCATCGCCGGCGTATTTCCGGGCATATTGCTGACCGTTCTGTTTCTGCTGGCGATATCGATCGTAACCCGCATCCGGCCGGAACTGGGACCGGCCGGTCCCCGGGTAAGCTTCGGCGAGAAGCTGGCCACCCTGCGGCGGGCCAGCACCATTGTCCTGATCGTCCTGATGACCATCGGCGGGATTTACGGAGGCGTCATGACGCCGGTGGAAGCATCGGGAGTGGGCGCTTTTCTCACGCTGATCGTTGCCCTGATGCGCCGGTCGCTGAGCCTGGAGAGTTTTAAAATCGTTATCCTGCAGACGCTGCGCACGACGGCCCTCACCTTTATGATCCTGATCGGGGCGCACGTGTTTATCCCCTTCATGGCGCTTTCCCGGATTCCCGACAACCTGGTGACGTTTCTGACCCACCTGGATGTCGGCGCTTCGGGCATCCTCATGATCGTTCTGGCCACCTACATCATCCTGGGAACGTTCCTGGAAGGGATCGCCATGCTGGTGTTGACGCTGCCGGTGGTGTTTCCGGTGATGCTGGAGCTGGGTTACAGCCCCATCTGGTTCGGGGTCATGGCGGTGATCGTGCTCGAAATGGGACTGATCAGCCCGCCGGTGGGGGTGAATGTTTTCGTGGTAAAAGGAGTGGCGCCGGATGTGCCCCTCAATACCATGTTCAGGGGGATCTGGCCGTTCTGGCTGGCCATGATGGCATGCCTGGCAATCCTGATCGTGTTCCCGCAGATCGCGCTTTTCCTGCCGGACCGGATGTTCTAACCCGCTTATTTCACGAAAGGCATTCGTTCATTTGCAAGGCACTCCGGGGTGCAGCTGTCCTTTTCGTACCGCAACCCCCGGATAACGCAGAAAATGGGCGAATGCATTTCGCCCGTAGGGTGAAAATTTTTATAGCATTTGTCTATTTCAATAGAGGGAACAGAGTGTCCCTCTGTTTTTTAACGCAAATTCGAATCGAACGGACTGTTAACATAATCTTTTTAAATCTTGCTGAAAAATTTTCATGAAATAACCGGACTAAGCTTTTCGTTGTAACCAACAGCTGGACCGGCCCGTTGCGTTCAAAGCCGGTACGTTTAGCGGATACGATCCCGGATGACAATACTTCACAGCCGCCTTCCCGGGCTGCGATCTGCGGGTCCGGGCTTTCAGGAGAAACCGAGGCGTATTTCGGTGTTTCTATTTCGGGCGGCTTGTTTTTTCAGCCTCGATGCGCTTGTTTTCGGTTTCGATTCTGTCGCGTTCCTCGATCGTTGCCCTGCCGCGTTCAAGCTCTTTGCGTTTCTGCGCGAGGGTCTTGCTCTGTGGCACCAGCGAAAAACTCCGCTTCGCCGGTGGCAGCGTAAGGGTCGAGAAAGGTTCCGCTTATTCTGAAGAATTATCCGAACCGGGGAAGAAAGCGGGCGAGAAAGGCGCCGGAAAGTATCAGGCAGCCGGCAATGATGATGCCTGCGAAAAACGCCTCTGCGTCGCCGGTCAGGCCGATCAGCAGGGGGAACAGGCCGCCGCCGATTATGAAGCCGAAGGGCACCGTAAATGAAACGGCCACGTTTTGAATTTCCGCCGGGACGGCCCGCGACAAAGCGGCGAAGCCGGCCGGAAAGAAGCACGACGCCAGAAGCGGCTGCAGTATGACGGAAACAACGAGCCAGCGGTTGTCCGTCAATCCCAAAGCGATGGTTGCCAGTCCGGTGAGCAGAAAAACACCGAAGAGCGTCCGGTGGGTGCCGAACCGGTCCGTGCTCCAGCCCGCCGCAAAGACGATGCCGGGGCATCCGATTCTGGAAATGGCGATCAGCAGGTTGGCCCAGTTTCGTTCAAGGCCTTTTTCGGCGACAAGGTAAAGCGGCAGCATGGTGTAAATGCCGATCGTTCCGCCGATACCGAGGCCGAACATGAACAGCATGATCCAGAAACCGCGGTTTTGCAGCAGGACCCGGAAGGTTTCCAGCCTGGGCGCTTTTCCTGAAAAGTCGCCGCCCCTGCCGAACTTTGCGTATGCCGCTCCCAGCAGCAGGGACACGACGCCCAGGACGGTCAACACTCCCCGCCAGGAAAACCAGTTCAGGAGCCCCTCCGCGAGCAGCGGGGCGGTCAGGAAACTTACGGTGGGCCCCAGTTCGTGAATTGCGATCGCCTTGCCCCAATGACCGCTGTCGATCTGGGCGGTCAGGGTGGCCATTCCAGATGCCAGGTACAACCCGGCAAAAAGACCCAGAAAGACGACGACGGCCCACAAGGCCCACAGGCTGCTGCAGCGGGAGGCCGCGATCAGCGTCAGGCCGACCGCAATGCTGGAGATGATGATCGTTTTGCGGTGCGTGAAGCGCGAAGAAATGAAGCCGGAACCGATCAGGCCGGTGAAATACCCTAAGGACAGGACCAGAAACAGCGAGCCGGCCTCGCCATGGGAGAAATGAAGCTCCTTTTCGACAGTCGGCATCAGCGGCGCCATGATGATTCGGGAGACAAAATTAAGATAAAAGATCGATGCCAGAAAAAAAAGCGTTCCCAGCTGGGAACGAAAAGGCGGGATCTGCGTCTGGCCGCTTTCAGCGGTATGGGCAAAGGTCACGGACGATTTTCCTTTCTGGTAATTACCCTCAACAGCCAGTCCTTCCCCTCTGCCGACTTGTTGCCTGCTGAGCGGTTCCGAGTACGTGTTGAAAATGGGTACATGGGTGAATGAAAGGCCCTCAAGTAGTTTCTTGCTGATATTCGACTCAGCTATCGCTGACAATTGAACCGGGAACTTTCAGAGCGGATGCCCGCTCTGATACGTTTTCCCGTTCAAGAAAATAGCACTTTTCAGGAAATCTCACGAGTTTTATTTTACGGCAGCCTTCAAGCCGGCATTGAAAAGATCTCTGTATCCCGGGGTCGCCATCGCCAGCGGCCGGCTGTCTGCTTCTCACCTTGCCGGCAATACATTTGACGGCCATTACGCTTTTAGCTATAGTAAAAAACCTTTAGAAGAAATGAAGTCCGGCCGGGCGCTTCTCATACTTTACTGTGTTTTTTCGATGATCCTAATCGTCCATCCGCCGGCAATATCGTTCCGAATTCATCGGGCTACATCGAAGGGATACAGGCAAAGGAGTGATAAGCGCCGCTGGCCGTGCTGTCTTACTAAGAAAATCAGGTTCCTCTCCAAACTATTGGAGAAGAGGGGCCAAGGATTCAAGGGGTCAGGGGGTCAAGTGTTTGTATTCAGTCAGTTGTTAGTTTCCAAGCGCATCTTTATTATCTTTATTGTATTATCTTAAGCCATTGCCTTTTAACAAAAACACAATGATTTCAATTTCGATGGCATTTCACTTGGACCCTTGAATACTCGACCCTTTGAACCCTCTCCAGATTATCAACTATTCTGGAGATGATCCGAAAATCATAAAGGAGATTGACATGAATTTAAATTTGCTTCCCGGATTTATGGACCGCCTGGGATTGAGCGAGGAGCCCATGGGCATATTTTATACCGATGTGAAGCCCCGGGAGGGATTTTCGCCGGAGCCGGGTGACCTGCCGACGCGGGAGCGGGAAATAAAAAACGAAATCGACTGGCAGAAAATTTTCGGCCAGTTCTCGTGCGTTCTGGGAAATATCTGGAGGGCCCGCAGGAAGAAGACCGCGGCATTTTTCAGCGCGCAGCAGTTCGGCTGCCCCGGCGGGGCGTTCTGGCTCGGCTTTATGAAGCCGCAAACCGAAGCAATGATTCATTACGTGTCTTCCGGAATTCCCGATCGCATGCAGGGGGAATTTTATTGCGAATCCCCTGATGCACTCAGAAAAATTTTCGATTATGTCGACCCGCGGCCGGCTCCGAAAAAATTCTGTGTCGTCAAACCGCTGAGCCAGTTTGCTGCCGGCGAGCAGCCGGAGCTGGTCGCCTTTTTCGTCAGGCCGGAATCGCTGTGCGGCCTTCATCAGCTGGCCGCATTTGTCACAAACGATCCCGAGGTGATCGCCTCGCCCTGGGGGGCGGCCTGCGGCAATCTGGTTGTCTGGCCCTTGAAGTACCAGATGCAGGGCCGGCCCAGGGGGGTTCTTGGGGGCTGGGACCCCTCGGCCCGGAAATTTTTCAAGACCGATGAGCTTTCCTTGTCAATGCCGTTTGAGATCTTTTCCGCGATGCTTGAACGCTGCGGCGAATCGTTTTTAAAATCAAAAACCTGGGAAGCCGCCAGGAAAAAGATTGAACGCAGCCGAAAGGCGTGGGGGGAGGACGCCTGATAATCCGCCAGGCGCGAACGGCCCGGCCCTGGTCCCGGCCGACACACGAACGCCATTGCCTTTGAGCGAAGGTCGCATCCGACGCACCCGTATCATCCGATATGCGTCCCGACTTTCCGTGTCACGGCTGATAGCCGATGGAGTCGGAGTACTTTTTCTGGGTTTCCTCTTTCGGCAGAAATTCTTCTTCTAACCGTCGGATTTCGGGGAAACCCATAAAAGCGTGCAGGTTTCCGGTCGGATGGCTGTCAAATTCCCTGTCGGCCCTGATCATAAATTCAGTTCCTTCCGCTGCAAAGCCCTGGGCATAGTCCCACATGGCTTTCATGGCGGACCGGAGAAGTCCTCCCGGGTTTGAGACGATCGCCACCCCCATCTCTTCAAGCTGTGAGAGGCGGGCGTAAAAAGAAACGCCGACGGCGGACATGTTGTAATGAATCGGAGCCGCGATTTCCTTCACGCAGCGCTCCAGTTCCTGAAGGCTGGTCAAACCGTCCGGGAAAATCATATCGGCGCCGGCAGCCATGTAAGCCTTGCCCCGGCGAATGACTTCATCCATGCCGCCGCCCAGGGCGCCGCGGGCGTCGGTGCGTGCGATGATGAGAAAATCGGGATCAAGTTCCCGGCGCACCCGGTCCGCCGCCCTGAATTTTCCAACCGCTTCTTCAAGAGAAATCAGCTGCTTTCCCGCCACGTGCCCGCAGCGTTTGGGGGCGACTTGATCCTCGATGTGGATGCCTGCGGCGCCTGCCATGATAAACTCTTCGGTCGTGCGCATGACGTTGAGCGCATTCCCGAAGCCCGTGTCGGCATCACAGATGATGGGGATCTTGGTGGCCCCGACCATCTGTCGCGTGACCGCGACCACCTCGGTGAGCGTGAGAAATCCTGCGTCCGGCCTGCCGAGCTGCGCTGCCGAGATGCCGTAGCCCGTGGCCCCCATGACCTTGAAGCCCGCCTGTTCGATGATCTTGGCAGAGAGGGCGTCAAAGCCCGAGGGTTTTACCAGCAACCGTTTATGGGTGAGAAGTTCCCGGAGGATCTTCGTGCGTTTCATCTCGTTCTCCTTTCCTATGGCTTCTTCGCGTCACCGGTCACGATCAGGGGCAATCCGCGGGCGGCCCGCAGGATGTCGGCAAGGCCGTAATCCAGGTAGTGGAGGAGCACGGCTTCCGGCGAGGCCGGGGAAGCGCCGGTCCAGCGGCTGTGGGCCAGGATGATATTGGCCACGCGAGGCGGCAGCCCCTGGGCCATCGCCACCATCGCCCCATAGGTGGCATGGGGCATCAGTTTGATTATTTTACCCCAGGTGTAGCCTTCGGTGCCCGGCTCGATCTCGACGGGCTTGCTCAGGTCGTGAAGAAGCACCCCGGTAATGAGGTAGTCGCGGTCAAGTTTCAGTTCAGGGTTGTTCCTTTCCAGAATATCCGCCATTGCCAGGACCATCTCCCCGATGCAATTGATATGCGCGATCAGGGAAATATCCGGGAACGGCGGGGTGAACGGACAATCCCTGAGGTCCGGCCAGCGTGACTCCTCCCAGATCCTGACCCAGCACGCGACGATGGCCTGCCGCAGCTCCGCATCGCGAAGTTTCCCGAGCAGGGGAAAATATTCCTTAATCTTTTCTGCCTTGTTTGTACCGGTCATATTCAATTTCTCCTTAAGGATGGCGAGATGATCCCGACGGTCGTGAATTCAGGATGAACAAGTAAAAGCAGGATCCAAGGACCACCGCGGCGAACCGGATCCAGTCTAGATGCGTGGCAAGGCCGACGGCCAGGATGAATGCAGCGGCCCGTTCCCACATGACCAAAGGCCTTCTGAGAAAACCGATGTTCATGGCGGCAAAGGCGACAATCGCCAGGCCGCAGGTGACAATCACCCAGATGGTCCTTAAAAATCCGGATCCGGACAGCAGTAGTTCCGGGTTGTACACCCAGAGGAAAGGCAGGACAAAGCCCAGCGCGCCCAGCCGAACCGCCCACAAACCGGTCTTGAGCGGATTGCTTCCGGCAATGCCGGCCCCCGCGTAGGCACAGACGGCGACCGGCGGCGTGATGGCGGACATGCAGGCATAGTAGAAGATGAACAGGTGGGCCGTCAGAAGAGGGAACCCCAAGTGCGTCATCGCGGAGGCGGCAATAAAAACGACCATGAGATACGAGGCGGCGGTGGGCAGCCCCATACCGATGATCAGACAGCAAAGCGCGGCCATCACCAGCGCAAGGGTCAGGTTGCTCTGGCCGATTCCGATGATCGCCTGGCTGAGCTTGACGCCGAGGCCGGTGGCGGAGATTCCGCCGATGATCAGGCCGATCCCGGCGCAGGACATGGTAATCGTTAAGCCGTCCTTTCCGCCCTCGACGAGCATGTGGATGACTTTTCGCCATTTGGGACGCATGTCCCTGACGAAAAACGATGCAACGAAGATCGTAATGGTTCCGGTCAGGCCTGCGAAAGCGGGGGTACGCCCGGTGAAAATGGAATAGAGAATCGCCCCGATCGATAAAACCAAGACGGCGAGGCGCGGTATCAGTTTAACCGTAAACTTGGGAAGGTCCTGCGGGTCGACGGCGGGCAGCTGCCGGAGCTGCGCGCGAAAGCGGACGCTCAACAGGAGCGAAAAGCTGTAGAGAACGGCAGGGACGAGTGCGGTAATCATGATCCGGCTGTAGGGGATTCCGGTGATTTCCGACATGATAAAGGCGCCCACCCCCATCACGGGGGGCATGATCTGCCCGACCGTGCTGGCCGAGGCTTCAACGGCTCCGGCAAATTCGGGGAGGTACCCGGTGCGCTTCATGAGGGGGATGGTGAAGGAGCCGGTGGCGACCACATTGGCCGGCCCCGACCCGTTGATGGAGCCGAAAAAAGCTGAAGCGACGACCGCGCACTGCGCCGGTCCGCCGGGATAGCGGCTGGTGAGCATGTAGGCGAGATCGATAAAGAGTTCCCCCGCCCCGGTAACGCGCAGGATCGCGCCGAAAACGATGAAGATATAGATGATGTTGGCCATCGCGGCCAGGGCCACCCCGAAGACCCCGTTCATCCCAAAAGTCATTTCGAGGATTTCAGCGGGGGCAATCTGATGATGCCCCAGAAAACCCGGGATGTGGTGGCCGAAAAAGAGGTAGAGGAGGACGAGGAGGATGACCGTCAGCAGCGGCCATCCGTCCCCGCGGCGAACCGACTCCAGGACGGCCAGCGTTCCCGCCCCGTAGCAGACGAGATCCCACGTGTTGGGGATGCCCTGCCGGAACTCGGCGATTTCAAAATAATACAGAAAGAGATAGACCACCGCAAAGGCGAGCAGCCCCATGAAAAACAGGTTCAGCGCCCGATTGACCCACTCCCGGACGGGGTTGCCCGACCGGGCCCAGCCTTTATGAAAAGGGTTCAGGCAGAACAGGGCGGTGCCGGCGCCCAGCAGAAAGATGCCCCGCTGGACCTGGGCGGTGAGCTGGCCCCTGAGAATGGTGTAAACCGTAAAGAGGGCAAGCGCGGCGCAGCAGGTCAGCCCGACATACCGCAGCATTTTGTCGAAGGGATGCTCCCTTGAAGACGGTTGAACAGTCATTCGCCTTTCCTCTCTGAAATGAGGCCTGACCCCATGGGATCAGGCCCGCGCATCAGCAGCGCCAGTTACTTGATCCAGCCTTTTTCCTTGTAGTACTTCAGCGCGCCCGGATGAAGTGTTGCGGAAAGGGATTCGAGACTGTCGTCCTTGTTCATGTTGGCCAGAGCCGCCCCGGTCGCTTTGATGTCATTGAGGTTTTCCCAGAAGGCCTTGACGATTTTGTAGGCGGTTTCTTCGGGCATGTCCTCCCGGACGACGACCTGCATCTGGAACGTCCAGAAATTAACCTGTCCCTCCTGGACAATGCCGCTGCCATAGGCTTTTTTCAAATCCTCCGCCGAATAGCTGCGAAGGATGAACTGGTCGCCGTTGGGCATCATCTTCTTGAACTTCTCGAAGGCCTCTTTTGTGAAGGACGGAAAGTGAACGGGGATCTGGCGGGAAAATTCATAGATCGAGGATTGGGGGATGCCGCCCCAAACGGCCGCGCAGTCGAGACGATTGTTTCTCATCTCGTCGAGGGCCGGGCCGGGGTCCAGAAATTCGGCTTTATAATCGCCTGCTTCAAGGCCGTGTGCCTTCAGGATGACCGGGCCGATCTTTGCCCCTCCCCCGCCGGGCCGGCCGATGGCTATCTTCTTGCCTTTCAGGTCGATGTAGTCCTTGATGTTGCTGTCCGCGCGCACGACATACATCCCCAGTCCTGATGTGACGCCGAAAAGAGACCGGAAAGTCTTGTATTTGCCATGCAGCTCGGCAGGGTCTTTTTCAAACTGTCCCTTGCCCTGCATCGCGTCGAGGTAGTGGGGGGTGCTGATGAAACTGATGTCCCATTTGCCCTGCGCCATGCCCCGTGCAAGCATGACCACGCCGCCCCCCTCCAGGGGGGTGATGGCGATGTCGGAGTTGATCCGTTTCAACACGTTCGACCAGCCCACGGCGACCATGTAGGTGTCCGAGGTTGCGCCCATGGCGGCCATGCTGAGGGTTGTTTGCGCCCGGGCCGGAGCCGCCATCGCCACGAGGCCGACAAAGCATAACATGACAACAAACCCGATAAAAAATTTGTTTCTCATCTGTTTTCTCCTTTGCGGTTAAGATTCATACCAGCCAAGACGATCGGACAACTTTCCGGCCTTGTCTGTCAGAATTTTTGTGTAGCGGAGCTGCAATCGCTTGGGGATCCGAAAAAGGGGGCCGGTGACCCCGATGGAACAGCAGACCTGTTTGGTGTGGTCAAACACGGGCGCGGCCACGGACCAGACATCGGAGACCCTTTCCCCCCCGCTGCAGGCGTAGCCTTTCCGGCGAATCTCCTCCAACTCTTCGGCGAGCCTGTCAGGATCGGTAATCGTGCGGGAAGTCAACCTTTTCAGGATCTTCCTGGATAATATCGCGGTCTGAACGTCAGGTGGTGCGAAGGCAAGCAGGGCCTTGCCGGCGGCTCCGGCGTAAAGCTCCATCCGCTGTCCTTCCCCCACGGAATAACTGATTTCATGGATTCCTTTTTCTCGAACGAGGGCCACCCGCTCCATCCCGTCGATCACATACAGGGACGCGAGTTCGCCTGTTTCCTGAACCAGTTCTTTGAGAAACGGGCGCGCGAGGGAAGTGAGGGTGTTGTTGAGCTCAAAGACCTTGCCCAGGCCCAGCAGGCGCGAGCCCAACTGAAACTGTTTTTCCTGAGCATTGTAGATCAGATACCCTCTTGACGCGAGCGTGCCGGCCAGGCGAATGACCCGGCTGCGGGTCATGCGGGTGCGGGCGGCCATCTCTTTAAGGGTCAGGACGGGCTTGTGTTGAAAGCAGTCGAGCAGGTCAAGGGCCCTGAGAACGGCCTCCACATGCCTTCCCATCTCTTTGGTCTGGGCATTCATCGGGCTTCTGTCCATCGTGTTTCACCGCAGGTAGGGGGTGAACGGACCGCGAAATGTCTATCTGGTAGACAATATGACTACAGAATGAACAAACGCTAACATGGAAAACGGGAGCGGTCAAGCTGAAAATGGTTTTATTTCTTGCGTGATAGGGGACGTTATTGACAAGATGGTCTAATTACATAAACTTAGATCTGGGGGGGTCGCAACGCTGAGGTGCTTAAGAATGGTTGCAAAGGCAGCTTTGCATCAGGAAATGATTCTATGGATCAGTGGCCCCAATAACCTCTAGGATGAATATGTGTTGCTATCTGGCCTCTTCAATATCCCGCTGTTTAAAAAGGGGATTAGCCCGGATATTTCATGAAAATTTTTCAGCAAGTTTTAAAAAGATCTTGATAATACATGGTTAGATTCAGAATTAAGGCAGAAACAAGCGGTACGCTTTGTTATCTTAATTGCATCAGGCAAATGCCTGAAAAATTTTCACCCGGTGGGCGAAATGCATTCGTCCATTTGCTGCGTTATCCGGGGTTTGCGCTACGCAAAGTACAGCTGCACCCCGGAGTGCCTTGCAAATGAACGAATGCATAACGTGAAATATCCGGGTTAGAGAATATCCCGCTTTAGCGTCGGCTGGGCCGCCGCCTCAATGACGGTTTCGGCCGTCTCCAGGAACTGCCTCAGCGCGGCTTCCCTGCCCGGCCTGGAAAGGTCCCGCTCGATTTCTATGCCCACCGAGTTGCGGTCAATCTCCACAAGCGGCCGGCCGAAGGCTTCAAGCCTGACGATAGCGGCCGAGACTGCGGGGGTGAGCAGTTTTCGGGCAAATCCGGCATCCGTGCCCGACACCGTAAATCTCCGGCTGAAATCACTTTCCGGCAGCGGGATGCTGTCCCGGGCCGACCATCCGAAGACCCTGCCGAGCAGGCCCTTGCGCCTGATTTCAAGCGAGCCCGGCGAAGGCTTTGTTGTTGCCACCAGGCGGGTGGAAGCGTTTTTATACTTGCCCCCTTCCCTGAAGTCGAGCTTTCCGATCCACCTTTCTCTGGCGTAGAACAGCGAGGCGGAAGCGGCTGTTATGACCAGGAAGGCCCCGGGCCGTGAATCAGCCACGCGTTTGAGCATCGGGCACATCCTCACGCGCCGGTGGTAGTCACGGAAACTCATCAGGGTGACAAACAAGACAAGGAACACGGAAAAAAAGACGATCAGGGCGGTAAAAGAAACCGGGAAATGGGCCTGGTTGTACCGGTATCCGTAATAACACCAGTAGGCCAGGGCCGAAACAAGGGCGACATAAACCGGCAGCGCCGGCACATTGAGCCGGGGGACCGGGAGGGGTTTTTGTTCCATTCTTTGACGAAACGCTGCCGGCTGCTGGAACTCCCCGGGCAGAAGCGCCCCGGACGGGGCGCGCTTCATTTTGCGCGGCCTGTTTTTCTCCCGCAGCCAGATATCCTGGATTTTCGGCATCGCATCCTGCAGTTTTGCACTGTCCAGAGGCTTGCCCATTGCGTCTGCGACCCGCGTCACCTCGACGGCGGTCGGGCCCCCCCGGTCGATGCGCCATTTCATCTCTTTGTGATACTGGGCTTCGAAATTGGAAGCGAACGCTTCCTTGCTGATGGTTATTCGCCCGGACTGCTTACGCTCTGAGAGAATTTTTTCCAGGAGTTCCTCGACAGAGCTCTCCCGGCTGTAGATTTTCGCCTGCTGCGGCATGTGGGCCAGTTCATGCCCGGTGGGCGCGTTTGAAGCGGTGAGGCTGCCGCCATCCGCGTACTGCACATACACATCAACCCATATGCCGCCGGCCGGATGGTCGTAAATGACAGCGGCGATCTGCTCGGACGGCCGGACAAAACCGGATAGGACCAGGGAGGGGATTTCGCGAGACTCATAATGTCCGGCCGGCTCAAACCCTTTTCGCAGGAACGCATCGGCCAGGTCTGCGACCTTGCGGCCGTCCGACCATTTCGGGCTGTCAATCGGCGAGAGACTGATTTCCAGAACGGGTTTGCGGTAGAAATTTATGAGAAACCGGAGAATGAAATATCCTGCGGCCACGACAGCTCCGGTTATCAAAAGCGGAAGGGTAATGTTTGGCATTCATCATTTCCAACAGCTGCTGCCGCGACGATTGCAGTCAGCCGTGACGCCCGGGAACGCGAGCCGCTTAATTGATTTCGATTCCCGTTTGCTTCCGGGCTCGGTTTTTCGGGGTTGTCGCGCCGAAACAGGACATCCCGGCAATCGCGCAGCGCCCGCTCCGGCAGATATTCCGGTCCGGTGATGGCATTCAGAAAAGGGCGGGGGGGCCGGTCCCGCCTTACTTGAACACCTTAATGAATTCCACTTCACCGCATTCGTCTTTAAGAAGGTCAATGACCCCTTCCATCTGGTCGGGTGTGACTTCCTTCTCCGATCTGAAGGTGTAAGACTTTCCCGCAACGTACACGGATGATTTGGGAAAAGGGAGGGTGACGCCGGCAATGTCCAGCGCGGCCCTGATACCCGCCACATCGCAGAGTATGAATCCTTTCTTTGCGTTTATTCTATAATGAAAATCCGGCATGCTCTCTGACTCCTAAATAGAAAGTTTACGGGTACGCCCGCTTTCTGTAGCCAACCGGGCGTGGGCGTTGATCGGGTCGGCATCCCCGGGCTTAAGTCAGACGCCGCTTTTGATGAGTATGCTGAAGCAGAAAACCCCTCCTCTCAATTTGAGAAATGGGGTCCTTTTATTCATAGCCGCGCTTCCTTGGTCAAGGTCGACAAAACCTGCCGACAATGCAATTTAAATAGCATGAATATTAATATTGTCAAGGATATTATTAAGTTAGATGGTAAAAACCGCAAAGCTTCATTCATTAATATTCAATCTCCCGAAGCGTACCCCGCTTCAGACCGGGTGTTGCACATTTTCAAATGACTCAAGACCCCTCCTGTCACTTTTTTATACCACCCGGCTGTAATCCTGGAAGTTACACTTCGCTGAACAGCTGTTCACAGCATCCGCGCGGCGCGCAGGCACCATCCATATTTTATCTTTGATACAGGGGGTTGGATTGCCTGAAAGATATCGGTGTTGAAGCTGAAGAGAGCGGCACGTTTTTTGAATGAAACGGTTCAGGCTAAACCGCGACAAGTTCCGCCGGACATATGACATTGATCGATACGATAACCAAAAATAAGGGAAGCTGTCTTCTCGCCGACGCCCGAAATTGCCGTCGTCCAAGAAGTCAACCTGAATTCGGATTACGGATCCGAAGTACCTCATCATGAGCTGTGAACCCAGAGCCTGAAGGGAGAGAGGGCACAATGTTACCGGCATGAAGTTGCCGGTATGAAGGAGAACCAATCATGAGCACTATCGAAAAGGATCGAAAGGGAGTTACGCGAAGAGATTTCGTCAAGGGAATCGCCGCCGCCGGCGGGGCGGCCGGGTTGGCGGTTGCCGGTGGCGGCACCGCCCTGCTGATGCCCAGGGCGGCCCAGGCTAAAAATGACGTGCCCGCCAAGTGGGACTATGAAGCCGATGTGGTGATCATCGGCTATGGCGGGGCCGGCGCGGTAACGGCGATGACGGCCCACGACGCCGGCGCCAAGGTGATTATCCTGGAAAAGTATCCGGCCGACACGGCGACCGAAGTGCGCCACACACCGAGCACCCGCTTTTGCGGTACGTCCTGTTTTGACTTTAGCGATGCGTCCCTGGCGGCCCAGCACCTATATGCCCTGTCCAAGGGGGCGACGCCAATGGACATTTGCAAGGTCTGGGGCGAAGGCGCTCTCAAAACCAAGGAATTTTATACCAGAATAGGGTTGAAGGTTAACGTAAGGGGCGACAGAAAAAGGGGCGCAAAGGGAAACGAATTTCCGTTTTATCCGGGCGGCATGGATATCGAGGGGTTCAATGCCACCGGCGGCGGCCCCGAAATGTGGAAACAGTTGTCCCGGGAAGTTGAGACAGACAGGAAAATCAAGGTCCTTTACAGCACAGAGGGAAAACACCTGATTCAAGACCCCGCCACCAAGGAGATTAAAGGCGTCATCGCCGCAAGCGGCGGAAAGGAGATCGCCATAAAAGGGAAAAAGGCGGTCGTCCTGTGCACCGGCGGGTTCGAGTGGAACGAAGAGATGAAACTGAACTTCGGCAGGGGCTACCCGGCCTGGTTCTACGCCAATCCGAACAATACCGGGGACGGCATCAAGATGGGGCAGGAAGTCGGCGCGGCCCTGTGGCACATGAATGTATTTTCCGCGCGCGCCATCCCCTATCACCCGGACTGGCCGAAGGGATTCGGCGTCAACCTCAACTATCCCTTCATGATAGTAAACAACCATGGCAAACGCTGGTTCTACGAAGTGCCCTGGGCGTCCCATAACGCCTATCTGGAATTTGTCCATTTTGACGGCCATTCAGGCGAGTACCCCGCGATTCCGGCCTGGATCATTTACGATTCCTCGACGCGCCGGCCGCTTATCGGCCTGCAGGAAAAAGGCTTCCTGCCGGACGGCAAGACCTTGCAGAAGTGGATGGAATTCAGCAATGACATGGTGGAAGAGGTCAAAAAGGGCTGGGTGCTGAAAGCCGACACCATGGAGGATCTGGCCGCACAGATCCTGAAAGACCCGGAGAACAAGAACCGGATGGTGGCCGCAGACCTGAAAGAGACTTTCACGAAATTCAACCAGTATTGCGCCGCCGGAAAAGATCCCGAGTTCGGCCGGGCGCCCAAAAGCCTGGTCCCGCTGGCCAAGCCGCCCTTCTACTGCCTCAAGCTTTATCCGGGCGGGCCGAACACCCAGGGCGGCGTTAAGAAAAACGCCAAGGCCCAGGTGCTCGATCCGTATGACACCCCCATCCCGAGGTTGTATGCGGTGGGCGAACTGGGTTCGGTCTACGGCTTCCTCTACCCCATGGGTGGCGGCAACGTCACCGAATTCATCATTTTCGGCCAGGTTGCCGGAAAGAACGTGGCGGCGGAAAAGTCCTGGGATGTATAGGCATAAGCGACCGGAAGCTGCCGCCCCGCATGGGCAGCGAACCCAATAGCGTCAGTCGGAAGAACGGGTCCGGGAAGCGGGCTTCCCGGGCCCGTTCATCAAAGATGATTTTCAAACAACAGGATGGATGATGATGGAAAAAATGCAACCGCAGCCGACGCGGATGGAAATCGTTCAGCCGGCTTTCGCCGGTGTGGACGCCGGCGCCGATATTTCGTTTAAGATCAGGGTCGTAGGCGCCCCGGTCTGTGATCTGCGAGGCGCCCGGGTCCGGATTGTGGCCCCCGACAGGGCCGTCCTGAAGGAAATGGAGCTGACCCTTTTTGACGGCACGGCCAGCGAGACCGCCGGGTTTGCGCTAAAGGCGCCGATCCGGCCCGGCGCATACTCGTGGACGGTCCTGTTCCCGGCCCAGGAGAAGGAAGGCGTTCTGCATCAGGAGTGCTCGGCGCCGGTTGCGTTCGTCGTCAGGCCGCATGGAACCGGCATCGCCGTTTGGGACATCCCGTCTCCGGTTGCTTTTGGCGCCGAATTCAAGATCAAGGCGGGGGTCAAGTGCGCCGCGGAATGTAATTTAAGCGGCAGCCCCATAGAAATTTACAACCACGAGGGCGTATGCGTCGCGTCCGGAGAACTGGGCAGTGTGCCCTGGCCGGATTCGAACGCGCTGTACTGGGCGGAAGTGGGGCTCAAGGCCCCGGTCGCCGAGGGCGTTTACAACTGGACCGTGAAGTTCTCCGAGCCGGGCCTGGAACCCGCGCATGAAAAGGCTGCCGACACCTTTGCATTCGCGACTGCCAGGCCGCCCGAGCACCTGGTCACCGTCAAGGTCGTGGACAAAACCACGCTGAAGCCCCTGGAGCAGGCGATCGTGACGCTGCGCGCAAACGGTTCTCCCTATATAAACCGCACCGACGATAGCGGGGTTGCAAGCCTGCACGTACCCGGGGATGAGTACACGCTCTATGTGTTGAATGAGGACTATAAGGATTTCCAGGCAACGGCCCGGATCGCCGGCGACGTAGCCATAGAGGCGGGGCTGGTATTCGCTCCCGATCTGGGCGGGTGACGGCTGTCGCCCGCCGGCGTTATTGACACTGAAGCGGGTGGGCAAGGCCGCTATTAACGCCAGGGGCGCGGACTGCATATGGCCGCGCCTTCAGGGGTGCGTTTTAAGGATATATAAATCTGCAACCAGGAAAACTCGGCAGCCATGAACAAACAATCAGTAATTCTCTGCATCGGCATCGTCATTGCAGCCCTGACGATAGTGTCGGGCGGGCACTCGCCTGCCGCCCCCGCCCCCGCGGAAGCGACTGCGGAAGGCAGTCCAAATGACGCCTGCCTGGAATGCCACGGGCCTTTTGAGGCAATCGTCTCTGAGACTGCCGACTATATGATGGAAAGCGGCGGCGAGAAGATAAAGAGTAATCCCCACCGCTACGTGCCGCATGCCTCCACGGACATACCGGAGTGCAGCCACTGCCACAGACCGCATCCGGTGCCGCCGGCCGCGCCGGAGGGATTGCCGAAGCCGGATGCCGAGTGGTGCTATACGTGCCATCACACGCGGGATCTCAAGTGCGGGGGCTGTCACGAGTATTCCAAAGACAGCGGGAAGATTTGAGGGGGCTGATAATAAATCAGTCCGGAAGGCGCGAAAGTCGGGTTTAAAAGATCGTCCCGGCAAGCTCCTTGACTGACGGCCGAATCCGGTCTGTACAATCAGTCAGCAAGGTCCCGCCTTATTCGGATTAAAAGAGGGGGTGAGCTTTTCCCGCGGTACCGGCCGCGAAGATGCTTCGGGATTGATGATGTTGTCCGGCAATGCGCCTTCGGCAATGTTAAAAATCGAGTCGACCAGGGGCTCCATTACCATCCGGATGGAATCCAGGTTGTTCATGGCCCCCGCCACATGCGGCGTCAGGATCGCCCGCTCGCAGGACAGAAGCGGGTTGCCCCCCACATCGGGTTCGTCTTCAAACACGTCGACGGCGGCCCCGGCGATCCAGCCTTCCGCAAGCGCCCGGGCAAGCAGGGCGTCCGGGTAGATTCCGCCGCGGCTGGTGTTGATGAAATAGGCCGTGGGCTTCATCATCCGGAAATGCGCTTCCTGCAACAGCCCCCGGGTCTCCGGGGTAAGCGGCACATGCACACTGCAGAAGTCCGCCGCCTTTAACAGCGTTTCCAGATCGCACGGTTCGATTCCTTTGGCCCGCAGCGCGGCCTTATCGGCATAGGGATCATACGCCCGTATCTTCATTTCAAGAGGGGCGGCAAGCCTGACCAGGGCCCGGGCGATTCCGCCGCACCCGATAAGCCCCAGGGTCATACCGTTGACACACATCGTGCCGTACTGGTTCTTGCCGGCAAACCCGTGCTCCCGGATGTAGCGGTCGAAAAAAGGAAGCCGTGTCGCCAGGGCGAAAATATACCCCATCACCAGTTCGGCCACAGGCTCCCGAATTCCGTGCGGGGAATTGCTGAGTAAGATTCCTTTCCGGTTGCAGGCGTCTATATCCACGGTTTCGAATCCGGCGCCGAACCGGCCGATCCATTTCAGTCTTGTCAGCCCTTCCAGGGAGGATTTAGCAATGCGCCGCTTTCCCATCAGGATATAGACATCCGCATCCTTCAGCTCCTCGGGCGACACCGCGCCTGTCATTTCCTTTCCGGGCACTTCAAGAAAGCGCAGCGTGAAACCCGCCTGGTTCTTGAGGCGTGAGATTTGTTCGCGAAAACCAGGGGCCTTGCGGCTGTAATCCTTTTCAATCGTGATATTGAAGTTTGATTTCATAATTGTTTGTGCCGGTTTGCACAATTAATCCGGATCATCTCCAAATTCGTTGATGATCCTGTAAGGGGTCAAGGGGCCAAGGATTCCAGGGGTCAAGTGAAATACTGAAAAAACCGTTAAAGCTGCCTTCATGCGAATAACGGCTTTACCTGTCCGATAAGAAAGCGGTCCGGCTGCTGACGATTCATTCTACAGATAGCATCTGCCCGGCTATTGAAGGCCCGCCTGTCGCAACCTGGGAACAACCGGTGAATTCGAGCCGCATGGGCGTCTGATTATTTCGTAAAGGAAACCCCTGTCCGTGGCCTTAAAGAAAACAGCAAGGAGCGGCCCCCTGATCTAGGGGAATCGAAAAAGGACTTCCTGAAAATTTCTGACCTTGCCGCCGTGGAACTCGATCCCTTCGTCTTTGAGCAGCTTGATTTTTTTCTGTATGGCGGCTCCCGACGTCTTTCCCTGAAATCCCCCAATCCGACCGGATGTGGCGACAACCCGGTGTCAGGGAACTTCGGGCGCATAGGGGTTTCGGCGCATGGCCTGCCCGACCCCCCGGTAGGCCCGGGTCTCCAGGGCATGGGCAATTTCCTTATAGGTCGTTACCCGCCCCTTGGGCACCTTCCTTAGAAGATCGTACGCTTTATCGGCAAAGGTCGTCATTTTCCCACCTCTCAAGAGTGATATGTCAAAATGTCAGCGCAGGGATTGCACAGGGCTTGCCCGGGAAGGGTGACCATAAATCGGTCCGAAAGGCGCGAAAGTCGGGTTTAAAAAAGCGCCCGGCAAGCTCCTTGACTGACGGTCGAGTCCGGCCTGTACAATTTGTCAAGCCCCGATGAGGGGCCGGCGAGGAGCGGGGCCGGGCCGGGTGCCCGGCCCGGCCCGTAAGCTTATTCTATGTTGGCGCCGACAACGGCGGCCATCTGCATCATGTCGATCGTCTGGCCTTCTTTAAGGTTCGTAAAATCGGTGACCTTGCCGGACTTGCCTTTGGATTTCGTGTTTTTGAAGATCGGGAGCAGTTTGGCATCTGCCACAATGAACTTGCCGGCGTTCTCAGGCTTGCCGTTTTGAGTTCTTGTCTGAAGCTTGTTCGCCTTAATGTAGTCCCACAGTTTTTTGGTGATCTCTGTCCGGGGAAGCTCTGTTGCTCCCAGAAACTGCGCCAGCTCCTTTTTGAGCTTTACCGGTTTTTTCAATCCTTTTTCTTCAGTCATGGTTGGTCCTTTCAATTTAGATTTAACAGGCTTTTGAAATACTAAGTATAATTATTCTTAACTGCCGTTTGAATTTCACCACCCATCCGCTGCGCTCATTCGAGACACGGAGATCACGGAGGAACCTTTCTTTTTGCCCATCGGGAGACGGCGATGGTCAAAAAAAGCCGTTCTCCGTATTCGTGCTGTCTATAAGCCGCATAAGCGCATAGCAGACAAAGAGTGAATATTTTATCTGAACCGGTATCTCCCGGTTCAGATAAATCGATTCGACTCTCTGTGTCCTCTGTGCCTCTGTGGTGAATCATGTTCTTGGTTTTTATATCAAATACCGGCCATTCCCGCCCGAGTTTTTTATCAGGGACGCCCCTTGGTTTATTGTTATACACCCTTGGCGCAAACTATACAATAAAACAATGGACGACCCTCATAACCCGCTTATTTCACGAAACGGATTTGTTCATAGGGTGAAGTTTTCATGAAATAATCGGGTTAACCCGCTTGATAATATTTCGGGTTTGACATATTTAAGCCGCATGGGTGTCCAGGATAAACCGTATCATGAAAACAGTTAACGATTCACATCTGGCCACTGCCGGGGGCGTCGGCGCGATATTGCTCTGGAGCTCGACCGTCGCCCTGGTGCGCAGCCTTTCCGAACAGCTCGGCCCGCTGACGGCCGCAACTGCTGTTTACAGCTTCAGCGGCGTTGCCGCGCTGGTCTCGCTTCTGCGCTCAAGAGAGCGGCAGCAGAAAGTCCTGCACCTGCCGGCCGGATACCTGGTCGCCTGCGGCCTGTTGTTCGTGGGGTATATGCTGCTGCTGTTCCTGGCCATCGGCGCGGCCGGCAGCCGCCAGCAGGTACTGGAGGTGGGGCTCCTGAACTACCTGTGGCCCGTGCTGACGCTGTTGCTGTCCGTGGTGCTCCAGAAAAAGAAGGCGGGCTGGGGCCTTCTGCCCGGCACGCTGCTGGCGCTTGCCGGCATATTCGTGGTGGTTACCCATGAGGCACAGGTCTCGTGGCATTCGTTCTACCGGAACTTTGCGGGAAACCCCGCAGCTTATGTTCCGGCGCTTTGCGCCGCGGTGTTCTGGGCCGTGTACTCCAACCTGGCAAACAAGTTTGCCGGCGGCAGGGATGAAGGGGCCGTTGCCGTATTTCTGCCGGTCACGGCCGTCGTATCCCTCCTGGTCTGCCTTTTCATTGACGAAGCCGGGGAATGGAGCCGCCGGTCTTTGGTAGAGGCGCTGTTCCTGGGCCTGGCAACGTATGTCGCCTATGCATGGTGGGACAATGCCATGCGGCGGGGCAACATCGTAATCGTCGCCGCCGCTTCCTACATTACGCCGTTCCTTTCCACGGTTGCGAGCGCTCTCTATCTCTCGGTTATGCCGGGGGCGAGGCTGTGGGCGGGCTGCGGCATTCTTGTCCTGGGATCGATTCTCAGCTGGCAATCGGTTTCAGGCGCCTCGGCAAGCACGGCCGCCCAACCGGCCGATTCAGCGCGATAGATAACGGTGCACGACCGGTCAGCTTTTTAAAATTTTCAGCGGCTTCCAGCGGCCCAGGGCGAACAGAACAGGGATGGAGACCAGGATGCAGACAACCACCAGGGGGCCGGCCCAGATAAACGTGTCGGGCCGAACGTATTTTTCAGCAATCGCCTGGCGCAGCAGGAAAAAAGTTACAGGAAGATTCAGGACTAAAGCGGTCGCGACGCCCGGGGCGTACCGGCGCAGTGCCACCGTGGCGACAAGATGCGGAAACACCACATTTATCAGCATGGCAAGCGCATAACCCGAAATCAGGTAGGCGCCGGCGCTTTCCCTGCCTCCTACAAAAGCCAGGCAGGCGGCGGCATAGGCGAACACGGTCAGCGCAGCAACTGCAAATCGAAACTCCCCCGGTTCTACGGGATGGTGCCACCGGCCCGCCGACTTCGACCACCTGGGCAGCCAGATGGATTCTTCAAGGTTGTGAACGGTTATGGCTATGGCAAACAGCCAGACAAGGAGGTTGAAATCCATTTTATCCTTTACCCTTTTTTCGGCCCCCTAAATAACTCTCTTTTAGAAGCAAAGAACCTTCTGAACCAACGTTCCCTCTTTCACTGTAATTAGTTCACTTAGTCAATAACGTCCCGCATTACGGAAAATAGGCCGCAGGTCTAGTTTTCCGCTTAATTGCATTGTTGAACCTTTTTTATTCAATCGGCCATGCTTGTACCGCAAGTTTTGCCAATTCTGTTGCCCTGACCTCTATAGCTTCTCTTGACCAATTTTTAAAATTAATTGCTATGTCACGAGTAGTAACAAGATCAGAACTTTTGAAAATCTTTTCAGATTTCACAGAAAAAGAAGATGAGCCGAGATTTTTGTTGGCCTTTGTG
Organism: Thermodesulfobacteriota bacterium; assembly: GCA_040757625.1. GTDB lineage: Bacteria > Desulfobacterota > Desulfobacteria > Desulfobacterales > JARGFK01 > JARGFK01. The sequence continues at coordinate 4,100 of JBFLWU010000006.1, read as the reverse complement.
CTTAGCAGGCACAAGTTCCCTATGTTATTTAAACAGTCTTGAACAATGGTTTTGTCCGAGGCAAGTAAATTGCTCCAGGCATTTGATGGATTTTTGGGAAGGACATGCTCAAGATTTAATATGCTTGGGTCTGAACATGGTGTTTTTTCGATTTCTTTGCCGGGATTTTCTTTGCTCCATTTAACCATTTCGAGTTGACTAATGATGTATCTTGCCTTTGATGCAGTGGCCTCCGAATAGTTTCTAAAATCATTCAGAAATTCATCATCTTTTGGAACTATAGGTCTTAGATTGTCCCAGATTTTTTGTGGAGTGTTTAATTCACCGGAAAATATTTTTGGTGCTGTTGAAGTACATTGTTGTTCTAGACGACCAGTTCGCCCACCACCAACAGTTTGATACCTAACTATAAGGGTAACGAGCCAACGCAATAAGCGTTCCATTTGAGGAGGGGCCAGTTGTGACAATGCTGACAAAATTACTGGTCTAACCTGGGTGCCGGCAAGAAGGGTAAGTACTTTTATGTAATCACGAGAAGTTTCTGAGTGTTCAGCCCACACATCGCTATCGTCAGAATCTAAAGCGGCATAAAGGTCAATTGTATCGCAGAGGTCTTTCGATAATTTGATAACATTTGATTTGTTTGAATATTTTCCTTTAATTTTATTAAACAGAGCGCCTCGCTGAACTCTACCATATCTTGATGTCCAAAAAACTTTGAGAAAGTCATCCGCTTTTCTATCGCCAAGGACGGTGGTCATTTTAAGCCAGTTGTATTGAACTTTTTCTAACTCATTTCCGGCTTTCCCAAAGATATAATTTTTAACAAGATCTAATACTGATAAATCAATTCCCCTATCATTCAGTGACTCAAAAATTACGTAGGCATTCCCAGATGAAGCAACATCCATAAAGGCAATGTGCACTTTATCTCTGAGGTAATTAGCCAACAGAAAAAGTTTTTTAGCCTGTTCCTCGTGGTTATCCCCAGCTTCTTTTGCTAAATCTGAGATGTATTTTCTGCATGCAATAGTAGCCTCGATTAATTTCCTTTTAGATGAATTTCGACCAGATTTTTTTCTTTGAGTCTCCAAATAGTCATCGCTAACTTGATTTGCCACAGCAATTTCGAATATTTCCCGATCTCTGACATTCAGGGCAATTCTAGGCCTATCTTTTTCTTCACCAAGTTCTGAAATGCCTATATAACTTTCTTGTACTTTTTGAGCATCTTTTTCGAAGCCATTCTCTTTTAACCAACTGCGAATTGCTGAATAAATCATCGTTGTAGTGGCAAGCCTTTGCTGCCCATCAAGAATCTCCCAAGCGCCATCACTTTCTGGCTCAACAAGTACAATCAACCCCACAAAATAGTCTGGTTCATTGTTTTTTACAGCAGTGTCTATGTCCTCTAAAAATTGTTCAACCGCACCAGCTGGCCAAGCATATTCTCTTTGATGATCAGGTACTCTGAAATTTCCTCTTTCGGAAATTAATTTACCAACGCCGGATACATCCGCTTTCATGTATTTGCTAGACATTTTCAAATCCTTTTGGGTAACTATCTATCGTTATTTACTCTGGCAACATGATATTATAGGTACAACGATTGAACTGTGCCGCCCGGTTTATTGGGTCGGCACAAGTGAAAGTTTATGCGCTATTTTCCCCAATGCGTGCAGAAAGTCCACTCATAACAGCTTTCAGATTATCCACGGTTGCCTCATCGAAGCTGAATTCCTCTCGTCTCGCAAGTTTGTTTTGGAAAAAACGAGCAACATGCTTTTTTGAAAGCCTTTTCAGTCCCATATCCTTCTTGATGAGATCCTTCCCATCAGAGGATATCAATGACTCAAGCTTCTTACCCTTTAGCTTCGGAGATAAATCTGCAAGAGTAATTACCGTTTTATCGTTTAAATACCATTCCTCAATATAGCGCGACCTAGCTTGTTTCCCAGACTTGTCATCGTCCAGCAAAACGATAAAATCGTAACCCCAACCAAGGTAAAGAGAAATTAATGGTCCAATTTCGTTAGACCCAGATGATGGTAAAAACCGTAAATTCTTAAAATCCGGAAAAAATATTTCCTGGAAATATGCGAACAGATAAAAGTCGCTCTTACCCTCAACCATTACAGCATTCGACTGGTGTTCCAAAACGCTAGGCGAATAGTCCAAAGCGTCTAAAATCGGTTGATAGTAGGTTGATTTGTCGGGATTTTCGCCGACAAACCGACGGTAAGGTGAAACAATAATATCCGTTTCGTGCGCATGAAATTCGTACTTAGACGTCAGTTCATCGTCGTACTCTATAGCACCATTCTGAACTATAAATGCACCCTCAATCCACCGGGGGTTAATCATGTAATGAGAGTGAGTGGAATAAATTAGGCTGTTGTTTCCACCTGTAACCGCTTCGAAGCTCGCCAATAATTGTTGTTGGGCAGTTGCATGTAGATTTGATGCTGGCTCATCCAGGAGGAATAGCGTGCCACTGTCTCGACGGGACTTTCTAAACTGTGTAAACAGCAAGAAGCAAAAGAACCATCGAAAGCCAAGTGACCTCTCGGCTATGCTATAGGTTGAGGTGCCATCTTGTACGCTAAAACTCAAATAGACGGGTGGGTTCTGCTCATGCCCGTCTACGTTCCACTCAATCTTGATGTTCTTCGGAAATTTTGAACCAAATATTTCGTTCCATCGTGTAAATACCGATTTGCTAATCTGATTGGCGAGATGGCTCATCACGGCGTCAACCTGCTCTTTCCTATCGCTTTTGAAGAAATCAAAGAAGCTCCAGGCTTCACCATCTTCAATCTTTTCAACACGGCTTACAATGTGTTCTTCGATCGTAAGACCCCGATCAAGTGAGTCTAGCACATCTTGGATTATCTGGCAGTAGTAAGTGTTTTGCGGCTCATATTGCTCTGGTGCATGAGACAGGTAAACACGAAAAGGAAATTCGAAAAGAAACGTTGGGAAGTAACAAATTTTTGGGATCAAGGAGCGTATATATACAACAGCTGCTTGCCATACATCATCACGTGACGAAAGCAAGTTATATTTTTTTGCGCGTTTAGTCTTTACTGCAAGGGAAATCCACCAGTAGCTTGTTTGCTCCGTATGATCAGACTGTTTGAATTTGAAAGTTTTTTGGACATGGAACGATTTGCCAAGCCTATCCACATCTATATTCAAAGCGTGTTCGCGTTCAAAATAGTCCGAAATCGATTTAATATCTTGATCAGAGAACTCCAAGAATGCTTCGATCGATACATCGCCGGTGAAATTGTCTTTGAGATGTTTTGGTACGAGATCCTTTGGCTCGACACGGCGAAATATATCGTTTTGAAATATAGGTTGAGCGGCTAAGTCAGGTGAGAAGCTATTAATTGCTTCAAGTACAGTAGTCTTGCCCGATTCATTCAAACCGACCAGGGTAAAAATTTTCCCCTGACCAAGCTGATCGAGTTTCAACTCAGCATTTTTGATCCCCTTGAAGTTCACGATTTTGAATTTTATAAACCGCATATTTTCCCCTTTTCCCGAACTCCTCAAAGTTGTTCTAAAGTTGGCGCTTTGCCACCCAACTCAGGAATTCAACATTGTACCCAATGAGGTCGGGTAGCCGGGGGATGTTGCCATCCCAAAGCCCCCTAAGAACCGTGCTTGAGAGTTTCCACTCACACGGCTCAAGCCTCCTTTAAGGTTTCCTTTAAAAAGGGACGTTATTGACAACGGGTACTAACTATCCGGCGCTGCCGGTGACCGCCCCCTAAAAATACAAAACCCCATTTCTCTTTAAGAAACGGGGTTTGAGTGCTCGTAACATAGGCGCTTTCCTCATGATGAATTTTAGCACTATGGAGCTTTTTGTACTTCTTTTTTCACCAATCGTCCTGTTTGTCAAGCAATCATGCAGGCTATCCCCTGAAAATTTTCATCCGGATTGAACTCAATCTCAATTAAACAATAAAAGAGCGTTATATATTGAAAAGAGAAGAGAATATACCTCCGAGAGTAGTAAAAACAAAATTTATTATCGCGTAGAAAAAAAGATAACCTCCTGATAGCATAGGGGCGGCCAAAAATCAAAACCC
>JBFLWU010000005.1:0-146647 GCA_040757625.1 Thermodesulfobacteriota bacterium | reverse complement strand
CGTCAGGCAAGGCGCGCGGCGATTCGACAAGCGCAGCATATTCAAGTATATGTGAGCATTGGCGAGAGCCGCGCAACGCTGCATGGCGGCCTCAGACGTAGTTTTTCAACAGCCTGTTAGGGACTGTCGCCAAACATGGTCTTTGCCACCTTCTCGATCATCCCCAAACCGGTTACATCACGCTCCATTTCTGGAACCGATGCCAGAATATCTCCCTCAAAGGTATCTTCGATCACCTTCAGATAATGATCCTGCATGGTGAAGCGGTTCTTGAGATACTCGGGAATATTCTGCCCCCTGAGCTCGGAGGGCAGGACCCGGTTGATAATGTAGCCGCTCAGGGGGACATCGAATTTTGCGAAAAGCTCCGCCGCCTTGAGCGTATCTTTAATTACCATCTCCTCTGCCGTCACCACGAAAAAGAACGCCGTCTTCATCTTGTCTGTCAGAATACCGGATGATTTCTTGATCCGGTCCTTGATGTAAAGGAGTTCGGTGAGGATGGCATCCTCATCTAGCTCCTTGTCCCGGCGAATGACCGCCGCTACCTGATCGTATTCCCGCATCTGTTCGCGCAGATGGGTGATCTTTTCGATCCAGGCATCGTATACCGATGCCATGCTCAGATAATAGAGGGCGTGTCCCAATGGAACCAGATCGTAGATATAGTAATCGTAACCGCCCTTTACGACGATATCCACCACCTCATCGAAAATGGCGCTTTCTTCCATGGCCGGCTCCGCCGCCGCCGCCTGGATATAGCTTTCAATTTCTTCGGGGATCTTGTCCATTCCATACATGTTCAGAATCTTCTGGCGGATCTCCTGCTGGTATTCCTTCACCCTGCGGTCGGCGTCGATCTCCTGGGCGAATAGGTTGGGGATGATTTCGGTGGGTCCTTTTCCGAAAATGTCTTTTTTAAAAATATCGCTCAGCGAAGCCTGCGGGTCCACGGAAAAAACCAGTACCCGCTTTCCCTTTTTCGCCAAATAGTAGGCCGTGGCTGCGGAAAAGGTGGTTTTCCCGAGCCCGCCTTTTCCTCCGAACATGATGTAGCGACGATCCGGATACTGATCGAATATCTTTTCAAGGGCCATAACATTATCCTTTTCCGGCTATAGGTTGAAACCTTCGCAAACCACCTGGCCCCGTGCATGAATCTTCAGGCCAGGGCGTCGGTCAGGTCTTTCTCCCTGAGCATTCTGCGCTTCCAGGTTGAAATCTGAGGCACGACGTACGGGAGCAGTCTCAGCGAGTAATACGGCGGCAGGATGGGAACGCCCAGCATGTCCCCCATGGTGATCAGAATAAAGAGATGCTCCATGCTGGCCCTGGTTTTCAATGCAAACCGCGCCGAATCGTGAGCCGCCACCCCGTAAACGAATTCCTTGATCGCCTGAATAATCCCGCTTCTTTTTTTCTTCTCTTCTTCCGTCATAGCGTCCCCTTTCAGCTGGTAAACTCTTCCTGTTTCCCCATTTGCAACAAGGAAACAGGAAGATTTCTTTACGAAAATTTGTCAAATCCGGTATAATCCGCAACAGAAAATAATTCGGCCCCCTTCCGCCTTGTCAGAACGGATCTTCAACCGTGCGCCGTCAAACTGACCGGCAGCGATGCTAAGCCCCGACCGGTTGAGGCTTCGCGCCCACACTCCGGTATCGATTCAGGGCTTTGATCCCTTCAACAGCCAGAATAATGGCGGCAATGACCAGAAACACTCCTACCAGCCCCATCAGGGTGTTGCCAACCAATGCCTCGCCCGTCACCGCTCCTGAAATTACTTTGCGAAGCAGGTTGAAGGAGGTATAGATCAGCGCCGCAATGGTGGTAACAAACATGAAAATCATCGGATAAAAGGTCCAGGCCGCCGATCTCCCCTCGGATATGAGCCAGACCGTAACCAGCATCAGGGCCAAAGAAGCCATCAGCTGGTTGGCCCCTCCGAAAAGCACCCATAGATACTGCCACCAGCCGGTCAGCACCAGCACGATCCCAAGCAGGCTGGCAATAAATGTTCCGATGTGCGGGTTTTTAAAAACCGGGCTGACATCGCTGAGCAGTTCCGAAGTGGCCACCCGCATGAAGCGTACCACCAGCTGCATAATGGTGATGGCCAGCACGATCATCATCACGCTGCCGTACGATCGGCCCAAACCGGGCGGAAAGCCCAGCGCCCCGAAAAATGTCGAAACACCGGTCGCGAACACGGCCCCCGGCCCCTTGCTGACGGCCTCAACGTACTCGGCCGGAGAGGCATAGATGGTTCCGGCTATAACCAAGGCAAACAGCGCCAGCATCATCTCGATGAACATAACCCCGCCACCCACCGGTCGGGCGTCCAGTTCGTTTTCCAGCTGCCGGGCCGTTCCCGAACTCGATACGATGCTGTGCCACCCGGAAATCGCGCCGCAGGCGATGGTAACAAACATGATGGGCCAGATCGGCCCGATTTTGATGGAAAAACCGGTGTAGGCCGGCAGCGTGAAATTGGGATGGAGCACAAAGACGCCGATGAGTCCGACCAAAAGGCCCAGAAAAACAATATAGGAGGCCACATAGTTGATGGGCAGGGCAAACCGCCAAATGGGCAGCACCGCTGCGAAGTAGCAGAAAACAAAGGCGATAATGGCCCACAGCACCCGGCTGTTGGCAAGATTCGCGCCGATGATCTGGTCGGACGGGGCCACGCTTCCGAGCCAGATTCCACTCAGGGCGATCAGAACGCAAACGACCGTTGTCAGAATAATATCTTTTTTCCAGCGGTAGATCATCTGGCCGGCCAGGATGCCGCCGATGGTCATAAACAGCCAGGCCATCGGTGCAGCCTTAAGGCCGATGGCGGTGCTCACCACCACGTTGCCGAACGCGCCGGCAATGAGGAGCAGGTAAAAATAGATGAAGGACAGCAGTATCATCCGCGCGCGCGGAGAAATCAGCCGATGGCTTAACCCTCCGAAGGAAGAACCTTCATTGCGCATGGCAACCACCGCGCTGGAATAGTCCTGGACCCAGCCGATAAAAAGTGCGCCGCACAGAATCCAAACAAGGGCGGGCAACCACCCCCACTGGACCGCGATGATCGGTCCGATAATCGGTGCGGCTCCTGCAATCGATTTAAACTGATATCCGAAGAGGATATTCTTGCTCGTGGGCATGAACTCCACGCCGTCCATATACATCTTGGCCGGCGTTGCCCGGTTGGGGTCGGACTTGATGATTTTTGCGTCGATATTCCCGGCATAATAACGGTAGCCGAGAACGGCAACTGCAAAACCTAATAAGATTACAACAACGGAATTCATATGGCACCTCCTTTTGTTTTGGGTTTAGCGAGCCATATACGTCAGGGCATTTTACCCCCGCCCCAAAAGCATTTCCGCGTTCACAGCCGGGCAGCACCCAGGTTTCGATAAGGCAACTGCGCGGATGTAACCGTTATGAGATACCTCTTAAGTCTCTTCTTGAAATAGTGGAAAGGAGGTGATGCTGTTCTTCATTGGGGTTGCACGGGAATTTAAATGGATTCAGATGAGAAGGCCGCAACGCGTTTTGCGTTTGGCGGATAGAGGAGCCACTCATTGAGATAATCATATCGTACCTTCCACTTTTAAGCGAAAGGATCAACCAGCGGTCCTTTTGAAATAAATTCAAGAAGTCATTATATCTATAGTACAACAAAAACGGATTGTCAAGAAACGATAGGCATATAAATTTTAATAAAATTCAACAGGTTCTTGTCATTCAGACGCCCGATCATCCCGGCATGAAAACAGGCGGCCGCACGGGTTTTATCCGGTAACGCAAATCAGCCGGCCGTCTTTTTAGACTGTATAAAATCCTCCCATTCCATCGGCAGTAAATGCTTCTTTTTGTTGTTACAGTCTTTACAGCAGGGTACCAGATTGCCCTTGGTACTCCTGCCGCCGCGGGAGATCGGGACGATATGATCCATGGTCAGTTCTTTAGGCGCCGTCTGTCGCCCGCAATAGTGGCAGACACCCTTTGCCAGCCGGCGTTTCCACCATTGAGACTCCCGGAGCTCTCTGGCCTTTTGACGCTCCCTTTTTAAATCCGATTCATCCAGATGATGTGCGAACGGGTCCATGGTTACCCTTTCCGGTTGTGACGGCAAGCGGCATTAAGCGGTCTTTGCAAAACACCCCGTTTGCTCACGGTGTCAGGCCCAACCGTTGAGCCTCGAAATACTCCCTGTGTTTCTGTGGCAAAAATTTTCGCCTTCCCTGAGTTTGAACAAAATTGAGTATGTTTCAACGGTCGCTATCGGTAATGTTATTTAAAGACATTCCGATTTCAGATAGCCATTTAGCAACCTCGCTGCGAAGCAGCTCGTAAAATTTTTCACTCCCTCCCAATCCTTTACGCCCGAAAAAATAATTGATTTCAAGAAAAAGCGGCTGTTGCCGCCCTTTTTCGGCTTCGAATAAAATTGGAAAGATCAAATCAAAACCGGCAAGATTGATCCCGGTTTCAAGGCATAATTTTTCAACCGCTTTCTCGGCTGATGTCCGCCGATCGGCATCGGAGACGGAATCAACAAAAGCGCCTCTTGAGAGGCTGCAATAAAACCGATCCTTTTTATCCTGGACCCGCCAGTAGGAAACGATTGTTTTGCCGACCACGACCACCCTTAAGGTCTTTCCATCGGCGGGAATGTATTCCTGTAATAAAAACCCGCTGAGTCCGCCGCGTTCATAGGCAATGGCTTTTGTTATCATCCGGTCAAGTTCGTCGACCGAGCGGACTAAATGAACCGAATCTCCTTCCCCGCCCCAGGAAAACTTAAATACAAATGGATAATCAAATTCACCCCCGGAGAGCTGTCCGCCGTACCGGTCCGTGAATGCCTGGACCCCCCGAAACGTTTTGGTTTTGGGATGCGGCGTTTTGGTTTTCTGAAACAGCGCGATCTGCCCGATTTTGCCTGAAAAGCGAAACCGTCCATCGTAATCGGGAAACACATGCCGGCAGTGAAGGCGTGCAATTTCATACAGCATCCGGCTGCACCCCTGGGACAGGATAACGGCATCGGCGGCTTGGATCGCTTTGAGATCTTCGGCATTCGGGCTGCGCCCTGCGCAGGTAATATTTTGATCCCCTTCGATACAGGGATGAAACGATAAAATCATGATGACAATGCAGAAGGTTTTTCTTTTGTGCCTCCCGGCCTTCCAACATCCACACTTCCCAGCTTTAGCTCAACTCCCATACCCCTTTGCCCCCTAAATCCTTTTAGGATCATCAACTCAAGGGGATTCAAGTTTGATGAACTCGTAAAAAGTCAAAAGGTCCAAGTCCAAGGCGCGCGAATCTTGTGTGATGCGGCGTACTTATCGTACGCCGCAATCACAACGAGATGAAGCGCAACGCCGAAATTGGGCTTTTTACGAAGCCATCAAATTTAGTAGCCGAATCTTCTCAGCGCCCTGGTATCTTTGCTCCAGTTTTTTTGAACCCGGACAAATAGATTTAAAAACACCCGGGCCCCAACCATTTTTTCGATTTCTTTCCGGGCCGCTGCACCGATCTGTTTCAGTTTGGCGCCGTTCTTCCCGATAACGATTCCTTTCTGGGTATCGCGTTCCACATGAATGCTGGCATCAATCTTTACCAGCGATGTTGCCTCGTCCATCTTAAACTGGTCGACGGTAACCGCCGTAGCATAAGGGATTTCCTGGCCGGTCAGGCGAAACACCTGCTCGCGGACCAGTTCCGCGGCAATAAATCGCTCCGGTAGATCCGTCAGACTTTCCGGGGGGAAAAAAGGCGGACCGGCCGGCAGCAGCGCTTCCATGGCCTGAATCAATTCATCCATTCCGCTCCCCTGCCGCGCGGAAACCGGGACTATTTTTTCAAACGGATACTTTTCTGAAAAGTTTTCAATAAGCTCGGCAAGTTGCGGCTTCCTGACAAGATCGATCTTGTTGAGCGCCAGCATCACCGGCTTTTTCTGGCGCTCGAGTCTTTTTATCAGAGCGGTATCAGACCTGGAACCCGGTTCGGATGCATCGGCAACCAGCAGGATCAGATCCACATCGCCAAGGACCGACAGGGCGGTATCCACGATTCTGATGTTCAGCGGGCTTCTGGCGCTATGAATGCCGGGGGTATCGATAAAAACAAGCTGGGCTTGGGGACGGTGCAGGACACCCAGGATGCGGTTGCGGGTGGTTTGCGGTTTGCTGGAGGTAATCGAAATTTTTTCGCCCAGCATCCGGTTCATCAGCGTGGATTTTCCCACATTGGGGGCGCCGGCTATCGCCACAAACCCGGATTTAAAACACTCCATATTTTGCTCTGCTTTCGACACGCAATTAATCCTGTTCCAGCAGCCCTTCAATGGCCTCCCAGACAGCCGTGCGCCCCTGGCGTGTTTTGGCGGAAAATGGAATCAGGTCGTTTGCATCGACGCCAAGGGCGTCGGCAACTTCGGCCCTTTGCTGAACCTGTTTGGATTTAGAAAATTTGTCGGCTTTGGTAAGTACCAGAACAGAAGGAATATTATAATGGCGCAACCAGCCGATGAGCGTCTTTTCTTCCTGTCGCGGCAGGCGGCGAATATCCATCAGCAGAACCGTCCCTTTCAGGTTTTCACGACCCTTCAGATAGGTTTCCACCATGGGGCCCCAGGTCTTTTTTATCGACAGGGGCACTCTGGCATAGCCGTAACCCGGCAGGTCCACAAATGAAACCGCCCGGTTGACGGAGAAAAAATTGACCAACTGGGTGCGGCCGGGTGTCGTGCTGGTCTTTACCAGCCGTTTGCGGTTGACCAAGGTGTTGATCAATGAAGATTTACCCACATTCGAACGGCCGGCAAAGGCGATTTCCGGCATGTCCGCCGGGGGATACTGGGACGGCTTGACAGCGCTGGTTACAAATTCGGCGGATTTGATAATCATGATGACCTGTAAGCATCCAATCCCGGCGGGATCGGCTTTGGTCCAGCTGGAATAAACGCTTCAGGACCTTCCGGCCAGGTAGCGCTCCAGTCGGTTTAATCCCTCGGCGATGTTTTCCATTGAACTGGCGTAAGAAAACCGCAGGTAGCCTTCGCCGTGCTTTCCGAAATCAATGCCGGGCGTAACACCCACATGGGCCTTTTCCAGAATGTCAAAGGCCAGCCGGTAGGAATCGCCGGAAAGGTGTTTGGCATTGGCAAAAACATAAAACGCCCCGGTGGGTTCCCGGGTAATGCCAAATCCCAGTTCCTTGAGCCTGCGGATCATAAAACGCCGGCGCTCATCGTAAATCGTCTTCATCCGTTTGACATCGTCACCGGCCAGTTTGAGCGCGGCAATCCCGGCCTTTTGAACCATGGCATTGGCCGAAATAAAAAAATTCTGCTGAACTTTCTGAATCGGCCGGATAAACGCGCGCGGCGTGATCAGATAGCCGAGCCGCAGGCCGGTCATGGCATACAGCTTTGAAAAGCCGTTTAATACAAACGCGTTTTCCGTAAATTCCAGGATGGAGTGTTCGGCGCCCTCATAAACCAGACCGTGATAGATTTCATCCGAAATGATATAAGGAGAAAATTGCGCAATGGCCGCCATCCGTTTTTCCGACAGCAGGTTACCGGTGGGGTTCGAAGGTGAATTGATGAATATGGCCCGGGTCTGTGCCGTAATCTTTTTTTCAATGTCTTCCGGCTTGTATTGAAATCCGTCTTTTTCAAAAACCGGTACGGTAACCGGGACTCCCTGCATGAATTTAATAAAATTCGGATAACAGGCATAATGCGGATCGGAGATAATGACCTCGTCGCCTTCTTCCAGCAACACCGCAAAAAGGGAAAACATGGCCGGTGATGTGCCGGAGGTAATAACGACCTGGTCGGGGTGAATCGACACCCCATAGGTGCCGGCGTAGTATTCACAGATGGCTTCCCGTAGTTCAACCATGCCCATGCTGTGGGTATAGTGGGTATAGCCCGCCTCCAAGGCCTTGCAGGCGGCTTCCTTGATGCACGCAGGGGTGTCAAAATCCGGTTCGCCCACCTCCAAGTGGATGATGGAAATCCCTTTCCGCTCCATTTCATGGGCTTTTTCAAGAACGTCCATCACGATAAAGGACGTGATATCTTGCATTCGCTTTGGTATCATCCGATCGGCCTCACACTGAAGATCCAGACATATAAAATATTTCTTTCTAAACCGTTTTCCTTTCAATTACTCTTTTTATTGAAGTAGCCCCACTGTCCCTATCAGGCTGTTGAAAAACGGTGAAAATTTTTCAAGCATTTGTCTTTTTCAATAGAGGGAACAATGGGTACCTCTGGTTGTTACATCAAATTTGAATCGAACCGGCTGCTGTCATAATCTTTTTAAAACTTGCTGAAAAATTTTCATGAAATAATCGGGCTAAACCACCTTGTTGAGTGGATACTCGATAATTCCTTCGGCCCCTTTTTTCAGCAGCTCCGGTATCAGATCCCTGACCACATTGGTGTTTACGACGGTTTCCACCGAGAACCAGTCCGTCTGGTACAAAGAAGCAATGGTCGGCGCATTCAGGCTGGGAAGCAGCTTTACGATCGCATCCAGGTGCTTTTGCGGCACGTTCATCTTCAGCCCCACCAGCTTCTCACCCAAGAGCGCGCCTTTTAGAAGGAGCGCAATCTGCTCGATTTTTTCCCTTTTAAAAGGGTCCTTCCAGGATTCGCGGTTGGCGATCAACTGGGTGTTGGTCTGCATCAGCTCATGAATGATTTTGAGTCCGTGGGCCTTGATGGTGCTTTCGGTTTCAGTGACCTCCACTATCGCGTCCGCCAGTCCGGAAACAACCTTTGCCTCCGTCGCTCCCCAGGAAAATTCGATCGTGACATCAATATTGCGCTCGGAGAAATAGCGCCGGGTAAATTGAACCAGTTCGGTAGCAATTTTTTTGCCTCTCAGATCCTCAAGGGTCGTAATCCCCGAGTCGTATGGAACCGCCAAGACCCATCGGGCCGGCCGCGAGCTCACTTTGGAATACACCAGATCGGTAACCACATGGACGTCCGAATGGTTTTCGGCGATCCAGTCCTTGCCCGTCAGGCCGGCATCCATGGTGCCGTTTTCAACATAGCGCGACATTTCCTGGGCCCGGCAGATGGCGCACTCAATATGCTCATCGTCGATTTCCGGGAAATAACTTCTGCCGTTGATGTTGATCGTCCACCCGGAGCGCTTGAACAACGCAATGGTCGCAGCCTGTAAACTGCCTTTGGGAATTCCCAATTTAAGTAGCTTTTTCACTTATGATAAACCTCCCTGGGATCAAAAACGGGTTTGCCGATAATTTCAGTCTTCCCGTCTTCAATTTTTTTAAAAAAACAGCTCCGATGCCCGGTATGGCAGGCGGCCCCGCCGACCTGTTCGACCAGCAGCAATATCGTATCGTCATCGCAGTCGATCCTGATTTCCCTGACGATCTGAACATGGCCGGATGTTTCCCCCTTTACCCAGAGCTGCTTGCGGGTGCGGCTGTAAAAAGTCGCTTTTCCGGTAGAAAGGGTTGCCGCCCATGCTTCCGGATTCATAAACCCCAGCATCAATACCTCGTAGGTTTTATAATCCTGAACAATCGCCGGGATCAGGCCGTTCATTTTATCAAAGTCAGGTGTCACCATATGGGGGCGTGCTCCTTGTTTATTAAAACAGAATTTTGTAACCATTACAAAGCGTAAAGTCAATTTTTTTTTCAAGTTTTCCATCAGGCCCTTTTTTAGCCTTTTTACTTGACATGCCCGGTTGTTTTTTTTAAGAAAATTTTATCGATCAACACCCATAACGTCCTTCCCTTGAAAACGATGGCTTAAACCGCCAAAAGCGGAATAAAATATTCTCCTTATAGAGGGCCCTTGCCTGCAGGTTTTACGCCCCGCATAGGGAGAACGTACTCAAATCCAACAGCCGCGCGCCGTTTTCACCCTGACAATGCGGATTAAAGGGGGTGATAAAACCCTGTCTTTACTCAGCAGAATGTTCTGTTGACGCTTCTTTTTTTCCATTCATTATCTGTTGATGCGGGAGTAACCTTAAAGGGAGGATTTTGCCATGAATTCATTATTGTTAGCCATTGGCGCCGTCGTCCTGTATGTGGTGGCCTATCACACCTACGGCAAGTTTCTCGGGAGAAAAATATTCAAACTCAACCCTGATGCCGTCTGCCCCAGCAAAGAATTTCAGGACAATGTTGATTTTGTTCCCACCCAGAAGCCCATTCTTTTCGGCCATCATTTTACCTCCATTGCTGGAACCGGCCCTATTGTCGGACCGGCCATCGGCATTATCTGGGGGTGGGTGCCGGCACTGCTCTGGGTTCTGATTGGTTCCATTTTTATGGGGGCCGTACATGATTTCGGCGCAATGGTTGTGTCGCTGCGCAATCAGGGCCGTTCCATCGGCGATGTGGCCTCCGATTTGATCAGCAAACGGGTCCGCACCCTGTTTCTTCTGATCATATTCTTTGAGCTCTGGATCGTGGTGGCCATCTTCGGCGTGGTGATAGCGGTCATTTTCAACATGTATCCCCAGGCGGTCATACCGATCTGGCTTGAAATCCCCATTGCCGTCTGGCTGGGTCATATGGTTTATAAAAAGGGGGTCGCCCATCTGCCCATAAGCATCATCGCCGTCGTGCTGATGTATGTTACCGTCATCATCGGCGCCTATGCGCCCATTAAAATGCCGGCCATGCTAGGACTTAGTCCGGTGGCCCTGTGGGTAATTATACTCCTGATCTATTCCTATATCGCCTCCACCCTACCGGTTCAGACCCTGCTGCAGCCCCGGGATTACATCAACTCGCACCAGCTCTTTGTGGCCCTGGGTCTGCTTGCCCTCGGCGTACTGGTATCCCACCCCACCATGGTGGCGCCGACAACTAATTTTTCACCTCAAGGGGCCCCCCCCATCTGGCCGATGCTGTTCGTAGTGATTGCCTGCGGCGCAATTTCAGGATTTCACTCGCTGGTGTCCTCCGGCACCTCTTCGAAACAGTGCGACGCCGAGACCAGTTCCCTGACCATTGGTTACGGCAGCATGCTTATGGAAGGGATGCTATCCGTTTTTGTTATTATTGCCTGCGGTGCGGGTCTGGCTATTGGGCTGACAAAGGGCGGCCAGACCTTTACCGGCGTTGAAGCCTTTAACCAGAACTATGCCAGTTGGGGAGCTGCCGCCGGTTTGGGATCCATGATCAGTTCCTTTGTGGTGGGTTCTGCCAATATGCTGGAATCAATTGGAATCCCCCATAATATTACCATTACCGTAATGGGCGTGTTTGTGGTATCATTTGCCGCTACCACCTTGGATACCGCCACCCGTCTGCAGCGATATATCGTTGCCGAGCTGGCAACCGCCTGGGGGGCGCCGACCCTTGCCAAAAAGCACCCTGCCACCCTGATTGCGGTCATTACCGCCTTCATACTGGCTTTTTACAACGGCAGCGGGCAGGGGGCTTTAAAGCTCTGGCCGCTGTTCGGATCGGTGAATCAGCTCCTGGCCGGGCTGGCCCTCCTGGTCATTACCATCTACCTTGCCCACAAGAAAGCGCCCCTGGTTTACACGCTGATCCCCATGGTTTTTATGCTGTTCATGACCGGCTGGGCCATGCTGATCAACCTTGGAGATTTTTACGGTAAGGCCAACTGGCTGCTTTTCTTTATCGGACTGGCCGTTTTTATCCTGGAAATATGGATGGTGATCGAAAGTGTGATTGTTCTCAATAAGGTATACGGCGCGGAGATAGAACCGGTGGCGGAACTGCGCTGATCGGTTTAACCGTTACCCTGCCGCCCGGGTCTCATCGCTCAAAGGCCCGGGCGGTTTTTTTGTTTCATTGTTACGCCCTGCTATTTGTTGCTTTCTGCCGGAGGAAAAGGAATTTCCCTCCGTTTGAAACGCAAACAACACGTTAATACCCTCTATCCGTCGTTTCTTCTTTTATTCCTTGACATGAATTTTGACATTGATTATAAAAAATTTTCTTTGATCATCCTTACTGTAAAGAAATTCCAGCACTTTTTGATCAAAAGAGATTCAAAGGACATTTGTTGTCGTTTTGGAGCCATCTCCGATATGCGGATCGAAATTCTATTGGAACAGCGCAAAGCTGTGATTGTTAAAAAGTGGTTTGATCTGGTGATCCAGACCTATCCTGCCGACACTTCCAAATTTTTAAAAACCCAGAAAGATCCTTTTGCAAATCCCGTCGGCCAGACGGTCCTGCGCGGGCTGGAAGCACTTTTTGACACGCTGCTGAAGGGCCCGGATACGGATACCATTTCATCTTTCCTGGACCCCATCATACGAATCCGGGCGGTGCAGGATTTTACCCCAGCAAAGGCGGTCTCTTTTATATTTTCCCTCAAACAGGTCATCAGGGACAATTTAACCAAAGAATTAAAAGATCCCGTCATGGCGCTGGAGCTGTTGAGCCTGGAATCGGCCATCGACGACCTCGCGCTGATCGCTTTTGATATTTATATGGAATGCAGGGAAAAGATCTATGAATTAAAGGCCAATCAGGAAAAGGCCAGAACATTCGCGGCGTTTAAGCGGGCGGGACTCGTTTGCGAGATACCGGCCCCTCAACCGGATCTAGAATAATTAATTCTATCATGAGGTAAAAGTAAATGAATGTAAATTATATGGTTTCCCTCATTGCGGTTATCGTGCTTTTTCTACTCGCTTATCTGGGTGTTGAGGCTGCGGGGCTTCAGTTCCTCTTTGGGATTATTATCCCGTATCTGGCCGTGATTACCTTTATCGGCGGCGTGATATACCGTGTGGTGGACTGGGCGCGCTCGCCGGTACCGTTCCGGATTACCACCACCGGCGGCCAGCAGCCATCGCTGACCTGGATCAAGCCCGCTACATTCGACAACCCCTCCACGACCTTCGGGGTCGTTGTCCGCATGGCCCTTGAAATCCTTTTTTTCCGCTCCCTCTTTCGCAACACTTCGGCCCACCTGGATAAAAACGGCAAGCTGTCGTACATCTGGGAAAAATGGCTGTGGCTGGGGGCCCTGGCGTTTCACTATGCTTTTTTTACCGTTCTATTGCGGCACCTTCGTTTTTTTACCGAACCGGTCCCGCTTCCCATCAAGCTTCTGGAGACGCTGGACGGTTTTCTCCAGATCGGAATTCCCGTGATCCAGCTGTCGGGCATCGTACTTCTGGCTGCCGCCCTTTTTCTGTTTTTACGCCGGGTGTTGATCCCCCAGGTTAAATATATTTCCCTTGCCGCCGATTTTTTCCCGCTTTTTCTCCTAGTGGGGATCGCCCTTACCGGAATCCTGATGCGGTACTTTACCAAAATCAATTTGATCGCCGCCAAGGAGCTTGCCATGGGCCTGGTGACCCTGCACCCGGCCATCCCCCAGGGCGGAATCGGCTCCATTTTTTATGTCCACCTGTTTTTTGTCTGTATCCTCCTGGCCTATTTTCCTTTCAGCAAGCTCATGCACATGGGCGGAATCTTTTTAAGCCCCACCCGGAACATGCCCGGCAACACCCGCGCCGTCCGTCATGTCAACCCGTGGAATTATCCGGTAAAGGTTCATACCTATGAAGAATATGAAGAAGAATTCAGGGAAAAAATGATAGAGGCTGGATTGCCGGTGGAAAAGGAGTAAGTCAATGTCAGACCTTCCAAAATCAGACGAGTTGTTATCACAGATCGATCGCCGTCCCCCGGCCACAAGCTGGATGGACACTCCGGCCAGCATTCGCAAGGGCATGTACTGTTACGCCGCAAATCCCAAAAGCGTTGAATATGTCGGCCTGCCCCATGCCCGGGAATGGAATCCCGTTGAGGAAGACTGGAAGCTTCCGGAAAACTGGAAGGAAATCCTTTATGAGGGCTTCCGCGAGCGGCTGGACAAATTCCGATCCTTCAAGGTGTTCATGGACATCTGCGTGCGCTGCGGCGCCTGCGCCGACAAATGCCATTTCTTTATCGGCACCGGGGATCCGAAAAACATGCCGGTACTGCGGGCCGAACTGCTGCGCTCGGTTTACCGCAACGATTTTACCGCCGCCGGCAGAATTCTGGGTAAGTGGGCCGGCGCCCGGGAAATGACCGCCGATGTTCTTAAAGAATGGTGGTATTACATGTTTCAATGTACCGAATGCCGGCGCTGTTCGCTTTTCTGCCCCTACGGCATCGATACGGCTGAAATCACCATGATGGGCCGGGAACTGCTGAACCTCCTGGGGCTGAACATCGACTGGATTGCCACCCCCGTGGCCAACTGTTATCGAACCGGCAACCATCTGGGGATTCAGCCCCATGCCTTTAAAGACATGCTCGATTTTTTCGTGGACGACATCGAAGAGATCACCGGCGTCCGGGTCGAGCCGTCCTTTAACAAAAAAGGCGCCGATATTCTCTTTATCACCCCCTCGGGGGACGTCTTTGCCGACCCGGGCACTTATACCTGCATGGGCTACCTGATGCTGTTCCACTTTTTAAAGGAAAAATACGGCTTTGATATCACCTGGAGCACCTATGCCTCCGAAGGCGGCAATTTCGGATCCTTTACCTCCCATGAAATGATGAAGCGGCTGAACGCTAAAATGTACGCCGAAGCCAAACGCCTGGGGGTCAAATGGATTCTCGGGGGTGAATGCGGACATATGTGGCGTGTCATCAATCAGTACATGGACACGCTCAACGGCCCGGCCGACTTTCTGGAAGTTCCGGTTTCACCCATTACCGGCACCCGCTTTGAAAACGCCAGGTCCACCAAGATGGTGCATATCGCCGAATTTACCGCCGATCTCATCAAGCACGGCAAGCTGGATCTGAATCCCTCCCGCAACGATCATTTGAAAGTGACCTTTCATGATTCGTGCAATCCTTCCCGGGGAATGGGAATGTTTGAAGAGCCCCGCTATGTCATTAAAAACGTATGCAATTATTTTCATGACATGCCTGCCAACACAATCCGGGAGCAGACCTTCTGCTGCGGCAGCGGGGCCGGACTCAATGCCGGCGAGGACATGGAACTCAGGATGTCGGGCGGACTGCCCCGGGCCAATGCGGTTAAGCATGTTCACGAAAAATACGGGGTCAATATGCTGGCCTGTGTTTGCGCCATCGACCGGGCGGCATTGCCGCCGCTGATGGAGTACTGGGTCCCTGACGTCAGTGTGACCGGCCTCCATGAGCTGGTCGCCAATGCCCTGATCCTGCCCGGAGAAGGGGAAAGAACAACGGATCTGCGCGGAGAGCCGCTGCCGGGAATGGAGGGTGATGATGCCGAAGAATAAACAGATGTATCATAAAGGAAAAATAATCGTCGGGCTGGCCATTTTTGTCGTCCTGTTAACCTTTCCTTTCTGGTTCAACCAGGGCAAAGCCTCACCGGCGCCTGAGCGCGTTCTGACGGCCCAGGCAAAAGCCGCCAAGGAATGCATCCTTCCAGCCGAGCTGATGCGGACCGACCATATGCAGATGCTCAATGACTGGCGCAATATGGTCGTGCGGGACGGTACGCGTCTGTATGTCAGCAGCAGCGGCAAAAAGTACGAAATGAGTCTTTCCAACACCTGTCTGGAATGCCATTCCAACAAAGCCGAATTTTGCGACCGCTGTCACAATTATGCCGCGGTTACCCCTTACTGCTGGGATTGCCATATTGATAACCCGAAGGAGACAAAGTGATGAAACGCAGCAGAAGAAGCTTTCTGAAAATAGCTGGAATTTCTGCACTGGGTATCGGCGCCAAACCGATATTAAATGCATTGGCGGTATCCGCACCGCAGGGCGAAACCCCGCAGCCTAACGTGCAGCGCAAACCGGAAGCTTTATCCGCCAAACACTGGGCCATGGTTATCGACACCACCCAGTTCAAATCCGGTGAAGATTTCGCACCGATTATCGAGGCCTGCCACAGCATCCATAACGTTCCGGAGTTAAAGAATAAAAACCATGAAATCAAATGGATCTGGGAGGAGGAGTACAAAAATGCCTTCCCCACCCTGGAAAATCCCTACTTTGAGGAAAAGGTCAAGGGATTGCCGTTTCTGGTCCTGTGCAACCACTGCGAAAATCCGCCCTGCGTCCGGGCCTGCCCCACCAAGGCGACCTTTAAAAGGGAAAGCGACGGCATCGTCATGATGGATTTTCACCGCTGCATCGGCTGCCGGTTCTGCATGGCCGCCTGTCCCTATGGTTCCCGCAGTTTTAATTTCAGGGACCCCCGCCCTTTTATTAAGAAGATCAATTTGAAATTCCCCAGGCGGACGAAAGGGGTTGTGGAAAAATGTAATTTCTGTGCCGAGCGCTTGGCGGTGGGTCAACTGCCGGCCTGCGTGGAGGCCTCCAACGGCGCCATTATGTTCGGGGATCTGGCCGATCCTGAATCAGATGTCCGCAAACTGGTAAGCACCCGATATACCATTCGGCGTAAAATTTCCCTGGGTACCGCACCGTCGGTTTACTACATCGTATGAGGTGGCTATGCTTGAATTAGCGATAAAAGGAAGCAAGAAATATTACGGATGGATGACCCTGCTCCTGGGCGCTATCGGCGGCGGGTTCGTCTTTTATCTGTGGCAGTTTAATTTCGGTCTGGGAATCACCGGCATGAGCCGGGATGTTTCCTGGGGATTCTATATTGCCCAGTTCACCTTCCTGGTCGGGGTGGCCGCCTCGGCCGTGATGGTGGTACTGCCCTATTATCTGCACAATTACAAGGCCTTCGGCCGGATCACCATTTTAGGTGAATTTCTGGCAGTGGCATCGGTCACCATGTGCATCCTGTTTATCTTCGTGGACCTTGGCCAGCCCATGCGGGTGGTCAACGTCATCCTGTACCCGACGCCCAATTCGGTCCTTTTCTGGGACATGATCGTGCTGAACGGCTATCTCTTTCTGAACATCATCGTGGGCTGGCAGGTGCTCGAGGCCGAACGCAACGGGATCGCTCCGCCCGCCTGGGTCAAGCCGCTGATTTATCTTTCGATTCCTTGGGCCGTCAGCATTCATACCGTCACTGCTTTTCTGTACTGCGGCTTGCCGGGCAGGGGCTTCTGGCTCACCGCCATCCTGGCGCCGCGCTTTCTGGCTTCGGCCTTTGCCTCGGGTCCTTCGTTTCTGATCCTGCTGTGCCTGCTGATCCGCAAGCTGACCAAGTTCGATCCGGGCAAAGAACAGATCCAGTCCCTTGCCAAGATCGTCACCTACGGAATCATCATCAATCTGTTCTTTTTTCTGTGCGAGGTCTTTGTGGTGTTTTACAGCCAGATCCCGGAACACATGGATCATTTGAGATATCTCTTCTTCGGCCTGCACGGCCACGGCGTGCTGGTGCCCTGGATGTGGACCTCCATCGGCCTGATGGTGCTGGCCATTATCCTGCTGGTCAACCCGATAACCCGTCAGAACGAATCCGTCCTGGCGGTGGCCTGCCTGGCGGTGTTCTTCGGAACCTGGATCGACAAGGGCCTGGGCATGATTTCCGGCGGGTTTGTGCCCTCGCCCCTGCACCATGTGAACGAATACGTGCCCACCATCCCGGAGATCATCATCACCCTGGGCGTGTACGCCACCGGTTTTCTGGTCCTGACCGCCCTGTTTAAAATCGCCGTATCCATCAAGGAAGAAATAGCCCCCTGATTTTTCCCCGGGCAATAAAAAGGGCTTACCTTCAGCAAGGTAAGCCCTTTTTTTGTGCCTGATGACGGCTTTGTTCTGGCCCAGTGATTTGTTTCAATGGTCATACGCCGGCAACAATTGCAATGACGAAGTTTATTTCATTCGCTTACCGTTAGCTTTACGAAGACTTATGCTTCCATCAAATTTACTTTTGGGCCCTGAATGAGAGCGGAGTGGTGCAAACGGGAATTGTATTTGTATTAATCGTCGCTGTAAATTATGGCTAGCCTGCCATGATCGTTGAGACAGGTCAACCTGTGATTAAAAATGAATATCCTCTATTTCGCGCCATTTTAAACTCAGGTGAGGTTCCAGGGTTTTTACTTCAGTCGCTCTTCGCCGCAAAAAATAAGAAGCCCGGAATCGTCGGCCGGACTTGCCAGCGTCATGTTCAGTTTGGTGGCAAGCTCTACGGCAAGGGAGGTAGGGCGGGAAATGGCCAGGACGACGGGAATCCGTGCCCGGGCGCTTTTCTGCACCAGCTCATAGCTGATGCGTGAGGACAGGGTCAGAAAGGCGGCGTCTTTTAGTTTGTGTTCGAGAAACAGCTTGCCCACCACCTTGTCCAGAGCGTTATGCCTGCCGACATCTTCGGCAGCGGCCATTGGTTTGTAATTTGAATCGTATAAAACAGCCGCATGGGCGGCCCGGGTCTTTTTGCGCAGGGGCTGAAAGGCGGAAATATTCTCCAGACAATCCACTGCCTTTTGAATCTCCAAAGGGGTGTTATCGGCTATGGGGCGAATGACCTGGTATAGGTCCTTTACAATTTCTTTGCCACACAGACCGCAGCTCGTCTGGCTGATAAATTCGCGCCGATCAAGGATTTCAGATATCTTGTCGCGTCGTGAAGATTTCAGCGTTACGGTGACCACATTGGTGTCCTCGCCCTCGCAAAACGAAATATTAGCAATATCTTCGGGCGCATCCACAATCCCTTCCGAAAGGCAAAACCCTGCCACATGCTGCCTTTCAAATCCCGGTGTGCGCATGACCACTGCATAAGGGTTTCCCTGAATACGGATCGACAGGGGTTCTTCCCGCAGAAGATGCTGTTTTCTGTCCAGTCGGGATCCATTATCCCAGTGTACGATCAGCTTGTGCGCTAAGTCACCCATCGACACCACCTCAGGATAATATTTCTACCGCATCGCCGCATCGGATCACGCCGCCTTCGAGCACCCTGGCAAAGACCCCTTCCCGGGGCATGATGCAGTCGCCGGCCTGATAAAAAATGGCGCAGCGCTTGATGCATTCCTTGCCGATCTGGGTGATTTCAATCAGGGCCGTATCCCCCAGCCGGACCCGGGTCCCGATTGGCATTGTTTTCCAGTCGGCCCCTGTGGTGGCGATGTTTTCGGCAAAATCGCCGAAAGTTACATCCAGCCCGCCGTCGCGGGACAGATCGATGCTTTCGGCCGCCAGCAGGCTCACCTGCCGGTGCCACTTGCCGGCATGGGCATCACCCTCAAGGCCGTGGTCTTTTACCAGCGTGGCTTCCTGAACCACTTTTTTGCGGGTACCCTTTTTCTTGCTGATGGCAAGAGATACAATTTTCACAGCCATTTAACATCATACTCCCAATAAACAATTTAAAAAATTCGCTCGACCGGTTTTGAAACCAAGGCCCCGCTGCTGCAGGAGCAGGCCTCGCCTTTTCGAAATCCTTTGATTACGCTGTAGCCGATCAGAATTGCCAGGACGATGGCCGCGGCAAATTCAACGGATTCCGGAAACAGCTCGGCCGACCGGCCGGCCACTGCCCGGGCTGAAATACCTAATTTCGAATACACCATATCCGTTAAAAAACCAAGCACTAACGCGCAAGACGAAATGGCCCCCAGATAGATGGCCAGGGATCTTTTTCCCATGAGCCTGGAAACCATGCTCAAAGAAGCCATATTGGTGGCCGGGCCGGCCAGCAAAAACACCAGGGCGGCGCCGGGGCTGAGTCCTTTTAATATGAGGGCGGCCGCGATCGGCGTTGAAGAAGTGGCGCAGACATACATGGGAATGCCCACGATCAGCATCAGCGGCATGGCCAGCAGGGGGTTGCCCAGATAGGCTTCTGCAAAACCTTCCGGCAAGAGATAGGTTATCAGGCCGGCCAGAACGATCCCCAGAATAAACCAGGGACCGATATCCCCCATCAGCTCCACAAACGCGTATTTGATACCCACGGACATTTTGCTGCGGAATGAATCTTTTTGCATTCCCCCGTTCATCGATCCCGGCTCGTTCCGACAGCCACAGTTCTTTCCGCCTATATGCTTTTGGTCAAGACGGATCTCGTCCTTCCTGCCATAAAAATTTTCAACAATGCCGGCAACCGTAGCGGAAACAAATGCTGCAATCGGACGAATCATTGTCATCACCGGGTCCAGCAGGGCATAGGTGATCGGGATGGAATCCACCCCGGTTTCCGGCGTTGAAATCAGAAAGGAGAGGGTGGCCCCTTTGCTGGCCCCCTGTTTCTTTAACGCGGCCGCAGCCGGCACCACCCCGCAGGAACACAGCGGCAGCGGTATCCCGGCCAGCGCGGCCAGCACTACCGAGCGTCCGTTTTTCCCTCCAAGGTATCTGGCGATTTTCTCGGTTTTTACATACGCGTACAGGATGCCGGCCATAAAAAACCCGAACAGCATGTAAACGGCGGACTGCTGAAATATATCCCAGGCCGCTATCAGGATTTCCAGAATTATCTTCATGTTGACTCCAAAATTCTCTACTCGATAACATGTTCCAGAGATTGATGCAGAAGCGCGCTGACATGATGATCATCCAGCCTGTAGAACATGATTTTACCTTCCCGGCGGTTTCGAACAATCTTTAGGTTTCTTAGAATCCGGAGCTGATGTGAAACCGCAGAATCCGACAGATTGCAAACCACGGCAAGGTCACAGACACACAGCTCGGCCTCGGCCAGGGCAAGAACAATCCTGACACGACCGGGGTCGCTCAAGGCCTTGAATAAATCGGCCACACCTTGAAGGGTGTCTTGTTCCGGCAGACGGCTGACAACCTGCTTAACCTTTTCCACGTGAATCGCTTTTTCCTCGCATCGATCCATCATAAACCTCTTGCCCAAATATATGAATGATTGTTCATATGTCCATACTTTCAATAAAAAGGCAAGGTTTTTTTTAGCAGTTTCGATCCGCTCAGAAAATATTCATGAATTAAAAAAACCTTTATAATTTTTTCTTGACAAAAAGTATTTATAAAGTAAACTCTATTATTTTTAAAGATGAGACCTTATAATGGTTTCATGACATAAGCGGGTCAGGGATTTTCCGGCGCCGGATCAGACCAATATAAAGTTCAACGGTAAGGTTTTTACCAATGCCTGATTTTCCCCGAACCGGTACAACAGAAGGGAGCACAGACCTATGTACGCTGTATTAACAACCGGCGGAAAACAATATAAGGTTGAAGAGGGGGATGTCCTGAGAATCGAAAAGATATCCGGCGAAGTCGGGGCCGCAGTTTCTTTTGACAAGGTCCTGATGTTTTCCGATGGAGAAAAGGTCCAGGTCGGAACCCCCCTGCTCGAAGGCGTCGCGGTCAGCGGCCGTATCGTTGAGCAGGATAAGTCAAGGAAAATACTGGTATTCAAATCGAAACGCCGCAAGAACTATCGCCGCAAGGCAGGCCATCGCCAGCCTTACACGGCGATAAAAATAGACAGCATCACGGTTTAGCCTGCAGGGTTGTTCCTGCAACCGACCATTGCAGCTGAAATTTGAATACCCGTTTGATTTTTTTCGGGCACTGAACCCGAACGGATTTTTTAGAGCGATTGTCTCACGACAATCAGCAAGTTAAGGAGTTTCTCATGGCACATAAGAAAGCAGGCGGCAGTTCTAGAAACGGCCGGGACAGTCACGGCCAGCGACGCGGCATCAAACGATACGGCGGCAACCGGGTGACGGCCGGCAGCATTCTGGTTCGGCAGGTGGGCACCCGGATTCACCCGGGAGAAAATGTTGGAATCGGTAAGGATTTCACAATCTTCGCCAAAATTGACGGCGTTGTCTCCTATGAACGGGAAGGCCGTTCGCGTAAAATTGTAAGCGTCTATGCAGAGTGAAATTTATTGATGAAGTCACTATTACCGTTCAATCCGGAAACGGCGGCCGCGGCTGCGTCAGCTTCCGGCGCGAGCGGTTTATCCCCCGCGGAGGTCCGGACGGCGGCGACGGCGGCGACGGCGGATCCGTCATTTTAAGGTCGACCGACCGCAAGCGGACCCTGTATCATTTTCAATTCAAAAGATCCTTCAACGCCAAAAACGGCAGCGGCGGAGAGGGCAGCCAGAAAACAGGAAAAAACGGTTCGGACCTTATCATAGAAGTCCCTCCGGGCACCCTTGTCAGCGATATTGCCACCGGTCAGGTTATAAAAGACTTCCTTCAGGCTGACGAGACCTTTGTCGCGGCCAAGGGCGGCCGCGGCGGCCGGGGCAACATGCGGTTTAAATCATCCACCAACCGTGCACCGCGTTACGCCCAGCCGGGCGAACCCGGCCAAACCCTCACTCTCAAGCTGGAACTCAAGCTGCTGGCCGATGTGGGCATCATCGGCCTGCCCAACGCCGGCAAATCCACCCTGGTCGGCGCCATCACTTCAGCCAAACCCAAGACCGGGGCGTATCCTTTTACCACTTTAACACCCACGCTCGGCGTCGTTAAGTTCGACCGCCGGGAACCGTTTGTGGTTGCCGACATTCCGGGACTTATCGAAGGGGCCCATTCCGGCGCCGGTCTCGGCACCCGCTTTCTCAGGCATATCGAACGGACCCACATCCTGGTTCATCTGATTGACGCTTCCGGCATCGATCCGTCCGATCCCTTCAAAGGGTACGATACCATCAACCGGGAACTTGCCCAGTATAATAAAGCCCTTGTTGAAAAACCCCAGCTTTTGGTGTTAAATAAAATCGATGTTCCCGGAAGCCGGGAGCTCTGCCAAAAGTTTTTGACCGCCGCTGCAGGGGCAAACGTCCTGCTGATTTCAGCAGTGACGGGCGAGGGCTTGAACGAATTAAAAAAGCGACTGCTTCAACTACTGGATCGACGTCATGGCTAATGACCGTAACACTTCATTTCAACAAGCCAAACGGGTTATCGTCAAGGTCGGCAGCGGCATTCTTACCCGATCCGACGGGTTAAACACACAGGCGATCCGTTCCATCAGCCGCCAAATCTGCCGCCTGATAGCCCGGGGCAAGGAGGTTCTCTTGGTCACCTCCGGCGCCATGGCCTCCGGCGTCAAAAAAGTTTCCCTGCCGAAACGCCCCGACGAACTTCCCAAGCGGCAGGCCGCCGCCGCGGTTGGCCAGGCCGGCCTCATCATGGAATACGAAAAAGCTTTTGACCGTTTTGGGAAAAAAGTGGCCCAGATCCTGCTGACCAGCGAGGACCTCAGCAACCGCAAGCGCTACCTGAACGCCCGCAACACCCTTTATACCCTGCTGTCCTGGCAGGTCGTTCCGATTATCAATGAAAACGATACGGTTTCCATAGCGGAAATCCAGTTCGGCGACAACGACAATCTGGCCGCCATGATCGCTCTCTTGATGGATGCCGATATGCTTATCAATCTTACCGTTACCGATGGTCTCTACGACAGCGACCCCCGCACCAGCGACACCGCCACGCTGATTCCGGTTGTTTCCACCATCGGCAAAGACATTGAAAAGCTGGCCAGCGACATCCCCGGGGCCTTGAACTTCGGGGGCATGCTGAGTAAAATAAAAGCGGCCAAAAAGATTACGGCCGCCGGCATCCCCATGGTGATTGCCAACGGCAACACGCCCGATATTCTTGAGAAGCTGTTCGCCGGCAAGGATTTCGGAACCTATTTTATCCCCAAAACCGAAAAGCTGGCCAGCCGTAAATGCTGGATCGGTTTTACGCTAAAGCCAAAGGGCCTTATTCGGATTGACGCCGGCGCCGTCGCGGCCGTTCTGGCCCGGGGGAAAAGCTTGCTGCCCAGCGGCATTACCGGCGTGGAAGGCGACTTTGACGTGGGAGCCGCGGTCGAGCTGGCCGGCAACGATCAGGACGTGATCGGAGTGGGTCTGGTTAATTACAACGCGGTGGATATTCGCAAAATCATGGGCTGCAAGTCAGGCCAGATCAGGGACCGCCTGGGTTACAAACCCTACGATGAAATCATTCACCGGGACAACCTGGTCATTACAGCGGTTTGTGAGTAAGCATAACAAGACAATCTCCATCGGCAAGCGAGGTTTATTGGAACGAATCGGGCTGTTTGGCGGCACATTCAACCCCATCCATCAGGGACATCTTTGGGCGGCTGGTGAAGTGCGCAAAAGATTTCCGCTGGACCATATCTATTTCATCCCTTCCGCCACCCCGCCCCATAAAGAACCGGATGAGCTGGCTGCGGCCGCCGATCGCCTGGCGATGATCCGTCTGGCCATCGCCGACAACCCCCTTTTCAAAGCTTCGGATGTGGAGGTCTCCCGTCCGGGGCCGTCTTTTACCATCGACACGGTCCGTTATTATAAATCGAATTTTCCAGATGAAACCGACCTGTATCTTATCATGGGAATTGACGCGTTTCTGGAAATCCATACCTGGAAATCCTACCTTGACCTCCTGCGGTCAATCGCATTTATTGTGATGTCGCGCCCCTGTAAAGAATTTATAACGGGCAGCGGGGACTGGAAAGTACTCGCTGATTATCTGGGCCGGCAGATTTCAGGCCGATACCGGTTTTCATCGGAAAGATCGTGTTACGAGCATCCCGACCACCCGTCCATTTATCTGCTGGACATCGGACTCATGGATATTTCCTCAACCCATATCCGCCGCTGCATCAAAACCGGCCGGCCTATTGACCGTCAGGTGCCGCCGGTGGTAGACGCATATATCAAAACCAAAGGATTGTACGTATGACCTATGATCTGGATTTATCCCTGACACCTTATGTTCAGGCGGCGCTGGGCCGAAAAGCCAAGAAACTGGTCCTGCTGGATGTGCGCGGACTCTCTTCGGTAGCCGACTTCTTTATCATCTGCAGCGGTCGTTCCAACCGACAGGTATCCGCCATTGCCGACTTTATTCAGCTGGATCTTAAAAATAAAGGCATCCGGCCGCTGAGCGTCGAAGGCAAAAAAGAAGGGCACTGGGTTTTGCTGGATTACGGGCATGTGGTCCTGCACGTTTTCTATGAACCGTTGCGCGAATTTTATGACCTTGAAAGCCTCTGGATAGACGCCCAGCGGATTAATATTGACACCCTTTTAAAACACGATAAATCCGAGGAAGCGCAGGGAGAACCATCATGAAACCCAATAACTGCTGTATGCTGATGATCCTGGACGGATGGGGCATCAACCCTTCCCATGACGGCAATGCCGTCTATCTGGCCGGAACGCCCAACCTGAAGAAACTGATACAGGGATACCCTCACACGCAGCTGCTGTGCTCCGGCGAAGCGGTCGGCCTGCCCCGGGGAATCATGGGTAATTCCGAAGTGGGGCATCTCAATATCGGGGCCGGCAGAATTGTCTATCAGGACATCCTCAGAATCGACATGGCGATCCGTGACGGCAGTTTTTTTAAAAACGAAGCGATTGTAAACCTGATCGATGCGGCTGCGGACAGTGGTGCGTCGGTGCACCTGATGGGGCTGGTCTCCGACGGCGGGGTTCACAGCCAGCTGAGCCACCTGCTGGCGCTGCTGGACCTGACCCGCCAAAAAGGCCTCCGCAAGGTCTATGTCCATGCGATTCTGGACGGCCGCGACACCCCGCCGGACAGCGGGGTCAGGTACGTAACAGCGGTCCGGGACCACCTTCAGGCCCATCAACACGGCGCCATCGCCACTGTCTGCGGACGCTACTATGCCATGGACCGGGACAACCGCTGGGATCGGACCCAAAAGGCTTACGGTCTGTATGCCGCCGGAGAAGGCGTCAAGGAGCGTGATCCGGTCACGGCTGTGAAAAATGCCTATGCCCGCGAAGAAACCGATGAATTTGTCACCCCCATTGTCATTACCGATGCTGCCGGCAATGCGGCGGGAACCATCCAGGACGGCGACAGCATCATTTTCTTTAATTTCCGGGCTGACCGGGCGCGCCAGATCGCCCGGGCCTTTAATGACAAGAATTTTGACGGCTTTAAACGGACCCCGCCGGTAAAGCTGGCCCAATATGTTTGCATGACCCAATATGATGAAAAGTTTACGCTTCCCGTGGCTTTTGGCCCGGTTCACCGGGATAAAATTTTAGGCGAAGTGATCAGCAGCGCCGGTCTGAGCCAGCTTCGGATCGCTGAAACGGAAAAATACGCCCATGTGACTTATTTTTTCAACGGCGGCGAAGAAAAGCCGTTTCCCCTGGAAGACCGCAGCTTAATCCCCTCGCCGCGGGATATCCCGACCTACGATCAAAAACCGGAAATGAGCGCTCTTAAGGTCACGGCCGAGGTCATCGCCAGAATAAAATCAGACAAATACCGCCTGATCGTTCTGAATTTTGCCAACATGGACATGGTGGGGCATACCGGCGTCCTGGAGGCGGCTATCACTGCATGCCAAACGGTTGACCGCTGTGTCGGTGAAATCGTCGCTGCGGTTAAAGACCGGGGCGGGGTAGTATTGGTTACGGCCGATCACGGCAATGCCGAGATGATGCGGGAACCGGACGGCAGTCCCCACACCGCCCACACCCTCAATCCCGTTCCCTTCATTCTGGTTGACGATTCGCGAAAAAATGTGCATTTAAAAGAGGGCAAACTGGGAGATATCGCTCCCACGATCCTGGAAATTATGGGCGTCGACAAACCCGAACAGATGACAGGGTCGTCTCTGATTGTCCCATAGCAGAATGTTCGTGTCGAAAAGGGCCCCATGTTATTAATGAATTGTCCCCCGGTAAGGGAATAAATCTTAATTTGTTATAGGTCCGAAAAGTTATAGGTGTTTTTATGGATATCAGACAATCCGCCAAACAGGCCGAGGAAGCCTCCATCCGGCTCGCCGCCGTCGGCAGTGATGTTAAAAACAAGGCGCTGGAAAATATTGCGCGGGCGCTGGAAAAAAACAAAGCCGCCATTATCGCGGCAAACAAGGCCGATTTAAAGAAAGCTGAAAAGGAAAACCTGGCCGCGCCGCTGCTAAAGCGCCTCAAGTTCGATGAAGGTAAAATCCATGACGCCGTTGAGGGACTGACCAGCCTTATCGGTCTTGTCGATCCTGTCGGCATTTCCCTAAGCGCCATGGAACTGGACAAGGGCCTGGAGCTTTTCAAGGTGAGCTGCCCCATCGGGGTGGTGGGCATCGTTTTCGAATCCAGGCCCGACGCGCTGGTGCAGATATCATCGCTGTGCCTTAAAAGCGGCAATGCCGTCCTGATGAAAGGCGGCAGCGAAGCCGCCAATACCAATCGAATTCTGGCGGACATCATCAGCCGGGAGTCCGTGGCGGCCGGCATCCCGGCCGGCTGGCTGACTCTACTGGAGGCCCGTTCGGAGGTAACGCAAATGCTCGCGCTGGATGATTATATCGATCTTGTCATTCCCCGCGGCAGCAACGAGTTTGTGCGCTATATCATGGAAAACACCAACATCCCTGTCCTGGGTCACGCCGACGGGGTCTGCCACGTCTATATCGACAAAGGGGCGGATAGCGACATGGCGGTCCGCATCACCGTGGACAGCAAGACCCAGTACGTGGCGGTATGCAATGCCGCTGAAACCCTGCTGGTGCATAAAGACATTGCCGCCACGGTCCTGCCGAAACTCAATGACGCGCTTACAAAAAAAGGCGTCGAACTCCGGGGCTGTGACCGGACCGCCCGGCTGATCGATGCAAAAGCCGCCACCGAAGAAGACTGGCGCACCGAATACCTGGACCTGATCCTCTCCATCAAGGTTGTGGATTCTCTGGAGGATGCCGTCGATCATATCAATCGATACGGCTCCCGCCACACGGACGTGATTGTAACCGCCGATAAAGATAGGGGGGCGCGGTTCATGGATTACGTGGATTCAGCCTGTGTGTTCATGAACTGCAGCAGCCGCTTCAACGACGGCTTTCGGTTCGGATTGGGGGCCGAGGTGGGCATCAGCACCAGTAAAATTCACGCCCGCGGGCCTGTGGGACTCGAAGGATTGGTGATTTACAAGTGGCGCTTGATCGGCAACGGCCATATCGTGGCGGACTATTCCGGAAAAGACGCCCGGGCCTTCACGCACCGGCCTTTAAAAAAGGGTTTCAGGTTTTAACTCCTGACAGCGCATATCAGAATCTTTCACCCGATTCGACAAGAGATAGTGACCCGATCATTTGTTTGATTGAAGGAACGGCGAAACCCATGAAGAAAGTCATCATTACGGTGGCGGTCACCGGCTCGCACCCGACGAAAGAAATGAACCCGGCCGTTCCCTATTCCCCCGCGGAAATTGCGGCTGCAGCAGTGGAATGCTGCCGCGCCGGCGCCGCCATTGCGCACATCCACGTCAGGGACCCCGAGACCGGCCGCCCGGCCTTCAGGCTCGAACTTTTCAGGGAAGTCGTCGAGCGCATTCGGGACAAGTGCGACCTGAACATCAATCTGACCACCAGCGGCTTCAATATTCAAGGGGACGACATCATCGCGCAGCGACTGCAGCCGCTGTCTTTAAAACCCGAATTGTGTTCACTGGATATCGGTTCGGTGAATTTTCGCGACAGGGTGTTCGTCAACCCACCTGAATGGGGCCTAACCGCTGCGAAACGCATGCGCGCGGCAGGGGTCAAACCCGAAATCGAGGTGTTTGACATCGGGCATATCTATCAGGCTCTGGCCTTAATTCAAAATGATGAATTCGAACCGCCGCCTTATTTTCAACTATGTATGGGAACCAGATGGGGAATCGAGGCGACACCTGAAAACCTGCTTTTCATGAAAAGCAAACTACCTCCCGGCGCCGAATGGTCGGTGCTGGGCGTGGGGAAATCCCAGCTTTCCATGATCACCATGGCTTTGATTCTGGGCGGCCATATCCGGGTCGGCTTCGAAGACAATCTCTTTCTCAGAAAGGGCGCGCCGGCAAAAAGCAACGCCCAGTTCGTGGAAATGGCGGCAGAACTGGTCCGCCAGCTGCAAAGAGAAGTGGCGACGCCAGCCGAAGCCCGCGATATCCTCGGGATAAGCAAACAGGCATAGAAGTCTTTTCAAAACCTCAGATCAGGTCTGAGAGCAAGGCGCAAGCCGATGAAAAAGCGCAGCAACCATGGGAGGTTGTGAGCATTTTGAAGAGGCTTGCAACGCAGCTACCAGGCCTCAGATGGGGTTTTGAAATGACTTCTAATATCGTCATCGACTTCTAAGCGAATTGGCGATCATTCCATGAAAAACAAAGTCATGAGCCCCCGGGAAGCAATTCAGCGCTACGTCCCGGCGGGGTCTCATATTTCAATCGGCGGATTTACCATTGTCAGGAATCCCATGGGACTCATCCATGAGATTATCCGGCAAAAGATCCAAAACCTGCACGTATACGTCCACTCCCACGGGCAGGCCTTCGACCTTTTGATCGGGGCTGGCTGCGTCTCCGCCATGGAGGTTGCTTACGGCGGAACCGCCCGTTTTTCACCTTCAGGCGGCATCCGTTTCCGCAAGGCCATTGAACAGGGTCTCGTCCGCTTTGAAGACTACACCAACCATCAGATGGTCCTGCGCTTTTTAGCCGGCGCCATGGGGCTCCCCTTTCTTCCCTTAAAGGGCGTCACCCGGACAGACGTTTTCAAGAAATGGGGCTTTAACGAATCCTTCCGGTCCCAGAATCCCCGCCTGCCGGACAAAAAACTGGCTACCCTCAAAAACCCGTTTGACCCTCCCGGTCAAGAACAGGAGCTGATTGCGGTCCCCGCCATCCAGCCGGATGTCACCCTGCTCCATGTACAGAAAGCGGATGCTGAAGGCACCTGCCGCATAGAAGGGCTGACCTTCGCGGACGTGGAACAGGCCAAAGCCGCCCGGCACGTGATTGTATCTTGCGAAGAACTGGTTTCCAGAGAGGAGATCCGCAAAGACCCGGATCGCAACCAGATCCCCTTTTTTATCGTGGACGCAGTCGTACCCATACCCTACGGCGCCCACCCCACGGCCTGCAACAAGTATTATGACTATGACGACGACCATCTGCTGTTATATGGAAAGATGGCTGCCGACGACCGGACTTTTCAGGATTATCTGGATACCTATGTCTTTGGAACCGAGAATCACGCGGACTATCTCAAACAGATTGGCGCGAAGGCGCTCCAAACGCTCCGGGCGGACCCCGATCTGGGGTACCGGCCCCGCAGCAATCGAAATTGAATCCGCAAGCCTGGGGGGTTGTTAAATAATGGATTATACTTCACAGGAAATGATGGCCCTGATGGCGGCCAGAGAAATCCACGATGAGGATATCGTCTTTTGCGGAACCGGAATTTCCATGGTGGCGGCCATGGCGGCTAAACACATCAGCGCTCCCCGGAGCATCATTTTTTTTGAGACGGGCGGCATTGACTGCGAACTGCGGGAGCTTCCGCTTTCGGTGGGCGATCCCCGTGTCATGGTCGGCACCACGATCAATGCCGGTCTGGTTGAAAGCTTTGCCATCCTCCAGAATCCCCGGACCGGGCCCCGGACAGTGGCCATCCTGGGTGCGGCCCAGGTCGATCCCTTCGGCAATCTGAATTCAACCTGCCTGGGCGACTACCATCGCCCCAGAATGCGCTTTCCAGGAGCCGGCGGCGCCTCGGACGCGGCTGCCTATGCCGGCCGCGTGATCACCTTTATGCTTCAGGAGCGCCGGCGGTTTGTCCAGCGTCTTGATTATTTTTCTTCACCTGGCCGGCCTGAAAACCCGCAGGACCGATTCCGCGCCGGCCTGACGCTTCCGCGAGAGTCTCTGGTCATCACCGACAAGGCCATCTTTCGCTTTGATTCCGACAACGGCCGGATGTTTCTCTCGAAACACTACCCGGGAACCACGCCCGAACAGGTGGCGGCAGAGGTCGGTTTTGAAATCGAGACCCGTCACAGCCGGGAAGCCTCCCCTCCCTCAACCGAAGAAATTCGCCTGCTGCGTGAAAAAATCGATCCTTTGGGGCTTATCATCCGGCGACCGTCTGCTCCAGCCAGATGAAGGCAACCAACTCTTTTTCCATATGAATCAGCGATTACATAAAGAGTCAATCGATACGATCAAAACAGAAACATTGTGGAGATACTTGAGATCCATACCGGGCGGATCGCCGAAAGCAGGGTATGCGGAATTTTGGAATCTGTTTTGTAAATCTATATTTTGAATCGGTGGACGGATCTGATGAGGCTTTGTCCCGATTCGGCAAAAAATTGGGTGCGGACTTCCCCAGCTTTACCGATGGAAAGCCCATTCGTTTGATCAGTGAAATAATTGCTTAGATGAAATTGCATTGATGAAACGATGTCGCGTTTCTGGACAGGCTTTTTTCGATCAAAATATTAAAAGGGAGCTCAACTGCTTTTTTAGGCGCTATTATTATCTTATTCAGGGCTTAAAATAACCTTCAATGGCATTTCACCCGGTATTTTGCCGCCCACCAGGCGCAGCGCCTCTTCGGCCTCTTCCAGCTTGAAACGGTGAGATATCAGATCCTCGAACGGATACCGTTTTTGGCGAACCAGCCGGATGGCAGGCCGCACGGCCCGAAAATCGTGTGAAAAAACTCCTGCCAGCCTGATTTCATTCACCACCGCCCGATTCAGATCGAGCGCCACGCGATTTTCCTTGTATATTCCCGGAAGCACGACCGTCGCCCGCTTCCCGGCCACAGACAGGGCCAGGTCGGCTCCCGCCGGACTGCCGGAAACGTCCATCACCACATCGGCCATTTTACCGGCCGTCATTTCCGCGACTACGGCAATGGGGTCCGCAGCTTCGATATCCACCACCCGGTCGGCGCCGAAGCGCCTGGCCATTTCTAGGCGGGCCTTGTCGCGGGCAAGCCCCGCCACGACGATGCATCCTGCTCCCGCTTCCCTGGCAACGGCGGTGGCCGCAAGGCCCTGCAGACCCGGGCCCACTATCACAACGGTATCGCCGATGGAAACCTTACCGATCTGCCGCAGCCACCGAACCCCGTTCCCGATGACCGCACAGATCAACACCCCGACTTCCGGCTGGATGTCTTCTCCGATTTTATGCACCATGGCCCGGGGATGAATATAAACAAAATCGCTGTAGCCGCCGTAAAGGTGCGGCGCCTGCCGACAACTCATCATGGAGCCGTAGGTATAATTCCGGTCGCAAAGGGTATAGCGGCCCGACAGGCAGGCATCACACTGTCCGCAGCCGAAAGCGTATTCCAGCACCACCCGGTCACCCTCCCTGACCCCGTGACGCGCCTGGGCGGCTTTCCCCATTTTGTGGATGCGGCCCACGATTTCATGGCCTAAAATGATCGGATACGGACGGGGCCCCCGGGTGGGACGGCCTTCAAAAATCGCGGGGTCGGAACCGCAGACCCCGACACATTCCAGCGCCAGGAGTCCGTCCTCTTCCCCGATTTCAGGCAGTTCAAAACGCTGCAGTTCCATTTTCCGGGGGCCTGTTAATACCATGGCTCGCGAATACGGTTTCTTCGCCATCTCGTTTATCCTCAGCAGCGCCGGCGGGATTCTTAGAATTTCAAGGCGATATTTTCCCGCGCCAGAAATCGCCGCAACGCCAGAAGTCTGCGATCCCTTTCCTGAAGTATGTCTGCGGTTGAACGGTTGCCATAGGGATAAAATCCGCGCCCCGTCTTGACGCCAAGATCCCCGGCATCGATGCGGGCTTTCAGCGATGGGGGGAGGGGGTTCTCCCCGGCCGGATAGATGGAGGGGTTGCTCAAAAACTTGAGCGATATATCCAAACCGGTAAAATCATAGCGCCGGACCACCCCCAGGACCGGCATCCGCAAACCTAAAGACGCCTGCACGGCCTCATCGATTTCTTCAGGCCCCGCATACCCATTGTCCAGCAGGTAGAAAATTTCCCGCCCCAGGGCGCGCTGCAGGCGGTTGACGATATAACCCGGTATAAAGCGCTGCATGACCACCGGACGCTGGCCCATCCGGTCGAGAATCGACGCCAGGCGGGGGACCACATCCTGGGCGGTTTTTTCTCCCCCCACTACTTCCACCAGCGGAATCAGATAGGGCGGAGCGTAAAAGTGAGCGATGGCCAAACGCGGCAGGATGTCCGGGCCGGCGATGGAAAATACATCCAGATAAGAGGTGTTGCTGGCGACGATGCAGTCGGAAGAGATTCGTGATGCCAGGTTTTGAAAAAGATCGGCTTTGACCGTTTCATCTTCGCTGACGGCTTCAAGGACCAGGTCACAGGCCGAAACGGCATCTTCAAAATTTTTCAGCGGCTGTATTCGATCCAAAACCTGCTGCGGAGATTCAGTTCCCAGCTCGCCCTCCTGCCGCAGCCATTCCAGCTGGGATCGAATCAGGACTTGCGCTTTTTCTAGTGCTGCCGGTTCTGAATCAACCAGAAAGACCGGGTTGCCGGCTTTGGCGGCCAGCAGCGCCAGGCCATGCCCCATGGTGCCGGCGCCCAGCACCATGACTTGAAGCGTGATAGCGGCCGAAACGGGTGTCATCACTTTTTTGACCTTCTGAAAATTAAGCTTTTTTCTGTAACCTGTTCGCCATATACTTAACGCCAGCCTGATCCGTATTTATTTTTGCGGGGAATGTCAACATTTTTGCCCTGCCCGGCACCTGTAGCGATGGGTCTTTCCCGGTTTATTACAAGCTGGCTCTCTTGATAAAAAGACCCCTATTAATTTTCCTCCCAAATTGGTATATTAACCCGGTTAGTTAACGAAATGCTTTCGTTCATTCGCAAGGCACTCCGGGGTGCAGCTGTACTTTTCGTACCGCAAACCCCGGATAACGCAGCAAATGGGCGAATGCATTTCGCCCACAGGGTGAAAATTTTATAGCATTTGTCTTTTTCAATAGAGGGAACAAAATGTACCTCTGTTTATTACGCAAATTTGAATCGAACGGACTGTTAACATAATCCCTTTTTAATCTTGCTGGAAAATTTTCATGAGATAATCGGGTTAAATTCTCAGGTGAAAATCAGATGGCTGAAAAGGGGCATTCTGTTGCGACGATCGTCGACTTTGTGACGGGGGACATCCTTCCGAATATCGGCGCCGAAGCCAATCGCCAGGCCGTTGAACGGCTGCTGGTGAACAAGCTGGGGTATGAAAAGCAAGACATCGCCGTGGACGTGGATATTGAAATGAACATCGACGGCCAACCCTACCGGTCCCAGGTCGACCTGGTGGTATCCGTGGACGGCGTTCGTTTGATGGCGGTCAAATGCGCCGCCGGCTCCCTGGGTTCACGCGAACGGGAAATTCTGGCGGCGGCCCGGCTGCTCGACGCCTATCAGCTTCCCCGCTCAATGGTTTCCGACGGAAAAACCGCCATCGTACTCGATACGGTCACGGGCAAAAAGATCGGCGAAGGATTGCATATGATTCCCACAAAAGCCCAGGCGCGTGAAATCATCCGGCCTGCAAATCTTCTGCCTCTTTCGCCCGACCGACTGGAGCGCGAAAGACTTATTTTTCGCTCCTACGACAGCATGAACGTGAACGTCCGGCGCAATCTCTTCATCCAATAAAAAATCCCCGTAAACCGAACGCGGGGATTTTCAAAAACATGTTCGGCTTTGATGATCATCCGGCGGATGAAGCGCTCCGGAATCCTGGCGACTGCTACAGCCCCCCGACCTCCCGGCCGCAGTGCTTGCAGACACT
The DNA here is from genome assembly GCA_040757625.1 of Thermodesulfobacteriota bacterium. Lineage (GTDB taxonomy): Bacteria > Desulfobacterota > Desulfobacteria > Desulfobacterales > JARGFK01 > JARGFK01. Next base: position 112,156 of record JBFLWU010000005.1, on the reverse strand, counting down.
GGCCCGTTTTTTTATAATCTCCGCACAGAACGGGCATTCCCGGGTAAAATACCTTTCATGTATTTTTTTAACGGCCTCGTTGACTCTGGTCTGAAGAATATCGTTGCCGAATTTGTAGTTGCGGACGGGTTCGATCGCTTCCAGCTCGCCGATGTCGCCGACGATTTCAGCTGCCTTGACCCGGACCCGGACCGGCTCGGTGGGGTCCATCAGCATTCTCAGAGCCGTTGACCAGTCCTTTCTGACGTAGGTTTCGGCCAGAACCGAAAAGCCTCTTTTAATAGCTTCCTTGAGGACCTCCTGCTGGGCGACGACCTGATCGTCAATGATTTGAGCGGTTCCCCCCATGGAACTGAAGACCGGCATGCATTCAAACGTTTCCGTACCCGGATAACACATGCAGCGGTAAGAAGAAGTATGACCATAATTTTCTTCTATATTTTTCCACCCTTGGACATAGAGCGGACAGTCGTCATTAAAACACAAATATAGATACGGGGTGCCCCACCCGAGACCGTCGCTGAAGGCAACCGGCGGGACTTCCCAGAGTTTCATTTCCTCTTTGCAATGGGGACAGACCGGTCGTTTTTGGGATATGATTTTTTCTAATACCTGCTCTTTGGTTTCAAAAGCCATTGGCTCCCTCCATTTCTGATGGCTTAAATTGTCTCCATTAAAATTCCCTGTTAGAGCCAACGGAAATTACATAATGGTTATGTATGAAAGCACATGGAACAAATTAAACGTTGGTTGATACTATTTTACCTTTTTAGGGTAGACCGTACAGTTTTTTTAAAAGCTAAAATTCAGCACATGAACCTTTCCCGTATCTTTCTCAAGCAGTTGCAGCCGCAGCTGTTTGGCGGAAAGGGCTTCTCCGGGAAAAAAAATAAACCCGTGGGCCAGACTTTTTGGATCAACCGCCTGGTTTTGTAATGATTTTTCGCGCAAATCATTGGTGATTTTTCTGCGGGCCTCCCCGGACGCGTACCCACCTGCCCCTCCGAGAACCGCACCGGCGGCCGCGCCAACGGCCGCTCCCTTTCCGGCAGTTGCGGCCGCATTTTCACCCGACACGATCCCGATAGCAGCCCCGACGATGGCGCCTGCAGCCGCGCCCAGAAATCCTTTGTAAGCGCCCTCTGTAAATATCTCTTTGGTCTGGGCATATTTGGTGGCGCGCTCATAGGCCATTTCCCGGTTTAAAATCGGCCAGAGATTGCCGTCATTGTCTTCCAGAAACGTCTGCAGCCCGTTGATTTCCAGCGGATGGCTTCCCTGGTTGTCGAATATCACCTGGACCGGGAGCATTCCCGCGCTGCGGATATCAAAACCGAAGGCCTCTTTGGCTTCGCCCGGATCGGCATATGCCCTGGCAGCCACCTGGGCGCCGGCGACTTCGACAACGTTTTTAAAAGATGCCGGCGATTTAAACGGCAGGGGTTTGGCCTGATACGTTCTGGCGCACCCGGCCGAAACGAACAGCCCGGCCATAATCAGAAAAATCATAAACCGTCGATACATGATAACGCCTCCCGCGGAAAAAATGTCTTTAATCGCATAATGCCGCCGCAGTTACTTGCCGGCGGGCGCAACCAACCTGACGCTTGAAATCCTTATTGAAAAACAGCGGTTTCTCAGTAAACATAATACTACCAAACATCACATGCAAATCACAATATCAAAAAAGCGGTTCATATTTCAGGTTTTTTCAGCGGATGTCCCTACAAGAAACTGTTTGCTCGTAACATTCCGGCGGGTTATCTCAGGAAAGGGCATGAAGCTGTTTCAGGGGCGATGGGACTGGAAAAAAAGAAGCAGGCTTTGCACCAGCCGGCCCATGAAGTTAAAGTCCAGGGTGTCCATCGAGTCCGATAACAGGTGGTAGTGGGGGTTGCGGTAAAATGCCGAATCGGTAATCATCACGGCCTGATACCCCTCGTCCCAGAAGGAGGCATGATCGCTGAGCCTGACCGACGGCAGTATCCAGCCGTTGAAAGGAACCGTCAATCTGACCACGGGAAGCTCCGGATTACGCCCAAACGCCTGAGCCAGCCCTCTGGCAAAGCGCCGCGATTTGTAATTTCCAACGATTCCAATGAAATCGCCCTTTTCAGGATAGCCGAAATACATCAGGGGAAACGGATAATCCTGACAACCGGGCTGCCGGCAGGTATACCCCACCATTTCCAGGCAGATCATACCGTCGATTTTTTCTTTGGCTTTTCGCGCACTGCGGGCATAGACCCGGCTTCCCATAAAGCGCGTGCCGTAAACCGGTGGCTCCTCCAGAGCGAATGCCGCAAACGTTACCGAAATATCCGGAGAAGAAGAGTCTGTTTTCAGGGCCGCCAAATGTCGTGCCGTTTCAAGCAGAACCGCCACGGCGCTGGCATTGTCATCGGCCCCGGCCGTTCCTTCAACCGAATCATAATGCGCCCCCAGTAGATATCGCTTTAAGGGTCTTTCTCCCAATGAAACCTCGGCTTCAACATTGGCCGCCTCGATTTGATCATACCGGTAGGTTTGGCTGCGGGGATCCAGTCCGATATCGCGCAATACGGAGCGGATGTAGGTCTCGGTCTTCTTTAAGTTTTCAGGCCGATAGACGCTGCGCTCTCCGATAACCCGGGTCAGAACGGTCAGATGCTCTTTTAAGCGTGCCGTGGTCTTTTGCATGTCCATCCTGAAGATCTCCGTTTCTGCGGCGATAACCGGCCCCCTGAGCATTATGCTGCACCCTGCCGCCAGCAACAACAGATACTTATAAACAGGACCGCCGGGTGAAAAAAATATGCCCGAGGACACTCTGTTATTTCCTTTGAGAGTCTATGCGGCTAAGCGCCCGCATGACTGTGGCACGGGTCTTCAGGCCCGCAAGCCAGTCGGCTGGAATCGCCTCCATTCCCAGATAGGCCCCCAGCATCATGCCGGTGATCATGCCCCTGGCGGCGGAATCGCCTCCGGCCATTACGTTTTCCACCAGCGCTTCTTTCAAGTTGTCCTCGTAGCGGGCCAGAAGGTGTATCACTGCCGGAAAAGCCGCCCCTATTTCACACATTTGGCCGAAGCCTGATATGGCGGTGCGTGTTTCCATGCCTGCGCTTGCAAACCCGGCGGATACCCACTGATCAAAGGGGGGGCGGTTGAAATTTTCAGCCACTACCGATTTTACGGCGGCGGCGGGTGAGGTTCCGTGGAGCGCTTTTAAAGCCGTCCGCCCAAAAAACTCAGCGCTGTCGATCACGTGGGGATGATTATGCGTCATCGCCGTCTGGTCCCGGGAAGCGGCGAAAAGCCTGTTGGGGTCCTGCCGGTAATAATACACCAGCGGAGTGATTCGCGCAGCTCCCCCCAAGTCCGCTGAGGGTGATCCGGATTCATGAGGGCCTTTTCCGCTTTTGAAGTTTTCCAGCGTCCTGCGGCTGGCCTGGTCCCGATACCCCTGATAGGTTATAAACAAATCCTGCCAGTTCCGGGAAAAGTTTTCCAGGTTAAAACCGCGACCTCCGGCCAGAAGGTCCAGAAGCATCAGGGTCTGGTCCCCATAATGCGTCAACTCGCCCCGGTCCTTGGTGGGATGATACGATTTTCCGGACGGCTTCAGCAAATGCTCCACGCGCCCGAACTGCTTATCAATAAGGGCGGTGTCATAAATCCAGTGCACCCCCAGGGCCAGAGAATCCGCGGCAAAACACGCCAGAACCATTGCGGCCGCATTTTCCTTCATAAGCACCTCCTTTTTAGGGAGCTGACAGCCTCCCCTCTGCCGGCTGCCGAAAAAATTCCGCGGCATATGATGACGACGGCAAAACCCGAATCCGAACAAATGGTTAGGGTCGGACCCGGTTCCATGTGATGCACACCTATGCGTGAGTTTCACGCGCGCAGAATCGGATAATTATGACGGCCAGATACCTTACGGAACCTTCTGGATAACCATAAAAGTTATTGCTTTTTAAAACATAAGAAATTGCTGCTTTTCCGTTACAAAAATATCCTTCTCCCCTGCGAGCCCAACGCAGGGCGGCCGCCGAGCGAAAGGATGCACCTTGACACCGGTTTACTAATATCTGATACTGAAACCGGGTGTTGTCGCATTCGTTAAAATATCACTTTCGTCCACCGGAAAGTTCCATTTCATTCGAAACATCTTATTGAAACCCCGCCCTTTTTTCATGGACAATGGGAGGTGCCCATGCAGGACAAAAAAATTACTGAAGTCATCGATATGGCAATCCAAAGAGAAGATGAGGCCATTCAGTTTTATAGAGAACTGAATCATAACATCCACGATCAGAGCATTAAAGACACCATAGAATGGATTGTCGGTGAAGAGAAAAAACACAAGGCATTTCTCCTTAACTACCGGGAGGGCCGCCAGGGACCGGATGCTCTGAAAATGCGCTCAGCGGTTAACTACAAAATCGCCGAACACCTGGAAGAACCGACCATTGAAACCGTCAGGGCCGGCGCGGATGTTTTCCTGAAGGCTTCCCACCGCGAGCTGAAGTCATACAAATTTTACAGCGAACTGGCCACCCTGCATCCAAAAGGAAAACTTCAAACGACTCTGCTTAAAATAGCCAGCGAGGAGCTGGCCCACAAGGAGAAAATGGAATATTTATACAGCAACGCCGCCTTTCCTCAAACAGCGGGAGGTTAATTGAAGATTACCCTGCAGCCCCGCGATGCGGGATCTATGCTTTGCTCCGACAAGCAGCGGGGAATGCCCTCGCTGTTGCGGCCCAACCGTAATACAACGGCCTGCAAACACGCATCCATGGCTATAACTTGATTGAAAAAGCCATGGCCCAGGCTTTCCTGCGGTCATAGCCCGCAAGGGCCCTGAAACCGGAAGAACTGCGCCGGTCTTTTCCGCTTCGCCTGTCCGGATTTTCTCGGCGATCCCCGATGGTCCTTCTTTCATTAAAGTCTATAGGCATACCGGACTTTCGCCTTTCTTCCTGGACACGTCTGCCGCCATTATCTTTAATAATCATTATCATTGCCATTTTACGATCACCTGCTGATGGTTACGTTGAAGACAGGCCCCTGATAAGGGCCATAACATTGTGACCCAATACGCTGTGGTTGTACCCCCCCTCCAGTACGGCAAAGCAGCCGGCGCCAAGGCGTTGTGCCGCCGTTCGCACCATCTGCCCTATTTCAGCATAATCCTCCGTCCTGAGTACGCCACCCCAGTCCTGTTGATGATTGTCAAAACCGGCCGATATTCCGATGATATCGGCGTGGCATGTTTTCATTTGTACATCCACTTCTCTGAGATACCCGTCTCGGTCGTGAGCAAAGACATTATAAATCTTCGCCCAGCTTCTATCTCCGAAAATATTGACGGTACCGTCGCCGTAATGCAGATCAATATCCAACACATAGGCAGATTGAATATTACGCTCTCTTTTCAGTTTTTCAAGTGCGATTGCCATGTTGTTGAAAAAACAGAAACCCCAGGATGAATCGGCCGAAGCATGATGACCCGGCGGACGGATAAGACCGAAACAGGTTTCCGTTAGCCCGATGCGGGCGGCCAGGATGGCGCCGCCGGCTGCCAAAGCTGAAATTTCATAAAGGCCGCATTCGCGAATCCTGTCGATGTGAAACCGGGAGTGAACCGCCGCAATATCTGAGTCTGATGCCGGTTCGGCAGCGACCAGCACCACCTGGGGGGCAACCACTTCCATGATCGTCTCCATTCGGCCGGCAGCAGCAGCCGGGTCAGACGTGTAGACCCGGTAGAAGGCTTCGTTAAATACGACTCTCATACTGACAGTTCCGGTATCAGTCCGTTTTTTATGAAAATCGCGATCAAATCAGGCTGAATTTCGACGGCGTCTCTCTTCTTCGTTCGACCGCCGGGGGACCCTTATTAAAAAAAACCTTTCAGCAGCTTCAGCAGTAACAGCAGGCTTGGAACCAGATGAAAAAAAAGATCAAAAATATCAATCGGACGGTTCAGGGCACTGTTTTTTAACATAATCAGCTTTTCAACCACGTGCGGCATGGGGCTGAATGGCGCCAAGAGCATGATCACTGCCGCTACAATCAATATCGGATAGGGGATGGCGTCAAGAAAATTGAACATGGTATGCTTTCCAAAAATATCTGTATCTTCCTTTCTGAATTTTATCCGTCTGTATTATAGTATGGTTCGATCAAAAAAAAATCAAATCAAATTCCTCTTGACCCGTCAGGCGCGCTCAATTAGTAATGAAAGAATCGTCACATTTAGAGCGAACAGCCATAATTTATTGAAACAGCAGGGCCGACACCGGCCTCATGGGGAACTGATGTTCTGGTTCGGGAACAGCACCAAGAAAATTAGACTTAGGAAAGAAATCAAGGCCATCGAAAAAGAAATCCATCGATCAAAACGGTTCGGTTTTCATTTCGGCGTCATGGTTCTTCAGGTGGACAATTCCATCCCCCGGGGGTTAAGCAAGACCTTGCCCGGCCGCACCATTTCCTACCATGTGGTGGAAAGCCACCTGCGGTATTGCGACAGCATCATGCTCGGCAATTATTTCAGGACTTATTATATCATCCTCCCGCAAACCCCCAAGTTCGGAATAAAAGCCGTTAAAGGGCGCATGATCCGGCTTGCCCGGGAAAAGAACTGGGGCCCGCTTGCGGTAGGTGCCGCGTTCTATCCTGAAGACAGCGATGATCCCAAAGAACTCATCGAATTGGCGGTTGAAGATGCCTGTTCGTAAATGATACTTTTTATTACTCGGCACACCCGACTTAGAACAATAAAGGCGCAAGATCCGCTGGGCTTAATGGCCGCTTGACCTCAATCTGTTCATGCCCGTTTAGGATTAATCCGCCGGCACATGGATTGCCTGATTGGGGTCATTATATAATATAATTCATGCGCAGCATCAAAACCTCAAGGTAAAATAATGCAGATCTATGTCTGTATCAAACAGGTTCCGGACACGGCCGCCAGCATCACCCTCCGGGGGCCCCGCGAATTCGACGAAGCGCTCAAGTTCGTGATGAACCCCTTTGACGAGTTTGCCGTTGAGCAGGCCCTTAGAGTCAAAGAGCAAACCGGAGCCGGAGAAGTTGTCGTTGTCACCGTCGGCAGGGAGTCGGCCGAGTCTGTGGTACGAACCGCCCTTGCCATGGGCGCCGACCGCGGAATTCTTGTTACCGCGGACATTCGGCTGCTTGACAGTTTGGCCACAGGCCGAGCGCTCTATCGCGCCATCGCCCAAGACGGGTCTCCCGATTTGATCTTTACCGGCAAACAATCGGTGGACAGCGAAGGCATGCAAATTCCCTATCGGCTGGCGGCGGCGTTTGACATGCCCATAGTGAATGAAGTGGTGAGTTTTCTGCTGGCAAATAAAACCGTATCAGTTGAACGGGAGATCGGGAGCGGAATGCGCGAAGTCATTGATCTGGCGCTCCCGTGCATTATCGGCGCCACCAAGGGTTTGAATGAGCCCCGCTATACCCGTCTGCCTGAAATAATGAAAGCCCGGTCGAAGGAACTTAAAAAAATCGACATCAACCAGCTGGGGGTTGCACCGGCCGCTGGCAGGCTGGAACTCATGGAATTGTTTCCGGAGCCTGAGCGGGGTCGAGCCATGATGCTCCAGGGATCGGTCCCGGAAATGATTTTGGAATTGACCCGATTGTTAACAAACAAGGAACAGATCCTTTAAGGGGCGATCCGTTATGAAAGTCGGCATTCTCGTTGAAACCGCTTCCAAACAAATCAAAAAAACGAACCTGGGTGTAATTACCGCCGCCTGCCAGGAAGGCGCACATGTGCTCTATGCGCTGATGTTTACGGGCGCCGCCGAAAACCATCAGGAAATCTTACAGTCCCACGGAGTCAATAACATTGTAACCATCTCCGCAGCCGGCGCCGACGTCGACCGGAGCCCCGAACTGAAAGCACGGGCGCTGATCGGCGCGATGAAAGCACTGGATCTGGACGCCCTCCTGGGCATCAGCAGCTCGCTCGGCCGCGACCTGCTGGCGAGGATTGCGGCGGAACTGGATGCCCCCCTGGCCCTGGACTGCGTCGGCGTGGATGTTGCCGCCGGCACGGTAGTCAAGTCCCAATTCAGCGGCAAAACACTTGCCCGTTTCAAACTGCTGGGAACCCCCTTTATCTGCGGCCTGCGGCCCAACGTGATCCCACCGATACCGTATCCGGTAATTGCCGCTATTGTTCCTTTTCAGGTTGCCATAGAGGGCTCCCGGCGGCTTCAGGTCCGCAGCCTTAAAAAAGCCGCTGCCGATGAAATTGATTTGACCGAAGCTGAAATTATTATCTCAGCCGGACGACCCATCGGTTCGGCCGAAAACTTTAAAATTCTGAAAGACTGCGCAAAAGAACTGGGCGCTGCGGTAGGTGCCTCCCGTGCTGCCGTTGATTCAGGATTTGCGCCGCATGCCATGCAGATTGGGCAGACCGGTAAAACCGTAAGTCCCAAACTGTACATTGCCTGCGGCATATCCGGGTCCGTACAGCATTTTGCCGGGATGAAAGGCTCCAAGGTAATTGTGGCCATCAACACCGATCCGGAGGCTCCCATCTTCAGCAAGAGCAATTACGGGATCCAGGGGGATTTGTTTGCGGTCGTCCCCGCGCTGACGGAGGCGCTGAAAAAACAGCGGTCTTCTGAAAGCTACCCCTAAATTAAAAGGATTGACACTTTTGGCATTTCAAAATAAAAAAACGCCTCATCCCTTGATCATTTTCCTCTTTATCAGGGCTGCCCATGAAAATTCAAACCTGCGCTCAAATTAATCTGAATAACTTGATCCTGAATCTCAGGGCGATCCGGCAAAAAGTCTCTCCGGCCGGCATCATCCCGGTGGTCAAGGCCGATGCTTACGGACACGGCGCCGTTGCCGTCACCCGGAGGCTGGCCGCCGAAAGATTCAAGCTTTTCGCCGTTGCCCGGTTTGAGGAAGCCATGGAGTTACGGGACAGCGGCATAAAAGAACCCATTTTAATTTTCGGCCGGGTCATGCCCGATAACATCGGCCAAGCGGTCGCGGCAGATTTTCGCCTGTCGTTGTTCGAGCCCTCGGACATCCGCTGGATTGAAGCCTCCAAACCGAAAAAACCGGCTGGCGTTCATGTTAAGATGGACACCGGCATGGGCCGGCTGGGCGTATTGCCGGACCAGGAGCCTGATTTTTTCAGCGCCCTTGCCCGCTCGCATTATTGTCGCTGGGAAGGGATCTATTCACACTTTTCCACCGCAGATGAAAAAGACAAAGCTTACGCACACCTTCAACTGGACCGCTTTCATAAGCTCCTTGGCCGCATCCGCAAAATGAAAAATCGCCCGGAGATGATTCACATGGCCAACAGCGGTGCTATTCTGGATCTGGAGGAAAGTTACTTTGACGCGGTCCGTCCCGGCATATTAATGTATGGACATTATCCCTCCCCGGAAACGTCCCGGGAAATTATTCCCCGACCGGTGATGACCTTAAAAACCGGTGTGGCCCACATCCGCAATCTGCCGGCCCATTATCCGGTCAGTTACGGCCGGCGCTGGAGTACGTTCAAGCAAACCCGTCTGGCGGTTTTGCCCATAGGCTATGCCGACGGCCTCCGCCGCGACCTGACCAACAAAGGTGAAGTGCTGATCCGGGGAAAGCGTTATCCCATCGTGGGAACCGTTACCATGGACCACATCATGGTGAATGTGGGCGATGACGCTGTCGCGCCGGGAGACGAGGCCATTATCTGGGGAGAGTCCGACCAGGGGGGGCTGTCACTTATTGAAATCGCCGCCAGCATCGGAACGATCCCTTATGAATTGACCTGCGGCGTGTCAAAACGGGTGAAACGCATCTATATCGACCATTCTGAATAATCCTTAAAACCACACCCTTGAGTTGCGTCCCGGAAATTACCTATAAAACCGCGGTCATATTTTGGAATCGGTCGAAATCAACCTTATTGGGCCCAGATGTCCGGATTCGAATCGGCCCGGCAAAAAAATGTTGAATGATTTTTTAATTGACCGATTCGCATCCTGGACACCCGCCAAGATCTTGCTCACTGAAACGCATACCGGCCTTTTCCAAAACACGACCGCTTCCCTTTATGACCGGCAATTAGAAATTGAAGCTGTTTTTAGGACGCGATACCAGGGGTTAAGCCGATATTTTAGTGAAATTCCGTCCGGCAAGAAACCTTTAATCTGTGTCTCTGTATACAAAAAAATTACAGGATTGTCTTTTAGCAGTTTACATATTAAACGAAAAAGGACTTGGACAGCCTGCCTTTCGTCCGTTTTCCATTACGAAATAAATGCAAAGGGGGAGGTAAATTACCCCCCCCTTCAGTTCAAAAGAAGCTTTTTAATGCTTGACACCGTATTAGCCGGTCGGCTGACTTTTTGGCTTTGCGCCGGATTCAATAATCACCCAGGGTGTTAACACTTTTTTCCCGTCGACATCTTCCATCACCCCGGTTACATCCAGTTTTTTACCCATCCAGCTTTTCTGCATTTTTTCTGCAACCGCGTTTTTTTTGACCGGATAAACGCCGTCCTTGCACTCCAGTGCGATGGGAGCCAGCTTGCCGGAAGGGTCGGCGGGCGCGCTGACAACCGTACCGGTATATTTCTCTCCCTTCGGCTTATCGGCGGCAAAGGCTAACGTCCCAATCATAAAAATAAAAATTAATACGCACAATCCGATGATGCGTCTCTTGTCGCCCATCATTTTTGCCTCCTCTTGTTATGGTCTTTTGAATTCATTCTTTAACTTTTGATTATAATTAGGATAAAATGAATGCCTTCGCTTGAATCAAACCGTTCATCTTTATCCTTGTAATTAATATTTCAAAAACAATGCCAATTTTTGAAGAAATATGATTTTTTTAATAAAAATATTAATTATAAATACAGTGTATTACACAGTGATCGCGTTTGTTTAATGTTGCCGGTATGAACAAAAGAAAAGTCTCTGTAATCAAAAAAGTTACAGAGACTTTCAGGATCGGGTGGCTTCAGGTTAAATTATGCCGCTTTTGCCTGAGGCGGAGTTGTATCAACAACCCATTGGGGCCACCTTTCGGCAACCCATTCTGCCAGCTTTTTGGCCTTATCTGAAGAGTTATACGGTTTATCAGTCCTGGCGCGCTCTTCGGTTTTCCCGACCCTGAGGAGGTATTTCTTTTCCCCTTTTCCGGGAAACGCCGGGTTAAGCTCCAGTATGACGAACTGTGAAGAAAAGGTCGGCGTGAGCTGAAATGTCAGCCTCTCTCCCGGTTGTAGTTTTTCCATTCTTTCGATTATTTCGTTTCTGCTGACAGGTTTCATTTTTTTTCCTTTCGATTAAGGTAACCAACTAGATCGGCCCTCAAAAACCGCCGGTTTGGATCATTTAAAATAGCAAAGGGGGTGCCAAAATTTTATTCAGTTTAATTACAATAGGTTATTAATACCATTTGCTCGCGGGCAATAAAAAGCAGAACTTTTGTTTCCGGTCGGGAAACGGGCCTTGTTGCGGCTGTCGGTCCTATCAAAATTCTAACTGTTTGAAAGGATGGATAAACAAAAATGGCTATGCCAACGTTAACATTTAGATATTTCATCGCTTTAATAAGAATTCTAAATTCCGGTTTTAATAACTTTTCGTTGGTTAGGGGAAAATGAAAAATAAATTGAATAATAAGATCCTTGCTGATATTAGCTCGCTTAATAATAACCGGATTATATCTTACCGAACGTGAATGCTTGTGGAGCCCTTTTAAGTCAAAGGCGTAAGAACACTTGCACATATAATTTCAGGATGTTGCCGATAGACGGTTGAGATGCCTTATTTGTTGCTATTGCTGGTAGCCCTGTTTTGGTCCGGAAATTTCATTGTAGCCAGGAGCATCCAGGATTACATACCACCTTTTTCACTCTCTTTCATAAGATGGGCGCTGGCCTTACTGCTCCTGATCCCGTTTTCAGCCCGGTCATTCTTTAAGCAAAAGGATCAGCTGCAAGGGTGCTGGAAAATTATTCTGCTTCTCGGCATCCTCGGGATTGCCTGTTTCAGCACCTTTGTCTATATCGCACTGCACAGCACCACCGTAACCAATACCGTTCTGATCAACGCCACCAACCCTGTTTTCATCGTTATTTTTTCATGGATAGGCTATAAAGACCGCGTCTCCGTGGTGCAGATCGCCGGGATCGTCTTGTCCATCGGGGGGGTTCTCTGGATTATCGCCCGGGGCAATCCTTCTTTCTTGATAAACCTTCAATTTGCCAAGGGGGACCTGTGGCCTCTTGCCGCCGCCGTCTGCTGGGCCCTCTACACGGTCCTGCTGCGGCAGTATCCCGGACGCACGGATTCAGTCGCTTTTTTAACAGCGCTTTTCATGGCCGGTTTGATATTTTTAACGCCTCTATATCTATGGGAATATTTTACTGAAACGATTATCAGTGTTAATGTCGCTTCCGTCAGCGGCGGGCTATATCTGGGGATTTTTCCTTCAATTTTTGCCTATATATTCTGGAACAGAGGCGTTAAAACGGTTGGAGCGAACAAGGCGGGCGTCTTTGTCTATCTGATTCCGGTATTCAGTATTGTGCTGGCCTTTCTCCTTTTTGATGAGAGATTTAAATCCTATCATCCGCCCGGCGTCTTCCTGATCGCTCTGGGCATCTTCCTGACAACCTATTTTGGGAAAAAACGCACCCCCTGACTCAAACAGGGGCCTGAAGCCCTATGCCAGAGGCCCCTGTTTTTCAGCCTTTGCGAGGATAAACCGCCGGTGCTTCGATTTTTTTGGACGGCCGGAATCCTTATTTGACAATTTCAACCACAATGAAACCGGCATTGAGCCTTTGAATGAGCATTTTGATCTTCTCACCTTTTTTGATTTTTCGCATCTGCTCATTGTAATCTTTCATGACTTTGATCTTTTTGTAATTGATCTCAACGACGATATCTCCCACCTGCACACCGGCCTCCGCCCCCTTGCCTTGTGAATCAAGATCCACAACAATAACCCCCTCTGATTTGGGCAAGTTATACTGCTGCATCATTTCCGTTGTGATTTCAGCCACCTGAATTCCCAATTCATCGCCGGGTTGGTTCTGTTGCTGGCGGCTTGATGTTTTTGAATCTTCTCGTTTTGACAACTTTACCTTAACCTGCTGTTCCTTTCCCTCCCGCAGCAGTTTAATCGTAACGGTCTCGCCGACAGGCATATTCGCGATCGTTCGCGTTAAATCCCTGCTGTCTCCGACCTTTTTGCCATTTACCTCCAGAATGATATCCTGGGGACGAACACCAGCCTGGTCGGCCGGGTCGCCCTTGAACACATCCGTTACCAACACGCCTTTCCCATCTTTAATGCCGTAATAGGCTGCCAGCTCGCTGCTCAGCGGCTGGATCGAAACCCCCAGCCAGCCCCTGGTGACTTCCCCGCTGGATTTTAACTGGTCCACGATCCCTTTGGCCATATTGATGGGAATGGCAAATCCGATTCCCTGGCCGCTGGCGATAATTGCCGTATTGATTCCCACGACCTCGCCCTGCAGGTTGATCAGCGGCCCGCCGCTGTTGCCCGGGTTAATGGATGCATCCGTTTGGATAAAATCATCATAGGGCCCGGATCCGATGACCCTGCCTTTGGCGCTGACAATCCCGGCCGTAACCGTCTGTTCAAAGCCGAACGGGCTGCCGATGGCCACCACCCACTGCCCGACCCTGAGAGAATCGGAGTCTCCTATTTTAGCTGTCGGCAGATCTTTTTTGGCATCAATTTTTATCAGCGCCAAGTCCGTATTGGGGTCCCGGCCAACTATCACGGCGTCAAACTCATCACCGCTTTTGAGTTTCGCCTTGATTTTGTCGGCGTTCTCAACCACATGATTGTTGGTAACGATGAAGCCCGCCTTATCAATAATAAACCCGGTCCCCAGGCTGCGCTGCTTGAACTCGCGCTGCTGATCGTCGCCAAAAAATTTGTTGAAAAAGTCCTGGAAAGGATCGTCCTTATCAAATGGACCCGGGCCGAAATGACGAAATACGCGCCCCCCGCCCTTGATGGACTTTACCGTGCTGATGTTAACCACGACCGGGCCGACGGTTGCAGCAACCTCGCTGAAATTTCCCGGAATCATGACCGGGCTGCTGTCGGTCGCCGCTGCGCCGATCGGCAAATTAAACCCTGGTAAAAACCCGATCATCAACACAATCAGAAGATACGGTATGATTTTTTTTAATGCTTTCATTATAAAACCTCCTAATCTGAATTTATTACCATCGAGGTCTTACCCTCGGCGTTTCTGTCAGACTATAACACCCGGAGTTAACGGAAAGATGGCCGGAAAATGACAAAATGGTTATATTTGGTATCAGGTTGTCGGGCGGTAATCTTTGGGGAGTATGACGGTAAAGATGCTGCCTTTTCCCGGGACGCTCTCGACTTCGATATTTCCCCCGTGCGCCCTGGCAATCGCCAGTGCCAGGCTGAGCCCCAGACCGGTTCCGGCCGGCGATCGGCTCGGTTCGCAGCGGTAAAACCGTTCAAAAACATGGGGAAGATCCTCGTTTGAAATCCCGATACCGGTATCCTTTACGACAACGGCAAGACGGTCCTGTCCCTTCGGCTCCCCTGTCACCTCTACAGCCCCCCCCTCGGGAGTGTAGCGAATGGCATTGTCCAGCAGATTCGCCACCATACGCTGAACCATTCGTTTATCCCCGCTGACAAACAGTTTTTCAGGTAGGCGATATGACAGCGCCACCCCGTTGTCCTCTGCGCTGGACTGAAATAAATTGCAGGCGTCTTTGACAATTTCAGCCATATCCAATGGCTCGATGTTAAGCTTGTCGACCCCCGCTTCCGTTTTTGAAATTACCAGCATGGTATTAATCATATCCAGCAGGCGGTCGCATTCTTCGATAATGCTGGCGGCCATGTTTTCATAGGATGTCAACGACGAGTCGGTGGTCAGCGTGACTTCTGCGATTCCCCGGATCCGGGTCACCGGACTTTTGAGATCGTGTGCGATGTTGTCGCTCATTTCCCTGATGTTGGCAACCAGCATCTCAATGCGGTCCAGCATCTGGTTAAAGGTGCTGGCCAGCTGATCGATTTCATCCCCTTTGTGCGTCAGCGGAACCCGGCTGCCCAGCGCCCCCCGGATATGTCCCGGGCCGTGCGGGTCAGCACCTCCACTCCGGAAAGCGCTTTTCTGGCCATGAACCACCCGATTACGGCGGCAAGTATCAATAATACTGAAATGGTAATAATGAAATTTTTTCGAAAGGCTTCAATAAACTGGCTGGAAGTTTCCATGGCCTCGCCCAGCTGAAGAACCATGCTCCTGCCGATTAGGCTGTAGAGAATGCGCACCTCAAGTGTTGGATCCTCCGGATTGGTCAGGGTGCTGAAAACATAGCGGTCTCCCTTCAGCAATTCTTCGACAGCCTCTTTTTCAATTTCGATATGCTGCCAATACGACATGTTTGAAGATGAGAATACCGACCCGTTCCGGGAAAGCAGCCGGATGAATATTTTCTTTTCCCCGGCGGCCTGGGCCTCCAGAATGGCGATTCGTTCCATTGCGCTTACCCCTTGCAGGGACAAGACCGATGATATCTTGCGGGCCTGATTGATAAGCTCCTGGTCGGTTTGGGCGCGCATAAAGGAGGTAATCTGCAGGTAGAACAGGGAAAACGCGACGCCGGTGGAAACCGTAAAAATCAGCGCATACCATAGGGTCAGCCGAAACGCCAGGGTATGACGAAGCTCAGCCAGCTGCTTTAAATACATATCCGACACCGCGCACGGTATGAATCAGTTTTTGAGAAAAATCCTTATCGATCTTTTCACGCAATCGATAGATCCGGGACTCAACCACGTTGGTCTGGGGATCGAAATGATAGTCCCACACATGCTCCATGATCATGGTTTTGGATACGACCCTGCCGGCGTTGCGCATCAGGTACTCCAGCAGGGCAAATTCCAGCGGTTGCAGATCGATCTTTTTTCCGCTGCGGAACACCTCGCGGCTGATCAGATTCATGCTCACGCCGCCCGCCGAAAGACGGGTGGGCTCTGATGCCCCGCTGTTTCGGCGAATAAGGGCCTGAACCCGTGCCAGCAGTTCGGAAAACGCAAACGGTTTGGTAAGATAATCGTCCCCACCGGTCTGAAGCCCCTTGACGCGATCATCCACCGCGCCTTTGGCGCTCAGAATAATAACCGGCGTTTTAACGTTTTCACGCCGCATGGCCTGTATCACACCAAGGCCGTCCAGCTTGGGCAGCATAATATCAATAACGGCGGCGTCATAGGCTTCCGTCAAGGCCAGATGCAGCCCGGTCTCGCCGTCAACCGCCCCATCCACCGCAAATCCGGCCGCCTTAAACCCCTTTGTGACAAACGAAGCGATTTTAACATCGTCCTCTATCAGCAGGATTCTCATTCATCTCTCCCCAACCGCCGCCTGCTGCCGATCCTCACTGCTCCAGATTCACGGCATTCAGCCACAGGAAAATTTTTTAGGAATAATGTCTGCCCCGATCCAGACTGCGGTACTGGACGGCCTCGGAAACATGATCCACGCGGATGTCGCGGCTCTCTTCAAGGTCGGCAATGGTGCGGGCGATCTTGAGGATGCGGTTATAGGCCCGGGCGGACAACCCCAGTTTGTCGATGGCCGATTCCAGCAGGTCGCTGCAGGCATCATCGATGGGGCAGTAGCGCTTGATCTGGCGGCTGCTCATCTGGGCGTTGGCGTAAATCTGGGTGCGGGCAAACCGCTCGCTCTGGCGCCGGCGGGCCGCAGTCACCCGCTGCCGGATACGGGCGGACGGCGCGGCTCCGGCTTCGCCCTTAAGATCCTTATAGGGAACCGCGGGCACTTCCACATGGATATCGATGCGGTCGATGAGCGGGCCGGAAATCTTGGAGCGGTAGCGGTGGATCTGCTGGTACGTACAGCTGCATTCGTGCTTGGGATCTGAAAAATAACCGCAGGGACATGGATTCATGGCCGCCACCAGCATAAAGCTGGAAGGGTAGGTGATGCTGGAGACAGCCCGGGAAATGGTCACCTTCAGATCCTCCAGGGGTTGTCGCAACACCTCGAGCACCGGCTTTTTAAACTCAGAGAGTTCGTCCAGAAAAAGGACGCCGTTGTGGGCCAGGCTAACCTCCCCCGGTCTGGGTATATGGCCGCCGCCGATTAAGCCGGCATCTGAGATGGTGTGATGCGGCGCCCGGAACGGCCGCCGTGTCACCAGAGCCTGGTCCTTTGCCAGCATTCCCACCACGCTGAATATCTTGGTTGTTTCAATCGCCTCGCCGAATGTCAATGGCGGCAGGATCGTTGGCAGGCGCCTTGCCAGCATGGTCTTGCCTGAACCGGGCGGACCGATCATGATCAGATTATGTCCGCCGGCTGCCGCGACCTCCAGGGCCCGCTTGACATGATCCTGTCCCATCACCTCGGCGAAATCAAGATCGGACTCCTCCTGCCGGTTAAATATGGCCGCAATATCCGTTTTTTCTGGCGCAATCTGTGTATACCCGCGAAAATAGTCAACCACTTCCGGCAAGGTCCTTGCCGGCAGGACGGTAATGTCCGCAACGACTGCCGCTTCCCGCCCGTTTTCCGCCGGAACGATAATACCCGCGTAGCCGGCCTGTTTGGCTGCCAGCGCCATGGGAAGCGACCCCCTGACCGGTTTGATGCGGCCGTCCAGGGACAGCTCCCCCATGATGAGGTATCTGGAGATGATTTCCTGGGGGATAGTGCGGGTTGCGGCCAAAATTCCCAGCGCCATCGGCAAATCAAATCCGGTGCCTTCTTTTTTGATATCGGCCGGGGCCAGATTGACAGTGATCCGGTCATCCGGAAATCGAAACCCGCAGTTTTTAATAGCTGATTTAACCCGTTCCTTGCTCTCTTTAACGGACGCTTCCGGAAGTCCTACCGTCGTAAAAGTGGGAAGCCCCTGGGTGATGTCCACCTCAACCTCAACCAGATACGCATCGATTCCCAAAACGGCACTGCTTAGAACTTTGGCAAGCACTCCGCCTCCTCTCTGTTGTCGGATAGAATCTGGCCTTCCATCATTTCGTCGGTTGAACGGAGTTGACATATCAACAATTGAAATTTATAACAAATCAATGTATGTTGGACAATCTTTATTATACTTCCATTAAATGCGCACGAGATAGGATATGGGAAAGTGTCTGTGCAACCCTGAAATCGAAACCAGCATGATATGCATGAAAGATCAGGTTTATCTTTGCGAAGAATGCTTAACGTGCAGAAACCCTGAGATTTATTGTAAGTTTCGAACTTCCTGTCCGATCTGGTTTTCCCAAAAGCACGGCGACGGTTGGAGCGAGCCTGACGCATCGGACCGAGAGACCGATGCCGAAGCCCCGGCAGATTGCAACACTTGTTCCACGACATCCCGTTCAAATCACTCATACTGAAATCCCAAGCTGATGGAAAGGGTAGGCAGACAAAAATGACGGAAAAAATTTTTTTAGACGAGCAAAACCGTGCGACTTTTAAATGCCCGAAATGTTCAAAGTCATGGACAAAGGATCTATCCGGATTTAAAGACTCCAGCAAACGGATTCAACTCAAATGCAAGTGTCCCTGCGGTCACGCATTTCCGGTGGTCCAGGAAAGACGCAAGGACTTCAGAAAAGCCGTCACCGTCACCGGCGCCTATTTTCATAACCAGAGAGAAGTCAGAGGGCTCATAACCATTAAAAACATATCCAAATCAGGCATCGGATTGGTATTATCCACCAAACAATCCATAAATAAGGGAGATAAGCTGCAGCTGAAGTTCAATCTGGATAACCCCAAGAAATCATTTGTTGACAAAGAAGGAATTGTAAAAAAAATCGAAGATAATTATGTGGGCATACAATTCGTTGACGAAACCTGGGGTGACGAGTTGAAAGACTATTTCCCGGGCGAATAAAATTGCGAAGTTAGAAAGCCAAGCCTTGGCTATCCCCTGGAGGACTCTGCTTTACAATAATTTCATTCCTTTATTAAAATTACAAATCTCAAATTCCAATAACCAAAATTTAAATACTGTTTGTCTTAAAAAGTTTTGGTCTTTGAACATTGGGATTTGAGATTATTTTGTAATTTGTATTTTTTAGTCTATGCTTCCTCAACATGCCTGACCAGATGGCCCAGCTCGGGAAATATCAGATTTTTACAGGCCAGCTTACAGGCTTTCAAACTGCCCGGCATACAGAAAATGACGGTTTTTCCCACGAGACCTGCGGTTGCCCGTGATAAAATTGCAGCGGAATCGATCTCTTCAAAACTGAGCAGCGCAAACAGTGTCCCAAAGGCCGTCAGCTCTTTATCAAAATAAGGACGCACCGCTTCAATGGTGACATCCTGGGTGCTGATCCCGGTGCCGCCCGTCAAAATCAGAACCTGTGGGGCATAATCCCGGATGGCATTAACGACCGTACGGGAGATGGTCACGGCATTATCCGGTATCACCTGATGCAAAACCACCTCGTTGCCTTCCTTGCGGGCCTGTTTGCTGATCCATTGCCCGCTTTTGTCCTCGGCCAGTGACCGCGTGCTTGAGACCGTAATCACGCCCACGCGAATATTTGTTGGAACTTTCGACTTGTGTTCTTTCGTGCCCATTTTCTTCTCCGGGAGTTATTTGAGACCTTTTAAAAATGTTCCATTTCGTTCAAGTTCAAGGAAGGCGAAAATTTTAATCACAGGAATACATTGAGTATTTCGAGGATTAACATTTGAGCCTGACGACAAATTTGGGTGAAAGGGAGCGTATTTTAATGGCCTCTACTTCGGGCCGGATCGTTCGATCACGACCCGGTCTTCTCCATCGCATTCCGAAAGCAGCACGTTGATGCTGTCCGTCTGCCGGGTTTCAATAAATTTTCCCACATAATTTGCCTGTATCGGAAGTTCTCGATATCCCCGGTCCACCAAGACGGCAAGCTCGATCCTGTCAGGCCTGCCGAAATCAATCAGGGCGTCCATGGCGGCCCGGGTGGTACGACCGGTAAAGAGAACATCGTCAACTAATATGATCTGTCTCCCATCAACTGAAAATAATATTTCGGTTGCCTGCACGATCGGGTGGGGGCCGATCCGGGTCCAGTCGTCCCTGTAAAGGGTTATGTCCATATTGCCTGTTGAAATTTCAACCCCTTCAATCTCGCGTATCTTTTTCTGAATTCTCCCGGCCAGATAGACGCCTCGGGTTTGAATGCCGATCAGCGACACGTTTGCCGCGCCCCTGTGCACTTCGAGGATTTCATGGGTCATACGGGTCAATATGCGGTTGATATCAGCCGCATCCAGTAGGATACCATCGCTGCTCATATTTTCCTGCCTTATTGTTTATCAAAAAGCGTTCCGGGCGGTTTTTCGATCGCTATCGCAATTACCAGACTATTTTATATCATTTCCGAAATTTTCTTCAAGTTTTATATCACCGCCGCTCTATTCATACCGCCTAACCCTTTTAAATTGCCTTGATTTTAGTCCGCAACTTTCCTATGGTATCAGGAGCTTCGCAGGATGTTTCAAAACTTGTATACTTCCGGCCTTAATAAAGGTCGGAACGATAAACAAAAATACGAGGACAGGTCGATCACGCCGGCAAAAACCTGCATTCATTCGCTTGATATTTTTTCCAGCAAGTAAAAAGAGACCATCTCCACATGAAGTCACCATGCAGCGGGGTTATATTGGCCGGGGGTTTGAGCACCCGGTTTTCAGGACAGGACAAGGCATTGATCTCTGTGGGTCAACGGCGAATTCTGGACCGAATTTATGATGTATTTATTGAACTGTTTGATGAAATCTTTCTCGTTACCAACAATCCTGTTCGATATCTGCAGTGGGATTTAAACATCGTCTCGGATATTTATCCGATCCGGAGTTCCTTAACCGGGATCCATGCCGGTCTCTTTTATGCGTCGAATCCGTATGTGTTTTTTGCCGCCTGCGATACCCCTTTTGTCAAAAAGGATTTGATTGAAGCCATTATCGACCGAATCGACCCGGGCTTCGATGCGGTTATACCTGAAACTTCAGCCGGCCTGGAGCCACTTTGCGCAGTTTATGCCAAAAGATGCCTGAACCGGATCGAAGCGCACCTCCTTCAAGGAAAATTAAAAATTCAATTGGTATTTAAAGAAAACCGTATAAAAAAACTTCCGGAAAGGATCTTGCGCCAAATAGACCCTGAACTTCAATCTTTCTTCAACATTAATACCCCTGACGATTTGGCAGCGGCCGAAAAACTGATGGGCCGGGCCGACCAATGAATTATAAAGGAAAAATCATATGTCAGCATTTTCGCATATCGACAGCAAGGGACAGGTCAGAATGGTCGATGTCTCCGACAAGGATACGACCCCTCGGACAGCCGTCGCCCAGGGCGTGGTTCTCATGGAACCGTCGACCTTTGATTTGATACAGCATCAGGCCGTCAAAAAGGGAAACGTACTTGAAACCGCACGTATTGCCGGCATCATGGCTGCAAAGAAAACCGCCGAGCTTATCCCCATGTGTCATCCGCTCAATATTACCCATGCCGCGATTGATTTTTTCCCGAACGCCTCAAAAAGCTCGATCCGTATAGAAGCCACCGTCAGCGTGCTGGGACAGACCGGGGTTGAAATGGAAGCCTTGACGGCGGTGTCGGTTGCAGCCCTGACCATCTACGACATGTGTAAGTCCCATGATAAAAAAATGACCATTTCAGATATTTTTTTACTGGAAAAATCAGGCGGGAAAAGCGGCCTTTTTCTCAGAAAAAAAATACCGGAATGCTGATGCACTGTTGCAGTGATGTTGGCATCAGGATGCTATTGAGGATATTTTCAGATGAGGATATTTTCCTGCCATAGATCCCTTCGGGTCCTTTTCACGGTGTGGGTTTTGCTGCAGCTGCTGCCGGGATGCGCCGGACTGAAAATAGAACCGTTACCGGTGCCCCCTCTGGAACGGGTCCGTTTTTCTTTCAAACTCGATTTCAGCGACGATCTAGACTATGACGGATTATCCATCGGCATATCCCAGAGTCTGAATTATTTAAGAAAAATCCCGCCGGATCGTCAGTTCAGGTTCGGCCCTGATCTATACACCACCGATCATTTGATTCGGACACTGACGCATTTTCAGGAGTTTATCGAAACAAAACCGCTACCGGCTGAACTGAATAAATTTATCCGAAGCAACTATCGCATATATCGTTCCATTGGCGGTGAAGAAACCGGAAATGTTCTCTTTACCGGATATTACGAGCCGATTCTGCAGGGAAGCCTCAACAAAAGCGATGTTTTCCGGTATCCGCTGTATAGCCGCCCGATGGATCTTTTGACCATTGACCTTTCCCTGTTTTCATCCCGTTTTGCCAATGAAAAAATAATCGGCCGGGTTCAGGATCAAACCGTTGTCCCCTATTATGATCGTAAAGAAATTGAACAAAACGATTCAATGTCTGAAATCGCCGCGCCGATTGCCTGGGTGAATGATCCGGTTGCCCTTTTTTTTCTTCACATTCAGGGTTCCGGCAAAATCAGTTTAGACAACGGTGAAACCATTCAGGTTCATTACCATACCTCAAATGGCCGCCCCTATCGCAGTATCGGGAAACTTCTCATCGAGAAAGGACAAATTGAAAGGGACCGGATGTCCATGCAGGCAATCCGCCTTTTTCTTAAGGAAAACCCTGCCGAACTGGAAAACATATTAAACTACAATCCCAGCTATGTGTTTTTTAAAATCGAACCGGACGGCCCGTTCGGACATCTGAACGTCAAGCTGACCCCTGGCCGTTCCATTGCGCTGGACAGGCGTCTTTTTCCTCCGGCGGTCCTGGCCTTTATGGAAACAAAATTGCCGCTCGTCAATGGCGACGGCCAAATTCAAAATTGGACCGACTGCACCCGCTTTGTGCTCAACCAGGACACCGGGGGCGCTATCCGGGGACCGGGTCGTGCAGACCTGTTCTGGGGGGACGGGCCTTATGCCGAAATTGCGGCCGGTTTTATGCAGCATCCCGGTAACCTCTATTTCATTGTGCTCAAGCCGGATGAATAAACGAATAATAGATGACTGTAGTGTTGTGCTTGACACCGCCTGCCAAAAAAAGTACTAAAAGGACTCTTTAGGAATAGATTCCGGCTTCAGCTGGGCGACTTAAAGAATTTTTGAAGGAAGGATAACCGCGCCCGTTCGGTTTCAAGACCTGAAAGTCGCCATCCCGCTGTCGGAACAACCATGATTGTCAGGAGCGAAACATGTTTGGCATTGGAATGCCTGAAATGCTTTTAATATTGGCGATAGCGCTTATTGTTATCGGCCCCAAAAAGCTGCCGGACCTTGCAAAGTCTCTGGGCCGCGCCTTCGGCGAATTCAAGCGGGCAACTTCCGAGCTGAAACAATCCATCGATGTTGATAATGATCTTCATGACGTCAAAAAAACTTTCGATGATATCGATACCGAAGTCAGAGCGTCTGCCGATTTAACCGACGTCCCCAATGACCATTCGGTTTCACCGGCGCCTGAAGCCCTTCAGGTTGATACACCCCCCGGAGAAAAACCGGAATCCATTCAGAATAAACCGCCCGTTGCCGAAGAAGTAAAAACCGAACGCGACAACCGCGCCATGGAAGGTAAGCCCGGCAATGAAAGAAGATGACAAGCTTCCTTTTACGGCCCACCTGGAAGAGCTTAGAAAAAGGTTGATTATCTGTTTTGCGGCTGTTGGAATCGGTTTTTTAATTTCTTACGGGTTCAAGGAAAAGCTTTTCTATATTTTAACCCGTCCGCTGATTGCCGTCATGCCGCCCGGCGACAAGCTTATTTTTACAGGTCTTCCGGAAGCCTTTTTCACATACTTAAAAATCTCCTTCCTGGCCGGCCTGATACTGGCGGCACCGGTCGTTTTGTACCAGTTCTGGGTGTTTGTCGCCCCCGGCCTTTATAAAAATGAGCGCCGCGTTCTTCTGCCCATTGTATTTCTTTCCTCCCTGTTTTTTGTGGGAGGTGCGCTCTTCGGTTATTTCGTTGTTTTTCCGTTCGGTTTCAAGTTTTTTTTGGGATTTGCAACTGACACCATCAAACCGCTGCCCGCCATGCGTGAATACTTAAGTTTTGCCTCAAAATTACTCATAGCCTTCGGCCTCGTGTTTGAACTGCCGCTGGTTATCACGTTTCTAGCCCGGATGGAAATTGTCACGGTCGACTTTCTGAAAAAAAACCGAAAGTACGCCATCCTGCTGTTTTTTGTGGTGGCCGCCATATTGACGCCGCCGGATGTCATCTCACAGGTCATGATGGCGGTTCCACTGATGCTCCTCTATGAAATCAGTATTATCGGCGCCAGAATTTTTGCCCGTAAAAAGTCCAAACCCGAAAAAGAGGCGCCCGAGCCTTAGCTCATCGATTCGTAAACTCGCTGCCGAATTTACTACTTATGACTAAGCGCTGCCTCGGCCATGGGCAACATTCGGCCTGAGCCCATGTCGGGAGCGGGCTTAATATGGAATAATCAATTGTTTAGAAGCGAAGCACTTGGTCCTTTGGATATCATGTTTTTTATCTAAGCCATTGACAGATATTGGCAGACTTGGTATTTTGTCCTTTCAAGGGATTGCGATCGAAAATATCAGATACCATTATCGTTAACGATAGAGAAGGAGGTGAAAAAGGGTCTATGAGGAAAGGAACTGTCTTAGTGGTGATGTTGGTTTTAGCGTCAGCGGTAATGTTTTTGTCAACCGGCCTTAATGCAGGAACCACGGCCCCTGATGTTATCAAAATGCAAAACAAGGCTTACAGCAAACACACCAATCCGATCGTTACATTTGAACATAAAAAGCACATGGAAGACTATGCCAAGGCCAATCCGAAGCTTTTTCCAAACGGCTGCGGGGATTGTCATCATGATCAGAACGGCAAACCCTTAAAGAATTTAAAAGCCGGCGATGAAGTAAAAGTGTGTCTGGAATGCCATAAAGAACCGGGCGAGAAACCTGTGAAGGAAAAACTGGACAAAAAGGAAAAAATCAAAAAGTATCACGCCGAGGCGATTCATGAAAACTGCGCTGGCTGCCACTCTGATTTTAATAAGGCCAAAAAATTAAAATCAAGCGATAAGGGCGCGGCACCCATTAAATCAAGATGTAACAATTGCCATAAGAAATAATTTTTCAGTCTAAAAAAGGGTGATCTTCTTTCAAAAAGATCACCCTTTTTATATTCACCTACACCTGAATCCCCGTCCCGCTTTCAGCGTGACTGCGGGGGATTCATCTGCACATATGATTTGTCCGGCGATTGCTCTGAAAGAATCTTAAATCTGACTAAAATCGTCCGTTCGCGCGCTTAAAAGAGCAGGCATTCCGAACCAGGGCATCGGCCCATCCAGACATGCCCAGCGCATGGATGTGGGTATAGGTCGCCAGAACATTCTTATAACTCACCCCGTCCTTGTTTCCAGAGAAACCGGCGCCTTTTTTCATCGAAAAAACAAGGGCCTGATCATCCCCGTCCCATTTTAAAACCTTAGAATAGTGAAATTCATGTCCACGCACTTCCGTTCCCACGGGGAAATAGGGATTTTTTCCTTCCACAATGGCAACCGTATATCCATGACCCTGGGGTTTTTTTGAAAATCCGAAAACAACCGGGAGAATACCCACCATGGGGTAGGTGGTTTCCCCCAGCGCCAGCGCTTCGCCCAGATACATCAGCCCGCCGCATTCAGCATAAATGGGAAGCCCCTTTTCAACCAACAATCTGATCTTTTCCTTAAACTGGATATTTTCCGCCAGTCTTTCCGCGTGAGTTTCCGGAAATCCACCGCCGATGTAAAGGGCGTCCACCACCGGAAACGGTTTGTCCTCCAGCGGGCTCAAAAATACGGTGTCAGCCCCCGCTGAAACCAACGCTTCGATATTTTCCGGATAATAAAACTGAAAGGCCGAATCCTTTATGATGCCGATGCGGGGCTTTTGTTTTCCTGCAACCGGCGCCGGGCTGCATGCCACGGTCGGTCGGTGTTGCGTTGAAACCGCTCCCTTGTCAATAAGTAAAACCGGCGGGGCTTCGGCAGCCACCCGGGATAAGGCTTCCATATCCAGAAATCGGGCGGCCATCTGGGCAGCGGCCGCAATCGACTCGCCGGCCCAATCATGTTCCGGTGTCGGCACCAGCCCCATATGGCGTTCCGGAAAATTTTGTTTTTTCAGTTTGGGAACAGCGCCCAGTACCGGAATGCCGCAATGGTGTTCAACGCTTTGGCGCAGAATCTGCTCGTGGCGGGAACCGGCTATCCGGTTTAGGATAACCCCCTTTATTTGAACTTCCGGATCAAAGCGCAGGCAGCCCAAAACTGCGGCCGCCATGGTGCGGGTTGATTTGGTGCAGTCAAGACACAGAATCACCGGAGCACCGAGAAGTTTGGCGAGTTCGGCCGTGCTGGTTGACCCCGAAAGGTCAATACCGTCGTAAAGCCCCCGATTGCCTTCAATTAGTGCGAAATCACCCGGGCGGGTTTGAGCTATAAAAGAGGCGCGGACAAGATCCGCTTTTACAAGGAAGGTGTCAAGATTAAAACAGGGCCGGCCTGCCGCAAGGGCAAGCCAGCCCGCATCAATATAATCCGGACCTTTTTTAAAGGGTACGACGCTTTTTCCAAGCTTTTTCCATTGAGAAATAATTCCGATCGACAGTATGGTCTTTCCCGATCCACCCCGTAAGGCCGCCATCACCAGTCTGGGAAATTCCATTTTTTCTTTTACCTATGAAAGCGCCGTGAAAACCAACAACCCCTTGAAGCCGTTTTGGTTGCGCTTATTTTTCTTCGTGCTCGGCCGCCGCCTGCTTGCCGGCGCCTTTAAGTCCATACATGGACGTGCTGCCGCTGGACCAGTATTCAAGAACACCGTCCTGCACCATCTGGTTGATCATTTTTTTGGCGTCTCTGGGTTTCAGATCCAGAATTTTTGCTAAATCATTAAAATAAAACTTGCTTTTGCCCTTTTTGCTCTGAAGCTCTGCTACGATTTTTGCCGTTGCTTCCGCTTGATCCATGGTTGAATCCTTTTTTATAAATGCGGGGGCTGCCTGTAAAGGCAACCCCCGCCGGTTGTTAGGGTGTTAGAACTTAAAGTTGGTGGTCTGACGCCAGGTAAAATAGGCGGGATCGCGGAAATCATCAATCAAGTGATGGGTAAATTCCAGATCGCACTTTTCAAAGAATCGTTCCCACCCGATCCGTTCAGCCCATTCGCCCACGCGTTCATACTTGCGGGCGTCATTGGCATAAGCCTCAACTATTTTCTTGATTGTTTCCGTCGTTTTCGGCCAGCGCGGCGGCTCATTGGGGATAAAGGCCACCACGACTTTTGAAAACTTCGGCGCGCTGATGCGGTTGGAAACCTTGCCGCCCACCATCAAGACGATGCCGTCGCCGACATCATCCGCCAGGGGCATGGCCGGGCACATGGTGTAGCAGTTGCCGCAGAACATACAGCGGTTTTCATTGACCGCAACGCTGTTGACTTTTTTGCCGTCCGGAAGATCGACTTTGGCCGGTTTGATGGCTGCCGTCGGGCAGGCCGCAATCGCCAGCGGAATCTCGCACATTTTATCCAGATATTCGTGGTCCAGCATCGGCGGTTTGCGATGATAGCCCAGAATAGCGATATCCGAGCAGTGCACCGCACCGCACATGTTTAAACAGCAGGCCAGTGACACCCGCAGGTGCGCCGGAAGCCGCATATGCGTAAAATCCTCGAACAGAACGTCCATGGCGGCTTTTACCGGACCGGAGGCATCCGTTGCCGGCGTGTGGCAGTGAAGCCAGCCCTGGGTATGGACGATATTGGTAATTCCCGCGCCGGTTCCGCCGACGGGGAACTTGTAGCACCCACCCGGCTGCTTTCTGCTTAGCAGGTCTTTTATTAACGGTTCGACCTTCTCTTTCTTGTCCACCATGAACTCGATATTGTTGCGCGAGGTAAAGCGGAGATGCCCGCCGCAGTGTTTATCGGCAATTTCACAGATTTCGCGGATATGAGACACGCTCATCAGGCGCGCGCCGCCGACCCGGACCGTATAGACCTTGTCGCCGGTCTCAGACACATGCATTAGTACGCCGGGCTCCAGGATTTCATGATACAGCCATTTGCCCTTGTTTTTCTTGATGACGGGCGGATAAAATTCTTCATAATTTCTGGGACCGATATCGGTTATCCGGTCTTTCATCGGTTCCTTTGGATTGTATCCTGAGGATATAAATGCCATGGTTGTCACCCCCTATCGCTGATGATGTTTTCTGAATTCGTTGACATCGCGCTTGAAGCCGCCCTCTACCTCTTCTTCTTTCCAGAAAATGTAGGGGTTGGAACGCGGTTCCTGAACATGCTGCGGCATCGGCTGGATGCCGGTCGCCTCAAGCAGCTTCTGGAATCCCTGGCGTTTGATCAGCTCGCCGACGCGTTCACGGTTCTTGCCTTCTTCCATCCACCAATCCCAGATCTTCTCGATGACTTCTTTGATTTCATCAAAAGGATCTTCCACCTTGATAAAGGGGACCAGCAGCGAGCCCATCTGGGCGCCGTCGAGGATCGGGGCCTTGGCGCCGACCAGCATGGACAATCCGCGGTCATTGCCGATTCTCAACGCTCTGGGCATGACATTGATGCAGTGCATGCAGCGCGTGCACTCTTTGTCGTTGATGAAAAGTTTTCCATCCTTATACTTCATGCATTCGGTGGGACACAGGTTGATCACTTCTTTCTTGATGTCAAACGGACCCCAGTTGCGGCCGGCATGGGCACCGGCGTTGGGCTTGATCTCCCCGCCGACGTAGGCCTGGACCGCTTCCTGGTCGATCCGAATGTCATCGCGCCAGGTGCCGATAAAGGAAATGTCCGCACGGGCGATGGATGCCACGCAGCAGTTGGGGCAGCCGTCAAACTTGAACTTGAATTTATAGGGAAATGCCGGGCGATGCAATTCGTCCTGATACTCATTGGTCAAATTGTGGCAAAGCGCCTGGGTATCATAGCAGGCGTATTCGCAGCGGGCCTGACCGACGCAGTCCGAAGGCGTTCGCAGGTTGGAACCAGAGCCGCCCAGGTCCTGGTTGAGGTTATGGGTCAATTCATAAAAAATCTCTTCCAGCTGAGGCGTGGTGGTGCCCAGCAGAATAATATCACCGGTAGATCCGTGCATGTTGGTAAGGCCGCTTCCGCGCAATTCCCATAAATCACAGATCTGCTTCAGAAATTCCGTTGAGTAAAACTTGCCGGCCGGCTGGTTGACACGGAGCGTATGGAAGTGTGCCACGCCCTTGAACATTTCCGGCTGGTCGCAATACCGGCCGATGACGCCGCCGCCATAGCCGAACACGCCGACGATCCCGCCGTGCTTCCAGTGGGTTCTGCCGTGTTTGAAGGACAATTCCAGCAAACCCAGAATATCTTCGCATACATCCTGAGGAACCTGGTAGTCGATCCCCTTTACATTCTTAGCTCTTGATTCGGCTTCCCGCTTCATGTCGGACACAAAACTCGGCCACGGCCCGGTTTCCAACTGATCCAACATCGGGGTTTTATGTTTTGCCATTTTTTACCTCCATTCTCAGTTTTGTAAATTCACCCGTGTACGTGTAGGAATCTCTTGTATCTTACAGCGTTGTCGAGGTCACCTCCTCTCAGTTTTTTATTTCGATATCTACTCGATATGTTTATATATTTTTTAATTCAACCAAAGGGTTTTCCTGAAAATATACCTAAGGTTTGAGATATAGAATCAATATCCATACTTGTCAATAAAAAATAGAGGGTTGGCGGGTTAAAATCCTTTTTATTCCCATGAGTTGAAACGGCTCAATTCATATTCGACCCGTATGAATCAGCCGGTACAGGTCGGCGGCATGCTGCGCCAAATGCGTTTTGATTGTCGGAAGGTCCGGACTGGCCGGCGGATACGTCGCGGCGATGTCATTCGCCAATCCCAGCAAATCCTTTTGCGTTAGGACTTGAAGGTATGCTCGAAAACCGTCTGTTATCGGAACCGGCAGCATCTGAAGCGGGGGCTTTTGTTCCACGGCCTCAAAAAATCCATATAGGGTGCCGATCAGGGCTTCCTGACCCAGCCAAACGACCGGACCGGTGCCGTCCAGCCTGTCCAGACGCATCCGGATTGACAGATAAAGAAAAAATATCAGCAACGCTTTTAAGGCAACCGTCGCTTTTTTTTCGACCGCATTTGTCTGCTTAAACAATTTCAGATACTGCCGGGCGGTAATGAGCCGAACGCTGACTTGGTCCTGGTCAAGTTTTAATACGAAATCGCCGGCGGCATGGTGCCAGGAAAATATCTGTTCAAAAGTTTCCGGATCATAATAAAACGTTAATATTTTCGCCGCCTCTCTGAACAGATTGACGGCCTGTACCGTGGTTAGAAAAAAATCGCCACCTTGATAGTCCCACACGACAATCCGATGTTGCCCTGTTTCCGGGTCGCGTGACAGATGAAATTCATTGAAGCCTTCAAACCATCGCCCCAAAAACATGGGGAGGCAACCCCCTTTGTCCTTTAATGGGACCTCCCCGAAAGCATATACCTCTGGAAGATAATCTCCGCCATAATCTGTTATTAATTTCCTGATGGTATGGTATTCGGCTTCAATCCACTCTTTCCCGGTTGGGGATAAGGCCACATTTAAAACAAACGGAATTGAAAATTCGTCTCCGATAACGCGGACTCGGGCCGGGTGGTAGAATTGGCCGTGTTTTTCCAGACAGACGCGAACCTCGCGGATTTCTTTCAGGGCGACCGTTCTTTTTAAACGAACCGCCGCGGCCTGCATCAGGTCGGCATAGTGGTTCCGCTCCAAGAACATACGCACCGCCTGAAAGTAATCTTTGTAACTGACCGACGCAGCAGTGGGCGTAGCGCCGCCGGTGAACTGGCTGCGATCCATGGGAAGCGGCGCATTCCAGATTTTACTGCGATGAGAAACCGGTTGGCTGCTCTTGGAGAGTATATAGGAAAAGCGGGGCACGTTCCTGCCTTGAAGCGTTCTGGAAATAAGTATGAATTCAGCCTGCCGGCTGCCGATCGAAAAATCCCTGCAGCGGATTGCCGTCCCGCTCAGACGGAATTCCCCTGCAAGAAATTTAAGTCTTTTAGTGATTCACCGATCTGGTTGTGATCAATCTTTTTGTTCCGGCTCGGGCTGTCGATGCGGTTCCAGCTCTTTAATAATTTCAGGAGCGACGGCATAACCCAGCTCAATCGCCTTGTCGCAATGGGCGATAGCCGGCTCCGGTTCTCCGTTTTCAAGATACGCAATGGCCAGATTGTTATGGGCAATTGCAAAATTCGGTTCGATTGAAAGCACCTTCAGGTTCGTTTCAATGCTTTCGACGATCAGCCCTTTCATTAAATAGGCATTTGCCAGGGTGGCATAGGCCTGCAGAAAGCGGATATTGAATTTAACTGCTTTTTCAAGGGCAAAAATTGCCTCGTCCACCTTTCCCTGTTGCAGGTAAACAAAACCGATATTGCCGTAACCTTCCGCAAACCCGGCTCTTGCCTGAACTGCTTTTTTATTGAACTCGAGACAACCGTCCAGATCTCCCCGCTGCAAACGGATCCCCCCCAGCTGGACATAGGCTTCGGCAAGGTTCGGACTGCAGTTCAGTGCTTCATGAAGTTCTTTTTCAGCCTCATCGAATTTTCGTTGTCCCAATAACGCCACCGCAAGATTATAACGGGTTGTGCCGCAATCGGGGTTTGCCGCCAGGGCCGCCCGCTGCTGGGCGATATAGTCTTCCACGTTTTTAGCTTTCGACATGCACATGATTCCTTTCAATTAAAACGGCAATAGCGGTTTTATTAAAACCTGCCGACAGGGAAATATCGCCCTGCTTTTACGCAGATTATCCTACTTTTGAATTTAGTACCACCCTTTTTTGACGGGTTGTGTCAAGAACAATCCTTTCTGAATCCGCCCGGTCGGCGCTGAATACTTTTCGGGTGTCACAGCTGTTGAAATTATTTTCTGATAACTATTCTGTTCGGCATCTTTTTGCTTGACATAAAATTATAGTTTTTCTACCGTCTTTTTAACTGTTTTGTTCTTCGCTTGAGCGATCCACCCGGAAACTGATGATCGATACAGTCAACATGCTCTGTTTTACCATTCTTTTATAATAACGTTTGGTTTTAAATCTGAACCTATAACCATTTCTATGAGAGGGATCTATGCTCACAGGATGTTTTACAGCCATAATCACACCATTTACAGCCAAATATTCCGCCGTTGATTTTGAGGGCCTTGAAAAGCTGGTGGAATACCAGGTCGTAAACGGAATCAGCGGGATACTTGCGGTCGGCACAACCGGAGAAAGCCCGACCCTCAGTTGGGAAGAACACAACAAGGTCATCCACGCAGTTGCGCTGCAGACCCGCAACAAATGCAGCTGCATTGCCGGCACCGGCAGCAACAACACTGAAGAGGCTATCGAAGGATCAAAACATTCTGCCGATTTGGGCGTTGATGCCGTTTTGCTGGTTGACCCGTATTACAACGGCCCCAGTTCCCTGGAAATCAGAAAGGAATATGTCGGCCCGGTTGCCCGGGCGGTCCCTGAAGTTCAGGTCATTCCTTATGTTATCCCCGGTCGAACGGGTGCTCAGCTCTTGCCGGAAGACCTTGCCCTGCTTTTTCGGGATTATAAAAACGTATCCATTGTAAAAGAGGCCACCGGGGACATCGAAAATATGAAACGAACCCGGAAATGTTGCGGTCCGGACTACACGATCCTTTCCGGCGACGACGGCATGACCTATGAAATGATGATAAATCCGGAAATTAATGCCGCCGGAGTCATATCCGTAATTTCGAATATTGTCCCCGGGTCGCTGTCAAAGCTGGTCCGGCTGCTTCAGGAGGGCAACCGCGATGAAGCCCGGGTGCTGCTCAAATCCCTTGAACCGCTTTTTGACCTGGTAACGGTTAAAACCATGGAAAAAACGCCCCATGGAGAGGTGCTTTGCAGGGCCAGAAACCCCCTGGCCATTAAAACCCTGATGAAACTGCTGGGAATGCCGTCCGGCAAATGCCGCCCCCCGATCGGCAAAATGACCCGGGCAGGACTTGAAAAAGTGCTCCAAACCGCCCGTAAAGTCCAGGCCGAATCACCGGAAATTTTTAAACCGCTGGCAGATTTTTTTGAGGTCGACATTGATGAACGGCTGAACACACCCGCTTTTCAGGAAGGTCTCTATTACGAAGGCTATCAGTAGAAATTAAGTCTTCTCTGGGCGATTTTTATTTTGTAATTAAACCGTATGGTAAATTCTTAGAAAAAAACCACGCCTGCGGGCGTGGTTTTTTTATTTGGCCCGGACATTTCTGAATTCGGAGTCGCCATCTTTATAAAGAATCCACTTCAACCACTTGAATCCGAATTTCAGCAGGCTGATTTCATCATGCTTGATTCTTGCACGGGTGTCCTGGTCGACATCGTAACGTTTTAAAAAAGAGCTTTCAAACACAAACTGCCTGAACCGGTCGATATTGTAACTGACCATAAAAAACATTTGCTTGCTTTGTTCCGTCAGCCTGACGCTGGGTGGAAATGACCGCTTTCTGACAACCAGATCCGTCCACTCCGCATTAATATCATCATGGATATCAACCCCCTGATCGCGGCGCCATTCCAAGATGTTCCAGGTCTTGTCTTCGTTAAATCCCAGGCAGTGCGGTTCATCCACAAAAAAATAAAATCCCTCGCCGTCGACACCTTCCTTGTGGCTCAGTGATGCCACTCCCAGAGGATAATACCGGCAGGTGGTCGGTCTGTCCTCGTAAATGATGCATCCGTCTGTTCTGACAAACGGACATGACGCCAACTCATCCTCAAGCAGCTTGAGAGTGACGACCGGCAGGTCGGTTTTCTCCAACATCCGGGGCTCCGTGTACAGGGCCAAAAACTCCTCTGATTTGAGCTGCAGGCGGTTTTTCAGCCGAATAATATCATAGGGCGTAAGAATAATATTGATTCCGCGGCAACATTTCGTAAAGCAGGCCACACCGGCATGGCATCGAAATTTAAATTTGTTTTTGGGGCCCAGCCGTTGCGGAACGATCCCGGCCGCCTTCACAGTCGAATTCATAGCTGTTTCCTCACAAAAGAAAGTTGTTTTTCTTTTTCATATCCAAGCTTCACCACAAAGTCAATGGACCTAAACTTAAGACTTGATTTAAAATATTACCATGTTATATCCTAAAAAAATTAAAATTATTAGTAGTAATTTCAAAACCCGGTTATGCTTGGGAACATGCGGCGTTCCGCTTTACAACGAGGCGGCATCGCTGTCGGGCATCAGCCGGTCTGTTGAAATGACTTCTCAACGAATTGATATCATCAATGAAATATCGGTTGCCGGAATTTAAACCGGGACGTCGATTTGCGGGCCCGCTTCCACCGGATTCGGACATCATTTCATCCATTGAAGCAACCTGCAAGGAATTATCGATCCAAACGGCATCCTTTGAGGTGCGGGGAGCGGTTTCGGCTTTTACCATCGGCACTTATGACCAGAACCAGCAAGTATATGTTACGCACTCGCAGGCTGCACCCCGCGAAATTGTGGCCTGTTCGGGAACGGTCTCTTTACAAGACGGCCAGCCGAAGGCCGATGCGCGGATCGTCCTGAGTGATGAGGAAGGAAAAACGACCGGAGGGCGGCTGTTTTCGCAAACCATCATTTTTGCCGGAGAAATTGATCTTCAGGAGCTTATTGGGGCCCAGCTGGAATGAACCTATGATCACAGCGGACGCTTTCTTTGGGCCCTTCGATAATATAACATACGATCTTTAATAAAAATCGATTCGGTTTTTTCTCCGCTTTCAATCAGCGGGCTACACCGGTTTAACTTATTTAATTTATACTTTCGGAGGTAATAGTACATGCAACTAACCATTAAAAAAACCGACAAACCCAAATCCCATCCGGATGATTCCGAACTCACATTCGGAACCATCTTTACCGATCATATGTTCAATATGGACTACCGTCCGGACAAAGGATGGCATAATCCCCGCATCGAACCGTATGCCCCTATCCCGATGGATCCTTCAACGATGGTTCTTCATTACGGACAGGCGGTCTTTGAAGGCCTCAAATGCTACCGAACCGCTTCCGGTAATATTCAGCTTTTTCGACCCAAAGACAATTTTAAACGGCTGAATCGTTCCTGCCGGAAATTGTGTATTCCCGAATTTGATGCCGATTTTGTTTATGAATCCCTGAAGGAACTGCTCAGAATCGATAAGGGCTGGGTTCCAAGCGCCCCGGAAACCTCGCTGTATATCCGGCCGACCATTATCGCCATGGACCCCTTTCTGGGCGTCCGGGCCTCTTATACCTACCGCTTATATATTATTTTATCTCCGGTGGGGGTTTACTATAAAGAGGGATTCAACCCTGTCAAAATCTGGGTGACCCGGGATCATGTCCGGGCCGTCCGCGGCGGGTTGGGTGAAATCAAGGCCGCTGCCAATTATGCCGCCAGCTTATATGCCGGAGAGGAAGCGCATAAAAACGGCTATACTCAAGTGCTGTGGCTGGACGGCGTTGAACAAAAATATATCGAAGAAGTCGGCTCCATGAATATCTTTTTCGTTATCGATGGTGAACTCATTACCCCGATGTTAACCGGAAGCATCCTGCCGGGCATAACCAGAGATTCCGTTATCGCTCTTGCAAAAACTTGGAATATAAAGGTTTCCGAGAGAAAAATCAGTATTGACGAAGTCATGAACGCGCATGCCTCCGGATCTCTTCAGGAGATATTCGGTTCAGGAACCGCCGCGGTGATTTCGCCGGTGGGGGAACTGAAATGCGGTGATGCCGTTCTTTCCGTCGGCAACGGCAAAGTCGGACCACTGGCGCATCGATTTTTTAAAACCCTGACGGATATTCAGTACGGCAAAACCAAGGACTCCATGGGATGGATTGAACCGGTTTAACCAGGTACGCCACCGGCAACATCAAGCTTCAGGAGGAAACCGTGACCGCTGCAGGCGAACCAGAGCATCTGAAGTTATTTGTCCGTAAAATGGAAACAGAAGGGTTGCCGCCGATTGTCATCGACACGTTTGCCTATTATTACAATCAGGTTGTTGCCGGTGAAACCGGCCTGATCTATGATCGGGACATCGCATGTGTGGGGACCGAAGACATAAACGATCTGATCGGTCTGGCTGAGTATGGGCTGACCGGGCAGCATGTTTATGAAAATACCGTTAAAATCATTCTCAACGGCGGTCTCGGGACCACCATGGGGCTGACCCGGGCAAAATCGCTTATTGAGGTTAAGCCCGGTAAAACATTCCTTGAAATCATTCTGCGCCAGACCATGCAGCGCCGGATGAAGCTGGCCTTCATGAACAGCTTCAACACTCATAAAGACACCCTGACTGCGCTTTCGGGGTATAACCTTCCCATCCGCCCTATGGTTTTTCAGCAGCATAAGTTTCCAAAGATTGTTCAACAGAACCTGACGCCGGCCGTTTGTCTCGCTGATCCCGAGCTTGAATGGAATCCGCCCGGACATGGTGATGTGTATACCGCGCTTTACACGTCAGGGTTACTGCAAATCCTTCTGGACCAGGGGGTGCGGTATGCTTTTATCGCCAATTCGGACAATCTGGGGGCGACGGTCGACCCGGTTCTCTTGGGATATTTTTCCAAACTCAATATTCCGTTTTTGATGGAAGTGGCCGAAAGAACCCCGGCCGACCTTAAAGGCGGCCATATCGCCCGTCATCGAAACGGCCGCCTGGTTCTGCGCGAATCCGCGCAATGCCCGAAGGCGGAACTAGACGCCTTCAAAGATATCGACTGTTACCGTTTCTTCAATACCAATAATATCTGGATCAACCTGGAATTTTTGCTGGCGCTGATCCGAGACAAAAAAACCGTTCGCCTGCCGATGATACTGAATCCCAAGACGTTAGACCCGCGGGATGATAACAGCCCCCCAGTATATCAGCTTGAAACCGCCATGGGTGCGGCCATTTCCCTCTTTGAAGGCGCCCGGGCCGTCAAAGTGCCCAAAACCCGGTTCTTTCCGGTTAAAACCTGCAATGACCTCATGGCGATTCGATCCGACCGGTTTGTTTTTTCGGACGACGAGCAGTTGATTTTAAACCCGGAATGCCGTTCGGAATTTATCAGGATTCAGCTCGACCCGGATTTTTACGGCCGCCTGGATCTGTTCGATCAACGCTTTAAAGACGGCATTCCCTCGCTGACTGGATGTGAATCATTAACGATTCGCGGAGACGTACGGTTTGAACAGGGGGTGACGATCAAGGGCCGGGTGGTGATTCAAAATAATCTGCCTTCCCAGGCTGTGATTAAGAAGGATACGATCATAGAAACGAACATGGTTTTAGGGGGTTAACCCCGTTTGAAAATGTAATAGTATCTGATAACCTTCTCAACATACGCTTCTGTTTCCTGAAAGGGTGGAATGCTCCCAAAGCGGTCCACCACTCCCGGGCCGGCGTTATATGCCGCCAAAGCCAGCGGCAACTTCCCCTCATAGCGGTTAAACAGCTGTTTAAAATAGCGTGCGCCGCCCATGATATTTTCCCACGGATCAAAAACGTTAGCGATATTTAACGCCTTTATGGTCTCAGGCATGATCTGCATCAATCCCTTGGCGCCCTTTCTGGAAACCGCCCGTGGATTATAGTCCGATTCCACCTTGATGATCGCTTTCAGCAAATGAACCGAAACACCGTGGCGCTGGGAAGCAGCAGTGATAATGGGTTCATATTTACCGGTTGGATTCGCTTGCATTGGAATCGCCGGTTGTTCTTTAATGTAAAGCATGTAGTTGGAGGATGTGGGCGCATTGGTAAAATGCAGGACACCGTTGCTGTCGATATATTTATAAATATCCGCAAACCCGGAATTAATCCCGATGAAACTGCAGCAAAACACAGACAGAATGGCAGCCCATATTTTTTTTGCGGGAGGTAACGGCATCATCCTCATCTCTGGTGCAGGCAAAGTTCGATCAGTGTTGAACACATCCCATAATTTTTTATTACCATATCAAAATCAGTGGGTTAACTCAAGTCAAAAGTGAAAACCGCCACCGATCAGTCAACTCAGGCTATTTTTCGCGCATATGTTGCAGCGCCAATGCCGGCCACACACCCCTCTCCCACCGCTTTTGCCATCTGCCAGGGCGGTCCGCAGACGTCCCCGGCGGCAAAGATGCCGGGAACATTGGTTTCCTGCGCCTTGTTTGTGGCAATATATCTCATCTCTTCATCCAACTGAATCCCCAAGCCGGTAGCCAGTTCCATCACGCCTTTGGCGCCCAGCTCGATAAAAATCCCGCCCGCGGAAATAACCGATCCGTCATCGAGCTTGAGGCCTTCCACTTTCTCTTTTCCGATAATTTCCACCGGCCAGACCGCCTCGTGGATGATGACCTGACTTTCTTTGAGCTCTTTTTTCAAGGCGGCGGTTACTTCAAGAGACCGGCATACCAGGTGGACGGATTTTGACGAATGTACCAGGGTTAAAGCTCCGCCGGCTGCAGCGCTCGCACCGCCGACGACACATACATCCTCGCCCTTAAAGAAATTCGCATCGCATTCCACACAATAGCTGACCCCGCGGCCCAGCAATTTTTCTTCTCCGGGAATCCCCAGCTTGTTGCGAGTCGTCCCGGTGGCGATAACCATACTCTTGGCCGTCAGCAGGTATCCGCTTTCAGACCGAATCTCAAACCGGTTTTCAGCAGAAACTATTTTTAATACATCCTCTTCCAGCAGCTCCGCCCCAAAGTTCAGTGCCTGCTCTTTACCCGTCTGCAACATTTCTTCGCCTGAAACTTTAAAGAGGCAGCAGAAATTCTCGACATGGGCATGGAATAGACTGCTTTTGGCGGTTCGGCCCATCAATAATACCGACACCTTTTTGCGGGCGGCATGTATGGCGGCCTGAAGACCGGCTGGCCCGATACCCAGTATGACCACATCAACTTTTTTTTGTTCCTGCACAGTAAACTCCTTGAGGTGATGACCGCTTGTTAGGTAGATCCTCCTGACATATGAAAATCAGGCCGATTCAACGGCCTTTCCTGGGCTTCTGCCAGCGCGAACGGCCCATTTCTTCGATATAGTGAGTCGCCTGCAGAATTGCATTCATTCCCGGAACCGGCAGCATCTGATCCTGGCTTTGATAATGAACGATGTGCATATCGGCGTTGGCAAAAAGGCCCACTCGCCGGCAGACAAGAAATGCAATAGAGGCTGCTTCGAGTGCGACTGCGGCAGGGTCTGTTTGGCGTCGATCCGGCCACCAAGCATTCCGGTCGATTCCCCGATGGCCGCAAAAGATTTGTCCCAGTTCATGGACCAGTGCCGTGTACTTATCCTCCAGCCGATGCTCCTTGTAAAGCAGTATCAAATATTTCATGCCGGCATCAAGGTTTGGCTCCAGGGGTTTCTGCGATGCATCATCGCTGAGCGGAACCGCGCTCCCTTTTATATGGCTGCCCGTCTCGACCTGTCGGACCATTATTCTATGAAGGGCGCAATTATGAACCGTATTTTCAAAAATACCTTCGGTAAATTTGCCGGCAGTCGCATCGTCTCTTTGCGCCCCCGGCGGAAAAGGGTCGCCCGCGGTATCCTTCAGGTCAAAAACAAAACGAACCGGAGACATGGGGGCAAGAATCATCAACGGGCGGGCGCCCGGTTTCAGGTTTCGCTTAAAACGTTTTCGCCAGAACCCGGCCGTGGCGACATAGGCCACGTCCGGGTTCTGTAAATACAGCAAGAATCCGTTGAAAGGGGAGTAGTTGGGGAAACGGCTGATAAACCGGAGCAACTGGAGGTATTCCCGGCTGCTGCGAAAGGGCCGAATGGCGGCAAAGACCTCATCAAGTGCGTTTCCATCCCCCTCGGGAAGTGACGATTTGTCTGATACGTCTTTTGCGGGAAACAGGCTCATTTGCTGAGACATGGCCGGGGCCTCCTTTGAGCCGATTTAATCTCCAAAACAGACGCCAATATCTCTAGCCGTCTGAATCGTGTCGCTGTCCAAGGATACGTTTTTAATGCTTCCAATGACCTGATCTAATGGAACCGCCTTTACATTAGGCGGATCCAGCCCCACCATGGAGCCGAATTTTTCATTTTCAATCAGGCGGACAGCAGCGGCCCCGAACCTCAAGGACAGCAGGCGATCAAAAGTTGTGGGCGACCCGCCCCGCTGCAAGTGCCCCAGAACCATCGAGCGGGCATCCTTGCCGGTGCGTTTGGATATTTCCTGAGCAACATAATCGCCGATACCGCCTAGCAGTACATCCTGGCGACCGACTTCGCCTGCCCCTTTATTCAGAGCTTTCACCCCCTTTGGAGCCGCCCCCTCGGCCGCCACTACAATGGCGTAGTGGTCGCCGTGCAATTCATCTTCCATGATGTGGTCGCAAATCCTTTCGATATCAAAAGGTATCTCCGGAATTAAAATAACATGTGCGGCCCCTGATATGCCGCTGTTGAGAGCGATCCAGCCGGCATGTCGGCCCATTACTTCCACCACCATGATCCTTTCGTGTGACCTGGCGGTGGAGTGCAGCCTGTCGATGGCTTCAGTGGCCGTACTTACCGCCGTATCAAATCCAAAGGTGATAACCGTGCCGCCCAGATCATTGTCGATGGTTTTGGGAACCCCGATAACCGGCATCCCTTTTTTAAAAAGATCATAGGCGATCTTAAGGCTGCCGTCGCCGCCGACCGCAACCAGGCAGTCAAACCTCAGACGGTTGAAGTTTTGAATCACCCTGTCTGAAACATCTCGGATTTCAATGTCCCCGGTCACATTTTTTATAGGCATTTCAAAAGGATTGCCTTTGTTGGTGGTGCCTAGTATGGTTCCGCCCAGAATGGAAATCCGTCGAACGCTCTCTGGGGTCAAGCGGACGATTTCATCGGTATTCAACAATCCGGTATAACCGTTTTTAATACCATACACTTCCCAGTTGCGCTGATAGGCCGACATGACCACAGCCTCAATAACAGCGTTCAGTCCGGGGGCATCGCCCCCGCCGGTATTAATGGCAATCCGCTTCCCTTTTAACATGAACACCTCCTCGGTCGGCAGTGACCTTTTATTTAGAAGTCATCATTATCCCGGCATAAAGATCGCCATTTCTTTTGCAGGACACGTCAGGGCATAATCGATAATTTTTCTGGAGTATCGCCCCAGCCGGATAAGCATGTCAAATTTGTCTTGAAAAACGGCCTCACTGATGTTCCCGGTCAAAAGCAGGATTCTCGCAACCAGGAGAGAATTAATGTAAGGTATTCGATGCTCTCGGCAGAAACCGGCGCCCCTGCCGTCATCAATAACAACAAAGCTTCCCTCTCCGCTTAAAAACAGCCTGATCGTATCTTTTTCACCATCGCCAAGCGCAGAAAGGGTTTCGGTCCGATGCGGCGAAATCTTTGTTGAACGCTTCACCCTGCAGACCTCAAACCGGCGGTCTATATAATACCTGCCAAAGCTTTTGGCCCCCGGGTATCCCGGGCGCGAGACTTCTTCATAAACGGACTGAGCCAGAACAACTTGATAGGTTCCGGTTAAATCATCAAACAGCCCGGCCTTAAATAAGAGAATGGCTGAAGATGCATCGATGACGATACGTTTCATTGCGGAAGCATTTCCGGATTTTGGATAAATTCAGAGGCGTAGGGGTTGTGTGGACTGTGCTATCGGCAACCGTTGACGCTGTCCGTATCGCGTATGATCCGCCTAATCGCCTTTCTCCGCCAGCGCTATATGAAACAGATCGGTTAAACTCGTCTGGATTCGTCTGGGAACATCCCTGACGGGTAATATCCTGAAGCGAAACGTTTCGATCTTTTGCGGAATCAGTTTGAGCGCCGCCGGTTCTCCTTTCAGGTTCTTACAAACAGCATCATATAAAATGCCGTTTTTAAAAAACAGCTCACCCGGAATTTTGGTGGAAGATTCAATTTCAAGCACACAAGAGATTTGCTCCATTTCGATAATGTGAAGGAAACTCTCCAAAGAAATTCCATGAAGAGCATCATCTCCGATATTCTGTTTAAGAATATCAATAATCGCACGGGCAAGGTCTTCGATATCAAACGGTTTGTGAAAAAAACGCAGGAGATCCTTCGGCAGTTTTGCTTTCATCTGCGGTGTGCCATAGGCGGTCATAACCACGCAGGGCAGCTTGGGATGGAATTCATTCACATACGCCAGCAGTACCAGCCCGTCGACCCTCGGCATCTGAATATCGGTCACGAGCACGGAAATCGGTTGTTCCTTTAATATATCGATGGCCTCCTGGCCGTCGCCGGCTGGAACGACTTCAAACTTGTCCTTGAATTTCCCCAAAATCGTTATCATTCGTTTCAGATGAATACGGTCATCTTCAGCAATCAGAACTTTATCCATCCGCCACCTCTATTTCTTAAAAAGTTATCCGCGAGGGGAGTGATAACCTGAAATTGAATCTATTAAGAGAATAGTAAGAATAACAGTTAAATATAAAGGAAAGTAAATTAATTTCGCACATATCCCCTTTTAACGTCAAGGAATATTTAGCGCCTAAAGGGGTGCAGGTTGACTATTTTATCTTCCGCCAGAAACAGCTTGTTGTCTTCGGTCACCTGGACGATATTGGCCTTAATAAGGCTGCCAAGGGCTTGGGGTTTATAATCGCGAAAACTGATCAATCGTTTGGCAAGACCCGCCGGGCGCAATCCCAGCTCATCGACTGTTTTTGCGTTTTGGCTGCATAAGGCTTCATGTTCACGAAATATTGAAATCACCTGTAGTACGGCTTGCCGGCTAAACACTGTCGGCAATACCAGAAAAAAAACCAGAAACAAACCGATCAGAATTGCTGTTAACATCATTCAACCCTTTTCGTTGATGGAACTCGTTTCAAAACCTCGGATCAGGCCTCAGATGGGGTGTTGAAATGGCTTCTTAAACATAGCCGCCCCAAAATTATATGACGGCCCTGAAAGTTACCGCCGCAGCAACGGTCATTTCTTTCCCCCGCTATATCAGAAGATGCTGGATCTCTGCAGGTTTAATCGCAATGACCTGAATGCTTTCCTGCTGGTGGGGTGTTTTCACGCTTGCCGCCACCGGTGTGAATTCAGCCACCTTACTGTAGCCGGCGCAAATGGATGCGGCCAGAATAATGATATCCCTACGGCGATGAGGGGTTACCAGTACGGTCGGGCTGGGATAATCCGCCAGTTTGATAATGGCATCCCGTTCGGGATTAAAATGCTTTTCAATATGGTCATTATCAATTTTCGTTCGACCGACGATTATTTTTATGGTCCGATCCACGCGAAAATGGCGGCCATATTTTAACAGTTCAAGCTCGTCCTCGCCAGCTTCCTGGTTCTGGTGCTTAAACAGATCTTTCAGGCGTTTTGAAAAATTTTTATCCGTCAGCAGGCAGCCACCAGCAGGTGCCGGGTAGTCTTTCAGGCCGAATTCAGCCGCAAGCTGTATTTGTCGTTTACGGGACCTGCCGGAAATATCGAGCAGCTGCCCGCGGTCTACAACACCTTCCCGTTCCGGAATCGTTTCCGGCAGCTTTTGAGCGCTCAGCGGACGCAGGATATAGCCTTCAAAGCCAGAATTTTTCTCAACATAGCGAAGAGACGGTTTTGTTTGGGACATAGGCCGCTGCCCCAGCACTTCCCCGCTGAAAAGAAAGTCGAATTTCTCGGCCTTCATGATCACCCCGGCCTCTTTGAACATCAGGGCATGGCAATCCAGGCAGGGATTCATCTGCTTCCCGAAACCGCAGCGAGGGTTTTTCAGCATTGTTAGGTAGATTTGCGTAATATTTTTTTCCCGCAACGGGATGTTCAACAAGCGTGATGCCTGCCGGGCCTTGAGGGCGGAAAAAAAGGGGGTAGTGAATGTGATCCACTCAACTTCAATCCCCTGCTTTCGCAAAACCAGGGCCGCCAGGCGACTGTCAAGACCGCCGGAGCACAGCCCCAGTCCTCTGCCTTTTTTTTCATTAAAATTCATGATACAGACAAGTAACCTTCGGAATGAAATTTCTATTTTATTATTACCGTTTGCCGCCAAGGAGTTTATATATGCTCAATAATAAATCCAGAACGGAACAAATTAACAGAATACTAAAAGCCGCTTACCCGGATGTCAAGACGCAACTCCATTATCGAAATCCCTTTGAACTGCTGGTGGCAACCATTCTATCGGCCCAGTGCACCGATAACCAGGTTAATGCCGTGACCCCCCAGCTTTTTAAGAGGCTGGCCTTGCCGGCGGATTTTGCCGCCGCTTCGCTTGAGGAAATTGAAGCACTCATCCGGCCCACCGGTTATTTTCGCAACAAGGCCAAAAACATAAAAAAATGCAGCCAGATGCTGGTTGAAAAATATAAGGGCAGGGTCCCCGGCCGCCTGGAAGAACTGGTAACGCTCCCCGGTGTCGGCCGCAAAACAGCAAATGTCGTTTTGGGTGCGGCTTTCGGAATCCCGGGAATTGTCGTCGACACTCATGTCGGCAGAATATCAAAACGGCTTGGCCTTACCGAACACGCGGACCCGGTCAAAGTTGAATTGGATCTGATGAAGCTTATCCCGCAAAACGACTGGAGCGATTTTTCTTTACGCCTGATTTTATTCGGCCGGGAAACCTGTAACTCCCGCAAACCGCGCTGCCCTGGCTGTCCGCTGCACGATCTGTGCCCTTATCCGGATAAAACATTGAAAG
Organism: Thermodesulfobacteriota bacterium; assembly: GCA_040757625.1. Lineage (GTDB taxonomy): Bacteria > Desulfobacterota > Desulfobacteria > Desulfobacterales > JARGFK01 > JARGFK01. The sequence goes on along the minus strand of JBFLWU010000005.1, from coordinate 67,276 downwards.
AGATGATCCGACGGGATTGAATTGGAAGGGAATATTTTTCAAGCGCTATCACGCTGCATCCTCACCCGGCAATTTAAACGCATTTCCTCTTTTATATTGCTTTAAGCCCTTGGGGATCTACCTTAATTCCTTAATAAAGTTGACAATCTGTTCGGCAAGTTCTTTGGGCATTTCAAACTGAACGGCATGGCCGCTTTCAAATGCAACCAGCCTGTTTCGGGTCTCATTGGAAAACATATGGGCGGTAAACTCCCGAAATTTTTTATTATCAACAATACGGTCATTTTGTGCCAGAACCGCCAGCGTTGGTAATTGGTTTTGAAGAATTGCCCCCCAGGAAAGTTCCTGGATCTCGTCCATGATATGGACGGTTTTCATCGTAACCAGCGTGGTTTTAAGTTTGTCGTTTTTGATAAAATCGAGCCAATTTTCATCGTAGGTAAAATCGGTTGCTTCCATTGGAATAGGAACATACGCCTGATCGCGATCCGGTTTCAGTTTAAATCCGGAAATCATGTCAAGAATGATTCTTTCAGCCACGCTGATGACCGACCGGAAACGCTCGTTCCAGAAAAAGCCGGGTGTTAATAAAATCAGGGAAGCGAGTTGACTGCCGAATTTGGCGGCTGCAACTGAAGCAAACTGGCACCCCTGGCACCATCCGGCAAGATGCACGCGCTTAAAGGTGCGTTTTAAAAATTCAATATGCTTGACGACATCTTCTATAACTAAATCAATTGTACCAAAATCGCCGCGTTTCTCATTTAGTCCGCACCCCCTTCGGTCAGGGGCAACCATCGATATATCCTTGGAAATCAACCGAAGCTCTTTTGCCAGCGGCGACTGCCATCCGGAATGACTCATCCCCCCATGCAATACAAGCAGAACATCGTCGCCTTCCGGCTTACCCCAAAGGCGGTAATGAATATTATATTTGTCGGGCATTTCGAGAGCAAGCGTGTCCGGCTGCCCGTCGTCCGGGGTAAAGGGCATTCGGCATTGTACACCAAAACCGGTGTTCCAGCATTCTGGCGGTATTACCTGAAGCCCCTGGTCCGTTTTCAAGTAATAAGGCCGGTTTAAATCGAGTATCCCGTTGCGGCCGAATTTTAGAACCGGATGCACCGGCTCGCGCTCTACCAGATAATCGCCAAAAGCACCTTCTTGGGCAATTAGATTTTTTCCGGCCGCATTCGCGGCTATGAGGGCCGCCCGTGTTAAAAGCGAAGTTTCGCCCACATGACAGCCGATGATGATGGGCCACCCCAGTTTTTTCAGTTTCTCAATTAGTTCGACAGACCTGATGAGTCCGCCTACCCGCGACACCTTGATATTCGCGATGAATTTAAAGGGTAAATTTGCAAATTGCGATAAATCATCAATGGTACATAGACTTTCATCCAGTATAATGGGAAACCCCGTGTCAGCGCTGACCATGCAAATATCTGCAACATTTTTCGCCCCCACGGGCTCTTCAACGGCAAAGACAGGGCCTTTTAATGCTTTTAAATGCGCGACTGCTCTTTCAGGAAATCCTTTCCATAAATTATTGGCATCCAGACGTATCCGGACCCCTTCAGTTCTGTGTTGCCTGCATAAATCCTTAAGAACCTCTATCTTTGCCTGATCTTCCTTCAGGTTGCCGTTCAATTTAATTTTAAAATCGGAAAATCCGCGGACAAGATATTGATCAGCCAGATGAATATATTTCCATCTTTTATCGTCACCCAGCACGGCGGTAAAGCGACCGCGATTTTTTCCGTTTTTTAGACCCAGAAATGATTCAATGCTGCATTTTTTTTCTTGCGCGAACAGATCCAGCAGCGCGGCTTCAACCGCACACCAAGCCGATGGATACTGATCAATGATTTTACCGTTTTGGGCGATCCAGGTTTTGATATTTTCAACTGTGCTGAAACGCGCTTTTCCGGCCGCAAAATTGTCACGCGCCCACAGAACGCTCTGCTCAAGATCGTCACCGGCCACATATGTTCTGGGACAGCCTTCGCCGAAGCCAATCGCTCCATTTCTTTCAGCCTTTACCCAAACACTTTCCCCTTCTTTTCTGGTTGCGCCGGCATGACGGATGGTCGATTTTAACTTTAATTTCAGAGGCTGGATCTCTATGCGAATTTCCTGGTTTGACATATCATTATTCCCCTATGCCTGCGGTCGTCCGTCTCATCTATGTGTCTTTGTAATATGAAGGTGCGCTCTATATATATCTGTTAGATGTAGGGGTCAAGAAATGAAACATAAACGCTTAAATTGTGAACAATCCGGTCGGTCAGATTGAACCAAAACAACCTTTAATTGTTCTAATCAGGCACGTATGCCAGCGGCGCTGGAGAAAAAAGATATCTGACCTTAAAACTTACCGCAAAAACCTGTTTTTATAGCTTTTCCTTTCTTGACATGGCCCCGGCTTTTCTTTAATCTAGAACCGTATATGTTGATAATATCAAGCGGTCGGTTTGGTGAAACGGCTATAGTTCTCTGTAACGCAATAATGTTTCATCGAAACTAGATTTGTTTTGAGCCACGACCATACGAAGTTTGGTTTCGTAACCATTATATGATGCCCCTTGACTCCAGTGGTTGAATTTGGGATTAAACCTTGAAGCCGGTTGCATGACTTATCAAGCGAACTTAATGTAAGCTGGGGATAACAAATGAACGTAGAGTCGCCACTTTACAATAGTCGAATAACAAAAACATATATTGAATATCTCAAAAAGTATTACCCTGACTTAGACATCGAAGATTTGTTAAATTCCGCTTTCATTTCCAGGCATGAAGTGGAAGACCCTGCGCACTGGTTCACTCAGCAACAGTCGGATTCCTTTCAGGAGGTCTTGATTACCAAGACAGGTAATCCCAATATTTCCAGAAATGCTGGAAGATATACAACATCCCACGAGGGCATGGGGCCTGCCAAGCAGTATACACTAGGACTGATGAGCCTGACATCGGTTTACCTGTTGATGGGAAAGGTTTACCCCCTTATGAGTCGTGGTGCTTTTATCAGCACCAAAAAAATAGGGTCAAATCAAGTTGAAATTATATCGACACCGACTCCTGGCGTAAAAGAAAAACCTTATCAATGTGAATACCGCATCGGCACTTTTGAGTCGCTGGCGAAGTTATTCACAGACTATTTTGCGAAAGTGGATCACCCCTCCTGTTTACACAAAGGAGACAAGGCTTGTCGCTACATTATTACCTGGAAAAAAACACGTTCTTTTTTCTGGAAACGCTTTCGTAATCTTTTCCTTCTATTTAGTATAATGACTTCTTTTGTTTCTTTCTTTTTCTTACCTTTCATCCTCTGGGAAAATTTGTTCCTGCTATGTTCTTTGGTATCCCTATTGATATTCTTTTATTCCGAATATTTAGAAAAGAAAGAGCTGATCAAAACCGTTGAAACCCAGGGCAATGCTGCTCAGGATCTCATTAATGAAATGAATATCCGCCATAATAATGCCCTGCTTATTCAAGAAATCGGCCAGGCGACTTCCACCATATTAAATATCGATACATTACTTGATACAGTTATGAATGTCATGCAAAACCGCCTGGATTTTGACCGAGGGCTGGTCATGCTGGCCAATAAAGATAAAACCCGCCTGGTTTATAAAGCCGGTTACGGCTATTCAAAAGAGCAGGAAGCGCTTCTTGAAAATACCCATTTTCACCTTGATAAACCCTCATCGAGGGGTGTTTTTGTTCTGTCCTATAAACAGCAGAAACCATTTCTGGTAAATAACATTCTGGATGATGGAAAAAAGCTGTCTCCCCGAAGCAGGGCGTTGGCTGAACAAATGGGCGTCCAATCGCTTATTTGCGTGCCAATTATTTATGAAAAAGATTCGTTGGGTATTTTATGTGTTGATAATATCAAATCAAAAACCCCCCACACCCAAAGCGATATCAGTCTCCTACAGGGAGTTGCCGCACATACTGCTGTTTCAATAATTAATGCGTTTTCCTTCCAAAAACTTCAACAGAGTGAAAAAAAATATCGTGAACTTGTCGAAAACGCCAACAGCATTATCATGCGTCACGATATCAATGGGATCATCACTTTTTTTAACGAATTTGCCCAAAAATTTTTTGGATACAATGAGAATGAAATTCTGGGTAAAAACGCCATTGGAACCATTCTGCCGGAGACCAGAGAGGCTCAGCGTGAATTTGCCGCGCTGACAAAGGCGTTACAGAAAGACACCGAGCGGCAATTCATCAATGAAAGCCAAAACATCCTCAGTAACGGTAAAACCGTCTGGATTGCCTGGACTTATAAGCCCATCTTTGATGAAAATGGAAATTTATTAGAAATTCTTTGTATCGGCAATGATACCACCGAGCTGAAATGCTCGGAACAGGAAAAAATGGAATTGGAAATCCGGCTTCAGCGTGCCCAAAAAATGGAGGCAATCGGGACGCTTGCCGGCGGGGTCGCCCATGATCTAAACAATATTCTATCCGGACTCGTCAGTTATCCTGAACTGCTGTTGATGGATATACCGCATGAGAGCCCTTTAAGGAAGCCGCTCTTGACCATTCAAAAGTCCGGCGAAAAAGCAGCTTCCATCGTTCAGGATCTGTTAACTTTGGCAAGAAGAGGCGTTTCCGTCACCAACATAGTCAATTTAAATGAAATCATTTCGGAATATTTGAAAAGCCCGGAATTTGAAAAGCTGCAATTGTATCACCCTGAAACAACCGTAACCACCCAGCTAGATACCAGGCTTTTAAATATTCTGGGATCTCCGGTCCATCTGTCTAAAACGATTATGAACCTTGTTTCAAATGCCGCCGAAGCCATGCCAAAGGGTGGAACGATCTTGATAAAGACGGAAAATCAATATGTCGATAAGCCTATAAACGGCTACGAACAAGTTAAAGAGGGGGATTACGTCACGCTTACGGTATCCGACACCGGCATCGGAATTTCACCAAAAGATTTAGAAAGAATTTTTGAACCCTTTTATTCTAAAAAAGTGATGGGGAGGAGTGGAACGGGCTTGGGCATGGCGGTTATCTGGGGAACCGTAAAGGACCATAGCGGCTTTATAGATGTGAAAAGCATGGAGGGAGAGGGAACCACCTTCACTCTCTATTTCTTCATAACCAGGAAAGAACGCATCAGCCAAATGATCGAATCGCCTGTTGAGGAACTGATAGGCAAAGGAGAATCCGTACTTATCATTGATGATGTTGAAGAACAGCGGGTGATAGCTTCTGAAATGCTTAAAAAACTGGGCTATGATGTTTCTGCTCTTCCCAGCGGCGAGGCCGCCATAGATTATATGCGAACCCACTCGCCTGACATTCTGGTATTGGATATGATTATGGCGCCAGGAATTGACGGACTGGATACCTACAAGAAGATCCTTGAATTTCATCCCGGACAAAAAGCGATTATTGTAAGTGGTTTTTCTGAATCTGATCGTGTTAAAAAGCTCCAAAAATTAGGCGCAGGTGCATATGTTAAAAAACCATATTTATTGGAAACCCTTGGAAAAAGCTTAAGGGCTGAACTTGATAAATGAACAGTTTTTTTGTTCTTGTTCCCCATAAATTCTTTTCGCGTTATGTTTTTGAATCTATTTTTAGATATATAACCCCTTGACGCCAGAACCGTTTCCATATATTCAACACCCTACATTTCGTCATTGCCTATAATTTATTTTTAGTGACAATACAATGCCACGTCTTTTATTAATTAACCCAACCAATATCCACCGTGGATTGGGGAATATCAAGTCAACCGCCTGGCCACCATTAAACCTGCCTTATTTGGCCGCTGTCACCCCTAAGCACTATCAAATCAGTGTTATTGATGAAAACATTGAACCGTTTGTATTTCAAGAAGCTGATATTGTCGGTATAACGGCTTATACAGCCACCGTAACCCGTGCCTATGAAATTTCACAGATTTACCGTAAAAAGGGAATCCCTACTGTAATGGGTGGCATCCATGTTTCGATGATGCCTGAGGAAGCCTTGAACTTTTGCAATACCGTGGTAATCGGAGAAGCCGAAGGGATTTGGACAAAGGTGCTTGAGGATTTCGAGTCTGGAAATCTTAAAGATAGATATGAAGGGGCTAGGGTAAGTTTGGATGAACTCCCCATTCCGCGTCGTGATATCCTTAAAAACAACCATTATCGTTGGGGCAGCATTCAGACCTCTCGCGGATGCCCGATGAATTGTTCTTTCTGTTCGGTTACCGCTTTTAACGGCCGGCAATTCCGCCGAAGACCCATAGAGGACGTTATCGTTGAGCTCGAACAAATACCTCAAAAGAGAATCATGCTGACGGATGACAATTTGATTGGTCATGGAAAAGAAGACCGGGAATGGACTCGAGCTTTTTTTACTCGAATTCTTGAAAAAGGCATAAAAAAATTCTTTTTTGGCCAAACATCAATTCTGCTTGGTAAAGACCCGGGGCTTGCTCGGATTGCATCAAGAGCCGGCCTTAAAATAGTATTAATTGGTATTGAATCAGTAAACTCCAAAACTCTTGAGTCTTATGGAAAGCATCCCAGTATCAGGCGACTGAATACAGATCAATACAAAGAGCTCATCACAAATATCCGCAAATCAGGGATAGCTGTTCTTGGCGCTTTTGTTCTTGGAAGCGACGAGGACGATCACACGGTTTTTCATAACACTTTGGAATTTATAAAATCTGCACGTATAGATGTGCTTCAGATCACAAAACCAACCCCCTTGCCAGGGACCCAGTTTTGGAAAGAATTACAGCAGGAAAACCGAATTGAGAGAAAAGATTTCCCCAATGCCTGGAACGATTTTCGCCTCACAAAGATGGTCTATAAACCACTTAAATTGTCCGTTGAAGATATTTATATGGGCTTTACTTATTTACGCAATATTTATTACAGCACTGCTGAGACCTTTAAACGAACCCTCTCGACGCTCATTACAACAAAAAACTTTTCAACTACCGTCACCGCTTATGCGTTCAATGCATCCTATCGAAAGGCCTTTCTCAACTCTGATCATTATCAAAAATATAACTCTATTGATTTAACAGGGAAATTTAAAATTAATTGACTCCTTTTTTCCGTTTGTGATTTGAACTGAAAAGGAAGTTATCGACACCAGTCGCACTTGTCTACCTGAAAATGTCATTAGTGCTCAATGTGCCCGAATAACTGTTTAAGCTCTCTAAAATAATCATCCGTATTTTGCATATTCAACACCCAAAGGTTATAACGCTTTTCAAACGGAATAGACTGGGTTTCAGCATAAGACACCGGATATAGCAGCACCGGAATTTCTTCCGTCCCAAAATTCACGGACAACCTGGATAACACCTGGTAGAAGATATCTCTTGGAAGTTGATCCGGATCAATGACGAACACCTGGATACAACGGGTCAAATCTGAAAGATTCAGACCGATATCGGACAGATTGACCATGGCAACCGCTTTGAGGATGTTGCCTTTTTTCAGCGAAAAAAGAAACCGCTCCCTTTTGAATCCCAGGTTTCGGTATTCTTCATTAAGTTCGCCCATCTCCATCTGGTTGGGGTATAGTTCCAGTCCCGCCAGCATCAGGCCGCCTGATGAAAATTCATAATAATGCCCCAGTTCCTCTAAATCGCCAGGCTCGGTTTTTGCCAGACTCCATCCATCCCCTGCGTCAACATCATTACTTGTTGTACTGTGATAATGAAAATAGGCAAACGTATCCACCGAACACCCTTTGGGATCGTTGATGCCCCTGCTGACCCCGCCGAAAATCCGTTCCGGAAACTTGTTTTCCGGCCTGTAATAACAAAAAACAAAATTCATGTGGGCTGAACACAACCGATGAGAATCATTTATAAAACGACCGATCTGGTTTAACACGGCCATCCCTGCCCGGGGAGAGGCTGAAGCGCTGGCGGCATGGTGCTGAATCAGCCATGATTTGTTATAAAACCGGAGCATTGCCATGTGCCCCAGAATACGGCCTTTATCCTGATAGGTGAAATGCCGCGCAATAGTGGGATTTGACGTATATAGTTTTTGATAGGTTTCCTTAATGTTGTCTCGATTTTCTTTAAAAAAATTATATTTTTGAGGATAAATAAATCCTGATTCAAAAAAGAAATCCCAGAGGGCATCCATGTCGACCGTACCGCTTAGATAAGAATGCCTTTCGGCCGCCTGATGCAATAGCGCCAGAAGTTTGCGGTGCTCTTCAATGTCCATATCCAGAATGGCCAGGCCGTTTTTGAGGTGGTGGTGTTTTTCTTTCCCTTCTTCATTTTTTCTGTAGACCACCTGTGCCTTGCAGGTGATCGTAAAACTTCCGGCAAAATCCAGTTCAACTTCAGGAATAATCATCCCCGGCAACAGGACCGCATGGTCCATGTTTTCCTCAACAGCAAAACCGGATCCAGAAATATTAATGATTTTAAGATTTTCCAGCTTTCGGGTGAGGGGGTGCCGGAATATCATATCCGGCAAAGGGACCAATTGCTGACGGGTACCGCGAAATTCCTTTGGTTTGAATCGACGGATCTGTTTATCGATCGGCTCCAGAATAAAGCTTTTAGTTGAACTGCTTTCGATCTGCTTGATAATCCGGCAGCTACCGGTATAAAAAGACTGACTTTCATCAAAAAACATCACGTTTAGCGGCAGTTCCGGGTTAATCCACTGAAACGTTTCAAGGGGCGACGTGTCTATTTCAACATGGAAGGACATCGGGCTGAATTCAACCAATTCTCCGGTAAAACAGGCACTGTTCTGAATTAGCCGGGCCGTGACATCTTTGCACGGGTGTCTCTGAACCTTTCGCAAACAGAGTGAATTGCAGGTGTCCGGCAGAAGCATACGGACACCGTTGTTATTGATACTTGCCGACTCGGATTTTACCAGAATAAATTTAGGTCCGTCCGGAATCAGAATATCCATAAACTGATAGAACTCGGTAGTGTGCTCGTTTCCAGCTGAATCCACCCATTCGCACTCCAGTTCGTCTCCCAGGCACGGCAAGGGTCTGACACTTCGAACGATGGTGTGGTTATATTTGACATGCCGCAAATTAACCAGCAAAGTTCCGCCTTTAAAATTGATGGCGTTCAACTTGTTGATCAAGCGTTTTTTTTTGACCTTTTTGCCCTCGAAGCGGTCTCCGAACTGTGAAATTCGGTCTATCTGAGGCGGGAATTGATGAACATTGTCCATCGCTCTATTACATCCTATTTTTGATAATCAGAGCATGGAAATCTATATTTATATGGCACGTCCGTTATTTTAATACACACAATATATAGCATAGCAAACATGCTAATACAACAATATAAAGAAAAAGGTACCTTTTAACCCGCGGTCATCGAATTCACTTGCGGGACCGGCGTTGGCGACCGCCCATAATATACTTGGACGCCGTTGAAAACTCAAACCCGGATATTGAACCACTCGGCAACGCTCAATCCTCGAGCAGGGAGTCTGTCCTGGTCAGCAGTTGACGCTTGACATCGGAGTCTGTTCCGTTATAGTTTCAATTATCCTTCAAAATTGATGTCTGTTTTCACACTCACTTTGTGTTCCAGCTGGATTATCACCGATTTCCGCTTCGAACGCTACATCCATCTCCTTCGCTTCCGTATATTTGACTTTTCGAATCATAATCGAAACTCGTCGCCGGATAAAAAGTCTTTAAGTAACTCCTTGAGATTGTCAGCAGGTAAAGGCTTCATCAATTAAAATGTGCATAGAGTGAGCAATTAAAAGACCTTGATACCTACTGTGGAGGGCAGGCTCATCTAACCGGAACATTCTATGACAACCCAGAATGAAAGGAGGGGACCATGACTGAAAGTGTATACAAAATAATCGATCTTGTTGGAACGAGCTCAACATCGTGGGAGGATGCTGCTAAAAACGCTGTCGAAACAGCGTCAAAAAGTCTCAGAGAGTTGCGAATAGCAGAAGTCACCAAATTGGACATGAAAGTCGAAAAAGGCAAGGTCATCGCTTATCGCGCCAGGGTACAATTGTCGTTTAAGTACGGGGCAGACAAATAGCTTTCTTCTCCGGCAGTAGTCGCTTATAATGCAGAACGGCTAATGCCGGAGAATTTCTCCTTGTTGGGCCGACTTTTTTATTTAAGGTTCCCCTGTCTGTTTTTCTCACCTCACCGCCAACCTTCGGATATTTCTTATTCAGGTAGATATCCAGGAATTGGAAGTTTCTTCCGGATATACTCCGAACGATCAATGTCCTCCGCTATAAACCCTATATATTGTATTTTCCTCCTTGACGAACAGAATATGTTGTATTATTTTTATTCAAAATCAGTTTTTTTTGGCTTTTTTTCGTCGTTTCGTAACCAATGAAAGCGCCCTGCCCAGAAAACAGTTTATTCTGATGAGGATCAGATTGCAGTCGAACTTACAATGCCATTTTTATAGGGAACATCGCGCAACCATCAGTGCAAGGAAGGATAAAAATTATGATCGGTGCAGAAAAACTACATAGGCTGTTTGACGAAAATCCCGAAAAAACCGTTATCGGTTTTGAAGGCACGTGTCATGATTGCGGAAATGATGTTAAAGTTGACGTGTCTCTGGTGCCGGAAGGTTTTATGATTTTAGGCGGCGCAGTCTACGAACCCCAGCCCGAACAGTATTTCACCAAATGCGAACCCTGTTTTGAAAAAAATCCCATTTTGACAAACTTTCAAAAATGCGAGGTCTACAGCCGGGTGGTAGGTTATTTACGGCCGGTTTCGCAATGGAATGAGGGAAAGCAGGCCGAGTTTCACAATCGCAAAACTTTTGACATCGCCAAATAGGATTATAATCTGCGTCCTACCCTTTGTGTTGCATTTCAATAGACAGGCCCCGAATTTGAGTAAATGGGGGAATTTTCCAATGGTCTACGATTTTAGTTGAAAGCCGTACCGGCCTTTACGCCCAGTGCTTTTAGGATTTTTGCCATGGGGCAAAACCCGGTAATCGACGCCTGAAAAAGGTTGGCGCCGACAAACGCCGTAAACCACAGCCAGTAATGGCTATGAAGTTGAGACAGCAGTAAGCTGACCAGAATAAAGATTCCCGCCACCATCATTACCAATCGATCAATTGTCATGGTAGACTCCTTTGTTACCTTTTGATTCCCTTTGACTGTTAAAAACCCACCTTCGATCAGTTCGATTTTTGTGACCGACCGTCACAACCGACCTACCCGGCTCAAGTGAATCCCCCTGACGACCCGTTTCCTACATCACAGGCGCCGACTGGCGAAAAAAAACGGTTGGGCCCTACAACCCGTTTAACTGCTTTATTTTTACATTTTGGACACTTGAAACCGTCTTCTTCACAACCGTTGAACGTCGGCTTTTCAAAATTAAGCCGACAGGATTCACACTGAAATTCATATATCTTCAATGGGACACCTCAAATCACTTTTTATCATACAGAACCCGGAAATATCAAAAAGTTACAGGCCCGCAGACAACCGGTAATAGAAAACCCCGTCTGAAACCTGATAGCTGCGCTGCAAACCTCTTCAAAAATCTCACACACCCCCCTTCATCGGCTTGCGCCTTGCTCTCCGCCCTGATCTGAGGTTTTGAAGATTTCGTTCAAAATAAGAACATTTTAACGAAGTAAAAAGAAAAGCCCTGCCCCTTATAGATTGCAAGAGGCAGGGCTTTTGAACTCTCTTCACTGGATTAAAAGCCGAATCCCTTTATTTCTTTAAAGAAAGAACGTATGAAGTTTCGGTTCTGCCGGTGTAGCTTCAAGCCCGATCATTTCGAACCGTCAACTGTATAGTTGGCAAGCTTTTCCAGCGCCAGCACCATGGCGGAATGATCCAGATCTGCTCCATCCTGTGCTGCCACGGCATTAAACAACTCCTGGGCCGTGGCGGTATTTGGCAGGCTCAGCCCCAGGCTACGTGCCGTCTGCAGCGCCAGGTTTAAATCCTTCTGATGCAGACGGATCCTGAATCCCGGTTTAAACGTGCGCGAGATCATGCGTTGACCGTGCAGATCCAGAATGCGGCTTTGGGCAAACCCTCCTAAAAGCGCCTCCCTTACTTTGGCCGGGTCGGCTCCAGCTTTGGCCGCCAGGAGCAGTGCTTCGCCCACAGCCTCAATGGTCAACGCAACCACAATCTGGTTGGCCACTTTACAGGTCTGACCGTCGCCGCTGGGACCGATATGAACAATATTTTTCCCCATCAGTTCAAAATACGGCTTGATTTTGGCAAAAACGTCCGCTTTCCCCCCGACCATAATGGATAACGTCGCATTTTCAGCGCCGACCTGGCCTCCAGACACCGGAGCGTCCAGCATTTCAACCCCTTTTGCCGCAAGCTTTTCGGCAAACGCCTTAGTGGCTATCGGGGATATGGAACTCATATCCACAACGATGGAGCCTTTTCGGATGCTCTCATGCACCCCCTTGGATCCGAACAGAACCATCTCAACGTCAGGCGTATCCGGCACGATAATAAAAATGATGTCCGATTTGCCCGCCACCTCGGCAGAGCTGCCGCAGGCCAGCGCACCTTTTTCAGACAGTTCCTTAATGGGCGGCTTATGAAGATCATACACCTGAACGCTATGACCTGCCGCTACCAGGTGACCCGCCATCGGTTTTCCCATGATCCCCAGTCCGATAAAGCCGATATTCGCCATCTATTTCCTCCTTCGCTACTTATTTGCTTTTATAAATTCGAACGTCTCCTCTGTCCGCCGGCTGGGAATATACTCACATCCGATCCAGCCTGCATAACCGATCTGATCAATTGAACGAAACAGGTTGCTAAAATTTATCTCGCCCGAGCCGGGTTCATGGCGCCCCGGAACGTCTGCCAGTTGCATATGCGCGATTCGCGGCAGATGCGTCTGAATTGTTTGGATCAGATTCCCCTCCATGATTTGCATGTGATAGATATCATATTGCAGCCAGACATTGGGATGGTCGACCTCTTCGAGCAGTGCCATCGCATCGGCCGTCCGCGACAGGTAAAACCCGGGGACATCTTTTGTGTTGAGCGATTCCACCAGCAGTTGGATATTCTCCTTTTCCAGTGCCGCGGCGGCAAACCTTAAATTTTTTACCAGCGTCTTGCGAAATAACGCCGGACGAACCCCTGATGGAACGATGCCGGCCAGGCAATTAAGACGCGGGCACCCGAGAGCCCTGGCATAACGAATTGCCCGCTCAACCCCGGCTTTAAATTCATCGATCCGGTCCGGGAGTCCCGCAATTCCCCTTTCGCCGGCCTCCCACTTGCCGGCAGGAAGATTGTGAAGGACCTGTTTTAAACCATTACGTCTTAACGCATCCGCCAGTTGTTCGGGCTGCCAGCCATAAGGGAACAAGAATTCCACCGCCTCAAAACCGGCTTTGGCAGCCTGTTTAAAGCGATCCAGAAAATCAACTTCCGTGAACAGCATGCTCAGGTTGGCGCTGAATCGGGGCATGTGGCCGGTCTCCACACATTTATGGGTTGATAAGGATGACGTGTCACAACGGTTGTTTGATGTTAACTTTATAAGTGAAACCGTCTTGTTTGTCAAAGCACAACACGTCATTGAGGCTTGCCCGGATGAAACGCGGCTATGATATGGATAACCCGATTACATTATTTCTTTGGATTCAGGCTTCCCATGCGATATCCGCTAAGGTCCAGGGCAACAAATTTAAAGCCCAGCCTTTTAACATAGACAACCACGCGCTTTCTCACTTCGGGTGCGGCGATTCGGATGATGTCCCGGGGTGCCAGTTCAATCCGAGCGGTCTCGCCTTCATGCCGCACCCTGACGTCTCTGGACACCCCCAGCTTGCGGATATAATTTTCGCCGGCATCCACCTGTTTCAGCTTCTCGACGGTGATGGGCCGGCCATAGGGAATCCGGGACGCTAGGCACGCCAGCGAAGGTTTGTCCCAGGTGGGAAGGTTCAGTTTCTTTGAAATCCGTCGGATTTCCGCTTTGGTAAGCCGAACCTCGCTTAAAGGGCTTCGGATCCCCAGCTCACCGGTCGCCCGCATCCCGGGACGAAAATCTTTATGATCATCCAGATTGGCCCCGTCCAGGACAAAGTTTATTTTCTTCTTCCTTGCCAGCTCAACCAAGGCGCCAAAGCGGTGCTTTTTACAGATATAACATTTGTCCAGCGGGTTTTTCGTAAAATCCGGAATATTCAGTTCCTTTGATGCCAGCAATATATGCTCCACCCCCAGGGACCGGGCAAGCCGGACGGCCTCTTTGCGCTCTATTTCCGGTGTGGTCGCCGACAGCGCCGTAACGGCCAGTACGTTTTCATTCAAGGCGTCCCGGGCGGCCTTTAAAAGAAGGGTGCTGTCCACCCCGCCGGAATAAGCGATCATCACCCGGCCCATATCTTTCAGCAGCTTTTGCAAGTTTCGGTATTTTTTATTCATTTTTCCCCCGGCATTTGCATCATTGCAAAAAAAATTATCACAGCCGCCCCGAAATGTACAGGGCCCATTTTCGCGGGCAACATCATTTTGACATTGAACTTAAACCACGTTAAACTGAATGCTCATATAAACATAAAGGGAGGGCTTGAAAATAATGAATCGATGCAAAACTGCATGGGTTGTCGCTGTGGTTTTCTTTCTGGCTGCATCCATTGCCGCCGCCGACAACCTTATGAGCATTCAAATTAAAAAAGGACAACTGCGCACGACGCCGTCGTTTTTGGGGAAAATTGTAGCCGAGCTCAGTTATGCCGAGCGGGTTGCCGTGCTCGAACAAAAGGATTCCTGGATAAAAGTCCGTGCATCCGCCATAAATGCCGAGGGTTGGTTGCATGCTTCCGCCCTGACTTCCAAAACAATTGTCCTCAAGCCCGGCGCAGCCGACGTAGCCCAGTCGGCCGGCAGCGACGAACTGGCGCTGGCCGGAAAGGGTTTCAGCAAACAGGTTGAAGGAGAATTTAAAACCAGAAATCCGCAGCTGGATTATACCGCTATAAACCAGATGGAACAGATGGTCGTTTCCCAAGAGCAGATTGAGCAATTTCTTAAAGACGGCCGGTTGTCTCCCAAAGGAGGTATCAAATGAAAACCGTGCAGACTCCCGATCTGTTGTTCACCGGGAAGCGGATCTGGCTCGTCGGTCTAATAGTATCTTTTGTGGCGGCCGTTCTGCTGACCGGCTGCGAAAGCATGGACACCGTTGCCCAGATAGGCACCGCCGTCGGTGTTGCCACCGGAACGATCGACCAGTCCCAGGCGGAATCGATCCAAAAAAGCGCCAAGGCGGTTTCCCGCAGTTTTCAGGACTTCACCCCGGAACAGGAATACTATATCGGCCGAACGGTCGGCGCGATCATTGTCAACAAATACAAACCGTATCAAAATACCGCGGCCAACCGCTATATCAATCTGCTGGGGCAGGCTCTGGCGCGGGCTTCGGACCTTCCGGAAACTTTCGGCGGCTATCATTTTCTGATTCTCGATTCCGATGAAATTAATGCCTTCGCCGCTTCCGGCGGTTTTATTTTTATTACCCGCGGATTGCTCAGATGCTGCCGCAACGAAGATGCTGCCGCTGCGGTCTTGGCCCATGAAATCGGCCATGTTCAGTCCAAGCACGGCCTTCAGGCCATTAAAAAATCAAGGATCACGACCGCCCTGACGACCCTTGCCGTTGAAGGAACCAAAACCTTCAGCGGCCAGGAGCTGGCCGAGCTGGTAAATACATTTGAAGGCTCTATCACGGATATAACCGCGACCCTGATCAACAACGGCTACTCGCGCGAGTTCGAGCAACAGGCGGACCTGGCTGCGGTAACGATTCTTCAGCGGACGGATTACGATCCCAACGGACTGGTGGAGATGCTTAAAATCATGCAGGACAGGCTCCGCCCCGGCGGTTTGGATTTTGCCAGGACCCATCCCTCACCGGTCAGCCGCATGGTCGACATTCAGAAGCTCATCGGTCCCTACCGGACAGTGAGCAAACCTGACACCAGACAGCAGCGTTTTTCTCACTATCTGGGAGACATTTAGGCGCCATGTCCGCAAGATTCAAGGTCGGCTCCAAACTTCGGCAGGGCCTGGCTGTCGGCCTGGCCGCCGCAGCGATTGCGCTTGTCTTGTGGGGCTTGGGCTGGCTGAATCTCTGGGAGGCCAAAACCTGGGACTGGCGCAGCCGCCTTCTAGCCCGGCCGGGCGCCGCCACCGATGACATTCGCCTGATATTGCTGGACCAGAACAGTCTGGACTGGGCTTACCGCGAAAACGGCCTGACATGGCCCTGGCCCCGGGAGCTCTACAGCGCCATTGTCAGTTATTGCCGGCGTAGCGGCGCCAAAGCCGTGGCATTTGATGTGCTCTTTACCGAGCCATCAAAATACGGAGTAGAAGACGATGCCGCCTTCAGTACTGCCGTCAACGGATTCGGCCGTTTCGCCGGTGCGGTTTTTCTGGGTCAATCATCAGGAAGCATCACTCAATGGCCGCGCGAAATTCCCACTCCAAAATGGAATATCGTCGGGCTGCAGGACTGGCTGAATAAATTCCGGCCTGAAAAAACAACTTTTTTTCGGGCATCCTTTCCGGTTCCCGAACTGGCAAACAGCGCCGCTGTATTGTGTACGGTCCATTCAGAACCCGATCCGGACGGCATCTATCGCCGGGTTAAGCCCTTCAACGTTTTCGATAACCATATCCTGCCTGCATTGGGAATCGGCGCCTACCTTGCCGCCGGTTCCCAGGATGCCGCCTCGATTCAATCCGGCCGCTTCACCATCGGAAAAACATCCATTCCCATCGACGATCAGGGAAATGCCATTTTGCGCTTTCGCGGCCCTTCCGGCATCCATCGGGCCTATAGTGCCGCGGCGGTCCTGCAGTCCGAAATCCGGATCTTAAACGGTGAAACGCCGACCATTCAGGACCCAGCAGCCTTTAAAGACAAATATGTTCTCTTTGGATTTACGGCCCCCGGGCTCTACGATCTTCGCTCGGCGGCTGTCGGCGGTGTCTATAGCGGTGTTGAAATTCATGCCACCCTGCTCGACAACTTTCTGTCCGGTGATTTTATTCGAACCGCACCGCCTGTGGTGGTATATATCGCTATTATCCTGCTCGCCCTGTCTGGAGCGGTTTTCACATCGATTTTTTCCGGCCTGCGCGGAATTATCCTGGTGAGCAGCCTGTTTCTGTCCGCACCTATCGGATTATCCCTGGGCGCCTATCTCCATGGCATCTGGCTTCCCATAATCGCACCGGAGCTGGCCGTCGTTTCGGCAATTATCCTGGCACTGGTTTTTAATTATATTACGGAAGGGCGCCAGAAGCGTTTTATAAAAAACGCGTTTCAGCAGTACCTCAGTCCGGCGGTTATCGAACAGCTGCTTCAGAACCCCGATCGCCTGAAACTGGGCGGAGAGCGTAAAGTCCTGTCCATCTTTTTTTCCGACCTGCAGGGGTTTACCACGATTTCGGAGGGCCTGGACCCGGAAGCCCTGACCCAGCTATTAAACGACTATCTTTCGGCCATGACCGATATCATACATGAGGAACGCGGCACGGTCGACAAGTATGAAGGCGACGCCATCATCGCCTTCTGGAACGCGCCGCTGGATGTGCCGGACCACGCCGTCCGCGTCATCCATGCCGCCCTGCGCTGCCAGGCCCGGCTGGCGCAGCTTCGTCCGGCATTTAGAGAACGGATCGGTAAAGACATGTACATGCGCATCGGCATCAACACCGGCACCGCCGTTGTGGGCAACATGGGCTCCCGCACCCGTTTCGACTACACCATGCTGGGCGATGCCGTCAACCTGGCCGCTCGCCTGGAAGGCACCAACAAGCTTTTCGGCACCTACACCATGATTTCGCATGCCACCCGGCAGTCCATCGGAGATGCTTTTGCCGTAAGGGAGCTTGCCCGGGTTGCCGTCGTAGGTCGCAAAGAACCGGTAACGGTTTACGAGCCTATGACCGCCGATACCTTCCATCGCCGGAAAGAAATATTGGATGAATTTGCAAAAGGCCTTGATCTTTTTTATAAGGGTCGCTTTTGGGAGGCCCATGCGGTTTTTGAGGCTGTTAAAGATTCGGATCCCCCTTCAGCCGCCTATTTAAAAAAATGCGATGAGCTGATCCAGGCCGCACCCCAAAACTGGCAGGGCGTCTGGATGATGACATCCAAATAAGAACCCTTCTCAACAACACATCTTGCGTCCGATGGCTGCGTTACCTGACGATTCGAAATGCCCACACCCTATGTGTGTGCCGCGCTTTCTCATCGGCAGAGGCTTAATCCTCGAGCCTTTTCTATTTTTTGCGATGGATTCTAGACGGCTGCAAAACTGAAAACAACATCCCATTTAAAAGAGATAGCAGCTTGACAGGCTGGCCCCTCTCTTTTATAGTCCCTTAACTTTAATGATATCAGCGTAAGGAGGATTGCATGCAACGTATTGGATTCATCGGCATCGGTCTCATGGGGCAGCACATGGCCCGGCATCTGCTGGAGGCCGGACATCCGTTAACGGTTTGGAACCGGACAAAAGACAAGGCGCAGGCGCTTCTGTCCGCCGGCGCCACCTGGGCCGATACCCCTAAAGCGCTGGCCCAAAAATCCGACATCGTCGTCACCATGGTTACGGATTCAGCCGCTTCGGAAGCAGTTTCATGCGGACCGGACGGCATCCTGGAAGGGGCCCATGCTGGACTGATTCTCATTGATATGGGCAGCATTGCTCCGGAAATGTCCCGCTCGATTGCCCAGCGGGCACGCGCCAAAGGTGTTCACATGCTGGACGCGCCGGTCACCGGCAACCCCAAGGTGGCTGCGGCCGGCAAACTGGGAATTATGGCGGGAGGACCGGTGGAGACCTTTAACGCCTGTCTGCCGATATTTGAAAAAATGGCGGCTAAGATCGTTTACGCAGGGAAAAACGGCATGGGTACGACCCTCAAGCTCATCAACAACCTGATCCTGGGAGTGGCCATTGAAGCGGTTTCAGAAGCGATGGTCTTGGCAGCCAAGGCCGGTATCGATCCCCAGAAAGTCATTGACATCACCTCTGTCGGCGGCGCCAGGACCGGCGCCATGGAAACCCGGGGGCCGCGCATGGTTCGCAGGGATTTTTCCCCCGGATTTTCAACCAGCAACATGTATAAGGACCTGACAAGCGTCATGAAACTGGCGGATGAATGCGGCGCCTCTCTTCCGGCCACCGCCGTCTCCTGGGAAATCCTGCGGGCGGCCAAAACCCAGGGAAAAGGCGATCTGGATTCCTGCTGCGTCATGACGATCCTGGAAGCCCTGGCGCAGACCGAAGTCAAATCAGAAGGACAATAATAACCCATCGATAATTTCGAAGCTGTCTATAAAACAAATGCTGCTCATAAAAGCTGATGAGCTGTCCCCGGCAGGGCATGAAGCTGTTTGATCACATACAAGCGCGTTCAATTGTTACGCGCGCTTATATAGGCGCTTTTTTCGATTGAAAATGGAGTTGTCCGATGGTTGAGGCTGACTTCAATTTTGAATCCTGCCGTTTAGCCGCTTCATTCAGTAACCCGAACCTTTGCTTCTGCCTTACGCTTTCGAAAAACCTTAAACCCCGGCAGCCATGCCGCCGCCAGCAGAACGAATCCCAACAGATTTCCCCATTTCGGAACCGGCAGCAGCAGGCAGGAGGCAACGATCACGAAAACAACTCGCCGCCAAAGGGCGATTTTTGCTTCAATAAAATCTGCCCCCTGAAGCGCCATGGCAAACGCCATGAAACCCACCAGCAGTATCACCGTGACATAAACGACATCAAACACGGATCCCCCCAGTAAAAGGGGTGGCAGATACACAAAACCGAAAGGCAGAAAAATAAGAGCGAATCCGAATTTTAACGCGGCCATGCCCGTTTCCATCGGGTCGGCCTTGGCAAGAGCGGCGGCCGCAAAGGCCGACACACAGACCGGTGGGGTGATGTTGGAAAGACAGGCTGCATAGAAAACCACCAGATGGGCGGCGACAGGCGGCACATCCAGCTGAATCAGGGCCGGCGCCGCCACCACCGAAAGAATGATATATGAGCCGGTGGTGCTGCTGCCCATGCCGATAATGATGGAGATAATCATCACCATGATCACGCACATCAGCAAGCTGCCCCCGGCCGCCTCAACCAGAATTGCCGAAAATTTCAACCCCAGACCGGACAGTACAATCCCGCCGATGATGATCCCCAGGGCGCCGATAGCCGCGCCGGCCGAATTGTTGGCGGAAGCGCCGGAACGCAGCGCCAGCAGGATATCGCCGGTGCCCATCCGTGTTTCTTTTCGCCGCCAGGACAGAAAAAGGGCCGATATGGTCCCCCAGAACGCGCCGACTTCCGGCGAGTACCCGTAAAACAAAAGCCCCAGCACGATTGCGATGGGCAGAAAAAAATGCCACCCCGATTTTAGCACCACCGACACTTTCGGAATTTCCTTTTCCGGCAGCCCCTGCAGACCCGAACGCAGGGCTTCTAGGTCCACCATATATAAAACAAAAATAAAATAAAGCAGGGCCGGGATAACATTCATCAGGGCAATTTTTAAATAATCAACCTCGATCAAGGTGGCCAGAATAAACACCCCGGCCCCCATGATCGGCGGCATGAACTGCCCGCCGGTTGAGGCAATGGCTTCGATGGCGCCGGCCACCTTGGGCCGGAATCCGATCCGTTTCATCATGGGAATGGTAAACGTACCGGTGGCCACCACATTGGCCACTGAAGATCCGGAAATGGACCCGAATAAGGCCGAAGTGACCGTAGCGATCTTAGCCGGACCACCCCTCCATTTGCCGGTCAGCGCCTTGGCCAGTTCCATAAAGAAACTGCCGGCGCCGCTTCTTTCCAAAAACGCGCCGAAAACCATGAATGGAAACACGAAGGTCGCAAAGGTCGCCGTGATCACGCCGAACATGGCTTCCTGGGTGCAGAAAGTAAATTCAATGATCCGGTCCGGCGACATGCCGGCATGGCTCAATTTTCCCGGGAGATAAGGGCCGAAATAGATCTGGGAAAGAAAAATCACGGATAGAATCACCATGACGATTCCCAGAGCGCGCCGGGCCGTTTCAAGAATCATGGTAATGGCGATCACCCCCATGGTCAAATCCCAAAAACTGGGGTCGCTGACCCGGAACATCGCATAGGGCATGTACTGATCGATCCAGTAGCCGATGGAAACCGAAACCAGTATCACGCAAAGGATATCGTAAACACTCGGACGATGAGTTGGCGCCCAGCGGGATGCCGGAAACAGCAGGTAAACGAGCACCGATGTGAACAGCAGATAAAACCCCCGATTGGTTTCCGTTGAAACCACGCCGAAACCGGACGTATACATATACCATACAGCCATGAATATGGCAGCGCACGAATACAGTATCGCCCAGAACCCTTTAAGTGTCCGATTTTTTCCCTTGACTTCGGTTATCCAGCCCCACTTTGACATGCCTGTATCTCCAGAACTAAGATATTAATTCACAACCACTGCCTGCTTGACGATGACAGGACACCATATAAAGATACTGCCGCAGCAGAGGCTGCGGCAGTATCGCTTCGACATCTATGGTTATTCCTGCCACTGGCCCTTTTCCTTGTAATACTTGACCGCGCCCGGATGTACCGGGGCTCCCAGATTGAGAAAGCGCTTTGTTTCCGGCGCCATCTCTTTCCAGCCTTTATGGGCATTCCCCAATTCCTTTAATATATTTGGCTGAAACACCAACTTGGTGATGTCATAGATGGCCTTCTCGGGAACCCGTTCATGAACAACCCAGAAAACACTGAGGTATGGCATCTGGGTGTCCGGAACATTTTTATAAGTGCCCTTTTTCATGATACCCGTGTAATAAAATGGATAAGCCTTCACGATCTTTGCCATCTCATCGTTCGTAAACGGAATCACATAGGCTCCTTTTGTTTCCGCCAGCGTTGTCACAGAGCCGGCCGGTGCCGATGATTGAAAGAAGGCATCGATCTGTTTATTTTCAACCGCTCGGCCGGCATCGGCAAACGACATCATGCGCGGCTTGATTTTATCCAGAAGGCCCAGGGCCCGCAGAACATTCTCGCTGTTAAAAACCGTGCCGGATCCCGGCGGTCCCAGCGCAACCGTCTTGCCGGCAAGATCGTTCATGCTTTTAATCCCGGAGTCCGGCAGCGTCACGCAGTAAGTGGAGCCTTCATAAATCTTTGCAAGACCTCGCAGCATGGTTCCCTTGGGATCCTTTGCAAAGGGGCCCTGATTATGCAGCGCCATGTAGATATGCGCATCATAAACAATACCCATGTCCAGCTCGCCTTTAATCAACCGCTTGCAGTTTTCAGTGGAACCGCCCGTTGAAACCTGGGTGATATTATACTGGGGAAGTTCCCGTGTGATGATGGTCCCTGCGGCCCCCACAAGATAATACATCATCCCGCCGGGCGTCGAACCGCCAAAGGAAATGTTCATCTTATCCTGCGCTGCTGCCGGCCCGGTCAGCATCAGAACTAGGGCCAGAACCACTCCCAAAGACATCCGTTTGTATTGTTTGCTCTTGCCTGATAGCCACTTCATGTATCTGTCCTCCTTTATATATAACGCGTTAAGGTTTTGCCATTTTCACCGAGCGGGCGCAGGGTATCGCTTGCTCGGTGCGAAAATGACTTTCAGGGGTTATGCCTTTCTATTGTTTTCCCATCAGCTCGAAGAATTTCTGATCTTCGCCGGCCAGCATGCGGTAGCAGTGTTCTTCGGCCGGAAATTTTTTGCCGCGCACCTCTTGGCAGTATTCCCTCATGGCGCCGATCACCATCTCGGCCACCTGACCGTACTTTTTGACAAACTTGGGCGTAAAGGCCTGGAACTGCCCAATCATGTCCGACACGATCAAGAGTTGCCCGTCGCAGTCCGGTCCGGCCCCGATGGAAAGCGCCGGGATCTTCAGCCTTTTGGTGATGTACGCACCCAGCTCCGGCGGCACGGCCTCCAGCAGGATCATTTGGGCTCCGGCAGCTTCCACCGCCAGAGCGTCTTCCACCACCAGTTTGGCGGCTTCGGCCGTCCGGCCCTGGGCCTTGTGACCGCCCAGCTGTCCGGAGCTTTGCGGCGTCAGCCCGATATGGCCCATCACCACGATCCCGGCATCCACGATCGCCCGGATCTTTGAGGCCACCCGCACCCCGCCCTCCAGCTTGATGGCGTCGCAGTCCGCCTCTTTCAAAAACCGCCCGGCGTTCTCAACCGCCTTGTCCGCCGAACTCTGGTAACTCATAAACGGCATATCCCCGATCACAAACGTGTTGGGCGCACCGCGCCGCACAGCATCCGCATGATAGATCATCTGGTCCATCACCACCGGCACGGTCCCCTTATAGCCATATACGCACATCCCCAGCGAGTCTCCCACCAGGAGCATGTCCAGACCGGCCGTTTCGGCAAACTGCGCCGTGGGATAATCATAGGCCGTCAAAAAGGTGATCTTTTCACCGGATGCCTTCATCTTTAAAAAATCATGAACGGACTTTTTCCTGTTGCTCATCGTTTTCTCCTTTAAAACGCTTTCTCGTAAATCTCCTTAATATCTTCCACCGACAGATTGATCGGCGAGCGCGACAGAAGCCGCTGCTCCTTGTGAGCCTCCTCAGCCCAGTACTGCAGATTGGACCGGTCCTTGACCCCCAGCTGCGTCAACGAATTGGGCAGCCGCACACTGGCCACAAGCTCACGTATCGCTTCCGGCGCAAGCTGCGCGGCCTCCCGCGCCGAAAGACCTTCCACATTTTCCCCCATGGCCTGCGCCAGCCGCACCATCTTGTCCTGCCGGGCCACAATAGCATATTCAAAACAGGTGGCCAGCAGCGCGCTCAAGGTCACGCCGTGGGGACTGTGATACTCCCCGCCGATGGGATAGGACAGCGCATGAACCAGGCTGGTGCCCGAGTTGTTGAGCACCATCCCGGACATCATGCTCCCCAGGGACATGTAATAGCGAGCCTCCAGGTCCTTGCCGTCGGCATACGCCGGCCCCAGCCAGCGGGTGATGGTCCGCACAGCCTCCAGCGCAATGACCTCCGTCACCGCATTGGCGTTTTTGGAGATAAACGGCTCGGCGGCATGGATAAAAGCGTCGATTCCGGAACTGGCTGTTACAGCAGGGGGACAGGATACCGTCAGCATCGGGTCGATGATGGCCACATTCGGCAGGAGATTGTTGGAGGCAACCGCCTTCTTGACGTTGCTCTCCCTTTCCAGAAAAATGGCATGCTTGGTCATCTCGGCCCCGGTCCCGGCCGTTGTGGGAACCATAATAGTGGGTTTTCCCCGCATCGGCACCTTCTCCTTGCCGAAATAATCCCGGGTCTTTCCCGGATTGATCATCAACGCCGATGCCATCTTGGCCACATCCAGGATGCTGCCCCCGCCGACGCCGATGATCACGTCAAATTTACCCTTCTTGGCAATCTCGGCCGTGGCTTCAACCACATCTGTCGCCGGCTCCGGCGTGTCGCGGTTCTGTATGTTGACGTCCACATTAAGATTCTCTTTTTTCAGAAACGACATGGCCTTGTCCAAAATTCCGGCCTTCTGGACCGACGGCCCGGTCACGATCAGCACCTTTCCCGCCCCCAGTTTCTTGGCCTCCACGCCGATCTGGCTGATCGTGTCCATCCCGAAAAAAGTCGACGGAGTTCTAAACGGTATTGTCTCAAACATCATATTTTCTCCTCAATCTCGCTTTATTAATAGACATGGTTATCTAGTAAAGCACCCGTTAACCTTAACACGGCCGCCATGATGGTCCGATTCGAAGCGTGTGACTGTCTGGACGCATTCGTGCGCGTTAAATGGAAGCACAGAGAGATCATTTTGGGTATACCCCGTATTCGATTCGTCCCTGAAAGCATGGTGCGGGTTCGATCCGGTTCCATGCTGCGTACGCTTTCGCGTGAGTTTCACACGCGAAGAATCAGATAATTATGGCGGCCAAGTGGCTGACTGTGACTTTCTGGATAACCGGATTTAAAGATTTCCCAGTAAATTTTTCTGAACCGCTTCCAAATGCGAACGCATCTGGCGCTCGGCCGCTGCTGCATCGCGATCGATAATGGCTTGCACCAGTTCGCGGTGCTGCCGGCAATAAGATTGATGGCGGCTGCGGCTGAATGAAGCTTCTTTCAGCCGACCCCAGAGCTTGTCTTCGCGCAAGCTGCTGATCGCCTCAAAAAATGAAATCAACAGCGAATTTCCGGTTGAGGATGCAATCGCCTGGTGCAGAGCACCGTCCCACACCTCAAATGAAACCGGGTCTGTGGCAGCCTCGGACTTGAGCAGCGCATTGGTCATCTGTTCAAGGTTGCCGGGTGTGGCCCGCAGTGCTGCAATCGCCGCCATTTTAGGCTCAAAGACCAGCCGGACTTCCATAATTTCAGCCGGGTTGGTAATCTCGGCGGCCATAAAACGGCCCGCATGCTTCCCCTTGGATCGGGGGCCTACAAATGTGCCCTGACCCACATGCCGCCAGATCAGATTTTCCGCCTCAAGAACCGACAGCGCTTTTCGCAGTGCAGCTCGTGAGATGCCCAGTTTCACAGAAAGCTCCCGCTCCGGAGGCAGACGGCTTTCTTTGGGGTAGCGTCCGCTCTGGAGCAGCTCCCGCAGACGTTGAATCGATTGTTGATTGTTTTTGGTTTTCATGTCCGTCATCCCAGTCATTTACGGCTGTCGACATCCACTCAACCGGTTACGCCATTGGAATTGTTAGTACCAATTTTAAATTGGTTAATTTCAGATAACCCCATATAAAATATGTGTCAACAAAAATTTATGCTATTTTTATTTGATACCAATTAATAGATTGGTTCAAATTTATTATGGCTTGACACCGGCACCCGATTTCCGGATAATTTGTTCAGGCTTATAATTGATACGCCCTCTCTTTTATGGGCACTTTGACTCGAGTTTTTCATGACCTTTTCGGGGACAATTCGCCAGCCTTTCGCTCCCCTTTTGGGTAGATGCTTTCATTTTTTGCAGAAAATACCATCAGCCGTTCTATTCAAATCATTATAAGGAGCCCCTCACATGAAAGATATCGTCATTGTTTCGGCATGCCGGACACCCATCGGAACCTTTGGCGGAAGCCTGCGCGACAGCAACGCCGCAACCCTTGCCAGCATCACCATGAAAGCCGCTGTTCAGCGGGCTGAAATCGACCCGGTCCTCATCGATGATGTGCGCTACGGCTGCTGCATGGAACCGGCCGACTCCCTGAACGTGGCCCGCGTCGGCGCGCTCTTGGCAGGCATCCCGGACACGGTAACAGCGGCAACCATCAACCGGGTATGTATTTCCGGCATGGAAGCGGTTATTTCCGGCATGGCCATGATCCGGGCCGGTATGGCCGATATTATTCTGGCCGGCGGTGTCGAACATATGTCCGGGGCGCCTTATACGGTGCCGGCTGCACGCTGGGGCTGCCGTCTTCAGGACCAGGTACTGGTGGATGCCATGATCCATGCTCTGCACTGCGGTTCGCACATCATCCCGCATCCGGAGGACGGACCGGTCAATGCCGACGAGCCGCCGTTGTGTTTTTTTAAAGGAAAACCTTACCTGATGGGGCACACGGCCGAATTTATCGCCCAGCACATGAACATCAGCCGTAAGGAAATGGACGTCGTCGCCCTGCGCAGCAACAATGAGGCCGAAAGGGCAACCTGGGACGGATCCTTCAAGGATGAAATTGTACCGGTTCTGCTGCCGCAAAAAAGAAAAGACCCGGTCGTATTTGACAAGGATGAGCATTTCCGGCCCGGTCTGACCCTGGAGCAGCTTGAAAAACTACCACCTGTATTTGTTCCCAATACCGGCAAGGTGACGGCCGGAAACTCCAGCGGCATCAACGACGGTTCGGCCGGACTCATCCTTATGTCAACCCGAAAAGCAAAAGATCTGAATATTACCCCGCTGGCAAAAATAAAGGCGATCGGCAAGGGCGCCTGCCACCCTTCGGTTATGGGGCTGTCGCCGGTGCCGGCCGTCAAGCAGCTGCTTGACGGAAGCAAACTTCAGATAAACGATTTTGAATTGATCGAGCTCAACGAAGCCTTTGCCGCCCAGTACATCGGCTGCGAACGGGAGCTGGGCCTGAACCGCGACGTTACCAACGTCAACGGTTCCGGAATCGGCCTGGGTCATCCGGTGGGCGCAACCGGCGCCCGCATCATCGTCTCATTGATTTATGCCCTGAAAAAAAGGAGCAAATCCTTGGGGCTGGCAACTCTTTGCGGCGGTGGTGGAATTTCCATGGCCTGCGCCATCGAACTGGTGTAGGCCTCCGGCAGAGGCCGGCGCATGGAAATCATGGAGGCTGGATACTTAAAAAATGTCGATTGACACTCTAACCCGCTCTTGATATTTGATTTCTGAACATCACCGGAATCCATAGCCTCTGATATGATGTTTGTCGCCGATTCTCTACATCATGTGTAGGGCCGTAAATTGTCATCCATAAAATCTAACCAGGAGATTTAAAATGGAAGTTGCAGGAATTGATATCGGCTTCGGGTTCACCAAAGCCACAGATGGAAAAGAATTTGTCCTTTTCAAATCCATACTGGGAGAAGCTGCGGACATCCAGTTCAGCTTACCGATAGTAAAAAGCGAAACCGGCCCCTGCATGCATGTGTCACTGGACGGTCAGAATTACTTTGTGGGAGATTTCGCCGAGCAGCATTCCAACACGCGCCAATTCACCCTGGATCAGGAAAAACTTCTCACCGATTTTTGTAAAGTTCTGACCCTGACCGCCATGGGGTACCTGTTTGACACCTATGCCCCTGTGAATATTGTCACCGGACTGCCGGTGGGTTATTACCGCGAGTATAACCAGCGTTTTGCCAAAATGCTCAAGGGGAACCACGAAATCACCTATCAAAAGAGCGACGGCTCCAGCGAAACCAGGCGTATTCATATCAACAATTTACGGATTATTCCGCAGCCCCTCGGCAGTATTTTTAACGTACTCATGAGCGAAAACGGAAAGATTACCAACCGGGAACTGGCCAAACAAAAAATCGGCGTCATCGATATCGGATTTCGAACCACCGATTTTTGTATTTTTCATGGCCTGCAGTACGTCGAAAGGGGCAGCAGCACAACCGATACCGGGATTGCCAAAAGCTTCAGCGTAATAACCAAAAAACTCCGGGAAGAAAGCAAAGTGAACATTGAACTGTATCGCCTTTACAATGCCATCGGAACGGGCTTTATCAAGATCCGGGGAAAAGAGTTTAACATCTCAAAGCTCAGGGATGCGGTATTCTCCCACGCGGCCAGCATCATTGCCAGTGACGCTTCCCGGCTATGGGCCGACGACTGGGATATCGATGTCATCATTATCAGCGGGGGGGGCGCCATGGAGCTTGCAAAATTCCTACAACCGCTGATTGCCGGCAACATTATGCCCGTGGAAAGCCATATCGATGCCCGTCTGAATAATGTACAGGGGTACTTTAAGTATGCGCAATACCTCTGGGGAAACTTAGAACCTCCGGCCAAGTCAGACAAAACCGATTAGTCGCGGTATCACTCTATGCCCTTCGATCGACTGCGTATATTTGGAGAAAAACACAAACGAACCGATCTGCCGCAAGAAAATACACCCTCCGGAGCAACTGTCCCGCTCTCTGAACCATCGAGCGCTGCTGTTGCAGATAGCGCATCGTCAGCTGAAACCATAGCCAGGAATGAGATGGCCGCTTTATTTTATGAAAAAGACAATCGGGCTGTTCGTATCCACCGGCTCAGCCAGGCCAATGATTTTTGGTCCGAATATGAGAAATCGCGTCTGAATATACCGTTTCTGCGATATGTTTTCGGCACCCATCTGCAAGCCATGGAGGCGCTGCTTTCTGTTACCTGTATTCATCAGGCCGAGGATACCGGAAACCTGATCTGTACCGAGCCCATTACCCTGGGATGTTACCGTACGACTGACACTCGTTATGAAGTTTTTCTGGCCGGAGATAAGCTGACCTACAAGACATGGTCCGAAGCTACAGAAAAATTCACTGCTCTCCGCGGCCAGTATCGCAACCAACTCAGGCCCGAAACCTATGAACGTTTCAAAAGTCAGTCTCAAGCCGATCAGGTCGTCTTCAAAAAGGATTATTATGAGGTGTCCCTGACCGACACAAAATATTATCAGATTTTTGAGGCTTCCAGGTTGCTGGCGGCCAGAAACTTTCTGCTGCGACTTGATAACGTGATCACCGCCCCCAATCGATTCATCCAAGTCGTGACGCCCAAGGGAACGCTCAGCCGGGACATCGACGGCATCCACGAACCCAACTAAAATTAATTAGTTTCGAGGCAATCGTCTTATTTCACTTGAGGCCTATGAAATGCTCAAATTCAATTCAACCACAGGAATGTTTGAAGTATTTCGTGGATTGAAATATAAGCATGACGCAGCGATTAAATAAAAGGAGGCGTTTTGCAATTGCCTGGGGTCAGGGCAGCATCCCCAAGGCCTTTTCAAAAAAATTTTCCCCGCCGAAATTGCCGGATTTCAGCGCCAGGCAAATTGTCTCGGGTTCTCTGCAGAAAGTCCAGGGCACACCCGGTTCGATTTCCGGCCCAATATAAAGGGATTGAACACCCAGGGTCGCTACCACCGCTCCGGATGTTTCCCCGCCGGCAACAATGAGCTTTTTAACGCCTCCCGCCACCAACTGCCGGGCTATTTCCGACAAAGCCTGCTCAATAATCTCCCCGGCTTGAACCGTTCCTAAAGATTTCTGTGCGCTGGCGACTTCTTCCGGTTCAGCGGAAGAATAAATCAGGATCGATCCTGCGGCCAAAGCCTCTCGGGCCCAACGAACCACCGATTCGACCGCTTGCCGACCCTGCGTCAGGCCGACAGGGTCAATTTTACATGCGGGAAACGAAGCGGCCATCCGGCGAACCTGGCCCCGGGTTGCTGCAGAGCAGCTGCCGGAAATTACGACGGCCGGTCCTTCCAGTTGCGGCAGCTCTGTCGGCCCGCTTGCATCTTTTAAGAGGCCGGCTTTGCGAAAATTGGCAGGCAGTCCTATGGCCACGCCCGAACCGCCGGTAACCAGTTTCAGGTTTGCACAAGCCGATCCCACAGTTATCAGATGGTTCTCTGTTATCGCATCCGCAACGGCAAACCGGATGCCTTGATCGCTTAAAGCCGTTAATTTCTCCTGAACGGCCGCCGGACCCTTTTCCACGGTTTGAAGCGAAATCAATCCCACTGTCTGCGGCCGTCTCAGCTGCCGGCCCAGGAATCGAACCAGATCGGCATCCGTCATGGGGGTAAGGGGATGATCACGCATGCTGGACTCATTCAGGAGCCGGTCGTCGACAAAGAGATGGCCCTGATAAACCGTCCGGTGGTTGGCCGGAAACGCGGGACAGACGACCGTGACCGGGTCGCCCAGAAAATCCAACAGCGCTTCTGCCACCGGGCCAATATTTCCTTTTTCGGTGGAATCAAATGTCGAGCAGTATTTGAAAAATATTTGCCAGGCGCCCTGCTTGATAAACCACTTGCAGGCTTTAATTGATTGGGCGACGGCCTCCGCCGCAGGCGCCGTCCGGGATTTCAGGGCAATGACCGCCGCCGGCACATCTGCTGCTACGGTTGAATCGGCGGGAACGCCGATATATTGAACCGCGGGCATGCCGTTTTTTGATAGCATCAGGGCCAGATCCGTGGATCCGGTAAAATCGTCGCCGATGGCGCCTAAGAGTAACGGCATCGTTTTCTCCTCTAAACTTGTAACTTCAACGTTCCCCGCCAACCTGTATTTTCGGAGTTACAAATGGGTACATCATTAATATAGGCATACGGGCTGATCTGAAAGCTGAAGAGCCTTGTAAATAGTTCAATTTCGTTTAAGTTCGCGGATGGCGATGATTTTAACCGCAAAAATACCCGCTGTATTTCGAGGATTAAAATCTGAGCCTGACAAAGAAATTGGGCGAAAAGGGGCCATTTACAAGGCCCTCTCAGAAGTCGATACTGCTCGGCGTCCTGGGAAAGGGTATCACATCGCGAATATTGCGAATACCCGTCAAGAGCATCAGCAGCCGTTCAAACCCCATGCCGAAGCCGCTGTGTTCCACCGTTCCATAGCGTCGCGAGTCCAGATACCACCAGTAGTCCGCTTTGGGAAGGTTGGCTGCATCCATGCGCGTCTCCAGAACGTCTAGGCGTTCTTCCCGCTGGCTGCCGCCGATGATTTCTCCCACGGTCGGAACCAGCACATCCATTGCCGCCACCGTGGCATTGTCGCTGTTCAGTCTCATGTAAAACGGTTTGATTTCTTTGGGATAGTCATAAATGATCACCGGTTTTTTAAAGTGCTGTTCCGTCAGAAAGTTTTCATGCTCCGCCTGCAGGTCCTTGCCGTAGGATATTTCAAATTCAAATTTTTCCCGGATTCTGCTTAAAATATCGACCGCCTCACGATAGGGCAGCCGCACAAAATCTGCAGAAGCTATATTTTCCAGTGTTTTCATCAGCTCTTTATCAACGAATCTGGCAAAAAGGTCTAAATCTTCCGGACATGACTTCAGAATGGCGGCCGTCAGTACTTTTATCAGTTCTTCTCCCATATCCATGTTTCCCTTTAAATCGCAAAACGCCATTTCAGGCTCCACCATCCAGAATTCAGCCACGTGCCGCCGGGTATTGGAATTTTCAGCCCGAAATGTCGGGCCAAAGGTATACACATCACCAAGGGCTAGGGCAAACATCTCTGCCGAAAGCTGACCGGAAACGGTCAGGTTTGCCGGGCGACCGAAAAAATCACGAGAAAAATCGGTTTGCCCTTCTTTAAGGGGTGGGTGGGCCAAATCCAGGGTCGTCACCTTAAATAACTCTCCGGCTCCCTCGCAGTCCGAACCGGTGAGGATGGGGGTGTGGATATAGGAAAAACCCCTGTCTTGAAAAAAGCGGTGGATGGCATAGGACAGCGCCGACCGAATCCGGAAGAGGGCGCCGTACTTGTTGGTGCGGGGACGTAAATGCGCAATGGTTCTTAAGAACTCGTCGCTGTGGCGTTTTTTCTGCAGCGGGAAGGACTCCGGGGCAAGGCTTAGAACTTCCACCGCATCGGCCTGAATCTCCCAGAGCTGCCCCGCACCCTGGGATTCCACCAGCTTGCCTCTTACGGCAACGGCCGAACCGGTCGTCAGTCTGGCAACCTCGGCATAATTTCCCAGAGCGCTGCCGGCAATCACCTGCATATTTTTCAAACAGGAGCCGTCATTTACTTCGATAAAGGAAAATTCCTTTGAATCCCGCCGGGTTCTCACCCAGCCTTTGATCAGGACCGCCGCCGCAGGCGCTTGGGCCTGAAGCAATTGGGATATTTTAGTACGTTGCATATATGTCTCCCTTTATATGAAGCCGTGTACTTTTAACCTTTAATCGGGGAGAGGACTCAATGGTTTCTTTTCGTTTCGCCTGAACCCCAGAATCCTTGACTCCTTGCCCCCTTTCGAAACTACCATCTCGATTGGTGATAATTTCAAGGGTCATAATTTCACCGTAATATAATAAAGCTCGTTATCTCTTTGCAGCAGCATCACAACCGATGACTTGTTTCGATATTTCACCATCGCCTTCTCAAGGTCCTTGACATCCTTGATGGGAATATCGTCCAGTCGGCGAATCACATCCCCCGGCCGGGCCCCGATCCTTGCAAGATACGACTGCGGCTGCAACTCTGAAATAACCACCCCTTCCCTTGCCGCCGGCCTGGACGGGTTGCTGCGTCCCGTGCCTATATTTTCCACGGTCACCCCCAGCAGCCTGCCGACCAGAGCCCTGGCTTGTGCCATCGGAAAAACAGATGCTTTGACGGAGACATGCCCCTCCCTACCGCCACGCTGCAGATCTATCTTGATGGTGTCGCCGCTGGCAAAATCCCGTATTGCCGACTGAAAATCCTGGCTGCTCTGAATTTTTTTATTCCCCATCGCAAGTATAATATCGCCCTCCCGAATATCTGCCACAGTGGCCGGACTGTTTTTTTCCACCTCCTTGACAATCACCCCTTTGCTCGCAGGAATATTAAGGTATTTCGAAAGCTTATTATCAATATCCTGGACAACGACACCGATCCAGGCCGGAATCACTTCGCCGTGCCGGATCAGGTCTGAGATGATCCGCCGGGCTTTGTTGATGGGTATGGCAAACCCGATCCCCTGGGCCTTGGCATAGATGGCGGTGTTGATTCCGATAAGATCTCCGTTGATGTTCAGCAGGGGGCCGCCGCTGTTTCCGGGATTGATGGAAGCATCCGTCTGAATAAAGTCCTGAAAGACGCGTTCATCCGAACGGATGCTTCGATTCAGGGCGCTGATGACGCCCGTTGTAACGGTATGGGAAAAACCAAAAGGATTGCCGATGGCGATCACGGTCTCGCCGATCATTAAGTCGTCCGAATTTCCCATTTCAATTGCCGGCAGCGGGGTTTTTGATTCAATCCGCAAGACCGCCAGATCAGAGTCGGGATCGGCGCCGACAATTTGCGCCTCAAACTCCCTTTCATCATTGAGCACCACTTTGATCGTCCCGGTCTTTTCAATAACATGCGCGTTCGTCAGGATAAAGCCCCGTTTGCCGTCAATGATGACGCCCGAACCCAGACTGCTGCGCTGGTAGCGCTGCTCCAGGCCGGGATCAAAAAAATCTTTAAAAAATGAATCAAAAAAGGGGTCCATCCCGAATCCGGAAAAGGGATTGGCGCGCTTGCGAACCTCGAACTGGGAGCTTATGTTTACAACCGCCGGGCTGACTTTGCGAACGGCATTGACAACAGGGGTTTCGCGCTGATATTCCGTGCCGCTGGCGGCTGAAGGCCCTGAGCAAAGCAGCGCCATGGCGATCATCAACGCAAAAATGTATATTTTTAATGATTTCATTTGATTAAATTGTTTCTCCACTAATTATTTTCGTTCCTTTGCGGACATAATCCGCCGGCGTTCAGGCTGGGTATTTTATTCAGCTCCCTCGAAATTTCTGCTGGTTGAACCGCAAAAACGAGCGCATTCCCCGTAGTTTGCTACGGAGTCGGCGAACAAATATTAAATTGGATTCAACGTCCTTACGGTCGAAGCTCTCTGCAGCTTGCTGCAGGATTTTCAATTAACCATAAATCATCAAATCAATTAGCGCAACTGCAATTGGTCATAGAAAAAAACATCGACGCCTTTATTTTAACTTGAATCCCTGCTATTCGGAATTAAAGTGAGCATAAACAGATCATAGAGAATCCATAAAATATGAACACCAACCGTATCGAAGAAATCCTGCCGCTGGTGGAGCGGCCCAGCCGCTATTTAGGGTCCGAGGTAAACAGCGTCCGCAAAGATCTTGACCGGATGAAGCTAACAATCGCTCTGGCCTTTCCCGACCTTTATGAAATCGGCACGTCCCATTTCGGCCTTCAGATCCTTTACCACATCCTGAACCGGCAGCCCCAGATTGCGGCTGAGCGGGTTTTTGCACCAGCCCCTGATATGGCGAAACTTTTAAAATCATCCGGCATCGCGCTGCAAAGCCTTGAAAGCGGCCGGCCGCTGCGCCGCTTTGACATCATCGGCTTCAGTCTTCTATACGAACTGAACTACACCAACATGCTCTCCATTCTGGATCTTGCCGGCATTCCCTTTTACGCCGCCCAGCGCGACCTTTCCTTTCCGATCATTATTGCCGGAGGACCCAGCATGGCAAATCCTGAGCCGGTGGCCGACTTTTTTGATGCCATTCTGGTGGGAGACGGTGAAGAATCTGTTTTGAAAATGGCCGACGCCTGGCTTCTTTGGAAAGCGGACGGTTCCGGCGACAAACAAAACCTTTTAAAAATGTGGTCTGCAATCGAAGGCGTCTATATTCCTTCTTTTTTTTCTGCGCAATACGATTCATCCGGATTTCAAATCCTGACTGCCAAGTTTCCGGATTACCCAAATGTCCGGCGCGCCATCGTGGCGGATTTAGATAAGGCTGCTTTTCCCCAAAGGCCGGTTCTCCCTTTCGGCCGACCGGTTCATGACCGCTTGCGGCTTGAAATTTCCCGCGGCTGCACCCGGGGCTGCCGCTTTTGCCAGGCCGGGATGACCTATCGCCCGGTTCGCGAAAGAAAAACCGAAACGCTCCTTACGCTTTCAGAAGCATCTCTGGCGGCCACCGGGTATGAAGATCTGTCGCTGCTTTCTTTAAGTACCGGCGACTATTGCTGCATCGAAGCGCTTTTGCAGCACCTGATGGACCGCTGTGAGGGAACGCGTACGGCCGTCTCCCTGCCGTCGATCCGGGCCGGCACCCTGACCCCGGAATTGATGAAGCTGATCAAGCGGGTCCGCAAAACCGGATTTACGATTGCGCCGGAAGCCGGCAGCCAGCGGCTCAGGGATGTTATCAACAAGAACATTTCAAACGATGAAATCATCCGCACGGTAACAGACGCCTTCGGACTGGGATGGCGGGTTATCAAATTATATTTCATGATCGGTCTGCCCACGGAAACGCCCGAGGATCTGCGTGAAATGGTAGAGCTTGTCAAAAAGCTGTGCGCAATAAAACCGCCGAAAGGCTCCAAGCAGCGGAAAGGGGCCATCAACGTCAGCATCACCACCTTTATACCCAAACCCCACACGCCGTTTCAATGGGCGTCGCAGCTGTCGCTTCTCGAGTCCAGAGAAAAAATCCGCATGCTCAAGGAAACGCTCCACTTTTCCGGCATCCATTTTAAATGGCAGAATCCGGAGGTCAGCTTCATAGAGGGGATCTGGTCACGGGGCGACCGGCGCCTTTCCCGGCTGCTGGTGGCGGCCTATCGCCGGGGATGCCGTTTTGACGGATGGAGTGACCTGTTTCAATTTGATTCCTGGCAGAAGGCTTTTGAGGATGCACAGGTGGATACCGATTTTTACACCATCCGCCCGAGGACCCTTGGGGAGCCGCTTCCCTGGGATCATGTGGATAGCGGCGTTTCAAAGGAATATTTACAGGCGGAGTGGCAAAAGGCCCTTGCCGCTGAACCGACCCCGGATTGTCGTGCCGGAGACTGCAACAACTGTGGTGTCTGCGACTTCAGTCGGGTGGCACCGATCATATTTTCAACCTGCCCGGTGCCCCCGGCACCGCCCACGACGGACGTCCCTTCCGATGGGTCCGGGTTTCAGAAACTCCTGTTGACCTATGCCAAACAAGGGCCGGCCAGATTTTTTGGCCACCTCGAAATGGTCAACATCTTTCTGCGCGCCATCCGCCGGGCCGGTCTGCCGCTGAAATACTCCCAGGGTTTTCATCCCATGCCGAAAGTTTCTTTTGAAGACCCGCTGCCCATCGGCCTTGAAAGCCTGGAAGAAGTCATGTTTCTGACGGTCCCGGATACCGTAAGACCGGAGACGGTTCCATCAGCCCTGAACCCGCACCTTCCCGAAGGACTTGAAATCCTGACTTGTCGCCCTGCACCTGCAAGGTCCGACCGGTCGGCGCTTCAATCCATCACATATCAGCTGACATTAGCAAATGGCGCGTTTGACAAGGCGAAACTAAACAGTTTTAACGAAAAATCCGCGGTTATCCTTGAACAGGTTAACCATAAGGGAAAGCTGAAACAAATCGATCTGAAAAAAGCCGTTACAGATTTAAAATTCCTCGCTGACGCTAAAATCGAGCTGACGCTAAAATCGCAACCCGGCAAAACAGTCCGGCCGCTTGAAGCCGCCTCTCAAATTTTCGCCACTGCCCCTGAAATCATCAAACAGGCCCGGTGCGTTAAAATAAGTGTGAATTCGTGATGATAATATTTGCTAACCATGCGGCATTTGACGTATAAGGGATCAAAACAAAGCAAAAGGGATCCGCTTGAGATGTATAAAAAAATCGTAATTAATGTCGCCCCTCATGAAACCCGCGTTGCCCTCCTGGAGGATGGCACGATTGTGGAGCTTTTTATCGAGCGCAAAGATGAGTCCAATATCGCCGGCAACTTTTATAAAGGCAGGGTCCAGCGGGTGCTTCCGGGAATGCAGGCCGCTTTTGTGGATATCGGTTTAAACCAGGCGGCGTTCCTGTATGTAAATGATGTCAACGGGCAGCGCTTTAAACGGATGGAGGATCAGTTTTTCTCTGCTGAAACGGTGGACGAAGCGCCCAGGGGCGCAGATTCCCCCTCCCCAGAGATTCCGACCGAGACCGCTTCGAACAATTTTAATCATAGAGATTTTTCCATTGAAGATCTGATCAAAGAGGGACAGGAGATTCTGGTCCAGGTCGCCAAAGCCCCGCTCGGGACCAAAGGGGCGCGGGTCACCTCATACGTCTCGCTTCCCGGGCGCTACCTGGTGCTGGTGCCGGACTCGGACCACATCGGCATTTCCCGGCGAATCGTGGATGAAACCGAACGCACCCGTTTAAAAGAACTGGTTCAGACCCTGCGCAAGGATAATCTCGGCTACATCGTCAGAACCGCCAGCGAAGGAATTCAGCCCGAGAAACTGGCGTATGAAATGGAGTTTATCAACAACCTTTGGAAAAACATCCAAAAAAAATATAAAACCGCTCCAGCGCAGTCGCTTTTGCATTCGGAACTCAATGTAATCCTTCGGGCTGTCCGGGATTTGCTGATTCATGAGGCCGAGCGCCTGATTATCGACTCGCGCCAGGGCTATGAATCCGTGCTCGCATTTCTGGATGAGTTCAGCCCCAGCCTGAAGGACTCCGTGGAATTGTATGATGGCGCCGAACCGATTTTCGACGTTTACAATATCGAAGGAGATATTTCACGGGCGCTGAAACGAAAGGTATGGCTGAAATCCGGCGGTTATCTCATGATTGAACAAACCGAGGCGCTGGTCGCCATTGACGTGAATACCGGCAGATACGTCGGCAAGTACAATCTGGAAGAAACCATCTTAAAAACCAACCTGGAGGCGGTCAAGGAAATCGCCTATCAAATCCGCCTGCGCGACATCGGTGGAATTATTATCATCGATTTCATTGACATGAGTAAAAAGAGCAACCAGGAAAAAGTCTTTCAGTCCCTGATCGATGCCCTGAAAAAAGATCGCAGCAAAACCAATGTGCTGCCCATGTCTGAGCTGGGCCTGATTCAGATGACCCGCAAACGGATTCGCAAGCCCCTCAACCGGATTCTGTGCGAGCCCTGTTTTTACTGCGAGGGCGAAGGCTTTTTGATTTCCAAGGAATCGATTTCTTACAACATCTACCGGGAACTCCGGCGCGAGGCTCTGGAATCGAAGGGCGCACGGCTGACGCTACGCGTCAACCCCAATATCGCCGAGCTGATGCTGGGGGAAGAAAACCACGCCATCACGGAGCTGGAGCACAAAACCGGCAAGCAGATTGTTATCTTTCCCGAACCGCAGTTTCACATGGAAGAGTTTGATATCATGGAAATGATCCATTCATAAATACCGGTCCTGGAACGATCAGAAAAAATGATTTGCTCCTTGACATCATAAATTGTTTATGGTTTATTTCCACGGTTCAACTGAAATGTCATTTTGGCGACATAGACTGGTTCTATATCCTTTGGCATTAAAAAATACACTCGTAAGGGGATTAAAATATGAAACGAACTTTTCAACCAAGCAGGTTAAAGCGCGCTCGAACGCATGGTTTCCTGAAACGGATGTCCACCAAAGGGGGCCGGCGGGTCATCAGCCGTCGCCGGGCCAAAGGTCGGAAGCGGCTGTCAGTATAAACTGCATTTTCAGTATAGAGAAACCCTCCGGCTTTTGTGGTCGCTTAACATTAAAACGTATCATTATGAGTATGGGGGAAACTACTTTGTATGGCCCGGGAAATTAAGCTTCCTGTTTCATTCTTTCAAACAGGGTATCGGGACGCTTTCGCCATTTCTGCTATTGAACCGGGCGACAGAGCGGTTAATACTTTAAACATAGGGGTACAGCGGGCTAAAATCTTTTGCGCTTTTTTTTTAACAAGACGGACCGGATATTAAAACGATCTGATTATCTTCGGTTGCAGCAGACGGGGAATAAAATTCAAAACAATCACTTTATTGCTTCTTTTGGTCCCGGCCGCTTCAACAGGTCCCGTCTTGGTATCACCGTAACAAAAAAGGTTGGCAACGCTGCGACGCGCAACAAAATCAAACGGATGTCGCGAGAATTTTTTCGATTAAACAGACATCAACTAACAGGTAGCTGGGATATCGTCATTATCGCCAAAAAAGAGGCTGTCAATCTAACTGCCGACCAGACGTTTTCATCCCTGCAAAATGTATTCGACAGGATACCGAAGAACCTTGCTAATTAACAAGATCATCGTCAGGTTGCTTTTATTGCTTATTAAAGCTTATCAATACATCGTATCGCCGGTCCTGACGCCTGCCTGTCGCTTTTACCCGACCTGTTCAAATTATGCTTTCGAAGCGCTGGCGCAGCACGGCCTGGCCAAAGGCGGCTACCTTGCCCTTAAGCGGGTTTTAAGGTGCCACCCATTTCATTCCGGAGGAATCGACCCGGTTCCCTAACCGGCGCATGGCCAGGTCGTTATGCTTATCGTTTGATCGGTGTAACCTTAACGCCGCACGATGCAACCGTATTTAATCCCGGAACCTGACGTGATGCGTCCCGCAAAAGTTTTACCCATCTTTGCATAACCCCGTTTTATTTAATATATAGCAGAGGCAGATTTTTTTATTCCTTCTGAATCGCAGGAGAAAATTATGGAACAAGCACGTTTGTTTATCGCCATAGCGCTTTCATTTATTATTTTTTTTATCTGGCAGGCGCTTTTTGTGGACAAGGAAGCTGCGCAACCGCAGAAGCCGGCAGCCACTGCGGAGAAAACCGCTCCGGCAACCGCCACCTCGCCGGTTGAGCCGATCGTTGCCCCTGCGCCGCCAGCTGCAGAACCTGCCGCGGCGCCTTCCCGGTCCCAGGCCAGAACCATAACCATTCATTCGCCTTACTATACCGCCGAAATTTCCGAAAAAGGGGCTGCTTTTAAAAGCTTTGTTTTGAAAAACTTCCGCGAACGGGTTGAAAAAGATTCCCCCCTTATGAACCTTGTTCCCAAGGGGCTGGAATCCGGAACCATCCTAACCGGTTTTGCCGATAAAAGTCTGGGAGGTATTGATCACGCTGTTTTTTCCGCCGAATCCTCTACGGAAACGGTCGATGCCACCGCCAGTCCCCAGCGCGTTTCATTTGTCTATGTATCTCCTGATGGGATCAGCGTTGAAAAAACCTACCTTTTTTCACCGGACACTTACCGTATCGGGCTGACGGTTACGGTCCGCAACGGTTCGTCCCGGACCATTAAAGACAGCCTGACGCTCTCCCTGATGACCCTGATCCCGGAAAAGCAGAACCGTTATGGTTTCAGCGGTCCCAGCGCGCTGGTGAACAACAAGCTGGAAACCGTTGAAATAAAAAAAATAAAAGACAAAAACACTTTTACCGGCACGTTGAAGTGGGTGGCGGTGCAGGACCGCTATTTCATGGAAAGCATCATCCCTCAAACGAGCGTCGAAGGGGGCATGCACCTTTTTCAAAAAGAAAACCAGCTGCTGGAGACCCAGTACCGCCAACCGGTCAGCGTAATCCCGCCCGGAACCCAGCAGCGGTTCGAATACAATTTGTTTTTAGGCCCCAAAAGCATGCGCGTTTTAAGACAGTTTGGTTTCGACCTGGACAAAGCCATCAACTTCGGCTGGTTTGACTTTATCGCCAAACCCTGTCTGTGGCTGATGAATCAATTGTACCGGGCGGTTCCCAATTACGGCGTTGATATCATCATCCTGACGTTATTCATCAAAATTCTTCTTTGGCCGCTTGGAACCAAGAGCTACAAATCCATGAATGATATGAAAAAGCTCCAGCCGCTGATGGCAGAAATCAGGGAAAAATACAAACATGACAAGAAAAAGATGAACGAGGAGGTTATGGCGCTTTACCGGGTTTACAAGATAAACCCCATGGGGGGCTGCCTGCCGATGCTGGCCCAGATCCCTGTGTTTTTTGCTCTGTACCGCATGTTGTACGAAGCCATCGAGCTGCGCCATGCGCCTTTTGTGGGCTGGATCAACGATCTCTCCGCACCGGACCGGTTGTTCAATTTCGGTTTTTCGATTCCTTTTATGGAGCCGCCATACGGAATTCCGGTTTTAACTATCGTTATGGGAGCCTCCATGCTCCTGCAGCAGAAAATGACACCCACCCCGGGCGACCCGACCCAGGCCAAAATGATGATGTTTATGCCGATAATTTTTACGGTGATTTTCATTAACTTTTCATCGGGGCTGGTGTTGTACTGGCTTGTCAACAACATCCTTTCGATGGCGCAACAATATTACATCACCAAGAAAACAGCTTAATCCGGGGAGGAATTGCATGCCCTCACAGATGGAATTTGAAGGTAAAGATGTTGAATTCGCTGTTAACAAAGCAAGCAAAAAACTGAACATACCTGCAGAAAAACTCAAATACAGCGTGATTTCCTATGGATCCACCGGCATCTTCGGCCTGGTGGGTGCTAAAAAGGCCCGCATTCGCGTCAACGTGCCGGACGGCGTTCCGCAAAAGCCCAAAAAGACGCGAAGCGCACCAGCGCCTGAGCAGCCGCAGGATGTTTCAACGCAAACAACAGGCCTTGAAATCCCGGACGCTCCGCCGGTTCCTGAAATTCCCATAGAAATCACCCCGGAAAGACCCGCCCTCGAACCGGATGAAGCCGCCCTTCAGGCGGGCAAGGATGCGCTTCAGAAGATCGTAGATGCCATCACGTCGGAAGCTTCTATTTCAGTGAAAACCGAACCCGAGCATGTCCTGTTTAATATCAGCGGCGGTAATTCGGCCATTCTGATCGGCAAACGCGGTCAAACTCTGGACGCCATGCAATATCTGGTTGAAAAAATCGTCAACCGCCAAAACGATGACCGCATACGCGTCCAGGTGGATATTGAAGGCTATTTGCAAAATCGAAAAGACAATTTGAAACAGCTAGCCGATCGCCTGGCTGAGAAAGTCAAACGCACCGGCAAAGCCGCTTCGGCCGGGCAGATGAACGCCCATGACCGCAGAATCATCCATATGGCCCTGAAAGACGATACTGAGGTGCGAACCCAGAGCATGGGAGAGGGCCTATATCGTAAACTTGTGATTTTTCCTAAAAAAACTACTCAAAAGAAAAAATCGAACTAAACCGGACCCATGGACTGCGCTACCATTGCTGCCATTGCGACCCCGCCAGGCAGCGCCGGAATCGGTATTATTAAAATCTCCGGACCGGATGCTGTGGCCATCGCTGCGGCTATCTTTAACAAAACAGCCCCACACCCACCTCCCCCGGCCGATACGTTTATGTGGGAAACACACCGCCTCTATCATGGTCACATCATCGACCCTGACTCCGGGCGCACGGTGGATGAAGTTCTGCTGTCCGTCATGCGCGCTCCCCATTCCTATACCGGCGAGGATGTGGCTGAAATCAATTCCCATTCCGGCATGATCGTGCTGCGCACGATCATGGAGCTGGTTTTGCGCAAAGGCGCCCGTCTTGCCGCGCCGGGCGAATTTACCAAACGGGCGTTTCTGAACGGACGAATCGATCTGACCCAGGCAGAAGCTGTCGTCGATATCATCAATGCCCGCACCGAAAAGTCCCTTGACATCGCCGCCGCCCATATCAAAGGTGAGTTTAAGGAATCTATTTTTACCGCAAGGAACGCTCTGCTGAACCTCATGGCTCTGATGGAGGCGGCCATCGATTTTCCTGAAGACGTCGAACCGGTTCAAATCCGGATCGTTAAGGAAACCCTGCAAGAGGCGATCGAAAAACCCCTGATGGAACTGGTTGCGCATTACCACAGCGCCCATATTCTAAGAGACGGCCTGAATCTGGCGGTGGTCGGCCGGCCCAATGTGGGCAAATCCAGCCTGATGAACCGCCTGATCCAAAAAGACCGTGTTATCGTGAGCCCGATCCCGGGAACAACCCGAGATTTTATTGAAGAAACCCTCAATATTCACGGCATCCCGGTGATCATTGCCGACACTGCCGGTTTGCATGACACCCAGGATCCGCTGGAAGCACTCGGTGTTCAAAAAACCCGGGAGTATATCAGCAGAAGCGACCTGGTTTTATTTATGATCGACGCCAGTGTTCCGCTTACCCCTGAAGACCACCAGATATTTGAAACCGTCAAAGCCAGAAATGTAATTCTGGTGTTAAACAAACAGGACTTGCTGACGGACCCCGATTCAATCGGTCTGCCGGACAGCTGGCACCATCTGCCGCAGGTCCGGATTTCAGCTCTTTTTAATCAGGGTATCGACCGCCTTAAGGATTTGATTGTGTCGGTTTCCATGGGAGACGACCGTACGGATTTGCGGATCAAGATCATCCCCAACCTGCGGCATAAACAGCTGCTGGATAAAAGCCTGCAGGCAATCCGCAATGCCCTGGCGGCCATTGGGGTCGACAGCCCCATTGAGCTGGTTTCCATCGATCTACAGGAAGCGACCGATGCCCTGGCCGAGATTATCGGTATCAATGTCAAAGAGGACATTCTGGATCAAATCTTCAGCCGGTTTTGCATCGGCAAGTAACGTTCTTGGCGCTTTCCAAGCAGTGCATTCCGGCAAACGAGCGTGAATGTTTCACGTGAAACATTCACGGTTCCGTTTGCTTCCCGGTTGATTCAGGGGCCGGGGAGCTTTTCAAACGTTGTCGGCGGTCTGCCCGGGGGGCATTCGGAATGAAACTCCCTGGCCCCTGAATTAATTAAAACCTCCGGGGACTTGAATTCCGCCATCCCGGGGCTATATTTTAATACGGCGGCAACACCGGCAAATTGCCTGAAAGAGAGACTTTTATTTCATGGAAAACACGTTAGCACCCTTTTTTAAACAATACGAAGCCCTTGTGCATATGGCCGACGGTCTTTTCAAACGGGTCAGGGACGAATACAGCGATTGCGTAACCTGCAAGATCGAGTGCGCCGACTGTTGCCATGCTCTCTTTGATTTGACCCTGATCGAAGCATTATATTTGAACCATCACTTCAATCAAACGCTCAACGACCCGGAAAAGGACGGTCTCCTAGAAATCGCCAACCGGGCCGACCGTTCCGTTTACAAAATCAAACGCCGGGCGCATCAAGCCTTGAAAAAGGGAGCTGCGGAATCCGACGTGTTGATCCGGGTGGCGGAAGAACGGGTCCGCTGTCCGCTTCTGGACGAAGGCAACCTGTGCCGCTTATACGCATTCCGGCCGATCACCTGCCGGCTTTACGGCATTCCCACTTCCATCCAGGGGGCGGGTCATACCTGCGGCCGTTCCGGATTTGTCAGAGGGACCGCCTATCCGACCGTCAGCCTGGATGTTATTCACCGCAAGCTTTTTGAGCTCTCGGCCGCACTGGTTAAAGAACTCGG
This sequence comes from Thermodesulfobacteriota bacterium, assembly GCA_040757625.1. Lineage (GTDB taxonomy): Bacteria > Desulfobacterota > Desulfobacteria > Desulfobacterales > JARGFK01 > JARGFK01. The sequence continues at coordinate 22,787 of JBFLWU010000005.1, read as the reverse complement.
ATCCAGGCACTCGCAAATGGCCGAAATGCTCGTCCCGGTTTCCATGGCGCTATTGACTGTTTTTGATGAGGACTATTTAGGCCTTTCCCCGCGGGCGGCGGCAGATACGGATGCATCCACCCGGGAAAAAGGAGGACCCAATGACCCCGCATAATCCGGATGAGGTTGAAAGGAAAAAGGCAATATTTGACAGCATGTCGCCCCGGCGTCAGCAACATATTCTTAAAAAAGGATATGACCGCTGGGAACCTTTTCAGGAGCCCAAAGACCCCATCGATATCCGTCGCGACGCCACCCAGCGAACCTCTCAAATGCTGGTCAGGGAATTTTTACAATCGCGCCCCCTTCAGCAATACAGCAATGCATACGGTCGGGGTGTTCTTGAAATCTGCCTGGGCATCATCAACAACGATGAACGATTCATGGGAATGTTCGAATTTGCCTGCTGGTATCAAAATCTCTTGCGAAAAGAAGGACCACTGGATAAACCCCGCTGAAACATTCGTGGAGTTCGGATGGGGGGAAACTGCCAAGACCTGCTTTTGTTCAAGATGAGTCCGGCAGACCATGCGGCCATTGTAACACATGACAGAAATCACTTCAAAACCTTGGCCCCGATCTCACAGATGGGTTTTGAATCGACTTAAACACCATTTTATCCTTTACAGGAAAAATTACATATGTTAAAAATTTTTCCTTTACAACATATTAGATAAATGGTCCGTTTTGTTCGGGTTTAACTATTACGCCCCGGCCTAAAGTTTCTTCGGGGTGCGTATCATACAACTAACGGATTTATAGACAGGCGCATCAGCTGAGGAAAGCAGACAACAACGCGTCACAAAGTGAATTCCCAATAGTAAAAGGGCTGCTTATGAAAAAGAAAGATTTGGATTACTTTAAAAAGCTTTTAGACCATCAGCTGGCAGAACTCTTGAGTCAGGCGGATGATACTGTTTCCGGAATGACGACCCCCAAGGAAAATTTTCCGGATCCCACTGATCGCGCCTCTCTCGAAGCTGACCGCAATTTCATGCTGCGCATCAGAGACCGTGAAAGCAAATTGATCAAAAAAATCAAAAAGGCCATTGAACGGATTGAAGACGGCACTTTTGGCATTTGCGAATCCTGTGGTGAAGAAATTTCCGTAAAAAGGCTTAAGGCAAGACCGGTTACAACGCAGTGCATCGATTGCAAAACCAAAGAGGAGGCGCTAGAGAAAGCCCTTGGATTGTAAACAGCGTGTGGGGATCGACCTTCATATTCACACCACCGCATCCGATGGAACGTCGTCCCCTGCTCAGATCCTTACCCTGGCACGTGAACTCGAGCTTGGTGCCATCGCCATTACCGACCATGACACCCTGGACAGTGTTAAGACTTCCCTTCAACTGGGCATCCCGCCCGAACTTAAATTTCTGACCGGAGTTGAAATCAGTGCGACGCCGCCTCCGCCGTTCCGTTGTCCGGGCAGTTTTCATATTCTGGGCTATGGCTTTCGCCCTGAAGATCCGGTTTTAAATCAAATTCTATTTCAGCTGCAGGATGCCCGCAATAACCGCAACCCCCGCATCATCGAGCGCCTGAACCGCCTCGGCCTTGATCTTTCCCTGGAGGAAGTAAGTCAAATCGCCGGACACGGATTGTTGGGAAGACCCCATATCGCCCGCCTGATGGTAAAAAAAGGGTATGCCAGCTCCATTAATGACGCTTTTGATAATTACCTGGGAAAAGGAAAGCCCGCCTATGTAGATAAATTCAGGGTCGATACCCCCCAGGCCATCAAGTTGATCAGCGACGCCGGCGGCCTTCCGATTTTAGCGCATCCGTATCTATTGGAGACCGAAAGCGAAAAAGAGCTTGAAGATCTGGTGGTCATGATGAAAACCATGGGATTAAAGGGCCTTGAAGTGTATTATCCCGACCATCCTCCGGAACACACCGCGCTGTATGTGGCGCTGGCTCAAAAACACGGCCTGCTCATGACCGGCGGCACGGATTTTCACGGCGCTCTCAAGCCCGAAATTCACCTGGGCACCGGCAAGGGGGATTTTTTCGTTCCGTATGAGCTTTACGAAACGCTGCAGCAACACATCTCTCGATAACCATGGACGATTTAGATTTATCCCAGTTTGAACAGACGCTTTGCTATGTATTCAAGGACAAAAACCTTCTCCAGGAAGCCCTGCGTCACAGCTCCTATGTCAATGAACAACCGAATGAAGGTCTGCGCGATAACGAGCGTCTTGAATTCTTGGGAGATGCGGTTCTGAGTCTGGTGGTGGGTCATATCCTCATGCAGCGTTACCCGGAATTGAAAGAAGGCGAGCTCTCGCGCCTGCGGGCCGGTATGGTCAATGAATCTCGCCTGGCGGTAGTTGCCGACGCCATCAACCTGGGAAATTATATTCAACTCGGCAAGGGCGAACTGCAAACCAGCGGCCGCAAGAAAAAATCGATCCTGGCCAATGCCTTTGAGGCCCTGCTGGCCGCTATTTATTTAGACGGCGGATTTTCAGCCGCGTTTCAAATCATTGAAACCCGCTTTGCCGATCTGTTCGGGACCATCGTCAAACCGACCGCCATCCCGGACTTTAAAACCCAGCTGCAGGAAACGGTGCAGCAACTCCACAATGAAACACCCGCCTACCGTTTGATTGACGAGAGCGGTCCGGATCACGATAAAACCTTCACGGCCCGGGTTTCATTTGCGTCCCTGCAGGCCGAAGGCATCGGCAAGAGCAAAAAAGCGGCCGAACAGGACGCCGCGCGCCTGGCTTTGGAAATGTTGACACCTGAGAATCACACCCAAGCGGGTGGGTGATCCTGGACCCCTTTTTTTCCGACTTATTGGATAAAGCGCCATCAATGAATTACGGTAGCCGTAAAACCCAAAAGCCTTTTATCATTCCTGTTTTTTTGCCCCATGCCGGCTGCCCGCATCGCTGCGTGTTCTGCGATCAGGCGGCCATCACGGGTGAAAGCGCCTCGCTTCCCAGCCCGGAATCCCTTTGCAACCAGGTAAACGCATTTATTGATTTTAAAAGCAAAAACCGCAAGGGGGTTCAGATTGCCTTTTACGGTGGTAATTTTCTGGGGCTTGCGGAAGAAGCCGTCAAAACACTGCTTACAGGAGCTGCCGCATTCGTTCAGTCCGGACAGGTGGACAGCATCCGTTTTTCCACCCGGCCGGACACCATTGATGCCGTCCGGCTCAGCTGGCTGAAAGCCTTTCCGGTCGGCACGATCGAGCTGGGGGTCCAGTCCATGGATGACGCGGTGCTGGCCCGTTCAAACCGCGGACACACCGCAAGGGATACGGAAAACGCTGTAGCGCTGCTCAAGAAACACAGCTATCAAATCGGTCTGCAGCTTATGCTGGGGCTTCCCGGCGACGATGAGGTCCGCGCCGTTAAGAGTTCGGAAAAAGCAGCCGCCCTTTCTCCCGATTTTGTCCGTATCTATCCCACCGTGGTTCTGAAAAATAGCCCCCTGGCCCGGCTTTTCCAAAAAGGGAAATATGAACCGCTTTCGCTGGAGGCGGCGGTTTCCCTTGCCAAAAAACTCTACCGTATTTTTGAATCCCTCGCCATCCCGGTTATCCGCATGGGGCTGCAGGCTTCGGAAGACCTTGACGCCGGCGCGGACATCCTGGCCGGTCCCTATCATCCCGCCTTCGGACAGCTCGTTTATGGCGAACTTTTCCTGGACCGGGCCCGGTCGCAGCTCCGACATTCAGAAATCAGAACGGGATCCATTACTTTCCAGGTTCACCCCCGCAGCCTGTCCCGTCTCCAGGGAATTCGCAACCGGAATATCCAAACCCTTAAAAAAGAGTTCGGCTTTCACTCCATCGCCATCGTTGCGGACAAATCCCTGGCTGAAAATGAACTGAAACTGTCCCTGTGACCACCAAAGGCGTCACACCTTAATATAAAGCAACGATGCGCCTACTCAGAAAATTGTGCAGATCATCTTTTCCCTGCCGTGTTTCACGTGGAACATTCTTGCACAAAAAAATGTGCACGCGATGCACAATTTTCTGTGCATTGACGGACCGGCAAGCCTTTTGCCGCTTTACCTCTTCCGGCGTCCACTCATTACTCAATAAAAATTATCGTAAATAATATTGTGTTGTTACATTCCCGGACCGGATATTTTTTGCCGCGGATCCGATTTTTGGCCCGGCTCTTGCTGTCAGTATGACACACGCACCTGTTGAACTGCCCGCTAAGCTGCCCTGATTCTCAGTTATTGATCAAAATGTTTGTTCAAGAAGAACGTTGAGAAATCCCGGGATCTTTTTTTTCAAGAGACGGTTCCGGGTCTGTTCAGACAACGCAACATCCCGACAATTTATCTCTGAAACCGGCACCCTGCAAGCGCTGCAGCAGGGAGTGCCCAGACCGTCGAAATCTTTTATTGATAAAGGGTGATTATGAAAAACGTTTCCCGATTCGTAATCCCGCTGGTCCTGCTGATTGGATTGAGCCTGCCGGCGCCGCTGATGGCAATCCCGGTTTGCGGTACCGTAGCGTGCCCCAATGGTTCGGGTTCTGGTGGAGAATATGTTGTATATTTCACAGGCAGCTATTCACAAGCTGGTGCAAAAACTTCAGAGTTGGAGAAAAAGGGGTATGTAATCTGGTACGGCAGCCATCCGGGGTGGTGCCTTGGCAAGAATTGGGTGCTTTATTGGGCTGGATATAAAAGTCCCAATATTTTTGCAGATGCTGTTATGGTTGCTTATCCGTCGGCCGCCTATTCCTGCCGGCTGGAAGACGATGTGCGCGACGATATTGCAACTCTGTCGAATCCTGCCAGCATCGAAAGCGGCAAAGACCCGACTGCCGGCAACCCCGTTTGTAAGATCGATGCCTCCGCCGAACAACCCTCAATTTTCAGCGGCAAGGTCGGCAATCCGATCTCTGTTTACAGCGGCAACAATTTTGAAACGGCAGAAGATTTGAGCTTCCCTTCTCCCGGAGGATCTTCTTTTACTTTCAGGCGCTATTACAACAGCCGCTCCGCCCTGGACAACAGCATGGGGCAGGGCTGGACAACGAACTATGCTGCCTATTTAAAACCGGATGTCAGCTACCGGGGCGGCGTGTATCTGGGCATTTTGGACGAAACCGGCCGGGCGGTTTATTTTGCAGGCCAGGGGGGCGGGATCTATACCGGCGCGTTTAATGAGCGGACAACCGTTAAGGTCGTCAGCGGAAGCTATGTCTGGTACCGGCTGGACGGCAGCCGTTTTGTATTCAGCGCTGCCAACAACAAGCTGATTCGAATCGAAGAGCCTTCCGGCAATCGCCGGATGCTGACCTATGATGCCAACAGGCGCCTGTTATCGGTACTTGATGAAGCCGGCGGGCGTTTGATCACCTTTCACTATAACGCTTCAGACCGGGTTGATTATATCTCGGGCCCGACAACCGCGGCGGTGCCCGACGGCATCTGGGTGCGCTACGGGTATGACGCAAATGACAACCTGATATCCGTCACCTATGCCGACGGTTCGGGTTTTAATTACGAATACAGTACGCCGTCCAATCACAACCTCACCGCCAAAAAGGATAAAGCGGGGCACCTTCTGTCCTCCTGGACCTATGACGGCCAGGATAGAGCGATTACCAATTTTACCCGGGACGGCAAAGGGGTCGGCATCAATTATGTCAGCGCCAACGAGGTGCGGGTGACCGACGCTTACGGCACTGTCCGCACCTATGCTGTCTGGGACATCGACGGTCGCAGGAAAGTAACCGACGTGAGCGGCCCTTCGGGCTGCGCCGATTGCGTCGAAGAAGTAAGTCACATCGAATACGACAGCCAGGGCCGGGTCATCGAAGTGGAACACGCCGGCGGCAGGATCGACCAGTACGGCGATTTTGACGGGCGCGGCAATCCCCGGTTTGTTAGGGAAGCCGCGGGCACTTCCGATGAAAAGACCATTTTTTATACCTATCACCCGGACACTGACGCCAGACTCAGCCGGGCTGAAGCCAGCCTCATCGGACCCGGCGACCGGGTCACCATCTGGGACTATGACAGCGACGGCAACGAGACCCCCAATGAAAGCCCCACCCGACTGGTCTACCGCCTGATCGAGCGCGGGTTTACCCGGGATGGCGCCGGAGTTGTAGTTCCCTATGAAAGCATCACCGCTTATACGTATAACAGCAAGGGCCAGGTGCTTTCCATCGACGGCCCTCTCTCCGGCAGCCATGATTTGGTTGCCTTTACCTACGATGCCTCCTCGGGCGACCTCCTTGCTGTAACCCGGCCCCTGGTCGGCACTGTCACTTACGCCGAATATGACGGCGCCGGCCAGGCCGGCCGCATTGTGGATGAAAACGGCCGGGCCACCATGTTTACCTATGACGGCAAAGGCCGGATCAAAACCGTCACCAGCGAGTCGGACGGCAGCACGACGACTTACACCTACAACACCGCCGGCGAGCTTCAGCAAATCATAGCGGCAAACGGGGTTGCCGCAAGCTTTGAATACGATGAGACACACGGTCGCTTGACCCGCCTGCTGGACCCCCTGGGAAATTATATGTCTTATAGCTATGACAGTCAGGGCAATCGCATCGAGCAGAGTATTTACAATCGGTCTGGGCTACGCAAGTTCTGGCAGCGCTTCGATTATCAGTCGCCGCAGCATCCGGGAAAACTCTGGAAGGAGATAAACCCGGATAATACCTACACCGAATATGGTTATACTGCTTCCGGCAATATCGAGGCTGTCACCGACCCGGCTGGAAAGACGACAGTTTATACTTACGGTATCCGCAGCCGCCTGAATAGCGTAAACCAGCCGGGTGGCGTTCAAACGCTTTACGGCTATGACAAAAATGACAACTTGATAAGGGTTACGGACGCCGAAGGCCATGCAACGTTCTATACTTATGATGATCAGGGAAGGCTGCTTTCAACCGATTCTCCGGATACGGGAGTTGCCACATACGCCTACGACATGGCCGGCAACCTCGTTTCCAAAACCGACGCAAAGGGCATCACGGTTGAGTATTCCTATGATATCCTAAACCGCCTCACCGGCATTTTCTATCCGGATCCTTCCCAGAATGTCGGCTATACCTATGATGAGGGGCCAAACGGCATGGGGCGTCTTACCGGCATGACGGATCCTTCCGGAACTGCCGTCTATACCTATGACGCCAAGGGCAACCTGTCGGCAGAAATACGGACTGTGGCGGGAGTGGCCTACACCACATCCTACACCTATGACGCGGCCGGGACCATCACCGGCGTGATCTATCCGGAAGGCAGAAGCGTTACGTATGAGCTGGATGCTGCCGGCCGGGTTGCCCGGGTCGTAACTGTCAAAGATGGCGATGTCCGGACCCTTGCCGATAGTGTCAATCATCTCCCTTTCGGGCCGATAACTTCCATGATCTTTGGAAACGGTCTTGGTCTTACAGGAAGCTTTGATCAGCTTTACCGTCCCGCAACTGTTCAAACGGGAACCGTTTATGACCGCAGGCTTTCCTATGATCTTAGCGGCAACATCAGCAGCATCGAGGATCTGCTGGACTCTCTCCGCAGCCAGTCCTTTCAGTACGATGCCCTCAACCGTCTGACAGCAGCAGAGGGCAGCTATGGGTTTATCAGCTATGTTTACGATAAGATAGGAAACCGTCTCAGCAAAAATCAAAACGGCACGCTCGATCTGTATCGCTACATCTCCGGTACCAGCAGGCTTGCTGAAGCAGACGGTATACCCTATAATTATGATGTCAATGGAAATCCTGTTGCCGTGGGAACCAGGTCTTTTACATACAGCCAGAACAACCGGTTGATCCGCGCTGCTGAAAATGGTTCTGTTTTAGGAGAATATGTCTATAACGCTCTGGGGCAGCGGGCCGTTAAAACCGTAGCCGGTCGAACCACCGTGTTTCTATATGACCGGCAGGGCAATCTGCTGGCAGAGGCAGATGCAAAAGGCAATATCGTTCAGGAATACATCTGGCTGGAAGGACGCTTGCTGGGAGCGATAAAGAGTGGTAAAGAGTTAATTGAAGCGGATGTTGATATGGACCCGGACACCCTCAATATCGATAGTAACGGGAAGTGGGTGACAGCTTATATCGAACTGCCGGAAGGTTTTGATGCGGCCGAGATTGATCCGGCCTCAATTATGCTGAACCGGGCGGTTTATGCGGATCGGGTTGAGGCGGGAGATCATAACGACAACGGCATCCCGGAACTGATGGTAAAGTTTGACCGCGGGCAGGCAGCCTCCATTCTGGAGTCGGGCGAAGGGGTCGAGATGCTGGTCGAAGGGGAAGCCGAGAATTTTAAAATCAGTGGAACCGATACGATCCGGGTTATCGGCAAGGGTAAAAAGAATAAGAATCGGCAGAGTACGGCTGCTTTAGCTCAGACCGCTACGACCCTTTCTCTAAATGCATCAAACTCAAGCAGAATTGTCTTTTATCATCTGGATCATCTGGGAACCCCGCAGGTGATCACCGATGAAAACGGCGAAGTAGTCTGGCAGACGGATTATCTGCCCTTTGGGGAAGTGGATGTTACGGTTAATGCATTTGGCAATGGGTTTAGGTTCCCCGGCCAATACTATGATGCCGAGACGGGACTGCATTACAACTATCACCGGTACTATGATCCTATGACAGGAAGATACCTCACGCCGGATCCGGTTGGGCTGGCCGGAATGGATCCGAATCTTTATGGGTATGTCCTGAATAATCCAGTGAACATGATTGATCCTTTGGGGTTATGGGTACAATGGTTAGAGGCCTTATACTGGATTATCGTAGATAACAGTACTCCACACCCTGGTATAACCCAAATTTTAATATCAGGGGCATTAATGGACGACACCAAGGCTGGTCGAGAATATTTAGAAGGTAGAATCAGCGAATTAGAACGAACCATCAAGGGAAAAAGGAGAGCGTTAATAAACGAACATTATGCTGCCATGGCAAGATGCGATGCACTGCATAATGATCCATGTGAAAATAAGAAATGTAGAGAAAAAGCTTATGATAATTACGTTAATGCGGCAATGAGAGATATTTCTCCTCACACAGACAAATTAGCCACTTATATAAGAATAAAAAGAACCTTTTTTAATTACAATTAAAATTTTCAAGTATGAATTTGTTAAAAATCAAAAGCCTTTTTTTTATTATATCTGGAATCATTGCGGTGCTAATAGCATTCTACTTGGCTCTATTTAAAGGATTGAGTTTTTTTGACACATCTGGTGGGTATATTATTCTCAGAGGAGAAGGTTTGGTAATAGCCTTGCTTGGTGTGGGGTTTATTGGCTATGGAGTCTCCATAAAATTTTTCAGAGATGAGAATGCAAGAAAAACAAAGAGGCCATAACGAGGAAGTATGGGGCTTCGGATTTGAAAGAAGAAGAATATGGGTGACACTTAAATGGGGCTTTCTTGCTGGCAGTGCTATTTCAATTATTGAGTTTCCATATAAGCCGGTTATTACCAGAGAGCTTCCTGAAATTTACGAGGTTTATTTTCATGCCCTAAGTGGCAATGTCTACTTTTCTTTAATAATCGCAATTACATTTGTTCCGTTTTTTGAGGAGTTGATTTTCAGGGGATGGCTTTACCGTTTTCTGCGTAATAAATACAGCATCTTCGTAGGATATATTGGCTCAACTTTATTGTTCGTTTTGGCTCATGGTTCGCATGCAGGTTTCTTTTTATGTACCATTAGCTCATTGATTTTAGTCTTTGTATACGAAAAGACAAGATCATTGGGTGCTAGTATAGTTGCACACTCTTTGTGGAACGCCACATGGTACGCAGCTATTTATTACAGCCAATAACTAAATCGGGGCCAGTCCCTGAAACTGGACATTTTTCAAGGGCGGTTTAAGAAATTTTCTTCAACCGCCCTTGTTTTTTGGGGAGGCGAGAGGGAAAAGATAATCGAATCAGACGCCGCCGCCTTGTCCAGGGCGATGAACCGACAAGGTCTCCCGTAAAAGGGGACGCTCTTTAATAATACAATAGACAATATGTTGGTTTTAGAGTAAAAAAAGGGGTCAAGTCTGCTCTTGACTCTTAGTTGGTTATATTATATTACACCGGCTATGTCACGCCCCCTTCGCATAGAGTTTGCCGATGCATGGTACCATGTCATGAATCGCGGCAGGCGGGCGGAAAAAATATTCATCGACCCAACCGATTACCAGGTATTTGTCGAACTGCTCAAGGAAACCGCCGAGACCTGGAATGTCAAGGTGGCGGCTTATTGTTTGATTTCCAACCACTATCACATCCTTCTTAAGACCCCTGAAGCCAACATATCCAGAAGCATGCGTCATTTAAACGGGGTATACACCCAGCGGTTCAATCGACGCCACCGGGCCGATGGTCCCCTGTTTAGGGGCCGATACAAATCGATTGTGGTGGGCGCCGACCCGTATCTTTTACAGCTGGTTCGTTACATTCACAAAAACCCGGTGAAGGCCGGCCTGGTGGAAAAGCCCGAGCAATATGCCTGGAGCAGCCACAAGGGGTATCTGTCCGTTGCCGGAAAATGGGACTGGCTTTACAAGGATTTTATATTATCCCTCTTAAGTCCCAAAAAACAGGATTGGCTGAAGCTGTATAAAGCATTCATGTCGCTGGAGGATGCTCAGGGTTTTGACCAGGTGGTTGCAGGGAAAAAATGCCCGGCAATGATCGGTACCGCTGACTTTATCGATTGGGTTAAGGGAAAGTACTATTCAAGCCGACTGGATGAAGATGTACCTGAAGCACGGCAGATGATACCGGACCAGGCTAAGATTATTGGGGCGGTCTGCCGATATTACGGCATCGACGGCAATGAATTGTATAAATCGCAAAGGGGTATTTTTAATGAGCCTAAAAACGTATGCATCTATTTAATGCGGCGGCTTAGACGCGATCGCTTGAAACAGATTGGCGAGCAGTTTCAAATGGAAAAATACAGTTCCGTGAGCAGTGTCATTGAGAGAATGAAAAAGCAGTTAAACAAAGACCGAGAACTAAAAACACGGATAAAAGAGATAAGCGAATTGGTCCTCAAGAGTCAAGAGCAGACTTGACCCCTTTTTTATGGCTTACTCGTGATTGTTATAGCAGAAATGATTTGGCAAATAAGGGCAAAAACAAGTGGATAACCTATATCTGTTTTACGGGGTTTATAGGATGTTTTTTTTACTATTTGATTTTTTCAAGTGGTAAACGATAGGGTCTTGAAACGGGCGGCCAAAAGCATTTTATTTAACCGCTCTGCTCTTAACTCTTAGTTGGTAATATTATATTACACCGAATTGGCGTAATATTATTTAAAGGTATTTCCGAAAAACCAAAGCGATGGTGGGGATAAGGCATAAAGCGAGCGCCACGCCGGTAAAGGCAAGATTGATCCCGTATATATCGATCAAATACCCGATAAGCGGCGTGGTGATGCCGGCGATTTCCTCTCCAATCAAATAATAAATTCCCATAACCGTTGTCCGCCGCCCCACCGGAACCACATCGGCGATAAGAGATATCATACTCGGCATCCTGACGCTCATGGTCATTCCGTAGAGCAACAAAAGGACCAGCAAGGGTATGCCGTACGGAGACCTTGTAACCGCAAAGAGCAGCGGTCCGGAAAGGGAAAGGGAGAACAGAATCACCTTCTTTCGTCCAAACCGGTCAGAAAGGGATCCTCCCAGCGGCGCCCCGATAATCCCCGATCCGGCAATCAGGCTGATCACCAACCCGGCCAACTGGGGCGATATGCCGTGGCGATCCACCATATACATCGGCAAATAGGATCGCACCCCCGCGGAAAAGAGCTGAATCGTTACCGACAGAAAGGCCACGATTCCAAGGGCGGATATGATCTGGGACCAGTTTGCCGGCTGCGCTCTTTTTCCGTCAGCCTCTTTCCGGCTGCCGTCTTTTTCCGTGTTTAGCGAGTCTCCTCCCGGCGTTTCCACATCTCCTTGAACTTCACTGGTCGTAAAGTAGAGGGTTATTCCGACCAGAAGGGCCGGCAGTGCCAGTATGAAAAAAGGAGCGCGCCAGGTATTCAGAAGATAAGCGACCCCCAGCGCCATAGCCGGCGTCAGAAAAAAGCTGGCACTGCCGCCGGTCTGATGAAACCCTATGGCCCGACCCCTTCTCTGCGCGGGTAAAGCCTGGGAGATATAGGACGTGGCCGGCGCATGGTAGGCTGCGCTGATGACTCCCATGGCAATAAAAAATGGCACCATCTGCCCGAAAGTCCGAGTGAAGCATACGCCGATCCCGGTAAGCGATAATAAAATCAGGCCCCATATGATGACGAGACGGCTGCTGAACCTGTCTGCCAGCACGGCCATGGGAAGCTGTCCAAGCCCGTAAGAAATGCCGTAACAGGACACCAGGAGGCCCGACTGAAAATAATTCAGCCCTAAACTTTCCCGCATCAGCGGAAGCAGTGGAATCAGAACGCCGGTGCAGACATGGTAGCTGAAGTGCGCCAGTGTAAATTGAGGAATAAGATATTTGGAAGCTCTTTTTGACATCCGCCGCGACACCTTGTTTAAGATTAATCACCCCAATACCAGCAGGTGGCAACTGAGGAAAGCGATATTCGGTAACACGCAGACGCATAGATGTCAATCCATCGCGAATACGGCGGGGACTGAAACGATTCTGCTTTGAAGTTGTATTTAATAAAAAATTAAACTAAAATCCATACTCTCTTTCTATGTTCAGAAACCTCATACCCGGTCTTTAGCAAGTTGATCGCCCTGTTTTCAACTTACAAATTCGACTTCAATGGAGAAGATATGTTTGAAGGTTTTAAGGTTGCGGATATTAAGACCGGCAGCGCCGTCATTCACCTGCGCCACGGCGGCAAAGGCCCGCCGCTGCTTCTGCTGCACGGAAATCCTCTGACGCACGTGTCCTGGCACAAGATCGCGAACCGCCTGGCCGAAAATTTTCATGTGGTTGCCGCAGACCTGCGCGGCTACGGTGACAGCTCCGCGCCCGATCCCGGCGATAACCATATCAACTACTCTTTTCGCGCAATGGCCCAGGACCAGGTCGAGGTGATGGAAGCGCTGGGCTATAGACGGTTCTTCGCCGCCGGCATTGATCGCGGCGCGCGAACTCTGCACCGCATGTGCCTGGATCATCCCGTTCGCGTGCAAAAAGCCGTCTTAATCGACATACTTCCCAATTACCACATCTGGACCCATGCCTCCAAGGAGTGGGCCACGCGCTCCTGGCACTGGCTGTTTATGATCCAGCCTTACGATTTTCCCGAAAGGATGCTGGCCGCCGTCCCGCCAGAATGGTATTTGGAAAAAAAACTCTCAAAACCCGGGATCGGTTTAAAGCCTTTTACAAAGGAAGCTTTTGCCGAATATGTTCGCTGCTTTAACGAGAAAACCATCCGCGGCTCCTGCGCCGATTACCGGGCCTGCGCCACCTGCGACTTTGAAATGGACACCGCCGATAAAGATCAAAAGGTAACCTGTCCCCTGCTGGTCATCTGGGGTGCCAACAGCCATACCGGCAGGGTCCACGGCGATGTTCTCTCCGTCTGGAAAAACTACGGAACCGATGTCATCGGCGGACCGATCAACTGCGGCCACTATGTTACCGAGGAAGCGCCGGATCAAACCTATGACTGGTTCAGGAAGTTTTTTGGGAATTCATTCTAACCGCGACAAAATTAGTTTCCCATAAAAAAAGTCTCAAGGACCATTGCCGAAATCGCAGCGATAAATGGCAATATGACCGATGACAGCACCCGGATTGCTGCAAAGCGGGGACCCATCATCGGGATCTCATATGCAAACATCCGGTGAAGCGCAAACAGCGACCAGGAGGTCAGAAAAGCGATCAAGGGGGCGACGCCGGCGCCAGCCTTGAAAAAAACGGCGATAATGGGAAAACAGATGATGGGGCCGCCCGGGGTCAGCCCGCCCGCCAAAAAGCCGACGAGTATGCCTTTCATCCCCGAGTCTTTACCCAGCCAGGCTGCCACCAGATCCGTTGGAACGATAACGGCAAAAAACCCGGAAACCAGGATCGCCATGATTATTCTAGGAACCATGACCAGCAGGTTCTCGCCCGCGATCTTGACGCCCTGGATGTGAAGTTTTACCGGACGCGAATAAGCAACGGCGCCCATGACAAGCGCCAGAAGCCACATGCTGATGGAGATCGCATCCATAAATTATCCCTTCTCCGCTGCGTTGGGATTTTCAAAAAACCGTGACAATCTCTGGGCGCTAAGGCCCGCCACCAGCGGAAGCAAAAGGGAAACCGCATATCTTAATAAGGTAAACTTTATCCCCATAAACGGAAGGTCCCAGACGGCAATCCGGTAGAAACTCAGCGTCTCCCATGAGGTCAGATAGGCAACCAGCGGGCCGAAACCCGCACCGAGCTTAAATAGCGCGGCTACCAGAGGAAAAGAAAGCATGGGGCCGCCGGGAGTGATCACTCCTACGGCTGACGCAATTATAATGCCGCGCAGACCTGATTGGGCGCCCACCCATTTGATGATCAGCTCCCTGGGCAGAAGTACCTGAACAAATCCGGCCAGAAAGAAGGCCGCCACCAGCCGGGGGCCCACCAACTCCACCATCGACCAGGCAGCTTTCAACCCTTTCAGGACGGCGGCGTTTCCCCCTTTGACATAACAGCCGTAACCGGAAAGAAGCGCAATCGCGGTAAAAACCCATAATGATTTGTCGCTAAAAATTTTTTTAATCATTTGTTATTGAATCTTCACTAATTTCAGTATGGGCTGGCAGCGCATGTGCAAAAACCGGTTGTCGCCGCATAAGAAAGCCTCTCCGTCATGAATCTTCCTTTGCTCAAAACGTAAGAGGCCCTCGAGATTTGATATGAAAACTGTTTCTCGGCAGCTTATATGCCAAACCGTTTCAGATTGCAAGTCACATATGACCCCGGCGAAACGATCTTTCTTGTTTTGTCAGACAGGAATGTGCCGCGGCTGCCCGGCCGGCGGGAACCCGGCGGGTCCGGAGGATGTCTGTCGCCTGTGCCTTTCAGGCAGCCTTGTCGAAGTCATCCGGTATATGCCACATATCAGGCGTCAGCGGTTTGAGATTCCAGGCGGCCCTGGCCTTGTCGCAGCGCTCATTGGGGGTGCCGTTTTCCCAGGATGGCGCAAAATTCCGGCAAACCGAAGCGCGGCGCTCATAGATACTGCACCATACCGCGCTGCCGATTTGACCCTGCAGGGCGATACAGCGCGGCCGGGGATTATGCATCCCCTTCATTACCACATAGAAGTCATTCAGTTTTTCGGTAAGCTCCGGCGGCACGCCGCCAATATCATTGCTTTCGGCCCAGTAAAAAGAAGCCCGGTAATGGGCGCAGCAGGCCCCGCACTGCAGGCAGGGATTCAGATGATGGGTCATATGTTTTCAAACCGTTGTGATGTTGTTACATACTAATATTTTTAGAAATATTAAACCAAGCTGGCGCGGGAATATGCACCAAAAAGATTATTTTGGCAAGAAAAAAATGAATGCGGAGAAAAATCCCGCCGGCTAATTGGAATACCCCTTCGGTCCGAATAAAGGCGGTTCGTCTTTTTCCGGCGGCTGTTCGGTTTTCTGTTGAGGGTCCTTGCTTTCAGTTCTGGTTTGGGAAGAAGGAACCGCGGGCAGCGGTTTATCCAACATTTCGGCCGGGCGGCCTGTTTCTGAAGGGGTTTGTTTTTTTTCAGGCCGCAGGGTTGGTGTCTTTAAAGGGGGGGCTGTCTTTTCCGGCAGGGCCGGCTTTTCAATCGTATCGGCAGGAGCCGGTTTTGCTGCCGGTTCCGCCGTCGGTATGGCCGGCGGCAGGATCTGTTCACCGGGAGCCTGGGACGGCCGTTCCTTATCGGGCTTGGAAACGGCAGCTGGCGCCGGCCGGACAGGCGCCTCGGGAGCCGGGGGCTTGACCTTTTTTTCCGATCCGAATCCGGTCAGAAAACTCTTCGGCATCGGTTCTCGGGTTGTCAGCAGGCTGGCGGGAATCCGTATGTCGTTTCCGATAACGATTTTATTGGGGTCAATGGCCGGGTTGATCTGCGCAATGGCCTTCCAGTTGTCCAGATTACCGGTGTACCACTTGGCAAGTACAGACAGGGTTTCGCCCTCCCATTTGACCTGATGCACATAATAGTCCTTGTCTCTTTCCAGCAGCTTATTGATAACTGAGCAGCTGCTGCAAATCAGCGCCACCAGGAGCCCGATCACTCCCATACGAAAAATATGAAAAAAGGTTTTTTTCAATGAGCTCCCTGTCTGCTTACTTTTTTATGCGCTCAATCCGATCGAGGTATTGTTTGGCAAGTTTATTGTCCGGATTTGCCGCAACTGCCAGTTTAAGGTTGTGAATGGCCTGCTCCCTTTTGCCGAGCTGCCGCTGAACGACCGCAAGATTAAACAAGGCTTCATCCAGGAATGGCGGGGAAAGCTTAACCGTGCGCTCAAACATTTCCTCGGCCTTCCCGTAATCTTTGATCTTGGCATAGATATACCCGAGATTATAGATGGTATTGGGGTGCCGGGGATTCAACTCGGCCGCCTTGCCGTAAACCGCTATGGCCTTTTGATACTTTTCCTGGCGGGTATAAAAAAGTCCCAGTTGAAAAAGAGCTTCGGCGTCTTGCGGATTGAGTTTAACTGCCTTGATAAATAACAATTCCGCCCTGTCCGGTTCAGAAGCGGCCAGCTCCGAAGCCTGACCCAGCAGCGCCCTGGTGTAGTACGGCAAGACTTCGGCTTTTGTCGAAGGGCTTTCCGAAACCACCTTTTCGAACATTTGGGCCGCTTTTGAGAACTGCTTTTCTTTTAATGCATTTACGGCGGCTGTCAACCGGTATGAATCCGGCCGGTTCATACCATGACCGCCGCTGCCTGGAACAAACGTCTTTTTATAAACAAATAAAGATCCTAATGCAAGGGCTGCCACCAACAGAACAACAACGGTATACGTCAACCGACGTTTTACTCTCTGACCGGAGTCTTGATCGGAGGCCGACAAATCGGTTTTTTCAGCGACCGGCTCCGGTTCCGGGTCGATCACCTCGGTTACAATCGAGGCCGAGCCCCCGGCACCTGCCGGGGTATCTGTATCTCCGGCTTCTGTTTCGAGGGGAACCGCCGGAACCGCCACCTGCATGGCGGCGCGCATCGACAGATCTTCATCCGAAATTTCTTTATCAAACAAACGATGCATATAATGGGCAATACTTTGGGAAGACGGCCGGTTCGGGAGATTATTCAAAAGGCCCTCAATATCCGCCAGCATGTCGCCGCTGGAAGCGTAACGCTCGTCGGGGTTTTTGGCAAGGGCCCGGTTCAGGATATGAAACAGCTCGTGGCGGCGATAGCCAATCACTTTTTCAGGCGGGTCAAACCGGGCTTCCCGCACCTGGGAAAGTACCTGGAAGGTGTCTTCGCCATTAAACATCCGCCGCCGCGCCAGCATTTCATAAAGAAGTATCCCTGTCGCAAAAATATCGGACCGATGATCGATCATACGTCCCTCGGCCTGTTCCGGGGACATATAGGCGACCTTTCCCTTGATGACTCCCACCTGGGTGTCTTTACTCTGGTTTCTGGCCTTGGCAATACCAAAATCGATGATTTTTACCTGTCCGCTGTACGTGATCAAGATATTCGGAGGGCTGATGTCCCGGTGGATAATCCCCAGTTGTTTTCCTTGAAAATCGCGCAAGGTATGAGCATATTCGAGCCCTTCACAGATCCGGGCGGTAATGTAAAGCGCTGTTTCAAGATCCATCGGCAGGCGTTTCTGCTTGGACATATTTGTCGTCAGCCGCAGGTCTTTTCCGGTGAGCAGTTCCATGGCGATAAAATAGCTGTTCGCCATGGTGCCGAAATCATAAATCTGAACAATATTCTGGTGCTGTAGAAGGGCCGCCAGTTTGGCCTCATCAATAAAAGACGTTACCAGGATATCATCGAAAGCCAGGTGCGGAAGGATTTTTTTTACGGCGACAATCTTTTCAAAACCGCGATCACCGATGATTTTGGCCCGATACAACTCAGCCATCCCGCCGGAAGCGATTTTATCCAGCAGCAGATATTTTCCATACCGTCTGGGTTGAGTAGATGTCATATCCGGTGATCGGTTCGTTTGATCCTGTACAGCGTCAAAGCAGAATTTCCATAAAAGCTTGTTATGACCAGATTATCCTATCCATGCGCTGATCGTCAAGGGGTTTGCGCACCGGTTTTACCCGAACTATTCTTTAAACATCAAATGGATAAATCCATACTGAATGTTCATGGGTAATGTTAAAATCAATTTTTGATCTTTGATATTCCAGACTTTCTGGGTTTTGGAAGAATTGGCGGGAGGGGCGATGGTCGCCGTGATTCTTTTTTCAAGTTCTTCAAAAAGGGTATCGGCTTTAAATGATGCATTTTGTATGACCTGAAACCCTAGTTTGGAAAGCCTATCGTTTTTGTACCAAAGATAAGCGATGGTGCCAAACATGGTTTTCTTTTTATCCTTTTGATCGATCACCGGTTTAATCGTGCAGTCGTCGCCGGAAAGATAGGTCAATATGGAATTTTTTGACAGGTACAACACCTCGCCTTTTTCCGGCCGTAAAATCAACCGGGCAAAAAAACCGACCTTGTCGATCCCGTGGGAATGCAGTTCCGAAGCATTCAAAGCTGTTCCCAGAACGATGGGGTAATTATTGACGCTAAAGTTTAACTTTTTACTTAATGAATCTGTCATGCCGTTTTACAATCCTTTTATCAAAAACTGTTTTGAAGTCATTTCAAAACCTCGGATCAGGTCTGAGAGCAAGGCGCAAGTCGATGAAAAAGCGCAGCAACCATCTGAGGTTGTGAGCATTTTGAAGAGGCTTGCAACGCAGCTATCAGGCCTCAGATGGGGTTTTGAAATGACTTCTAATCTGTTTGAATTTATATGTTATATTTTGATCGATTTTTCCTTCCAGCACCCCCACGGCATTGGATCACCGCTTTTGTGGCTATGCTTTACCACAACACCCCGAGGGAAACAACCCGGGATCCCCTAAATGGGGGTCTGTTTCTACTGATAAGGCCTGTTTATCCGCTTACCGAAGGGGGCCGGGGCGGTTTCATGATCAAACTGATGCTTCCCGATATAAAAAATATGGCCGTAAACAAATAAAAAGGTATCGAATAGCTGCCGAATATATCAAAACAGAATGCGGCAAAAACGGGGCCGCATGCATTTGCCGTAAATCGAAAGGGACTTGCAAAGCTGAAGATGCTGCCAAGGGCTTTTCTGCCGAAAAAATGCCCCCACACAGAATCCATTATCGGATGGCGACCGCCATGGATCAAGCCGTGAACCGCCGCCAGCACGAATATGATCCCGACACCGAAACCCAGTGTAACCTTGAACTGAACCACCCAGAACAATAAAAGAAAAACCAAACCGTTGCTGAAAATATTTACGGCCAGAAATCTTTGAATATGATACCTCTCTGAGAAATACCCCCACCCAACGGACCCCAGTGCACCGGACACTGCAATGGTGCTCAATACTAAAACAGCGGTCATTTCATCCAGCCCGTTATCCGTTAAAAACGGAAAAATATGAAAATTAATACCTGCCTGTATAAACGGCAGGAGGCTGTGAAGGAACGTCAGATTCCAGAACCCCCTGGTCCGCAGGGCCTGGGCACGGGTCCAGGTCGGATCTATATTATCTTCCGAAGAAATCGTCGCCGGGGCCGCGGTGGTGGTGTTAGGATGGTGATTTTCAGAAGGCGTCGGTGCGCCGTCCGGCAGCAGCCCGATGTCTTCCGGCCTCCGGCGCAGAAACAGCCAGGATGGAACGCCGGATATCAGAAAGATCAGTGTCCCCAGAACACCCCAGGCCATTCGCCATCCCAGGGTTAAAATAATAAACTGGATAAGCGCCGGCAGGATGACCGATCCCATGCGGGGGCCCAGCCAGGTCACCCCCATGGCCCGGCCGCGCTGGCGGATAAACCAGTTTGAGACGGTGACCGTTATGACCATGCTGAGCACTCCCACGGCAAGCATGCGTCCCAGTCCAAAAAACAGATAGAGCTGCCAGATCCGGGTAATCAGGGACATGCAGACCAGCCCGATACTCATGAACAGGATGCTCCAGAAGGCCACCAGCTTCGGCCCGTGCCGGTCCAAAAGGGGGCCGACAAAAGGAGACAGGATTCCGGCGCAGATGGACCCGAAAGCAATGGATCCGGTTACAGCGGTCCGGCTCCAGCCGAATTCCGCAATCATCGGTTTCATGAAAACTGAAAGAATATTCTGGACCGCCCCGGATTCGGTCATGCCGATAAGAAAGGTTACCCCGACAATGATCCAGCCGTAATAGGGTTTTTGCAGCATCAGCATTCTGAAAAATCTATTAGCAAAAGTTTGAAAAGCCGCGGCACAATTATTCGACCGCTCGCTCCGAAAAAAACCCGCCAACACCCCTCTAAGAATAAATACCTTATCCTCTGTTCCGGTTTTGGCGGGCTTTAACGGAAACCAGTATAGCGCCCTATACCACTTGTCGGCTGGATAGTCAATCAAAGAGCCCCGCGGAAGCGGGCTGGAAGTCTTTACAGAAATTATTAAACATATTATTATTCATCGCCGGACAGATGTAATCCGTTCGGAAAATCCTTACGCTTCGCTTGAAACGGTTCCCGGGGAATATTTATAATGGACCGACGAATCAGGATCTTTTCGGTGCTGCTGGCGGTTGTTGCGGTTGTGGTTTCAACCGGGACCGGCGGCTTCAGTAAGGCTGATTCCAGTCTAAAAGGGCAGGAATTATTCTCCGGCTTTACCGTCATCCTGTTGCCGGATACCCAGCATTATTCAAAGCACTATCCCCAAATTTACCTTAAACAGACCCGCTGGATCACCGACAATCGCGACAGGCTCAATATCAAATTTGTTATTCACCTGGGCGACATCACCCAAGACAACACCCCGGCGCAATGGCGGGTTGCCGATGCGGCCCACCAGATACTCGACGGGGCCGGCATCCCTTACAGTGTCATTCCGGGAAATCATGACATGCCCGGCGATGGGTCCGCCCGAAAGCGGAATCTGACGATGTTCAACCGTTATTTCGGCCCCCAACGGTTTGCTGAAAAAACCTGGTATGGCGGGCATCCGGATTCCGGCAATGAAAACAATTACAGCTTTTTTGATGTTGCCGGACGGAAATTTATGGTGGTCGGGCTTGAATTTGCGCCCACCCCGGCGGCCATTGCGTGGGCCGATAAAATCATCCGGCAGCATCAGGATCGTCGTGTCGTTGTTGTGACGCACTGTTATCTGGCCCCCTCGCCGACAGGCGCCACCGGCGCAGGCGGCTATCAAAATAACTGCGCTGAAAAATTTGAACTGGACGGTAGCGGCGGCGATGCGGTCTGGAAAAAACTGACCGGCCGACACCGAAACATATTTATGGTTTTATCCGGCCATATGCATGATGTTGAACATAAAACGCGAATCGGCCTTGCCGGCAATTCGGTTCATGAAATTTTAACCGATTACCAAAATGAATATCCGGGAGGAGATGTAAATAGGCCCAAAAGCGGAAACAGCTGGCTAAGTATCCTGCAGTTCTTTCCCGATAAAAACAGGATCGATGTGCGACCCCTTTCGGTTATCGACGAGAAAAGATTTTATTGGGTCTCGAATTACGATTCCAGTCCCCTGCACAGCGACCACACCTATTCCCTCCGCTACCCCATGGAACGAGACCTTTGAAAAAAGCTGAATTTCCTTCAAGTTCAAGGAGGGCGATAATTTTAACCGTAGGAATACATTAAGTATTTCGAGGATTAACCTTTGAGCCTGACGACGAAAGGGGGCGTTTTTCAAAGGTCTCGGAACAACCTGTCACTTAACGGGGTGTTGAAAAACAACTATCGTGCTGTCCGTCAGGGCGCGCGGTGATTTGGCCCCTGCAACAGGGGCTGAAACCGAGCGCGGTTTTACAACAACCGGTCAATCCCGACCCCTACAATTTACATTCCGTGTAGGGTGTTGCAATCAGGATCAACAGGGAGGAGACGAACATCAGCCCGCCAAGATAAAGAAAAACCGGGGTAAAGTTCCCGCCGGAGCTATCCAGCAGATAGCCGCTCAGCCAGGGGCCCAGGGCCCCTGAAAAAAAACCGAAGGCGGTAAAAACCAGTCCGAAGATTGATCCGAAGTGCGCCATTCCGAAACAGTCGCTGACAAACGGGGCTGAGACGGCAAACAGGGTTCCAAAAGCAAACCCCACGACAGCTGCCGGCAGCGCCAGGGCAGCCGGGCCTTTCAGATGTGGAAACATGAAATAGGCGCAGCCCGCCAGAAAAAAAGCGCTGCCCATGATCCGCTTTCGGCCGATCATGTCTGAAAAAAAACCACTCACCAGGCGGCTGATGCCGTTGGTGATGTTAAACGCCATCAGCAGGAGGACCGCGTCCGCTCTGTCCATCCCCCGGGCGGTGCCGAAGGGAATTGCAAGGGTCACCATGGCAATACCGGCGGCACCCACAAAGGCATTGGTAAACCACAACAGCCAGAACGATCGGGTCTTCAGGCTCTGCCAGAGGGATAAGGAAAGGGTTCCGTCAACCGGCGCTGGAGCCCCCCCGGTTGGTTGCGGAGATCCCGCCGACGGCTGGCGAATTCCGGCTGCAGCTGCCAGGCCCGCCAGGAGGATTCCGACACCTGTCAGTCGTGTCATTGTCAGATAGCCAAGCGA
>JBFLWU010000004.1:0-149708 GCA_040757625.1 Thermodesulfobacteriota bacterium | reverse complement strand
CTATGCTTCTGATGATGACAATAAGAAAATACAGAATTAAAATGATGAAAGTCATACCCATGGCTATTATGGGGTGCTGGTGCTCATAATAATGTTCTGTTACGACATTGCCTTTAACCTTATATACCCCCTTAATTATTTGTGATATGGAATCACGGGCATAGGTGACTGTAAAAGAGCCGTCATTATTTTTGTCAACGGAAATGAAGGGTTCTTCCGTCCACAGGTTTTTTATCTCATTTTCTGAGATAATCGGCACAAGCCCTTCGATGACGATATCAATACCCTCAATTGTTGCAGGATAAGGATAGTTGCCGGGCGACTGGCCGTCTCTTTTATAATAATCCAGTTGCTTTCCGTTCGTTACAAAAACTCTGAATACCCTGGGAGCCTTGGAAATCCTGAAAGAGGAGCCCTCACTGACCGATGCAAAAAAAACAAATCCGCCGAATCCTGATGATGGTTTTATTGTAGGATGAGTCGCAATGATCCATGACAGGATAATTAAGAAGATGCAGGTTAGTCCCGGCCAGTATCTTTTGAGAGAGGCAGGCTTTTGCTTCTTGTTGTCAATCTTTCCCATCAGCTTTGGTTCCTGATTGAAATGGAGCGCAATAGCGGGCTTGCAGCCGCTCTGTCCAACCAAGAAACGATATTTGTATAGCGCTATCTGCGAAAACCGTATTCCAATGTAAAAAACTGCGGCTTTAAATTTTTCAATGGTTGGCGCAGCTTTGACAGCTCTTTTTCAGGCCCGTGAACTTCCAGCCGGGTAATGTCGGCGATTTTCAATGCCTCCTGCAGCAAGGCCCCGACATTTTCAAGGTGGTGCAGCAGCCCTGCAGCATCCGCATATCCTTCGCGGCAATGCACCTGGTCTCCGTCGAAGCTGAACCCGTAATAAAGGCATTTGGGCTCCTTTTTCGTTTTTTTTACAAACTGTTCGCACAACAGCTTAAAAGCTTCAAGTTTGCCTTTATGAACTTTGAAGTAAGGAACAATCGTACAACATTTGTCTTTTGTTGCCATGATTCCCTCCTTAAATGTTTTTTTGATAACAAGATCCAATTGGTATTTAAAAGAATTTGCCGTTAGTTCTATTTTATTCCTTTTGTATAGTTGTACATGATCGTGTTGTGTTTTAAGAGGGCGTTTTTAAGATATTTCAACCTGGCATCCATGCGCTTATCATTTGTATGAATATGGTCGATAAATTCAGCCTCACTTAGCTCACCCTCTAATTTCGCACCGAAAGAATAAGCATCGGTCTCACGTATTTCAGCGCCTTTTATTTTTTTCAGCTGCAAATTCACTTTTTCAGTAAAATCCTTCAATTTCGAAAAGTCGATGGTGGTGGTTATCGTAAAATAGGGATCTTCAGAAAGTCTTTTGCGGAAATCTTCAAAAACCTGAGCATGCTCCTGTTCCTCCATGGCTATATTTTCCCAGAAATTTTTAGTAGGTATGGTAAAATTCTTTCTTGTTGAAAAATTTTCATATATTTTTGACATTCCGATTTCGATTTTGGACAGGTTTAGGAGCACCCTATCTAATTCTTCTTTTTTCATAGTCCCTCTCTCTTTGTTTGAGCTGTCCAACAACTGATTATATTTCGTTAGAATTACATGCCATATTCTTTAAATTCACCCTGTAGTTGCATAAAACAAAGAGAAGATCGGCCATTTTGCCTTTTCAGAAGCGGTATGCGTTTTGGCCTCCGCCGGTGTTATGGAATCCACTATCTGTGAAATCTATAAATCATACGGCAAAATGGCCCGCGCTTGCTTTCTCATTGCCTAAGAACTGCGATAGTCGAACCGTTCTGCAGCAACAGGGTTAATAATAATTGAGCATTATATCGCCAGCTTCCCGTATAAGGGTATAAAAAATCATCTTCGAATTCGAAAACTTTAAAAAGTTCTGCCGGAAACTCTGGTTTTAGAAATCTGTATTTGATGAAGCCCGTTGAATATAACCGCTCTGGTCGTTTTCGAAGCCGGACTTAAAACCTGAATCCAAAAGTGATATTTACGGAATACCCGTCCAGATCCCCCTGCAACCGGATGGGGATATCCGAAATCTGTTTGCTGATATCGACATCATCCGTCCAGAGGTATTTTACTTCCGCTCCCAGCAAAAATCTTTCAGTGATTTTAAAATTAAAGCCCCCGACGGCGTGAAATCCCAACACGGTATCACTATCATCGGTATCGACATTTCCCAGGTTGGCGGATGTTACATCGGCATAAAGACTGACGATATACCCGCCGATGCCTCCTCCGCCATATAGCTCAAATCTTCCTATTGGATATACCCCTTTAGCCGTCAGGGTGATTGACAGAACGCTGACTGAATCATCCTCAACGTAGAAACCGGCGACCGGGACGTTTCCGACAACATCTCTTTCGGTGTATAAAAAGCCAAGGCCGCCTTCAAGCACCAGATGCTTTCCAAAATACCTGCCGAAGGCTATGGCCAGATCGCCGCCGGAATCATATCCGGCTTTGTCAAGGTCGCTCGTTGGCTGATAAAATCCGCTGCTCAGTCGAGCATAATTGGAATAGGCCGTATCCTCCGCCCAGGCAGTTCCGCGAAACATGACAACCAGAGCCATGATCGGTAGAATATATTTTAATATGGTGTAATTTGTTCTCCTCATAGCGCCTCCCGGTTTTTAAAAACCAGTTGTTGAAAACATATGGATATGAATCTGCAAATTTCAAATATGGGTAAAGATGGCTTTAAGAAAGTCGAAAGGTTGTTTTTGGGGCGAGATATGCCGGGTGTTGTGACTTCGTCCCGAGAGGTTCCGGTGAACGGATCGAGACAATAGCTTCTTTTGTTCATGGCACCCTCTCAATCGTATCCATTAAAGGATAGATTTAGACGGCGGTTAAATAATCTATTGCTGAAACAGGGCGCTGTCAGCTTTTAAAAGATGCTCCGGGAATTAATCGGTATTAAATACGGGGCCGGGGCCGTGTGTCAAGAAAATTATCAGGTCGTTGAATCCCTGCATCATATGTTGCCGTGTGTTGGGTAAATTAGTTCATAAATAAAGGGAATATGATTTTTGACAAGATTAACGGGGCGACCTGATTGATTTCACGGGTTGTGGTGTTGCCTTGAAAAAAGACCGGGTGAAGCCGTGAAAACGCAATCCCGCTTCAGCGCAAAAAGATCTTTTTTACCCTGTCTGAACAATTAGCAACAGGTTAAAACCCGACAGCCTGCCCGTCCTTGCGGTGGTCGGAGGCGGCGCAGTATCCGTCATCCAGACGGTAGATCAACTGTGCGCCGCCGAAGAGCGATTCCGGCTCCCCAAGAATGATGTTATGGCCCCGGCTGGAGAGGTCTTCCGCGACCGAAGATGGAATCCCTTCTTCTATTGCGACGCGGCCGTCTTCAAACACGTGCCAGCGCGGCGCGTCGGAAGCGGCCTGGGGATTTTGCCCGTAGCCGAATATCCGGACCACCATCTGTACATGGCCTTGGGCCTGCATGTGGCCGCCCATGACGCCGAAGCTCATCTGCGGCATATTGTCTTTCATGGCAAAGCCCGGGATGATGGTGTGATAGGGGCGTTTGCCGCCGCCGACCTGGTTGGGATGGCCCGGCTCCAGGGTAAAGCCGGTAGCGCGATTCTGCATACTGATGCCGGTTCCCGGAACCACGATGCCGGAACCGAAGCCGTTGAAATTGGACTGGATCATCGAAACCATCATGCCGCTTTTATCGGCGGCGGTTAAATACACCGTGCCCTTTTCAACCGGAAGCGCCGAGCGGTAGGATTTGGCGTGGTGCTTGTCGATCTCGGCGGCGCGCTTTGACAGAAAATCGGCGTCAAGCAGCGCTGAGACAGCCACCTGCATGTGGGCCGGATCGGCAATGTGGCGGTGGGCCTCGGCAAAGGCGATTTTCATGGCCTCAACCTGCAGATGCAGGCTGTCGGCGGAATCGACGGGGTATCGGCCGAGGTCGTGATGTTTCAGGATGCCCAGGGCGATCAGGGCGGCCAGTCCCTGGCCGTTTGGCGGTATTTCGTTCAGATAAACCCCCTGGTATTCCTGGGTGATGGGCTCGACCCAGTCGGAGCGATGCTGGGCCAGGTCCGCTTCCGTCATGGCCCCCCCGGTTTTTGCAGCGTACGCGGCAATCCGTTTGGCCAACTCGCCCTGGTAAAAGGATTCCCCCTTTGTGCGGGCGATTTCCTCAAGCGTGTCCCCCTGGTCGGGAAAGCGGAACAGTTTGCCGGCAGCCGGCGCCTTGCCGCCGGGCAGAAAGGCGGCGGCAAAATCCGGATACTCCTTGTAAAGCTTCGGCGCGCGTGCCCAGCGGGCGGCGGTTTTGGGGGATACGACAAAGCCGGTGCGGGCATAATGGATAGCCGGTCCAAAGAGATCGGCAAAGGCAAGTTTCCCGAAGCGCTTTGAAAGCTGAACCCAGCTGTCCACCGCGCCGGGGACGGTCACCGCATCCCAACCCACATTCGGCATGGATTTAAGGCCGGCAAACCGCTCCGGCGTCCAGGCCCGGGGGGAGCGGCCGGAGGCGTTCAGCCCGTGAAGCTTGTTTCCATCCCAGACAATCGCGAAAGCGTCGCTGCCGATCCCGTTGCTGGTGGGCTCAACGACGGTGAGGGTAATGGCGGCGGCCAGGGCGGCGTCCACGGCATTGCCTCCCTTCAGGAGCATGCGCAGGCCTGCCTGGGCGGCCAGCGGTTGAGAGGTCGCCACGACATTGTCGGCAAAGACCGGCATGCGCCGGGAGGGGTAGGGGAATTCATATGAAAAATTTGTCATGTGTTAGTCTCCAAGATTTGCAATTGTCAACTACCCATAGTCTTTGATACCATATAGATGTTGCCTGAGGCTGACAATATTTTTTTGTATGAAAACAGAAAGGCTTGACGAAAAATGAAGAAAATTCCCATCGCAATTTATCGGGGCGGTACCTCACGGGCGATTTTTTTCCACGAGAAGGATTTGCCCAATAGTGTCGCAGAGCAGGACGAGATCATCATGCAGGCCATCGGCTCCGGTCATGCGCTACAGGTCAACGGGCTGGGCGGCGGCAACCCGCTTACATCCAAATGCGCGATCATCGGCCCGCCAAGCGTTCCGGCGGCGGATATCAACTATACGTTTGTCTATCCGGGAGTGGTCCGGAAAATCGCGGACCGCAAGGGAAACTGCGGCAACATATCATCGGCGGTGGGCCCCTTTGCCGTCAACGAGGGACTGGTACCGGCAACGGGGGACCAGGCTTCGGTGGTCATATACAATACCAACACCAAGACCCTGCTGCGCGCCACTTTTGCGACTCGCAGCGGACGCTTTTATCCCAAGGGCGATTACGCCATCGACGGCGCCCCCGGCACCGGATCGCGCGTTTCGCTCGAATTTTTAAACAATCCCGAAACGGCGCTGCTTCCCACCGGAAAGGTGCGGGAGAAACTGGAAGTTCCCGGCGTATCCCGGGAGCTTGACGTGACGATCCTGCAGGCCGGGAACCTGGCGGTATTCTGCTCCATGGCGGCGCTGGGCATACAGGGCGAACCGGATTCGTGGGAAAAGGATTCGGAGCTGTGGTTGAAGATGGAGGCGGTGCGCGGGGCCGCAGCCGTCCGGCTGGGAATGGCGGAAACACCGGAGGAAGCCCGCCTGAAAACCCCGGCGGTTCCCAAAGTGCTGGCGGTACGGCGGCCGCAGCCTTACAAGGATCTCCTGGGCAGACAGCAGCCCGCCGAAACCCATCAGCTCATGATACTGACAGCGGCCATGGGGGTGATGCACCGCTCCATCGCCGTTACCGGCTCGGTTGCCACGGCGGCCGCCGCCGTGCTGCCCGGCAGCGTTGTGGCCGACCTGCGCAGCGGGGAGGGGCCGGAGGTCGTCATCGGCCATTCCTCGGGGCAGATCGCCCTAACCGCGGAACTTGATGGAAAGGCGGGAAAGTGGCAGGCCCGCAGGATCGCTTTAAACCGGACCGCCCGGGAAATTATGAAGGGGCATGTATATATAGAAGAAGACTAAAATCTATCTGAAAAATATCAAGGGGGGGATTTTACATGTCCTCCGGATTGCCCGGGGGGCTATCCCCCTGGGCGGTCCGCCAGCAAACGGTGAAACTGCGACGGTTCACTCCATAGCATTTGTCATAAAACTACCAGTCCGCTCAAGCATTTACCGTATCGTTTTTTTAAGATGGCTTCTGTTAAATTAAAGATGGGGCGCCGGTATTTCCGTTTTTCCGGGATCGTTGGCTAACCACACCACCCGCTGAGGGAAGGGGATTTCGATTCCCTCTTTTTCAAGGGCCTGTTTTATTTTCCAGAGCAGTTCGGCCTTTACGGAGAACCAGTCGGACGTGGGCGCCCAGATTCTTACGATGATGTTGACCGAATTGTCCCCGAGACTGTCCACAAAGACCTGCGGCTCCGGGCTGACAAGGGTCAGGGGATGGTCGCTGATGAGTTTTCTGATGAGCCCGATGGCCTTGTCGGCATCGTCGCTGTAGCGGATACCGATGATATATTCAAATCTCCTGGCGATGTTGGCGACGAAATTGGTGATATTGGCGGTAAAAACTTTCTGATTGGGTATCCGCACGAACAGCCCGTCAAAGGTCCGAAGGGTGGTAGACATGATCCGGATGTCTTCAACAATTCCGGCGGTGCCGTCGATATCTACCGAATTGCCGATTTTAATTGGGCGTTCAACGATCAGGAAAAGTCCCGAAATCATGTTGCCGACAATGCTCTGGCTGGCGAAACCGATGGCCAGACCGGCAATCCCTCCGGCAACCAGAAGCCCCGAAAGGTTCAGACCCAGCATCGGCAGGACCATGAGGACAGCCACGGCGACAATGCTGTAATCCACCAGCCGGACAATAATCTCGATATGTTCCTTGCTGAGTTTTTCCTTGAGGAACCTTCTTAAATAAATCGACAACCCTTTCGCGGCCGAGAGCGCGACCACCAGGATGATTCCGACAATAAGAAGATCAAGTAGCGTTACATTTGCGTAAACAACTTTATTTAAAATCATATGCCGTGTTCCATGACGAATTTGGCAGCGGTCGTTGAGAGTAGCCTTGCCGTAAAGTTTTTAGTCGCGCGGATCATGCCGGTTTTAAGGGGTGCGTCTTCAAAATCGGTCTCGGCGATCCCGTTTTTAATTTTAAGGCTCCCTTTCAGGGCGACCATCTGGTTGTCGAAAAATATTTTCATTCCATAGGCGGAAACAACGACCTTTGTAATTTCAAGCCAGGTCGTATTGGCGCTGGTAATGTTGAGTTCCAGGACCCCTTCCAGGCAGGGGTTGGTATCAGGAATGTCGGTGTAAACGGCGCTTTTCCAATGCTTGCACAAAACGCCGTCGCTGGGTTCGCCGTAAACGGTGAATTTCTGTTTTTGGAGAGAGAACACGTCCACCAGCTGCTGCCCCTGGGTACTGGAAATAAAAACACCGATTTCAACGGGAAATTTGAGAAATATGGTCTGCTCGGCCCTGGGTTCTAGGACCACCGAATTTTCAAAATCGATGAGAAGGTTCGGCGTCAGGGATTTGGGTGTATTCAGGGGTTCGATGGGATGGATCAGGACCGTACTGCAGCAGTTGAGCAGGGCTTTGGTGACGGATCCCTCTTGGCACTGACGCCTGTAAATAAAATTGTCCTCCGCTTTTTCAAACGCCAGAAAGACACCTGCCAGATCGATTGTCAATGGAAAAGTATATTGGCCGAACATTCCGGTCTCCCAGTATTTTAAATCCGTTAAGGACCACGAACCAATTTGGGGATGAACAATAATTAATTATATAGGTAAGACGCTGATCGGAGTCAAGGAAGAATCAGGGAGAGACCGGACTTCTGTAACTGCCGGGAATGCGATTGCCGCCGGCGCACGCATTATTCCGGCGTTCCCTGTCTCTTGGAGCTGCGGTAGGAAATTATCATCCGGTGGATAAAAACAAAGATAAGCGTCGCGCTGATGAGTATGACAAAGTTTGAGGCAAAAAAAGTCAGAACGAATGAAAACGGATCGTTGAGCCGGTATGCGCCGATCAGGATGTGTATGCCGAATATCAAAAAAAAACAGCCCAGCACAGCCAGAAGGATATATTTTATCCAGAAAAAAATTGTGAGGGGATATTCTTTATCTTGGTTATTCATCGGCAAGGGTTGAGTGTTTCAAATTTTTTTATTCAGGAATTCAATTGACGCCTTTGCGACAACTCGTTGAAAAGGACACTTTGTTTTTCATTATCCTGCGTCAGGATGATATGTGTTGACAGTACTTACATATAGGGTTTAATCGCCTTGTGAAATCTTTTGGCCATCAGGGCATAGCCCTCGTCGTTGGGATGGATCGGGTCGCTCATGAGTTCACGCCTTCCAAAAATCCCATCAAGGATATGGGGGATCAGGATGGCCCCGTTTTGGCTGCAGATTTTTTCGTAAACGTCGCCAAAACCCCTGCCCCATAGCGGAATATCGATGCCGCCCACAACCACCAGCGCTCCCTGGTCCTGGATCAGCCTGATAATCCGATTTAAATTGTCGGAAAACGTGTTTATGGGAACCCTGTACCTCAAATCATTGCCGCCGAGCGTGATGATTACAATCCGGGGGGACTGCGTCAGCACATCTTTTTCAATCCGGCTCAAAGCCGTTGCCGTGGTGTCGCCGGGAATCCCCGCATTAATGACCGGTTTTGAGATGAGCAAGGATAATTGCGACGGATAACTTTTTCCGGTTGAAGCGCCGGTGCCGTACGTCAGGCTGTCACCGAAACAGATGATGTTCGATCCGCGCGGAGAGGTGTTCTGAATTCGGTTCGACGGATTGAAAAAATAATAGCCGCCGGCCAGTATGACGGCAGCCGCCATGAGCGTCAGAATTTTTTTCATATCGGAATGTCGATTCCGGCCGGTCTCCGGGCGTTTTTATTTAATCCGAATCTGTTTCGGTTTCGTTTCATCCGGTTTGGGTATTTTAACCTTAAGCAGCCCGTCCTTGAATTCAGCTTTGATATTTTCCGGTTTTACAAATGCCGGCAGGATGAAGGTACGATGAAAGGTGCCGTAACACCTTTCCCTGCGATGATAACTTTCTTCTCTGATTTCCTGGTGGCAGCATCGCTCTCCGCTGATGGAAAGCAGCCGGTCTTTCAAATTAATCTCAACGTCTTTTTTGTCGATGCCGGGAAGTTCAAGTTCGATCACAATCGTGTCGTCCGTTTCATACGTATCGACCACCGGATTCCAGTCGCAGGCCGATGGTGCGCTTGCCGGCGCGGGCCGGGGAAAGGTCTCGTCAAAAATCCGGTTGATGCGGTCATGCAATGAAGCGATGTTCTCCCATGGGCCCCATCTTACAATGGACATGCTATCACCTCCCATGTTTACCCTTCGGGAAAGCCGGAGAACTCCAGAGCCTGCGTTGTCTCGCCGGGGCGGGATTGACTGTGGTCTACAACGGCTTTACCCTCGGATGCCTTTCGAAGATCCCGTTCGCGGAGGGCACAGAAGCCTTCCAGCTTAAGCAATCAGATTGGGCAATCATCGGGTTTTTGTTAAAAATATACAGTTATTTGTATTGCAACGTCAAGAACGAAACGGTATCGATGGGGGACAACATGCGCTTCGGCTTTTGGGGACTCGCCGTGGGAAAAAAACGGCGAGCTGAATAGTTATCACACGATTATCGGCGGGGGGGGCCGGCGGGACCGGCATCCTGACACGGGGTGCCGCGTCATAAAACTGCCGGGTCCGCAAGTCAGTTTTCGGTCATGTTGATATGCTGCATTAAATAGTCTATTTCCGACAGGCACCTGCCGGACAGGTCCTTGGCCAGTAGGCTGCGTCGAAGCCGGCTGCCCAAGCCATATACCGTATCGTCGAACTGCATGTCGTCGATTTCACTATACGCGCTGGTATCGCTGGGGAGGAAGGAGCCATCCATCAGAGCATCAAGTATATTACCCCTGTCGCTATGTTTTTCAGCAGGCGGGCTGCCGAAAGGAATGCTGCGCCTGCCGATGCCTACGATGAATCCAACGGTGCGTCCCGACGCAGAGGACAACAGGACAACCGCTTCGTTCCCTGGGCGGGATTGCGTAAGGTTTTTCCGTTCCTGAACATCTTTCGGAAGCATGGTCATAGCTCCTGTGAGGTTTCAAGATTAAGCCCAGCCATAACGCCGCGCGGATTAGAAGCCATTTCAAAACTCCTTCTGAGGCCTGATAGCCGCGTTGCCTCGCTTTTAAGCGGGACGCCTTGCCGCGAGTGACTGCTTTACCAATCAAGATCCGAAGAACCGCCATCAGCGGGGCCCTCAGGTTTGACCCGAGCTTTTGAAAAGACTTCTGCAGAATCTGGGCTGCCGGTGAAGTTTCCTGCCCGGCAGTCTTGAATTTTTTTTAAACCACCTGCCCGGTTTTCTTCCAGGGCATCCAGACCCAGGGCGTCAAAATACGCCATGGCGAGCGCTAATGCATCGGTGTCGATGTCATATTCGGCCCATCTCATACAGTCCATTTGCTGTCTGACTACCGGAATATCCACCGGGGGGGATCTTGAGGGAAAATGCCAGACAGCGAATGAATCCCGGCACGAAGCTTGGTTCCAGTCTGTTCTTGACGAGATGAGAAATCAACCGTTCTGTTAACAGGTTCAACGCTGCCATCATTCTACTCCCGGATCCGTATGAGGGATTCCGCACGCTTTTTCTAAAAGCATAAAAGATTGCATTTTGTGTGTCAATAAAAAAAATATACAATATCTTGTATTTATTACGGGTATCTTAATTTTTCAGGAGAATATCGCCACCGTCCGTTTCAAACAGACGGTGGCAGGCAGTGTCGGGCGCCGGGGATTTGTCCGGCCGATCTAGTAGATATCACAAAGGGTTACGGGAGTATGGGATTAAGCACCTGGTGGGGGTTGTCAGAAGCGTCGCGGGGCGATTGCGCTTTCCACTCCACAGTTGAAATCACAAATCGACATATCTAAAACTTGCATTTTTATTTATACATACGCTATGACAAAGTTAAGATATAAGAGGCTTTTTCGGCCCTGCGCAGCGGCCGAATTTTATTAACAAAGTAATTTTCAAGCATACGGAATTGTCTATGGATATCAAACCGATACAATCAACCGATAGAAACCTGAGGGGGGTCGATTATTTTCTGCTGTGGGCCGGCGTGGCAATTTCCCTGGCTGAAATCTGGGCCGGGGGATTTCTGGCGCCGATGGGATTCTGGATGGGATTCTGGGCCATTATGCTGGGCCACGTTATCGGCAACACCTTTATGGCCTTGGGCGGCATGATGGGGACGGACCACGGGATCATGTCGATGGTGTCCGTACGGCCTTCCTTCGGTATCCGCGGTTCGAACCTGGGGGCGGTTATCAACATCATTCAGCTGATCGGCTGGGCATCGATCATGCTGATTATCGGCGGCCGGGCGGGCGCCATGCTGGGAAGGCCCCTGGGAGGGATCCTGGCGTCCGATAATTTCTGGATCGTGCTGATCGGATTCGGAACCTTGATATGGGCGCTTTACACCGGACGTTCGGTCTGGAAGTTCATGCAGACGGCGGCGGTGGTTGCACTGCTGCTGATCTGCGTCCTGATGAGCTGGGTATCGTACCGGGAGTTCGGCGGCCAGATTTTGACCATTAATCCCAAGGACATGCCGTTCATGATCGGGCTCGATCTGGTTATCGCCATGCCGATATCGTGGATGCCGCTGGTTTCGGATTATTCCCGGTTTTCAAAATATTCCGTATCTACTTTCTGGAACACCTGGTGGGGCTATTTTATCGTTTCCTCCTGGATGTACCTGCTGGGTCTGGCCGCCACGCTGGCGACCGGTGAAACCGATCCGGGGGCGCTGATTCTGCAAATCATGGGAAAAATCGGCCTTGCTGCCCCGGCGCTGATTATGGTGGTGTTTTCCACGATTACTTCGGATTTTCCGGATGTGTACTCCGCCACCTGCTCCATGATGAATATTTCCCAGAAAATCGGCGCGAAAACCATTATGTGGATCGCCGGGGTTCTGTCCATTCTGGTGGCGCTGGTGTTTCCCATGGAGCAGTATGAAAATTTCCTGTTCTTCATCGGGGCCATGTTCATTCCGCTTTTCGGTGTGGTTTTGACCGATTATTTCATCATCCGCCGCCGGCGCCTGGACGTGGACGCCCTCTATCGCAGCGACGGGGCGTACTGGTACTTCAAGGGATTTAATCCGATTGCGCTGCTGTCATGGGCGATCGGTTTTGTAACCTATGAATGGATCGCTTTTATGAAGTTCACTATCGGCGGTTCGATGCCGTCCATCATTGTAGCGGGAGCGTGCTATCTGCTGCTGATGCGGCTACGGAAAAGCTGATCAGACAATCACGCCTTTCGAGTTGGATCGCCATGACGGCCACAGACGAAGTTTTTCAACAGTCCGATATGCGTGCTACCATCGCTGCAGCAGCCACAGCCAGAGCGCATTCATCAGGTGATGAAAAACGGTGGCGATAATAACCGGGACTGCCGTAAGCGGAGAGAAATTTAAAATGGCGACCGCCAGGATAATCTGACAATTCCGTGATGAGGCGATCAGCGCGAGGGTATTTTTGATATCTCTCCTGCGGATGAGATAGCCTGCCAGATACCCCAGTCCTCCCTGCAGAAAATAAATCGCAAACACGCTTGCTGAAAGACCGAACAGCATCGAGTCCCATTTGAGTTCGCCGGACGCGCCCGCAATTGAAGCGGACACAATCACGAAAACAAATACAGGGGTCAGAAAGTCGGCCAGTTTTTTGATCGACCGGCGCAGCGCTGTCCCGCAGAAGCGGTTCACCAGGCGGGTTGCTATGTAGGGTATGACAATCAGGGCGGCGGTTTGCAGCAGGATCGGGCGGATGTCGACGGCGGCCGCTTGTCCGAGAAACAATTTAAGGACAAAAGGGATAATCAGGATCGATCCGAATGTGGAGAAAATAAAGTTGCTGAAAGCAAGATGAAAATCCCGGTGTTGAAGATATCGAATCAGAATGATTCCCATGACCCCGGTGGGCGCACAGGCAACCAAAAGCAGCCCGACCCGGTAAGGGAGTTCAAATCCTGCCGACAGGAGGTGGTAGGTGATCAAAGGCATCAAAAAGACCGTCAGAAAAAAGGTGACGGCCAGTTCCCAGCGGAACACGTGCGCCGCTTCTATTTTTGCATCAAGGAAGTTAAAAAAAAGCATTCCGGCGATCATCAACGGAATGAATCCTGACAAAACTTTCAGGGCCGGAAACAGCAGGCCGCAGATAATTGCGAGGGTGATGCAGGTGTAAAAGAAAAGTTTCAAGGGCGTATACCGCGGTCAGCCGTTAAAAAAACGTTTCGTTGAATAAACACTTCTCTCTGAATATCCCGGCGCATGCAAGGCCTATTTGTCGATCTCTTCGAGCCGCTTATCAAAGGCGGCCCGCTGCTTATCATAATCCGCAGACTGTTTTTCGAGCTCGGCGTAAAGCTCATCGACCTTACTGCTGCAGGCATGCAGGGATTTTGAAAGCGTTTCGATGCGGGGACCGTCCTGCCGCTGGGAGGCTGCCAGCATTTCGGCGTTGAGATTGTTGAGCTGTTCTTCGCAAGCGGCGATTTCTTTTTCAAGGGACGCGATCCGGGTTTCAAGCGATTTAATCGCCCGGGATCGGTCCGCGATGATTTCAGAACGCAGCCGCCGCTTTTCCTTTTTGGTCAGCTTGGACGCGTCTGTTTTAACATCATCCGCAAAGGCCGGTCTATACCCCGGCTTTTCATCCCGCCAGCCGCCGCTTTCCAGAAATTCCGCGTAGCCGCTTTCGAACACTTCGACGCCGCCATCCTGGAAGATGATCAGGCGGTCCGCCAGGGCGTTGAGAAACATTTCATTATGGGTGACCATCACGACCGTGCCCGCAAAATCCGCCAGTGCGGCCAGGAGGGCGTCGCACGACTCCATATCGAGGTGATGGGTGGGCTCATCCAGCAGCAGCAGGTTCGCCGGCGTGACCAGAAGCTTTGCCAGCATCACCCGGCTTTTTTCGCCTCCGGAGAGAACGCCGATTTTTTTTAAGGCATCGTCCCCAGAAAACATCATGGCGCCGCAGATATTCCTGGCCTGCTGGCGATCCACATCCGGATGCGAAAGCATGATCTCTTCCTCGACCGTGCAGGCGTCCCTCAGGCGGTTGATATTGGTTTGTTCAAACAACCCCTGGGAGACTCCCGGGCCGGGGACGACATTGCCGCTTTGGGGCGTCAGTTGTCCTGCCAGCAGTTTGAGCAGAGTGGTCTTGCCCTTGCCGTTTTTTCCGATGATGCAAATCTGTTCCTGCGGCCGGATCGTGATGTTGAACCCTTTGATCAGTTCCGTTTTGCCGTCATAGGAAAAGGTGACGTTTTGGGCGGCGAGCACCCGCTTGCCGGAGTAAGGTTTGCTCCGGAAGGAAAAGTCGAGCTCCTGAACGGCTTTCAGTTTTTCTTTTTTTTCAAGTTTCTGCAGGGTTTTAACCCGCGACTGCACCAGGTTCGCCAGCCTGGCCTTGGCCCTGAAACGGGTGATGAACTGTTCGATCTCTTTTCGCCGGCGTTCTTCATTGATTCGGGTCTTTTCATAAATCTCTTCGTCCTGGGCGATTTGAGAATAATATTTTTCTGTGTTTCCGGGAATCTTGCGGATTTTTTGGCGGTGGATTCCCATGATATGGGTGGCGATGGCATCCATAAACGACCGGTCGTGGGTGATCAGAATCAGCTCATGGGGCCAGTTGATTAGGAAGCGTTCGATCCAGCGGATCGAAGCGATATCCAGGTAATTGGTGGGTTCGTCCAGGAGCAGCAAATCCGGTTCGGCCACAAGGGCCTTCACCAGGTTCAGACGCACCTGGAACCCGCCTGAAAACTCGGCGGGGTGGCGCTGCATATCGCGGTTTGAAAACCCGAGGCCCGCCAGTATCTTTTCGACTTTCCAGTGCTGGTCCTGTTCTGCCGGGGGCAGGCCTCTGGACCCTTCTTTAAGGACTGTATCTTCAGTAAATTCTATGTGTTGTCTAACATAACCGATGTGATAGTTTCTGGGACAAGTGATACTGCCGGCATCCGGCTGTTCTTCCCCAACGATGAGGCGTAGCAGGGTGGTCTTGCCGTGCCCGTTTCGACCCACAAGCCCGATGCGCTCCCTGGGCGCAACCGTAAAGTTCGCATCCTCAAACAGCAGCTGGGCGGCAAACCCCTTGGTAAGATGTTCAACAAAGAACATGTTTAATCCCGATTATGTTTAACATGCTGTTCCATTATATATACCTTGTTGGCAACGCTCTATATGGGAAAGCGGCAAAAGAGTCAACCGGGAACAACACGCGGCCCGCCGGCATGATAAAAAACCACCGCCGAATCCGGCCGGGAGGCCGCGCTGAATCGACATGCCCCTGAAAAGGAGTGTTTCAAAATAATGAATCGAGCGGGAAGCTTCCCGCGACGCGGTCACATAAAAATTGTTGATTTCATGGGGTATGATGATATAAAGAATAGGTCATGGAAATCGGTTATTCCGGCTTTCAGGTATCCGGAGGCAGCATACAACCGACAGGACGTAAAAGAACATAATGGACGAACAGGTGACGGCGGCGTTGTTATCTTTGAAACGCTCGACTTTTAGGTCTAAATTTAAACTGTCCGCCAAAGACCTGTCCTATCTTCATGACAAAGGAATTGAAACCATCCGCAGGCACGCCTTCGATTTTATCACCGCACGTATCGCTCCGGCGTTTCCCGAAAATGACGGCAAACAGACACCAATGAAAAACCATCCCGTTTTTATTGCACAACATGCAACGGCAACCTGTTGCCGGAGCTGCCTGTCCAAATGGCATCGAATCCCGAAAGGCAGAAGACTGAAAAATCCTGAAATTGACTTTATTGTTCAATTGATCATGATCTGGATCGAACGTCAGGCGCTATCGGCGGCCAGATGACTCGACCGGCGTTGGGGCCCGATTGAAGCTGTTTTAAAGAGCTTCAATCCGAAGGTGTATTTATCAAGAGGAGGAAACAAAATGGCAACTGGAGTTGTGAAGTGGTTCAGCAACAAAAAAGGATTCGGATTTATCGAACGGGAAGAAGGCGGGGACATTTTTGTTCACCATTCCGCCATCAATATGAACGGATTCAGAACACTGGCTGAAGGGGATCGGGTCTCCTTTGACGTCGAAGAAGGCGAGCGGGGTCCGTCAGCAAAGAACGTAACAAAGGTGTGAGCCTGGCGGCGGCAGAGAAGTTTTAAAATAAAGGGCGGAAAGGGATCTGAATCGGCCGGCATGATCGTGCAGACTTCCGCCCTTTGCATATTGCGCCGGTCTTTCGGCGCTAAGCGTAGTTTCGATATTTCGGTTCTCCGATTCAAATCGAAGCGCATTGCCATGCGCCTGGAACCGTGCGCCATCCCACAGGGACTCAACGGTTCGGGGCGTTCCCCCAAACGGTGAGGATACGTTTGTCTATACCCTGCCGGGATGCTTCGTTCCCTCGCAAGTATTTCCGCGATTTCTCAGGTATACATCAGCACCTTGCATTCCTTGGCGAACTTTAAAAATGCCTCGGCGGTCTGGATGGTAACCCCTTCAATGAAATCATCCTGGGTAAACCCCATCATGTCCGTGGTCATCTTGCAGGCGACAAACTGCACGCCTTCAATCAGCGCCATTTCCTGCAGGTCCGGCAGGGCGGGAATATTGGCTTTTTCCATCTTGTCCTTCATCATCCAGGTGGCGATGGCGGACATCCCCGGTACAGCGCCCATGAAGCCGGGCGGCTGAAATTTTGCCTTTTCGGCCCACCCCTTGCGAATGACATTCAAACCCATAAAGGTATAAAAGACCGTGCTTTCCATTCCCAGCCGGCGCGCATTGATCCCCAGGACCAGTCCCGGATAGGCGCCGTCCAGGGTGTCTTTGGATGTAATGAATGCGGCGGATTCCTTATTGCCCACGGATACAGGCTGGGTTGGCATGTTTTTTTCTTGATGCGGTGTCATGGTTGCCTCCTTTCCTGATGCGGTTGTTGTGACGGGTTTGAATCAGAGCTTTTCAAAGTATTCCTCGCCCTGACAGGCGGCGCATTGAGAACCCTGGGCTGCGGGGTAGGCTTCCCCGCAACCGGAGCAGATCTCAATTTGCCTCTTCTTATTGCGTTGATAAAGCCGCTTAACCTGGATCGCCCGGGATGATAAAACCGATCGCCGCGCGGTAAAAATCGTGTTGAGCAGTTCATGCAGCGGCAGCGCCTGCTTGGGTTTCCGTCGCATATACCAGTCATAAAGATCGGGAACCGCGCGGGCTTTTTCAATATCCAGCCAGACGCGGTAACCATTCAGTCTGTGGCGGTCGTACAGGCTTAAGGCAAACTTGTCCCAATCGAGCACCTTGAGCCAGCCGTTGCCGATGGTGCACGGTGTAAACAGCTGGACGGCATCCGGCAGGCAGTGACAGGTTTCCACAACGGCATCGGTTTCAATGTCCGGACCGACAAGTTCCCGGGCCCAGTCCACCATAAACCCGCCCAGGACGATGCCCGGGGCTTTCCATCCATGAAAGCTTTCGATGGCATTTAAAAAGTCTTGCGGCGATCGTCCGCAGATGGTCATAGAAGGCATATCAACATCCATAAACGTAACGAACCTTTGTTAAAGTGAATAGCTTTCCAACCCGAAATACGGCAATTGCCGTCATTATGATCGGCCAGTATGTCTATATAAAAGTAACTCCATATATACTAAGATATGATATAAAATTCAAATACCCACTCGGGCAAGACGATATCTGATAATCTCTCCGCCCCTGAATTAATTCGGGACTGTTGACAGCGGAAAAAAAAAGGCCGCCCCTTTCCAGGGCGGCCTTTTTATTGAAAAGAATCCGGTTTGGATTTAAAACCGCTTTATTCTTTATAACAGCAGACGGGCTGGTTTTTGATAAAAGCGATCTTGTCGTTCAGGAATCTTGTTTTAAAACCCGCATTGACGAGGGCGGAATAGGCCATCTGGGCCCGCATGCCGGTGCCGCAATGGACGATGATTTCTTTGTTTTTGGGCAGCGAGCCGATCTGGCCCGGAAGATCATCCACGGGTATGTTTCTGGCCCATTCGATTTTTCCGTCCGCCCGCTCTTCCGCGGTGCGGACATCGAGTATGATCTTATCTTCAGGCTTGCTTTTTACGATGTTCAAGAACTCGTCACCGACGATTTCCCCCGGACCGGGTTTGGGAAGATAAACAATCTTTGTCCGAATTTTGCCACTCTGTATAGGCCCGCCGGTTTTAACCCAGCCGGCATAACCGTTTTCCAAGATAAAAAATTTATGATCCACCATCAGCGCCAGTTCTTCAATGATCGGTGCGATCTCACCCAGTCCGGTGTCCTGACCATAGATGATGACAGGCACTTTGGTGTCCAGGGGAAGCTGGTCTCT
Organism: Thermodesulfobacteriota bacterium; assembly: GCA_040757625.1. Classification (GTDB taxonomy): domain Bacteria; phylum Desulfobacterota; class Desulfobacteria; order Desulfobacterales; family JARGFK01; genus JARGFK01. The sequence continues at coordinate 131,204 of JBFLWU010000004.1, read as the reverse complement.
TTCCCGGGTCAGCTGACTCAAGGCGATTGCAAAAGCCCCCTGGATATGGCCCTTTGCGGCTTCTTCGGGGCTTCTGGAATCAATCAGAATGACACTGTCCAGTCTCTCGGAGATAAAATCGTGGGATGTCAATAAGGGCTTGCCTTCTTTCTGCCAGGCAGGCGCGCCGGCATGAAAGACCTTGACGTTGGTGTATCCCATTTTTGCTGCCAGCCTGGCAGCCATCGGACTCAGCACTCACCTGTAGCCTTCACAGTAAAAAATGACCAGGCGGTCCTTTTCCTGGGGAAGCACTTTTTCCGCCATTTCCTTCATTTTGGGAAACGGGATGGAAATGGCCGTGGGCAGATGCCCTTTCTGATAACCCGGCGTCGGCCGTGAATCCACCAGGGTATAGCCGCCCTTTTCAGGACCCTGGGCAATCAGCTTGGCCAGATCGTTGACCGATATCAACTGGTTTTCAGGGACATTCATCTCCGGTTTTACGACGATCTTTGTGGCCACTCGGTCATTGCCGACAATCTGGTAATGCACCCGCAGCGCAACGGCGTCCTCCAGATTTTTAAGGTCGGAAATATTCTTTGTTTCGGTTTCCTTTGTAAACTTTACCATTTCCTTGCGGTTGTTGATGTCCAGCTCAAGGATCATGGCCTTAAGAACTTTGCTGCTTAAATTGCCCGCCAGGATATTTTCCATTTTGGAAAAATCCTGATGGCACCCCAGGCAGTTTTTTTGAACCACCGGTTCCATGCCTTGCGCTTCCCGCGGAATGAACGCCGGGGACAGGACAAGCGCCAGGGCGGTTAACATGATAATGGGTTTAAATTTTTCCATACGTTTGAATTCTCCTCCTATTTTACATGTTCTGTTTAATTAATTTTTGCTGAGTTCTCTATTCCGGGCCCTTTCCCAGTCCTCGATGGCGACATCTTCGGCGACTTCTTCCCAGCCTGTAATCATGGCCTTGATATGCGCGAAGAGGGAATGGCCGGTTGTCGTCATGTATACGTGCACGATTAAAAAATTCAATATGGCAAAAGCGCCGGCAATATGCACAAAGGCAACCATTTTGAGCGATACAAAACCGATCCCCCATGCTTCCCAGGAGTTATATCCCCAATACAGAAATCCCGAGACCATCTGAATGGGAAGCAGAAACGCCGCCAGGGAAAGATAGACCAGCCGCTGCAAGGGGTTGTGCTTGGCTTCTTTCCGTTTTGGAACCGGATGGGGTTCGCCTTTGAAAATGCCGTAGCCGTAGTAGCGGATGACCGCAAAAATCTTTTTGGTGGTCGGCACGTACTGACGCCATTCGCCGGTGGTGAAAACCCAGAACACGAAAAATGCAAAAGCAATCAGCCATGCCAGCCCGATGAAATTATGAACCCTGACGGCCGGGTAAAATCCGAAGAAGGCATAACCGGCGTGAATTTCGAAGCCGGTTGCCAGCAATACGAGAATAAAGACCATTTGCAGCCAGTGCCAGAGCCGCTCATAGCGACTGTATAGATAGATGTTTTTCATAGTAGCGTTCATGGATTAAAGTTCCTTTTTTTTGCCGTTCCCGTTGGTGACAATTCGCCCCAGACCGTGAAGGGCGACACCCACCAGGGACCCGATGGTCAGGAGCCAGCCGAAGGTGTCGATGATGCCGGCGTTATCTCTGGCGGGCATGTAAAAACCGGCGAGATTGGCCAGGCGGCTGCCGGCAGGGACATGGCATTCCGTGCAACCGACGACATATTCTTTGGGCGCGACCATATGGGTTGTCGGAAAGACATAAGTGGTGTTTACAAAATCAAACTCTCCTGAATACGGAAGTCCGAGCGCTTGGCTGCCCTTTGAAAGCGCTCGCTGCCAGTCCAGTGTTTGCCAGTAGCCGTCCGGTCCGGACAGCATCGGAGCCAAAAGGGTTTTATGGATCTTGTCGTAAGGTTGAACGCCCCGATGAAGCTTGAAGGGGAAAATACGCGCGCCCTTATCGTTGCGATCGCCCATGGGGTGGCTTAAGGCCACGGTCCCCGAAGGGTCGATGGCATCTTTTGCGGTCAGCGACTGGATAGAGCCGTTAAACCAGAAGTATTCAGGTTTTACATTTTTTACCCACTTCATCTGGCCTTTTATGGACAGGTAATCTTCCTTGCCGAGGGCATCTTTTGTTTTATAGGGCTTGCCGTCTTTGGTTTTTCCCGCCTTCGACCAGTCCCAGGACATCTTGGTGGGATTGACCCGCGCAAATTCGGGTATATGGCAGCTTTGACAGGCCACCTTGTCGGTATGGTCATTGGCCTTGGAACCGGCCTTGTGGGGAGTGGCACTGTGACAGGACTCGCAGGTGATTTTCGAAGTCAGATCATCTTCAATCAGGCTTTTGCGATGGGTATAGGCCGGCGCCGTGTAGATTCTTCCAGAGATTTTATGTTGAATCGTGGTATGGCAGCGGACGCATTCAAAATTCTGGCCGTCGGCTCCCATATGGACATCCAGAGCCTTGTTGGGCTTGACCAGGGAAGTATCCAGATCTCCGTGTTTGACGCCGTCGCCGCCGCCGCCGTAAAAGTGGCAGGAGCCGCAGTTCTGGCGTTTGGGCCGGGCTACCTGCTGGACGGCGGCCTGGATTTCCGCCTGTATTTCAGCGGCCATTTCTTTTGATTCCGCGTCGTTTGTATTCTGGAGAAAGGCATTCAGGTCTTCAAAGGCTTCATCCCATTTGATCGGTTTTTGGCCGTGGCATACCAGACAGTTGGTGGATTCAACTTTCTGCCCCCAGCCCGGGTGGCAGGAAAGGCAGCCCTTGTCCGCCATCTTATTGGCTGAGATACAAAAGTTGTTGAGTGAATACCAGCCCTTGCCCATCTGGTCGCCCTTTTCGTTCAGATGAGCTTTCCAGGTCCAGTGGATGGTTTGGTGAAATTGTGTTTCCGCCTCGGTATGGCAGGAAAGACATGCCTTTGTAACTTCCGGACCGGACCTGAAGGGCTTTTTAAGGGCGGCGTGGCGGGTGTGGTCGGTGGTGATCCAGGGCTCCCCAGATTTTGTCGCCTGTTGCGCCATCATGCGGCCAGGCGCCTGATCGGCCGGGCCGCTGTCCGCCAGCAGCGCCGAAATATGAAAAAGCCCAAAGCCGACTGCAATTAACACGAAAAATGATATCTTGACGGGATATGGAACAGATGTCGGTTTCATGTATGTGGATCCTCAATCAAACATAAAGAAATCAGTCGGGATATCTGAGCGTCATCCCCTACTGGCATTTGGCCGGTGTGGGTGAGTCCGCCGCAAAAGAATGTAAATAGGTATAGATATCGATGACCTCCTTATCGCTTAATTTGGACCATTCTTCCTTGCAGCCGAATTCGTCAAATTTTTTATTGTCAAAAACCTGGTTCCATTGGGCCTGGGTTTTGTCGGCGGGGCTGATGGAAGGGACGGATGATCCGACTGCGCCACGGGCCTGGCAGGACTTATAAATCTTGCGGTAAGCGTATTTGCCTTTACGATCGTTTCCTTTTTCCATGGCCGTTGCGGCGGCGCTGAAACAAAAAACCAACAGGACGGTAAGAAGAACAGACTTAATTCCGGATTTCATTAGGTTACTCCTTTGCTGCTTTGTTATTCATATCGTTACAAACATATTTTTGAGTTCGAGAAAGTTTTTGGGATTGATAAGCAATCTGTGTGCCAGTTGCGCGCGATTTTTTAGATTTATAACCACATGGAATTATATGAAAAAAAAATATTGGTTTTGCGGCTTTCCGTCTCCCGGCCATTTAATTAACATTTGTTAAGATTTGATGTTAACTGAGACAAAAACTCCGGCACGTATGGTCTCCATTATTGTCAATAGGGCGTCGCGCGTCATTATTCACCATTCGATCCCCGTTTATAAGGCAAACATTTTCTGACCGGTGCTCAGCGATAAAGCGTAATGATATCAAAGTAATATTTTCTTGCGCTTGCATTTTTTTGTTGGGTGTATTAACTTAACAATTGTTAAGAATGGTAAAAAAGAATTAACACCGAGTGGTGCCATGAATATTTCAAAACACTGGAAAACAGTGATTGATACCCTACAGGACGGCGTTATGGTGGTGGATCCGGGAGGCATCGTATTGTCGATGAATCCGGCGGCCGAACGGCTGACGGGTTACCGTACCGAAGAACTGGTGGGACGGTCCTGCCGGATGCTGGATTGTACCGGGTGTGAGATCATTGGAAAAGGCGCGGCCGAAAAATGGTGCAGCCTGTTTGCAAAGGGTGATGTGCGGGCGAAGAAGTGCCAGATCACCAATAAAGAACACCGAACGGTCGACATTATAAAGAATGCATCGATATTGCGGGACGGCAACGGAAAAATTATCGGGGCGGTTGAAACTTTGACCGATATGTCCGAGTTCGTCAGGCAGCAAATGGAGATCCTTTCCTTGCGTAAAAGCCTGCAAATGGACAAGGGCTATCATGGACTGATCGGCAAATCCCATCGGATGCTGAATTTGATTGAACTCATCGATAATGTGTCCCAGACGGATTCGCCGGTGATGATCAGCGGCGAAAGCGGTACAGGCAAGGAACTGGTCGCCCGGGCCATTCATGAAACCAGCCGGCGCAACGAAAAGCCGTTTGTCAAAGTCAACTGCGCCGCCTTAAATGAAAATTTATTGGAAAGCGAACTTTTCGGCCATATCAAAGGGGCATACACCGGCGCCGACCAATCCCGCATCGGCCGATTTGAAGCCGCTCATGGAGGAACCATTTTTCTGGATGAGATCGGAGACATCCCCCTGTCCACCCAGATTAAGCTGCTGCGTACACTGGAGGAAAAGGAAATCGAAAGAGTCGGCGACAACACGGCCATCGGTGTGGATGTCCGGGTGATTTCAGCCACCAATCAAAACCTGGAAGAATTAATAAAAAGCGGTCGATTCCGCGAGGATTTGTATTTTCGCATCAACGTTTTTCCGATCATTTGTCCGCCGCTGCGTCTAAGAAATGAAGACGTTCCCACGATCGTCCAGCATTTCATCGGGCAGAACAATGCCAAGAGCGGCAAAAATATTTTGGGGCTGACGCCTGAAGCAATGGGAAAGATGACGGCCTATCCGTGGCCGGGCAATGTCAGGGAGCTTAGAAACGCCATCGAATATGCGTTTGTTTTGTGCACAGGGGGAAGTATCGACATCGTTCATTTGCCCCCCAAGATCGCTGCCGTCGCAGTTGAAGTTAAAGAAGACTTAAGGAATGAATCGCAGAAGGACCTGCAACAAAAAGAAGCGTTGATTCAGGCCCTTCGCAAAACCGGTGGAAACCGTTCAAAAACGGCGGCGATGTTGGGTGTGAGCCGGATAACGGTTTGGAACCGGATGAAAAAATATGCTATCAACCTGGCGCCGGACCCGGGCGGTGTTTGATCCGGAACTTACAAATCATCTCAAAAAAAACATTATACTTATTGCAGGAGCCGGGGAGTTTTTTAAATGTTCTCCAGTCCGTCCGGGGACAGGCCCCCTGACCTTTGCGCTGAGCCGCAACAGGCAGAAGCGATCATCGTCGCCGTGATAATCAGCCTTTTGGGGCTGGTTCAATTGAACCTGAGCGGGGTTGCTGCCGTGCGGTCGTCCTTCGCTAAAATGGCTGCGGCTCTCAGGGGGCCTGTTCCCGGACGGACCAATGACAAACGGTGAACTAATTTAGAACCAATTTTTTATTGAGATGGCTTATAATAAAAACATCAACCAACCGTTTGGAGCAGCCGAATCATACGGGACGATCCGTTTTTTTTCTGTTGACAACTACGTGTCACGATGTGGTATGATCCGGCTGTTAATAAATCATCATATCTGGAGGAAATGGTGGAAAGCAAAGAATTTTCGCAATATCGAAAGAAACTGAAAAAGACACAGAAGCAGATGGCTGAACTGCTGGGAACTTCTCTGAAAGCGATTCATAGTTATGAACAGGGGTGGCGTACCATTCCAACTCACGTTGAGAGGCAGCTTTATTTTCTGCTTTCACGCTCGCGCGACAGTCGGTCACGCCAGAAACCCTGCTGGGTAATAAAAAAATGTCCTTCCGGGCAAAAGAAGCAGTGCCCGGCCTGGGAATTTCGGTCCGGCAAACTTTGCTGGTTTATAAACGGTACTATTTGCGAAGGGACGCCCCATAAGAACTGGAAAGATAAAATGGAGATATGCCGAACCTGTGAGGTTCTGACCTCCATGATATGATCCACCGCCCGCTCTTCAGTTGATTCCCATAAATTCAGCCAATACAGGGATGTTGTCACATCAACGGGCCGGTAGCCTTCTGCGGCCCGGCTCCAATACATGTTTTTTCAAAAGGGATCGCTCTCCCCGAAAAACGGCAGGTGCGCAACGCGATCAAGGAGAAAAAAATGGAACAGAAATTTAAATTTGATACCCTGGCACTGCACGCCGGTGCGACAATCGACGAGACCCATTCCCGAGGTGTTCCGGTGTACCGAACCAGTTCGTATGTTTTTCGCGATACCCGGCATGCGGCCGATCTGTTCGGGCTCAAAGAACTGGGTAATATATACACCCGCCTGATGAACCCCACCCAGGACGTACTTGAAAAACGGATGGCCGCGCTGGAAGGCGGCGCAGGCGCCCTGGCGCTGGCCTCGGGGACATCGGCCATTTTTTATTCCGTTATCAATATCTGCGGACATGGCGACGAGGTGGTGTCCGCCGACAACCTCTACGGCGGCACCTTTACCATGTTCAACAATATTTTGCCGGAGATGGGCATCACCGTCAGGTTCGTCAACCCGCTGGAACCGGCCAATTTCGAAAAGGCCATCACGGACAAAACCCGCGTGATTTTTGCCGAAACCATCGGCAATCCCACTCTGGATGTGGCGGACATCGGCGCAATTTCAAAGGTGACTCAAAAACATCATCTGCCGCTGGTGGTGGATTCCACGTTTACGACGCCGTATCTGTTCCGGCCCTTAGAGCATGGTGCCGACGTCGTGGTTCATTCCCTGACCAAATGGCTGGGCGGTCATGGAACCGGGATCGGGGGTATCGTGGTGGATGGCGGAAAATTCGACTGGACGGACAAAAAGTTCCGGCTTTACAACCAACCGGACGAATCTTATCATAATCTGAGATATGCGCATGATCTGGGAGATCTCAACCCGCTGGCGTTTATCCTGAGAATGCGGCTGGTGCCCCTCAGGAATCTCGGGGCCTGTATCAGTCCGGACAACGCCTGGATGTTTTTGCAGGGAATCGAGACCCTTTCGGTCAGGATGCAACGCCATTGCAGCAATGCCGAAAAGGTCGCCCGCTATCTCGGCAGCCACCCGCTGGTCAAATGGGTCCGCTACCCCGGTCTCAACTCCGATCCGGCCTATGAAAATGCTTCCCGGCAGTTTAAGAACGGGTTCGGCGGAATGGTGGTGTTCGGGGTGTCCGGCGGAAGAAAGGGGGGCGAAACATTCATCAACAGCCTGCGGCTGATATCACACCTGGCCAATGTCGGCGACGCCAAAAGCCTGGCGATTCATCCGGCCAGCACCACCCACTCCCAACTCAGCGAGGAGCAGCAGCTGGCGGGTGGAATTACCCCGGATCTGGTGCGGCTGTCTGTGGGGATTGAAGCCGTGGAAGACATTTGCGCCGATATCGGCCAGGCGCTGGATAGTATCAAGCAATGAGCGAGTATATTGAACATGACAAGGACGGTATTTCCGTGGGCATCGTGGAGAAGAAATACTTCACCACCGCCGGGCCGCCCGATTTGATGACGCTCGAAAGCGGGGCCAAACTCGGCCCGCTGACGATTGCTTATGAAACCTACGGCCAATTAAACGATGCAAAGACCAACGCCGTTCTGATTTGTCACGCCTTATCTGGCGATTCCCATGTCGCCGGCTATTATGCCCCGGCCGATACCAAACCCGGCTGGTGGGACATTATGGTGGGGCCGGGAAAAGGAATCGATACCGACAAATATTTCGTTGTCTGCTCGAACATCCTGGGGAGCTGCATGGGGACAACCGGCCCGGTGAGCATTAATCCCGCCACCGCCCGACCCTATGGGCTGGAATTCCCCTTTGTGACCATCGGCGACATGGTCAGGGCGCAGAAAGCGCTGATGGATCACCTGGGGGTTCGGAAAATACTCTCGGTGGTGGGGGGCTCCATCGGCGGGATGCAGGTTCTGGAATGGTGCGTTCGCTATCCGCAAATGGTGGTTTCCGCCATTCCGCTGGCATCCACCACCCGGCATTCCGCCCTTGCCATCGCGTTTAACGAAGTGGCCCGGCAGGCCATCATGGCAGATCCGGACTGGAACAACGGCAACTATTACGCCGGGCAAAAACCGAACCACGGGCTGGCGGTTGCACGCATGATCGGCCATATCACCTACCTGTCGGACGAGTCCATGCGCAACAAATTCGGCCGCAGGCTCCAAAATAAAAACGATTTTTCGTTTCATTTCGATGCCGACTTCGAGGTGGAAAGTTATCTGCGGCATCAGGGAACAAAGTTTGTGGATCGGTTTGACGCCAACTCTTTTTTGTATATCACCAAGGCTGCGGATTATTACGACCTGGAAAAACAGCATGGCGATGGGTCCGGGGTCAAGGCCTTTTCCAAAACGGGCGCCAAATTTCTGGTGGTATCGTTTACGTCCGATTGGCTTTACCCGACTTACCAATCCAAAGCCATGGTGAAAGCGATGAAAAAAAACAATCTGGATGTCAGCTTTTGCGAGATCGAAGCCGAATGGGGTCATGACGCCTTTCTGCTCCCCAGTCAGCGGCTGAATAAATTAATAAGGGGTTTTTTAGAAAGTGTCTGCAGTGAAATTTGTCAATAACGGCATGCGCTATGATCTTCAGATCATTGCCTCCTGGATTGAACCGGGCGCCAGGGTGCTGGACCTGGGTTGCGGCGAGGGTGACCTGCTGTATTATCTCGAGAAAAACAGACAGGTCGTCGGAACCGGAATTGAACGGGTGGAATCGCGGGTGGCCCATGCGATTGAAAAGGGTCTTTCCGTCCTGCACGGCGACATCAATACGGAGATTTTAGATTATGCCGACAATTCATTCGACTATGTCATTTTAAGCCAGACCCTGCAGCAGGTATATGAGCCGGCCTCCCTGCTCCAGGAGCTGCTGCGGGTCGGCAGTAGGGGGATTGTCAGTTTTCCCAACTTCAGCCACTGGCGCATCCGTCTGCAGCTGCTTTTAAGCGGGTACGCGCCCATATCCAAGCAGCTGCCCTATGAATGGTACGATACGCCCAACATCCGGGTGATCACGCTCAAGGATTTCAGGAAGTTTTCAAAGGAAGTCGGGTTCAAGGTTTTAAAGGAAGTCGCCATCAACACCAACAGCCAGGATAAAAGGGGGAGCATCGTCAGCCTGATACCGAATCTTCTTGCCACTTACGGTATCTTCATGATCGGAAAAACCCGCTGAAGCGGTCGGGCCCTTGTCTCAATCTGGGTAGGACCTTCCTCCGCTTTTGGGAATTTTTTTCGGAGAACGCCAACAAATGAACAATCCAAACAAATCACAGGAAACCTGCAAGTTAGAGGTGATGTCATCTTCAGATTTCCGCCGGCAGCTGCCGGACAGGGCTGAAAAGATCATCGCCAGCTGTCATGATACCGAATGCTACACGCATATCGATGATGAACCGATTCCCTCCAACGGCTCGGTCCTAGAAATTATTCACAAACTGAGAGAGATCTTTTTCCCGGGTTATTTCACGAAGGAAAAACTGGACCCGGTCAACCTGAAATACAAGATGGGGCAGACGGTTTCAGTGCTCTATGACATGCTGTCCGAGCAGATTATCCACAGCATCCGTCACGACTGCTTCCGCTACGATCAGCCCTGCAGCGACTGCGGCGAGCGCGGCCAGCAGATTACGCTGGATTTTATTGATGCGGTTCCCTCCATCCGCAGGGTTCTGGCCACGGACGTACGGGCAACCTATGAGGGCGATCCCGCTGCCAAAAGCTATGATGAAATTATTTTTAGCTACCCCGGTCTGTATGCCATCATGGTTTACCGGATCGCCCATAAACTTTTCGAAAGCGGGGTGCCGCTGCTTCCCCGCATCATGACGGAGCACGCCCACAGCCTGACCGGCATCGACATCCATCCAGGGGCGGAAATCGGTGAAAGTTTTGTCATCGATCACGGCACCGGCGTGGTGATCGGCGAGACCACTGTTATTGGAAAGAATGTGAGGGTCTATCAGGGAGTTACGCTGGGGGCGCTGTCGGTGCCCAAGGGCGCCGGGGATCGGCTGCGGGGCACCCGGCGGCACCCGACCATCGAAGACGACGTGGTCATTTACTCGGGGGCGACGATTTTGGGGGGCGATACGGTGATCGGGGCGCGCTCGGTTATCGGCGGCAATGTCTGGCTGACCGAATCGGTCCCGCCGGACACCACCGTCATGATGGAAACGCCGCGGTTGATATTTAAATAAGGGTTCCAGTGAAATCCGGGAAAGATCTGCACTTGGCCCCTTTCTCACAATCCATATGCCGCAGCAGGCTATTGTTTTGTTGAGGATGGATTCATTGGGAGCAGAACCTAAAATAAGGAGGCTGCCATGAAACTCTATTCCAGGATCGACCATACCATCGGCATGACGCCGATGGTGCGTTTAAACCGTCTGGCCGAAGGGCTTGGCGTGGAAATATATGCCAAGCTGGAGTTTTTCAATCCCCTGGGGAGCGTCAAGGACCGTATCGCCGCGGCCATGATCCATGCGGCCGAACTGGAGGGCCGCATCGGCCCGCGGACCCTGATCGTGGAACCCACCAGCGGCAACACCGGCATTGCCTTGGCGTTTATCTGCGCCGCCAAAGGGTATCGCCTGTGCCTGACCATGCCGGAAACCATGAGCATTGAAAGACGCAAGCTGCTAAAGCACCTGGGTGCGGAGCTGGTGCTAACACCCGGGGCCGGCGGCATGAAGGGGGCGATCGCCGAAGCCGAAAAGATCCTGGCCTCCCAAAAAGACGCTTTCATGCCGGACCAGTTTAAAAACCCGGCCAATCCGAAAACACACCGTGAAACCACTGCCGAGGAGATCTGGCGCGACACCGAAGGCCGGGTCGATATTCTGGTAGCCGGCGTCGGAACCGGCGGCACGATTACCGGTGTCGCCCAGGTCATTAAATCCAGAAAGCCGGGTTTTCAGGCGGTTGCGGTGGAACCGGCCGCATCGCCGGTTCTTTCCGGCGGCAAACCGGGACCGCATAAAATTCAGGGAATCGGGGCGGGATTTATCCCCGAGGTTCTGGATCGCTCCCTTATCGATGAAATCGTTACCGTGCAGAATGAAGATGCCTTCCAGACAGCCCGGGATCTGGCGGACAAAGAAGGGCTCCTCTGCGGAATTTCATCCGGGGCGGCCGCCTGGGCGGCGCTCCGGGTTGCCGGGCGGGAATCTTCCCGGGGCAAAATGATCGTTGTCATCCTGGCCAGCACCGGCGAGCGCTATATCAGCACGGATCTTTTTCGGTCCTAAAAACCCTGCGGATTCTCCACACAATTTTCTTGACATGGACTGCCTGATGCAGCTTTAATGGCGCGAACCAAATTTGCTTCTTCAATAGACGGTGTGGGAGGCATCCGCCATGTCACAGCAAACTGCCGGAAAATTTAAAAAAGAATATGTACTGGGCCCCTGTATTTTAATTGCCGGAATTTTGGGCATTCTATTCGGCCTTATCTCATCACCCGACAAATTTCCAACAGTCTCGTTATATCTGGCGGCGATTGGTTCCATAGTGTCGATCGTCATTCCGCAAAACTAATGATCTGCCGGTATTATTCCCGGACGACAGAGAAAGACCTGGGCGCATAATGACGAACGGAGTTGACTTCACCCGCAAGTTGACGGCGGGGGAACCTTTGCCGCCCGACGGCCTTTCTTTATTATGATGGGCTTAAACTTGTCATACTGGTAGAAGGCGATAGCGATCTTTTTAATGAACGCGAAGCGATGCGGGTGTATGTTTTATGCGCTAAAAAATGTTTTTTATTGAAGGAACGGTAATTGTTGCGCTTCATTTTGTGGGGCCGGGTTTTTGGAAAAGGAAGTAAAAAAAATTATAGACAGCAAGCCGCCAAGGCAGCTCTAAGGTTTCATAATTTAATTTTAACCACTTAACAGGTTCGGAGGAAGTTATGGCGGAAGACAAAAAAGATATCAACCCGCGAGAGACCGGCAAGGTTCACCGACATGAGGAAATCGTTCGGCCGCTGCTGGTCAAGAATATCGTTCAGAAAAGCCCTCTAAAGGATATGTACGACTGCAAGGAGCGCAAGCATCGCAGCCGGGATATCGAACTGCCCATGCGCACCATCAACATTCACCTGTCGGAGCTGCTCCCCGGCAAAAGCTCCCGGATGCACAAGCATCACAACGAGGCGGTCGTTTTCATCCTGGAGGGGAAGGGATATTCGATTGTCCAGGGAAAGCGCTATGACTGGGAGCAGGGCGACGCCCTTTACATGCCGTCCATGAACTGGCATTCCCATGTGAACGAGGGGCCGGACCGGGTCATTTACCTGGGGATCACCAATAAGCGGCTCTTGAACTACCTGGGCCTGGACCGCTGGATCGAGGTGGGCAAAAACGTCACCCAGGAAGAATACGAACAGGAACTCAAGAGCATCGAGCCGTCGCCGTATTCCTGGGTGTCCATCACGCCGGAGGGCGGGGTGAAGAACGGGGAGGGATTTAAGTATCTCTAGCCGTCACCTTAAACTTCCATCTGAAATCTGATAGCACCGCTGCTTGACTAAATAATTAGATGCGAAGTTTTATCACAGGCGGGGATCACATAACTGGTCCGGGGTTTTACAATAGGACCCTGTCGCTTCCGGGCCGGCCAAACAGCCCGGAAGAAGTTTCGATCAATTCGCCTCATGAAAAATAAGATTTAAGCCCGACACGACAGATGAGGAACAGGTTTTTTTTAAGAGTCTTATTATAAAACAGCATGTATGTTCAAAAAGGAGCAAAAAAATGAAAAAGCGCATTACTGTTTTATCGGTACTCATTTTTGCGTGGGTTGCAGTTAGTGCGGCGGCTGCAGATGCAGCCGCCCCTGATTATGCGTTTTTCAATGGCAAGACCATTGAAATAATCGTTCCTCACGGCCCCGGTGGGGGATTTGACACCTATGCCCGGATGTTTGCGCCGTATTTTAAGAAACATATTCCGGGAATTAACGTGGTCGTCAACAACGTGACCGGCGCAGGCGGACTCAGGGGGCGCAATCAGTTGTGGGCTTCAAAGCCTGACGGGCGAACGATCTGCCTTACGACCGGCACGGGTATGCTGTTTGCCCAGTGGAGCGGCATCGAGGGGGTTCAATACGATATTTCCAAAGTGTCCTGGGTCGGAAGGATTGCATTCGAAGAACATGTTATGGCAACGAGCGGCAATAAACCCTTCAAGAGCTTTGCCGATCTGAAAAACGCCGGCAAAGCAATAACACTCGGTTTTTCAGGCGTCGGCAGCGACGACTATTTTGCTTCCATCATAATGAGTGAGCTGCTGGGACTTAAAATTGATCCGGTGACGGGCTACACCGGTTCACGCGAGGCAAATCTTGCCGCTGTCAAGGGCGAGGTCGACGGGATTCAGGTCAGCGTCGGTTCCATCCTGTCTTTATTCAAATCGGGGGACCTGAGGCCGATTATGGTTGTGGGGGATAAACGCAGTCCTGAAATGCCGGATGTGCCGTCGGCACTGGAACTGGCAACAACTCAAGAAGCAAAGAATGTCGCAAAAGCATTAGCTTATTCATTTGAGATTGACCGGGTTCTTTTTGCGCCGCCGGGCGTTCCGGCGGAGCGGCTGGCTGTTGTGAGGGAGGCTTATCAAAAAACTGTCAACGATCCCGACTTTAAAAAAATGATTGAAAAAAACGAGCGGCCGATAAATTATTTGACCGGGGAAGAGTTGGAGAAACTGGTTAAGGAGATCTTCTCAACCGAGGCGCTGCTTGCACCTAAAGTTAGAGAATTACGCAAAATGTCAAAATAATATACGATTATCTGCCGCTTTTGGGAAAGAGATGATCTTTAGGTATACCCGCGGCAACCGTTCACGGATATCATTGCCGCGGTCAAATGCGAAAGTATACCGGCAACATGATAATCCTGCTGATGCCTGTGATGATTTTGGAACTGCCCCGGTTTCACCGAAACAGTGCGGTTATGCATGTGCATTCAATCTGGAAGTCGGCTAAGCGATTTTTGTGGGAGAGGGTTCATGATAGATGCTGCCTTTGACGGGCTGCTGATGATAATCAGCATGAAAAACATGTTATTCATGACCATGGGAATATTGGTCGGAATTGTTTTTGGGGCCATACCCGGTCTTTCAGGGCAGACTGCCCTGGCTGTGTTAATTCCGTTTGTTATCGGCATGGATCCGGCAACAGCCATGAGTCTCCTGTTGGGCGCACACGTTGCCGTTGAATACGGAGGTTCCATCAGCGCAATTCTTATCAATACACCGGGGACCGGACAGGCCATTGCTACCTGCTGGGATGGTTACCCGATGGCCAAAAAAGGTGAGGCGGCTCGGGCCCTCAGCATCGCCGCGACCAGCTCCGCCGTCGGCGGCTTGTTCGGTTTTGTGGTGCTGGTGGCATCCATACCGATTATGCGAATCCTGCTCATGGCGCTGTCCTCTCCGGAATATTTCATTATGGCATTTGTGGGTCTGGCCTTTATTGTCGTTTTAGGAGGCGGTTCGCTCATTAAAGCGTTAATCGCGGGGGGACTGGGATTGATGCTGTCCTTTGTGGGGCTTGATCCGATCACCAGCATCCCCCGCTACACCTTCGGGCAGCTGGTCCTTTGGGACGGCATCCCCTTGATTCCTGTGGTGGTGGGGCTTTTTGCCTTCCCCGAGCTTGCAATTCTGATGGCCAGGGGCGGAAGTATTTCAGAGGTCGAACTGGGCAAGTCGCAGGGGCGTTTGATCTGGCAGGGAATCAAAGACACTTTTAAGCACTGGTGGGTCTTGCTGCAGTGCAGTGCGCTGGGAACCCTGATCGGGATTGTGCCGGGGCTGGGTGGGACGGTTTCCAATCTGGCGGCCTATGGCCTGGCCGCCAAGACTTCGAAAGAAAAAGACATGTTCGGAAAGGGGGCGGTTGACGGTATCCTAGCGCCCGAAAGCGCTAACAATTCCAAAGAGGGCGGCGCTTTGATCCCCACGGTTGCCTTTGGGATTCCCGGCAGCGCCGGAATGGCCATCCTGCTCGGCGTTTTTGTCATGCTGGGTCTGGTGCCCGGTCCCGACATGCTGACCACCAAGCTGAATTATACCTTTGCGCTGGCAAGCGTTCTGGCGATTTCAAATGTGCTGACTACCCTTGTTGGCTTGGTTTTCTGCGGGCCCATTGCCCGGCTGACCTTTCTGCCGGTTTATATCCTGGTGCCCATGATCACCACGGTTTGTCTGGTCGGTTCCTATATAGACGGCAATGAAATTGAAAACGTATTCCTGGCGGTGGGTTTCGGCTTTCTGGGATACATGATGAAACGAAACGGTTATTCCCGGGCGCCGCTGATTATCGGGATCGTTCTGGGGACGATCGTTGAAAGATATCTGCACATGTCCATCAAGCTATACGGCTGGTTGTTTTTTTTGCGTCCGATTTGTGTGGTGATGATCGTTATTATTTTCGCGACTATTGCCGGGCCGGCTTTTATGAAAAAATTTAAAAAAGTTTCCAGTTGAGGTGTCAGCTATGAAATATGGGGGCAAGTTACTGAATATCTTTCTGTTCATTGTTTCAGTCGGATATGTTCTGATTGGATTGAATTTCAGCCGGACGCCGCGCACCTTTCCTCTGCTGGTGGGCTTTCCCATGATCGTGCTGACCGGTTTGCAGACGCTGATAGATTTCTTTCCGAATATATCAAAAAAATATTCAGACCTGGGGACCTTTGATGCGGAAATGATTTCCGGCAGGACCAAGGGTCAAAAAACAGAGAACAATCCGGATCAATATCAAAAAGAGCTTGAAATCTTTCTGTGGCTGGCGGTCGCGGTCGCTTTGATCCTGCTGCTCGGAATACTGTTCGGCCTGCCGCTTTTTATTTTCATTTACCTGAAATACCGGTACGTCCAGGGGTGGAAAGTGTCTTTGAGTTTGCCGCTGGGAGCCTTGGCGGCCATGTATATCATCTTCACCAAAGTGTTGACCATTTCGCTGTATAAAGGAATTTTTTTTAGAGGTTAAAAACATTTTAAGACTGGAGGGAGGAGACGTATATGGAAAATTTTTATGATCGCTGGCTTAAATTCTGGGACGAAGCGGAAGCTGAGCGCACCAAGGCCCGCAAGGTGATTCACGAAGAAGAACTCGAATGGATCCAGACCCGGCAGGACTATCGGGCCGCCCTGCTGGCCGCACCGGACAACGGCTTCTTTACCCAGGGGGGCGTCACCATGCTGGCGGAAATTCCAAAGGGCTGGAAAACGGGAAAACACAGCCATGGCGAGGAAGTCATGTATATCATTGAAGGCGAAGGGGCCACGGTCATTGACGGCGAGCGCTTTGACTGGGAAAAGGGGACCACGTTGTTCATTCCTTTCGGCGCTATTCACCAGCATTTCAATACCGGCAAGGGAACTGTGCGCTTTATCGCGGCCCACGCCATTCATCTTGAACGATTCGTGGGACTGGCCAAGTTGGTCCAGTATGAGGATGCCGGAAAGACGGCACCGGGAGAACCCGCGGACCCCCGGCCGATGTCCGGCATCAGCACAAAGAAGCTCGGCAGGCTGGTACTGCACATGAAGGATGCTCCCCAGCGGCTGGCCACGGATGAAGATCGCAAGAAGGATCACTTTCACGCGCGTCGGGTCGATTTGATGGGGTATCCGGGAGTCGGTTTTGAGGCTACCGAAGCCCAGATCACCACCCAAATGTGCGATGAACCCCAGGAGTCTCCGGAAAAACACGCCCATATGGAGGCGCATGTCTATATTCTCGAGGGGGAAGGACATTCCATCATAGACGAGGTTAAGGTGCCGTGGAAAAAGGGCACCCTGCTGCATGTTCAGGGCCCCGTCACCATGCACCAGCATTTCAACACGGGCAAGACCGAATCGGTGATGCTGCGGATCGAATTCGGAATGCGGTCTAAATTCTTTGAGAAAATCGCCCAGCGAACTTTTCCCACAATCGGGCATACTTTTGCACAACTCGTCGGACGAAGGTAGGAGGAAAACGGGGTTTCAATCTGAACCGCAATAGCGCGAGCATTCCCCGTCCCGCCAAGGGCAGGGACGGGGAATTTTCAATTTTTGTTAAGTCTCCCCGCCGTCCGGCGTTGATTGGGATGAAAAGCGTTTTTCCAAGTGCCGGATGCCGCTGGTCAGGAACATCGATATTACCACCAGCACCAGGGTGAGCGCGTAAACGGGGGCCACCTGGAAAGAGCCACCGTAGGTCTGCAGCGCTCCTCCCATGCCGCTTAAGGAGATGAGGGCTTCTCCCACGACGAGACCTTTGATGGAACGCCCGGCTCCCTGCCGCAGCCCGGACATGATCATCGGCAAGGCGCCGGGAACCAGAATGCGTTTGAAAACCATCCAGCGGCCTGCGCAAAAGCTGTGGGCCATGTCCAAAATCGAGCGGCTGACCCGTCTAACGCCTGTTTCGGTGTTAACGATAATGACGAAACAGGAGAAGATGAAGATCGTTGCCGCCACCGGACCCCTGCCAAGGCCGAAGAAGACGACCATGAGAGGAACAAAGGCGGCGGAGGGAGCCGCCAGAAAGGCGTTGACGTAAGGATCCAGAATAACCTTGACCCTCCAGCTCAAACCCATGGCGGCGCCGACAATGATGCCGACAAAGACGGCGGCTCCGTAACCTTCTACCAGGGCGAGCAGGCTGAGGGATAAATTCTTCTGAAGCTCGCCCGATTTTATCATGGGGCCCAGGGAGCCTATCACGGTTGACAGGGGCGGCAGATATTCCGTGAGATTCAACCGCCCCAGGCCTTCCCAAAGAACGGCTCCGATGAGGGCCGCCGTGAGGGTCGGCCACCTGATAAGGATCCTACCGATAACGGACATACCTTTCTCCACTGTCTACACACCGCATCCCGGACGATTCCGGCATTCGATGATGATCTGGCGCAGGCGCTCCCACACGTAATTTGAGAGATCGACGAACTCCGGAGAGCGGCGTACCGTGTCGGCCTGACGGGGGCGCGGGATCGGTACATCAAGGACTTCGGCCACGCGGCCGGGGCTCGGTTCCATAATCACCACACGGTCGGAGAGCAAGACCGCCTCTTCCATGCTGTGGGTGACGAAAACCACGGTCTGGTGCTGCCGCTCCCATATGCTGATGAGTTCTTCCTGAAGCAGATGGCGGGTTTGGGCGTCCACGGCACCGAAAGGCTCGTCCATCAGCAGGATTTTCGGCTCCACGGTAAGCGCCCTTGCCAGACCGGCCCGCTGTTGCATTCCTCCGGAGAGGGTGCTGGGATAAACATGCTCAAACCCTTTCAGCCCCACGGTTTCGATACACCGCCGGGCAATGGGTTCGCTTGCCTGCCTGGGTATCCCTTTAATTTCGAGGGGGAAGATGACGTTATCCAGAACGGAAGCCCAGGGCATGAGCGCAAAGTTCTGAAAGACCACCGCGCGGTCCGGCCCGGGGCCGGTCACCGGTTTTCCGTCAATTTCCAGTTTCCCGGAATCCGGTTCCGTCAGGCCGTCGATGATGCGCAGCATCGTGGTCTTGCCGCAGCCCGACGGTCCGATAAAGCTTACGAACTCCTTGTCACGAATACTGAGGGTAAAGTCGTAGAGGGCAACGAAGGGTTCGGAAATTCCCCCTTCACCCATCCGCATGAACCGCTTGGATATGCCTTGAATCTCAATCCCCATAAATCCCCGCCTGTCTGATTACTTGTGCCATCGTGTCAACCTGTTTTCTATCCGCTGGACGCCGGCCATCATCAGAACTCCGAAGGCGACAATCAGTATGAGATAGGCCAGGAGGTTGGCCGTTTGAAAAGTGGAGGAAAAGTTGACCACCATCTTGCCCACCCCCACCGAAAGCAGGATCAGTTCGGAGGTAACCATTCCCACGATCGCCCGGCCGAGGCCCAGGCGCATGCCGGTCATGATGCCGGGCATGGCGTCCGGCAGAATGACCCGCCTGAAGATCCGCAAGGGTGAAGCCCCGAAGGAATGGGCCATTTCAACCAGCGAACGGTCGGCTTCACGTACGCCTGTAACCACATTGATGGTGATTTGAAAAACTGCGAAAAGGAGAACAACCACGACCCTGGCGGTAAGCCCGATCCCGAAGACCATGACGATTACCGGGATAATGCCGGCAATGGGAACTGCCAGGCCCATGAGCAGATAGGCATCGAAAATAATGCCCACCCTGCGGGAGAGCAGTCCTACCGCGATGCCGACGCTCAGGCCGATCACAACCGAAATGGAGTAGCCGAACACCATCGACTGGGAAGAAACCAGCAGCGAATTCCAGAAATCCAATGAAAACAGAAGCTGAACAAGGGATATGAACACGGGAACAGGCCCCGGCAGCGTCAGGCTGGTGGTCTGGGTGCTGATCGCTTTCCATAGCAATAGCAGCACCCCGACGGAGGCCAGCTGCAGCCTCTGCACCTGTGTCAGCGGGAGTCGCTTGAACCGCCGATGGAAACCGGATTTGTTCTTTTGCGCAGCGGCTGTGCCACCGGGCGCCTGAACCCCTATATGATGGTTGCTATCTGTCACCAGTAACTTGACTCTTTACTTCTCGCCTATTTTCTTGAGTACGGCATTCAACGGCCCGAAGTTGTAATACAGCTCGGGTTTCAGGTCCTTGCCCGTGATCGTCCCGGCTTTTGCATAGAAATTAAGGCTGAAGTCGGCCGCCTGGGGCGTGAGATGGCCGTTGACGTTCCAGATGCCCGCTCTAAGATACGCGTTGACTGCGGCTTCCACCAGGGCGGCATCGAGCTGCGGAAAGAGCCGCTTGGCTTCTCCAATGAGCCACTTGGGATCATCTTTGGCCTTGCGGTTAATTTCAAGCCTGGCCTGGATCAGGTCCTGCACCCACTGGGAATTCTTTGCCAGGAAGTCGTCGGATACCCAATAACAGGTGCCGTTGAGTTCGGGCATTTCCTGGGAGTAGTTGACCAGAATATGAAATTTCCCCGGAGCCTTGGCCTGCACGTTGAGGACGTCTTTGATTTCCAGCGGGGTCGCGTCGATCTGGCCGGCCAGGATCGCCTGGGCGCGAACGTCGGAACCGGCGATGGTCATGAGATCGACTTTTACGCCAGCCTTGTTGAGGGAGGTATTGACCATGCCGGTGGAGATGGCCCCAAGGCTGTGGACCGCCAGGCGCTTTCCCGGGAGCTGTTTTGGGTCTGTGATGCTGGAGAGGGTGACGAGCGCCCACTCATTGGCTTTATGTTCGCATACCATTTTCATCTTTGCCCCGGCCTGCACGGCCCGCATGCCCGTGCCCGATGAGATGGCGGCAAACTGTGCATCTCCGTTGATCAGAGCCTGAGCGGCGAGTTCCGGTGTGGCCGTGGATTTGAACTCCACATCGTACCCTTTCGCTTTGATGGCTTCCCAGGCCAGAAGCTCCGTGGTATCGCCGAAGTCTCTGGATGATGAATGGGCCGTCACGATCTTGATCGGGTCGGCTGCTTGAGAAACCGATAAAGTGCCAAACACCAGCATCAACGTGACAAAAATAGTAATCGTATTTCTTTTCATCATTGTCGCCTTCCTTTTGTTGGATTCATTTTGGTTTTAACAAGCACGGTAACGTGATCGATGCACGGTATTGCCTTTCAAAATTTTTTGCCAAGGAATGTCGGCTTTACGAATGAACAGTCATCCGCCCGAAACCGATTCATCCTCGAAATACTCGGTGTGCTTCAGTGATTGATTCCGCCGCGGACCGGGTCGGATAGTTTTTCAATTGTTGCCCAGTCTGCCCGGGGATAGCCCCCGTGGAAACCGTAACCAAGGGTTACTGCCCCCTGTATACGCCCCCTGCCCGTTGAGCCAAGGCGAAACAGGCAGAGACGATACGCGTTGCCGTGGAAATCAGCCTTTTGGAACTGGTTCAATGGAACTTGCGCGGGATCGCTGCCGTGCGGTCATGCTTCGATAAGATGGTTACGGCCTCCACGGGGGCTATCCCCGGGCAGACCGCCAATAAACGGTGAAGAAATAACGGCTCAACCCATAGGCATTCGGAATGAAACTCCCCGACCCCTTAACTGGCTCCAAATATCAAAAACGTTCAAGCGTGTCAATCACCATGATTCAGACGGGCGATGTTAAATATTATTAATTAAAACATAGTGTTTTATGATGAATAAATCGAACATTTGCGCACACCCATAGCCGCTTCCTGAAGGGCTTCGGCAAAGGTGGGGTGGCCGTGAACGGTGCGGGCGATATCTTCGGAACCGGCGCCGAACTCCATGGCCAGGACGCATTCCGCAATCATATCCGCCGCCCGCGGTCCGATGATGTGCACCCCCAGAATCCGGTCGGTTTTAGCGTGGGCGATGAGCTTGACGAATCCCTCGGTTTCCCCCATGGCGCGGGCCCGTCCGGCCCCTGAAAAGGGATATGTTCCGGTGCAGTAAGGAATGTCGCGCGCTTTGACCTGCTCTTCCGTAAGCCCCACGCCGGCCACTTCCGGCCAGGTGTATATCACGGCCGGAATCGTATCGTAGTTGACTTCCCCGGCAAGCCCGGCCATGCATTCGACCGCGGCAATCCCTTCGGCCGACGCTTTGTGCGCCAGCATCGGCCCCGGCACCAGGTCGCCGATAGCATAAATGGAAGGGGTGCTGGTGCGGCAGGATGCGTCCACCAGAATGTGGCCGCTCTTGGGATCGGTTTTGACGTCGGCTCTTTCCAGACCAAGCCCCCGGGTGAGGGGCCGGCGGCCCACCGCCACCAGCAGCCGGTCGCATGTCAGGGTTTCTTTTTTGTTGTCCGTTTCCAGGGATACGGTTACGCCCCGGGCGGTGGATTTGGCGGCGGCCACCCGGGTGTCCAGACGAAAGTCAAGGCCCTGGGCGGTCAGAACGCGCTGCAGGGCCCGCCCGACCTGGCCGTCCAGGTTGACGGCAGGTTTCGGCAGCATTTCGATCACCGTCACCCTGCTTCCCAGCCGTCGCCAGACCGAACCCAGTTCCAGGCCGATGTACCCACCCCCGACAATCGCGAGATGTTTGGGAACTTCTCTAAAAGCGAGGGCCTCGGTGGAGCTGACGATCCGTTTTCCGTCAAATTTCAGGCCGGCCGGTGCGACGGGTTCGCTGCCGGCAGCCAGCAGAACGTGTTTTGCCTGAATTGTCAGGGGCCTGGATTTTCCTCCAGCAGATGCCGGCATTATTTCCACTGTGTCTTTAGCTGCCAGACGGGCCGTGCCGTGAATGATCCGGATGTTGTTCCCCTCGAGCAGCTTGCGGATGTTATCCGTCAGTTTTTTTACCACCCGGTCTTTACGCGCCATCATGGCGGCAAGATCAAGGGACAGTTTCCCGGTTTTGATGCCGTGTTCGGCAAAGTGACTCCCGGCCAAATGGAAATATTCACTGGAGTCCAGCAGCGCCTTGCTGGGGATGCACCCCACGTTCAGGCATACGCCGCCCAACCGGGGTTCCTTCTCGATGCAGGCAACCTTCAGCCCGAGTTGGGACGCGCGCACGGCCGCCACGTAGCCGCCGGGACCGCTGCCGATAACGATGAGATCATAGGTGATTTTTTGAGCCATTTTTTAAATCTCCATCATGATCAATTCGGGGTTTTCAACACATTCCTTGATGCGCTTTAAAAATGTGACGGCTTCACGGCCGTCGACGATGCGGTGATCATAGCTTAAGGCGACATACATCATGGGGCGGATGACCACTTTGCCGTCAACGGCCACCGGCCGGTCTTCGATCCGGTGCATGCCGAGGATCCCGCTCTGGGGCATGTTCAAAATGGGGGTGCTCAGCAGTGAGCCGTAAATACCGCCGTTGCTGATGGTGAAGGTGCCGCCTTCCAGATCGGCCAGCTCCAGGCGGTTTTCACGGATTTTTTTGACAAAATCGACGACGGCACCTTCCAGTTCGGCAAAACCGAGCCGGTCGGCATGTCGGATCACAGGCACCACCAGACCCCTTTCGGAGCCCACGGCAATGCCGATATGGTAGTAATGATGATAAACGATGTCCTGGCCGTCAATGGCGGCGTTTATTTCAGGGAATTCCTTCAAAGCCTCAATGGCCGCCTTGATGAAGAAGGACATGATCCCCAGGGACACGCCGTATTTTTCGCGAAAGCGCTCTTTCATCAGCGCCCGGACCTGCATGACCCGGGTCATGTCGATATCGTTGAAAGTGGTCAGCATGGCCGTGCCCTGCTTGGCTTCCAGCAAACGGGCGGCAATGCGCCGGCGGATGGGGGTCATGGGTTTGCGGCTGACGGCATCGTCTGCCGCAGCGCTCGCTGCCGGTGTTGCCTTCGTCCCGGGGGCCACCGTTTTTTCCGGCGGGGTTGCACGCGGCGGCCTTGCCGCCGTTCCGTTTTCAGCCCCTTCCAGATAGAGAAGCACATCCCCCTTGGTGATTCTTCCGCCGGGACCGGTCCCGCTGATACGGGCGATATCGATTTTTTTTTCAGCAACCAGCCGGCGCACCGACGGAGGCAGGGACGGGGCGGTTTCGGCACGATCCGCGGCTGCAACCGGCAGGGATCCCGGCGGTTGCGGTTTTTGAAAGGTTTTCTGCACCGGCATAGGCGCCTCCCGTGTTTGCGTGGGTGGAGGGACGTTTGCGTCGGGTTCTTTTTTAGCCGGTTCAATTTTACTTGCGGAAGCCGCTTTTTTTTCTTGGGCGGCAGCGGCACGGGTATCGATGGTTCCCACAACCGCGCCGATTGCGACGGTTTCACCTTCCGAAACCTTTATTTCCAGCACGCCGCCGGCTTCGGCCACGACTTCCAGGGTAACCTTGTCGGTTTCGATGAGAAAAAGCGGTTCGTCCTTCTGGACAATGTCTCCGCTTTTTTTGTACCACTCAACCAGAACCGCTTCCTTGACGGACTCACCCACGCTGGGTATCTTGATTTCAATTTTCATCGCGACCCCTTTTTAATTTAAGGATCTATATAACCCAAATTAAGGCTGATTTTCTGACCGGCGCCTCCCCCCGCTGTCGGCGTGAAAACTCGGGATCAAGTGACCGTATAGCCGGACAGAATCGAAGCCACCTTATTTTTTTGTTTGGTTTATAGGATCATTTACTTCATAAAAGCCCTATCCAATATATCCGCCTGCTCCTTTTTGTATAAGCCGGGATAACCGGTGGCGGTGCTGGCAGATGCCTTGCGGCCGACGTATTCCAGCGGCTGGCCCAACAGGGTCTCCAGCCGGGGGCCGATAAAGTTCCAGGCGCCCATATTCTGCGGTTCTTCCTGTACCCATCGCCATTGTTTAACCGTTTGGTAAGGCCGGAGGGCTTTCTGTAGCCGCTCCAGCGGAAAGGGGTAGAACTGTTCAAGTCTGACGATGGCGGTGTCTTTAAACTTTTTGTCCCGGCGCCGCTCCAGCAGCTCATAGAAGATTTTTCCGCTGCAAAAAATAAGGCGCCCCGGCGACCGGATTCCGTCCGGATCCTCAAGGGTTTCATTAAACGATCCGGTCGTCAGGTCCTTCAGGTCGGAAACCGCCAGGGGATGGCGCAGAAGACTTTTGGGAGTCATCAGGACCAGCGGCTTGCGAAAGCGCTGATTGGCCTGGCGTCGCAGCAAATGAAAGTACTGGGCCGGGGTCGTAACATTGCAGACCTGGAGGTTGTCCTGGGCGCAAAGCTGCAGATAGCGTTCCAGGCGGGCGCTGGAGTGCTCGGGCCCGAGGCCCTCATACCCGTGCGGGAGCAGCAGCACCAGTCCGCTCAGGCGCTGCCACTTGGTTTCTCCGGAACTGATATACAGATCGATGATCGCCTGGGCGTTGTTGGCAAAGTCCCCGAATTGAGCCTCCCACAGGGTTAATACCCGGGGCCTGGCCAGCGAATAGCCGTACTCAAATCCCAGGACGCCGGCCTCTGAAAGCAGGCTGTCATAGACGCTAAAGGGCGCCTGTTTTTTTGAAATTCCATTCAGCGGAATCAGGCGCCGGCCTGTCCGGGTGTCCGTCAGTACACAGTGACGCTGGCTGAAGGTGCCGCGACCGCTGTCCTGTCCGCTCAAGCGGATGGGAAATCCCTCTGCCAGAAGCGACGCAAAAGCCAGGGCTTCGGCGCCGGCCCAGTCGATCCCCCGGCCCTCCACAACAGCCTCGAGCCGTCGTTCCAGCAACTTCTCTAACCGGGTATAGAGCGAGAATCCCTTCGGAACGTTATTCAAACTGCGGGCATAGGCCAGCAGTTTCTTCCTCGCTACGCCGGTTGCCAGAGGCTTATGGGAATAATTTCCGTGAAAATCCTTCCACTCGTCGTATAGGCGGGGTGCCGGCAGCGGGCAGGTGCCGCTGCGAACTGCTTCAAAATCCGCTTCGATGGTTCTGTTGACGGCGGTTTCGATTTCTTGGACCTCTTTTTCCGTAACCACCTCGTCCGCCATTAGTTTCCGTGTGTAAATTTGGTAGAGCGGGGGCCGCTGCCGGATCTGTTCATACATGAGCGGCTGGGTAAAATAGGGTTCGTCGCCTTCGTTGTGACCGTAGCGGCGGTAGCAGACCAGGTCGACGACCACATCTTTTTTAAACGCCGAGCGGTAATCGCAGGCCAGTTGAGCGGCATGAACGGCAGCCTCGGCGTTTTCACCATGAACGTGAAAAATCGGCGCCGAGAGCATTTTGGCGATATCGGTGCTGTAGCGAGTGGAACGGGCGTGTTCAGGGAGGGTGGTATATCCGATCTGGTTGTTGATGACCAGGTGTAAGGTCCCCCCGGTAAGGTAGCCGTCGAGCTGCGACATGTTCAGGGTTTCGGCCACGATTCCCTGCCCGGCAAAGGCGGCATCGCCATGGATCAGCAGCGGCAGCACCTGCGCGCGCGCGCCGTCGCCGGTTGAATCCTGGCGGGCCCTGGCAAATCCCTCCACTACGGGATTGACCGATTCCAGATGACTGGGATTGTTCACCAGAAAAATCTGCACCGGATGATCCTGATCGATCCTGACATCCGCCAGATAGCCGGTGTGATATTTGACGTCGCCGGAGCCGAAAAGACTTTCCGGGTCATGACAGTGTTCAAATTCTGCGAAGATTTCCTCGTAGGGCCGGTTGAGGATATGAGCCTGGACATTCAGCCGCCCCCGGTGGGCCATGCCGAGAATAATTTCACGGCACCCGTTTTGAGCCGCATGCCGGACCAGAAAGTCCAGCATGGGGATAACAATGTCGGCGCCTTCCAGGGAAAAACGGGTCTGGCCGATATATTTTTTGTGAAGAAACGCCTCAAAGAGGGCGGCTTGATAGAGTTTGTTCAGTATCCGGACCCTGATGTTGCGGTCGAATTGCGGCTGATTGCGAACCGGCTCCATGCGCTCCTGCAGCCAGCGCCGTTCGGCCGGGTCCTGCAGATGCATGTATTCAACTCCGATGGAGCGGCAGTAAGTCTCGCGCAGGGCCTGCAGGATATCGCGCAGGGGGGCATGCCGGGCTTTTGAAAAATGCCTGGCAAAAAAGGTTCGATCCAGGTCTTTTTCCGAAAGTCCGAAGGCGCTCAGCTCCAGGAGGGGATGTCGGATCGGGCAGGCCGATAAGGGGTCCAGGCAGGCCAGCAGGTGCCCAACATCCCGATAGCGGTAGATGAGGGCTTCCACCCGGGCCTGTTTCAAGACAACCTGATCATCTTCGGGCTTGTCAGGGGTGAATCGGCCTGAGGCGGCCAGTTCAAAACCTTCAAAAAAAAACCGCCAGTCCTGCGAAAGCGCCTGCGGATCTGATTTCCAAAGTTGATATTGTGCGTCAACGAAATCCGCGTTCCAGGTTTCAGATATATCCATGGTGAAGCTATTTCCTTTTCAGCTCAACGCGTTTTGTTCTTCAGGCCCTGCCGGGCAAACCAGTCGGTTACCATTGAGGCAACCTGGCGGCGATGGTCTTCCCGGCTGAACATGTGGTCCGCCCCCTGGATAATCTCCAGGGTTGTTACCGCAGGATTCCGCCTGCTTGCCTCAAGGGCCTCGTTTACCGGAACAATTTCGTCCTGATCGCCATGGACGATTAGCAGAGGCTTTTTTATGGAATCGACCACTTTTAACATATCATAAGTGTCCGCATCGTCAAAAAAGTCTTTTGAAAGCTCCAGGGATCGGCCCCTGCTGGAAAAGGAAACCCGGCCGGACCGCTGCAATTCGGCCTGCTGTCCGCTGCTGAGGAAATGGGTCGCTTTCATGCCGGATACGCGCGTGGCCAGGATACAGACGGATTGAACGCTTTTCATCCGGGCTGCGGCCAGCAGCGCAATGGTTCCTCCCATGCTGTGTCCGGCCAGCCCCATCCAGCGGGCGCCGTTGTCGGCCAGAAAGGATGCGGCGGTTTCCATCTCGGCAACATGCTTGGAGTGACTCGATTCGACAAATGCCCCTTCGCTCTGGCCGTTTCCGGAAAAATCAAATCGCAGGACCAGGAAGCGGGCCGCGGAAAGATCGCGGCCCATTTGCTGCAGAACGCGGGTATGCCGGGAGCACGTAAAGCAGTGGCCGATAATAATACCCTTGCCGGAGGGCTTTTCCGGCTGGTGCAGGGTCCCGGCAAGTGTTTCACCCAGGTGGTTTTTAAAATGAACCGGTTTTTCCATCTAAATATTTTTGTAAGTCTTGAATCGGTCTAGAGGTTGAGATCTTGAGAAGGTGCCGGATCAGGACTTGAGGCCTGTGCCAAACACCCCCTTTTGCCCAATTTCGGCGTCCGGCTCAAATGTTAATCCTCGAAATACGCCATGTATTCCCGTGGTTAAAATTATCGCCTTACTTGAACTTGAACAAAATTGGGCATTTTTCAAAGGTCTCGGCCTGGCGCGGCAACGAAAGATTTGTATAGAAATAATAAGGAAAAACAGAGGGCATGTCAAACAAAGAATCCCACGTAAGTACTTTCCGGAAATCTCTCCGGGCTTTGGAAAGCCGCAGGGTTTAACTTGACGGGTGGGGGATTTTGTGGGATTTCTTTAAGCGTGCAGCCGATATTCACCTTTTACCGGGAGAGGCGAGATGGGTTTCAGAGAGGAAAAGGACTCCATGGGGACGGTCAGGGTTCCTGAAAATGCCTATTACGGGGCCCAGACCCAGCGGGCAGTGGAAAATTTCCCCATCAGCGGCCTGAAATTTCCACCTAAATTTATCCAGGCGCTGGCCTTGATCAAACTGTGCAGTGCCCGGGTGAACAAAGACCTGGGGCTCCTGCCGCCGGAAACAGCGGATGCTATTATCACGGCCGCCCGGGAAGTGACGGCGGCAAAGCATGACGATCAGTTTGTGGTGGACGTGTTTCAAACCGGCTCGGGCACCTCCACCAACATGAATATGAACGAAGTCCTGTCTTCACGGGCCAATGAGATCATTACCGGCAAAAAAGGCGGAAAATCGCCGGTGCACCCCAATGATCACGTGAACCTGGGCCAGTCCAGCAATGATGTCATTCCCACGGCCATTCACGTAGCAGCGCTCACCGCTATCCGCAACCGGCTGCTCCCCTCGCTGCAGGTGCTTCACACGTCTCTGTCGGGAAAGGCGGCCGAATTTGCCGATGTTGCTAAAATCGGCCGAACGCATCTGCAGGATGCCGTTCCGGTCACCCTCGGCCAGGAGTTTTCCGGCTACGCCAGGCAGATCGAGCTGGGGATGGACCGGATCAGAACGACTCAAGAGCGGCTGGCCGAGCTGGCCCTGGGCGGCACGGCGGTGGGCACGGGCGTGAACACCCATCCGGAGTTCGCACAAAGGGTGATTGCCCTGATTGCCGAACAGACCGGGGCGCCTTTTCGGGAGGCGCTGAATCATTTTGAGGCCCAGGCCGCCCGGGATGCCGCGGTTGAAACCAGCGGAGCGCTGAAAACCCTCGCGGTCAGTCTGGTTAAAATCGCCAACGATATCCGCTGGCTGGGGAGCGGCCCGCGCTGCGGATTCGGGGAAATCAACCTCCCCTCGCTCCAGCCCGGTTCTTCCATCATGCCGGGGAAAGTGAATCCGGTGATCCCTGAGGTCGTAATCCAGGTGGCGGCGCAGGTCATGGGAAACGACACCGCCATTACCCTGGGGGGGCAGGCCGGCAACTTTGAACTCAACGCCATGCTGCCGGTGATGGCATACAACCTGCTGCAGTCCATCAGCCTGCTGTCGGCAGCCACCGAAGCGTTTGCACTTAAATGCATCGAAGGGATTACGGCCAACCGCAACAAGTGCTTTTCCAATATCGAGCAGAGTCTGGCCTTGGTGACGGCCCTGGTGCCGCTGATCGGTTACGACAAAGCCGCCGGGATCGCCAAAAAAGCCTTTGATACCGGCAAAACCATCCGGGCGGCAGCCCTTGAGGAAAAGGTTTTAAGCGAAGCGCAATTGAACCAGCTGCTGGGGCCGACTGAAAGAGGCAAATGAAGATCCAAGGGACCAATTAAACATTAAACAATTCAAAAGGATCAATTGATTTGAATACCGCCGTTTCCGGTCATCATACGGGACTTTCCCGTATAAAGCTTTTTTGGGCGCTTTCACGGACCCCTCATGCCGTTCTTGACATCAGCACCCCGGCGCTGGCCGCTTTACTCTGGCTGGGGGCCTTTCCTCCCTTGAAAGTGATTCTGTTGGGACTTCTGACCGCATTTGCCGGTTATACCGCCGTATATGCCTTGAATGACGTGATCGACTTCCGGGTGGACCGGGAAAGGGTGAAAAGCGGCGAACTGCCGGCGGCCGAATCTTACCTGGACGATGTGATGATTCGTCATCCCATGGCATATGGGCTGCTGAGTTACAGAGAAGGATTGACCTGGGTAATTGCCTGGGGGGCTGTGGCAATGCTGGGCGCTTATCTCCTGAATCCGGTTTGCGTCGTTGTTTTTCTGGCCGGCTGTCTATTTGAAACCGTCTATTGCCTGATGCTGAAAATCAGCTCGCTGCGAACCCTTGTCAGCGGCGCGGTCAAAACATCCGGGGCGGTTGCCGCGGTATTCGCAGTGGATCCCGATCCTTCGTCGGCGTTCATGTGCGCGCTGTTTGTGTGGATCTTCTGCTGGGAAATCGGCGGGCAGAATATTCCCCATGACTGGGCCGACATCGAGGAGGACCGGCGGCTTGAAGCCCAGACGGTTCCCGTGCGGTTCGGTGCCGAAAGGGCCACGACCCTGATACTTTATACGCTGATCGCCACGGTGGCGCTCAATGTCGTCGTGTTGTATTTTTCCCAGACTGTTTTTGGGCTGCTGACCGTCATCATTTTCTTGACCGGGGGGATTTATCTTTTAATCGTACCGGCCCGGCGCCTTTACAAGGTCAAAGAGCGCCGGAACGCCATGGCCCTTTTCAACCGGTCCAGCTATTACCCGATGGCGCTGCTGCTGCTGATGGTGGCAAAAGTAGCTGTTTCCGCTATCTTCCCATCATTAAATCTTTTGTAATGCTGACATCGGCGGCGGCCTCTTTTTGGATCGCATAACACTTACGAACAGGACAGATATGACATATGAAGGAATTTGATTCGGAAGAACTTGCGAAATTCAACGGTGAGAATGGAAGCCCGGTCTATATCGCCCATCAGGGAAAGGTCTACGATATCAGCGAAAGCAACCGCTGGAAAGGCGGCCTGCACATGAAACGCCACCGTGCCGGTGCCGATCTCAGCACGGATATCAAGGCGGCGCCGCACGGTCCTGAAGTGCTGGAAAGATTTCCGCAGGTCGGTGTCTTGAAGCAAAAAACGAGATCCGAAGTTGATATGCCGGCAGCTTTATCTCGGCTGCTGGCCCGCTATCCCATGCTGCGGCGGCATCCCCATCCCATGACGGTTCATTTTCCGATCGTCTTCATGTTTTCCACCACGGTTTTCAATGTGCTTTACCTTATAACCGGCGTAAAGTCCTTTGAACTGACGGCCCTGCATTCGCTGGGGGCCGGCATCTTTTTTACGACCGTCACCATTCTGACCGGGCTGTATACCTGGTGGCTGAACTACCTCTCCCGGCCGGTCAAAGCCGTGCTCATTAAAAAACGGCTCTCGCCGGTGATGCTGATCCTGGCGATCGCGGCGTTTGTCTGGCGGCTGCGCGTGCCCGATGTTATGGATAATCTTGGCGGAGCCGGGTTTGTCTACCTGCTGCTGGTGTTGTCGTTTCTGCCCCTCGTAACGGTGATCGGCTGGTTCGGCGCGCAATTGACGTTTCCGGTTGAAGACGAGTAAGAATCCGGATCCAGAGTTACTGGCTTTTGCCTAAGCCTGGAGGGCATGATTTCCGCAAATGCCATTGACGAAATTCGAATATCGAAATTCGAAACAAATTCAAATATCAAATGTCTTAATGCTAAAAATAAAATTATATTTGTGATGTCAGCAACATTCATTATTTGGATCATTTGCATTCTGGTCATTCGATATTGTTTCGGATTTCGGGATTCGTGCTTCGCATTTAAATTCTTTAAGATTGCGCCACCGAACTCTGGCCTGCCCCTGAAGGCCATGATTTCTACACGGGGATAAACGTTATCCGTTGAAAAAAACATTGAGACCTGATAAGTTGTTGATATAAAATAGATTACGCATAATATAGCCGATGAATCAATCGACGCTAAAGCTCGTTGGCTCCGCGCCCTTCCACTGTCCGAAAGGACGGGAAGGGATGTCGATCTCGAAGATGTGCGCTTGTTGCAGCTTCCCGGTGAATCAGATGAAAAACCATAAGCAATCATATAAAATTTCGAGTCATCCAGATTACACAATACAGAGCACTTTTATTCTCAATATGCGCTGGCACCTGATTTGATCTTGGAACGGATTGTGGCAAGGATGTTCCACTTCTAAACCATCTTGATTTCTTTAGACTTTCTTTTGTATACTTAAATTTCCTAAGATTTCTGAATAATGCAAGAATCGCAACTTTGGACAGAGTTGTCATCATTTAATAGGTACGACAATGAATGGAAAACCTACATATGAAGAATTGCTTGAAAAAGTTAAAGAGCTTCAAAAAAGCTTAGAATCTTACCGCACTTTAGTAGAAACCTCCCAGGATCTTTTTTACCGTACAGATCTTGAGGGCAAGATTTCTTATATATCGCCTTCCGTTTACAGGCTATCAGGATATACCGTTGAAGAGGTCATTGGAATGAATATGGCCCAAGAGGTCTACCTCTATCCCGAAGAACGTAATGATTTCTTGGCCCAATTAAGGGCTGAAGGACAAATTGCCCATTTTGAAGCCCGACTAAAGCGAAAAGACGGATCAATATGGTGGGCATCCACAAACGCACATTTCTATAAGGATTTGGAAGGAAACATTCTTGGGGTTGAAGGTATTACACGCGACATTACAGAGCGCAAGCAAGCGGAGTTGGCCTTGCAGGAAAATGAAACGCGCTTGCGAACCATTTTTGATCTCTCACCGGCAGGCATCATTCTGGTCGACCCTAAAGGGATTATCACCTACGCCAACCAAGGCATGACCAAGATGTTCGGGTATACACAACAAGAACTGATTGGATTGCCGTACCCAAACTTGGTCCATCCCTATCAGCGAAATATTGGCGACCAGCGAATGCGGCAACTAATCGGCCACGAAATTGATTCGGTATCTTATGAGCGGCATTATATACGAGCGGATGGAACTGATTTCTATGGATTTTTAAGTGGGCGACGCCATGAGGACAATCAGGGGAAATTGATATCTCTTGTCGGTATAATCACAGATATTTCAGATCAAAAAATGCTGGAAGAACAGCTTCGGCAGGCAAGCAAGATGGAATCCATTGGCACATTAGCGGGTGGAATCGCCCATGAATTCAACAATATGCTTGGGATAATCATCGGAAACGCTGAGTTGGCCAAAGACAACATACCCGAATGGAGTCCAGCAGTTCACAGCATTGAAGAAATTCGAAAAGCATCGCTTCGTGCCACAGACATTGTTCGGAAGTTGCTAAGCTTCGCCAGAAAGTCACCCTCTTCAAGAAAACCGATGCAGATCCGCCCTGTCGTCGAGGAAACTTTGGACCTTCTGCGAAAAACGATAGCAACCACCATCGATATACGACGGGACTTTTCTTGCACAACGGAAACAATCTTGGCAGATCCGACTGAAATCGGCCAGGTGCTGATGAATCTGTGCTCAAATGCAGCGCAAGCCATGGTTGATGGAACCGGTGTGATCGACGTACGGTTAGAAGCCGTGCACCTGGACAGCCACATGGCAGATCGTTATGAAAATATAAAATCCGGCGATTATGCTATTCTAACCGTGACGGATAGCGGAATGGGTATTGAGCCATCTGTTATGGAGAGAATTTTCGATCCATATTTTACGACCAAGAACATCGATGAGGGGCTTGGCATGGGGTTAGCGATTGTCCACGGCATTGTCAAAAAGCATGATGGCACGATCGCCATCAAAAGTTCGGTCGGGGCAGGGACGACAGCCAAAGTTCTGTTCCCTTTGATATCGGAACAACCCGCACCGAAATCCCAAACTGCAGATGATGTGCCGTCGGGTACGGAACGTATTCTACTGGTCGAGGACGAAGCATCCTTGCTGGGAATGGTCAAGCAGATGATAGAGCGCTGTGGCTATGAAGTCCACGCAGAGTCAAATAGTGTAGAAGCTCTGAAGATATTTCAGGAAAATCCTAAAGGATTCGACATAGTCATTACGGATATGGCGATGCCGCATATGTCCGGGGACCGTTTGGCAAGTGAATTGATCCGGATTCGACCGGATATCCCGGTTATTCTCTGCACCGGGTATAGTGATCGTATCGATGAAAAAAAGGCGCGTGCATTGGGGATAAAGTCTTTTATCATGAAGCCGTTTTCACGACATAATCTTGCCGGAATAGTACGCAAAGTTCTTGATGATGAGAAAAGGACTGCTCAAGATTGATTATCCTATACTTGACATTTGGAAGTCCGGAAAAGCTCCACATTACCCAATGTCTGCTTCATTAACCTCTAATTAAAGCTTCCCGGCTCAATTCCCGACCTGCATCGTATGGAAGAGAGGGGAACTATCTTTTAGAGTATGCGGCCCTCATATTGCTCTGGTCAATTGAGTTGAAACCGAATAAATAAACACTGCGAAAGGAAAATTGCGCATGTTTCAGAAGCACAGTGAAAGTGGATACACCCTTGCTTTAACGGGTATTGAACGCAAGACAACGGTTTTTGGGGAACGGACCCTGATGTCCGAGTTTCGGATGAAAAAAGGAAGCCGGCTGCCCCGGCATTCCCACCCTCATGAACAGACCGGTTATCTGGTTAGCGGGCATCTTCGCCTTTCCATCGGTCCGGAAGCATTTGATGTATTGGCCGGCGACAGCTGGTGCATCCCGGGCGGCGAGGAACATAACGCAGAAATCCTTGAAGACTCACTGGCGATTGAAGTGTTTTCCCCTGTTCGGGAGGATTACCTGCCGAAATAGAGCGGCCATTCAAACGAATCGAAACGATCGTTTAACGTAACACAGGGCATAAATGGGCCTGTTTTCGAAAAAGAGTGAAAACGCACATGCGAGTTGACTGGTGGCTGACCGGAATTTGCGCGACGCGGGCTTTGGGCGGGATGGTTTTCGTGACTTACGCGGCGGCCTTGCCGGTGCTGCAGCAGGAATGGGGCATGTCGGCTTCCGCGGCCGGATCGATTGCCAGCGGGTGGCAAGTCGGGTATGCGGTTTCGATGGTATTGCTTTCCTGGCTGGCGGACCGGATCGGGGCCAAACCGGTGTATGTCTGGTCGTCGATTATCGGGGCACTTTTCTCTCTTGCCTTTGCGGTGTTTGCGCGAAGCTATCTTTCCGGGCTGATCCTCTACACCCTGGTCGGCACGTCCCTTGCCGGCACCTACACCACCGGGTTGATGATCCTTTCCGAACGCTATCCTCAGAACCGCAGAGGAATGGCTTCCGGCATTTTCGTGGCGAGCACTTCTTTCGGATTTGCCCTCTCGCTCATATTGACCGGCATCGCCATGCCGATTGGCGGATACCGGCTTTCGTTTCTGGTAACCGCCCTGGGGCCGTTGGCTGCGGCAATCGTCATCTGGATCACACTGTCAGATACGCCGGTCAAAATTGCGCCACGGCGAAAAGGGCAAAAGTTTACCAAGGAGGTGCTGGGAAACAAGCCGGTCATGCTGCTGGTTGCCGGCTACAGCTTTCATAACTGGGAACTGCAGGGCGTGCGGTCCTGGATACCGGCCTTTTTGTTTGCCGCGCTGGCCCTGCGCGGCGTGGATAAACTTAATGCCGCCGGTTTCGGGGCCTACATCACGGCGGGATTTCACCTTACGGCGCTGCTGGCATCCTATTCCATGGGGGCGTTGTCCGACCGGCTCGGCCGTGCCCGCATGCTGATAACGCTCGCGGCCGCCAGCTCGATCTGTTCGTTTGTTCTGGGATGGATCGTCCTCTGGCCCGTGATGGCAGTCATTGCCGTCGGACTCGTCTATGCGTTTACCACCCTCGGGGATTCGCCGGTGCTTTCGGCGGCCCTGACCGAGGAGGTGGAACCGGCCTATCTGGGGGCGGCTTTCGGGCTCAGGTCCTTGGTCGGATTCGGGGCCGGCGCCCTAGCGCCGCTGGTATTCGGAATCGTATTGGACTGGACCAATCCCGGCAAAGCCGGGAGAATTGAATTTGCGTCGTGGGGATGGGCATTCTCCACCCTGGGGTTGGCGGGGCTGGGGGCGGTCTGGGCGGCCAATCGATTCGCTAATGTCAGCAAAAAGTGATTCGGTGAGGGGTGGGGGGCAGAGACCTTTGAAAAGCGCCCGACCCGTGAGGTAAATCTAATGATGAAAGTTTATGAGGCGATCGCTCAGTTTTTAATATCTAAAGAAGTGCCAAGGATCTTCGGGCTCTGCGGCGGCCATATTCAACCCCTGTGGGACGAAATCGCCCGCCGGGGACTCAAGCTCGTGGACGTGCGGGACGAGAAGGCCGCAGTTCATATGGCACAGGCCCAGGCGGAGCTGACCGGAAAGCCGGGGGTCGCCCTGGTCACGGCCGGACCGGGGATGACCAACGCGGTGACCGGCATTGCCAACGCTTTTGTTTCCCGTGTACCGGTGGTGGTCCTTACCGGATCGACCCCGCGGCCGCAGCGCGGAAAAGGGGCCCTCCAGGAAATCGAACAGGTCGAAATCGTCCGCGCAGTTACACGCGCCGCCCAAAGAATTGATGCGCCGGAAAGCGCTGTCAAGGCGTTGGCCGATGCTTTTGCGATTGCCGAAGGATGCTTGAACGAGCCGGGACCGGCCTTTGTCGATTTTCCTACCGATGTGTTGCGGTCGTCAATACCGCAAGCAGATATTGACCTCGCAGGCTTTCAATCAAGACCGCATTCTTTCGGGACTGTTGGTACCAAGTCGGCCCGGAAAGCGGCGGACCTCATATGGTCGGCAAAGCGGCCGGTGGTTATCACCGGACGGGGCGCAAAAAGCGCCGGCCGGGAAATCGTTAAGATGCTCGATAGAGTGGGATGCGTCTATCTGGATACCGCCGAGAGCAAGGGACTGGTGCCCGCCGGTCATCCGGCGTTTGTGCCGTCCATGCGGGCCCGGGCCATGACCGAGGCGGACCTTGTAATCACCATCGGACGCAGCCTCGATTATCAGCTGGCGTATGGGTCCCGCGCGGTTTTCAAAAACGCCGGGTTTGTCAGAATCGGGGCTTTCGAAGCCGAAGTGCAGAAAAACCGCAGGGGCGAGGCGGAAATTTCAGGACCGATAAGAGAAACGATGGGCGCAATCCTGAAGGCAGCAGACGACAGGCGGCCGAGCGTGGATTCAGGCTGGATCACCGCCCTGCGCCGCGAAGACCGAAAAAGACGCAGCGCCTTGGAAAATAAGCTGCAAACCGCGCCGCCGGGCCGGGACGGCGGCATGCACCCCTATCGGCTGCTGGGGGCGGTCAAAAAGGCGCTTGCTCCCGATGCCGTTGTGGTGGCAGACGGCGGCGATATTCTCTCCTTTGCCCGGCAGGTTTTTTCCGAATGGACTTATCTGGACAGCGGCCCCTTCGGCTGTCTAGGGGTCGGGGCGCCCTACGGCATCTCCGCCGCGCTGACCTTTCCGGAACGCCAGGTCGTTGTCGTGACCGGCGACGGCGCCTTCGGGTTTAATGCCATGGAGCTGGATACCTGCCGGCGGCACGGCGCCCGGGTCGTTTTTGTGGTGGCCAACAATGCCGCCTGGAACATCGAACGGCACGATCAGCTTTTAAACTACCAGGGCCGACTGGTGGGAGTTGATCTTGAAAAATGTGACTACGCAGCCCTGGCTGGTTCCCTGGGGGTTCAGGGCGTGCGGGTCACCGATCCCGAAGGCCTGCCGGATGCTTTGAAAAACGCATTCGAACTGGCCCCCTCTCTTCTGGATGTCAGCGTTACCCGCGATGCGCCCTCGCCCGATTTTCTGTCGGGGATTGCAGGCGTTCCGGACCTTCAGGCGCTTACCAAGTGGGATGAAATGGAAGCCGGCTTGTCAGGCGAAAAAGGGTAAAGCGAATTCAAATTCCCGTGAGACCTCTGCAGGACGCCTCATCATATTTTTATTGACAATCGATAATCGATAATCTAATAAAATTAACTATTACCTGCCCCGGGAAATAAATTCTATCCAAGACGGCAGCTCCCGCACCCGTCAGCAGGAGGTCCGAAGAACAGTCTGTTTAGGGAAAATCTTTCGAAGATTCGATACGTTGGCCGAAACTGCCGGGATTCGGACAACAGGACAGATCCCAAATTAAAATGTTAAGGAATGTTAAGGAAAGGTAAAACGCTATGCTGAATTTCAATGACCTCCCCTTTATCGATCACCACTGCCACCCGTATGATCCCAAATATGCGACATTGGAACCGGAGTTCCTGGCTCGTGAATTTTTTCACGGCATGGGGGATATTCCCGACCCGAAGGCGGCCAAGGCGCGCCACTGGGGGGCCACCGATGCGCTTCGTTACCACTTTCCCTTTATGGGGGTGGTCCAGACTCTGATCTGTCAGCTGTCCAAGCTCCTGGATTGTCCGGCAGATCTGGAAGCCGTCGCGCAGGCGCGCAACCGGATTACTTCCAAAAGTTTTTCCGACTATATTTCCCTGCTTTATAAGGACGCCGGTATTGTCGGGACCGTTTTGGATACCGGCCTTCCCGTCAACGACCCGCTGCTGGACCTGATGCCGGGCAAAAAATTGAGGCTGTTTCAGTTTGAACCGCCCTTGAATAAGTTTCTGAAAACCTGCGGTTCTTATCAGGAGTTGCTTAAAAATTTCCAGGAAACCCTAGAGAGGGCCGTTACAAATGACGGTTTTATCGGTGTCAAGGTTCATCTGGCTGAGCAGGTCGGCTTTGACGTTCTGCCGGTACGGGATGATGAAGCCGCAGCTGTTTTTCCAAAAGCCAAGGCCGGAGACAACACGGCCTATAAAAAGTTGTACACAGCTGTTTTCACCGCCGTTTTACTCCAGTGCCAGGAACTGGACGTACCGGTACATCTTCACAGCGGTTTCACCGGCGGCATGTGGAAAGGGCCCATTCATAACGCCGACCCGTTTTTATTAGGCCCCTTTTTAAAAAACACCGAATTTTTGAAAACAAAAATCGTCCTGCTCCACGCCGGTTTTCCCTGGACCAAACAGGCGGGCCAGATGGCGCATGCCTTTCCGCATGTGTGGGTGGATATGGGGCAGATGACACCCTGGGCATCTCTGCGCATCGCGGAGTGTTACCGGGATGTGATGGCCTGGGCGCCCCTTTCCAAAATCGTCGTGGGCAGCGGCGGGCATGGAACGCCCGAGATTGCCTGGCTGTCGGCCAAAACCGCTAAAATCGCCCTGGCGGAAGTCCTGGAGGATGCAGTGCGCCTCGGGTTGATGGAAAAGAAATATGCCCAACTGACCGGGCGCATGATCCTGCATGACAATGCCGCCCGTCTATATGGCGTCAAATAAGTTCTAACCAATTACGCGCAAATTCGGTGAAAATCGCAATAACCGGGAAAGGAGGTGCAAACGGACCCATAAAACATCTCGTATCAAGACCTTTATAACCATTAAACGGAGCGGCGTCGCTCCCGACGCCCCGGATAAGAAAAAAGGAGTTTGTCATGAGAAAAAAGGGTTTGTTTCTTTCCGTCGTTGTTATGTTATTTGTGCTTGTCATGGCCCCGGCCTTCGCACCTGCGGCCCGGGCCGAATATCCCGAACAAGGCAAGGTTATTGAATGGCTGCATCATTCTTCACCCGGCGGCGCTGCCGGTCTGTTTATGCTCACCACGGCCGATATCCTGAACAAGACCGGAATCGTTAAGCCGAAGCTTCAGGTTCAGACCCGCCAGGGCGGGTCATCCGCCGTGGCCCTCAACTACCTGCACTCAAAGGCGGGCGATCCCTACGTTGTGATGCACTGGACGACATCCCAGCTTATGGCGATGATCCGTGGCGCAACACAAATGAAGCTTGAGGACTGCGTGTGGCTGGGAACGGTGGTCGAAGACCCGAGCGTTCTCATTGTCCCCTATCAATCTCCCTACAAAAACCTCAAGGAGTTGCTCGACGACGCCAAAGCCAATCCCAAGAAGATCAGGGCCGGCGTCAACAGCATCGGCGGTTCGGAGCATATCCAGACTATCCGGATTGAAAAGGCGGCGGGCGTAAAGTTCACCACCACCTCCTTTGAGTTCAGCCCCACCGCGCTGATCGGCGGCCACATCGACGTGGCCTTCGGGAACACCGCGGAGACGGCCGGCCATATCAAGGCCAAGCGTGCCAGAGCCCTGGCTTCGGTGGCCACCCATCGTTTGCCTTACTATAAGGACATTCCCACGCTGATGGAACAGGGCGTAAACGCCTCCTTTACCCAGTACCGGGGATTCTTCGGCGGTCCGAACTTCCCGGCCGAAGCGGTCAAGTTCTGGGAAGACGCACTTGCAAAGATGGTAAAAAGCAAGGAGTTTGATGAGTTCACCCAGAAGTCCGACGTCATACCCTTCTATAAGACGGCGGCGGAGACCAAGGCGTTCCTGGTGGACTACGTCAAGGATCTTCAGGATGACTTCAAGTACATGGAAGCAAACAAATAGCAGTTTTTACCAGAATCTTGCATGAAAATTGATGAGAAGCTTTCTATTGCATGGTACAAAAGGCTTCAGGGAAGATTTTATATTACAAGAATAACACCCAAATGGTAAAAAGGATAAAGATCTATTTCTTATCAATTTTCACCCTGCGGGCGAGGCGGAGGCTCACATCTGCTGCGTTATTCAGGGCTTGCAATAGCACAGACTATGGCTGCGTCCTGAAATGCCTTGCATAAGGAAGCCTCCGGCTCGTGCAAAATTCAGGTAATAACGGGTGACCCCCGTTCAGGAGGACAGGTTATGAGAAAAGCGGATCGTATTTTCGGTGTGATCGGGCTGGGACTCAGCCTTTGGTTTTATCTCGAATCGACAAAATTCCACTATATAACGGAATTTACGCCTGGACCGGGGTTTTTCCCCTTCTGGGTGGGGGTCATCCTGGCTGTTCTCTCCTGCTGGCTGCTGCTGGACACTTTCCGGCGCAAACCGAGCGAAGCGGACACGTTAAGGGTTCTTCCTGAAAAACATGCCCTCTATCGCGTTTTGTTCATTTTCCTGATGCTTTTCGGCGTCAGGATGCTCATGCCGTTCCTGGGATTTCCTCTTACGGTCTGTCTGTTTGTGGCAGGGATCCTATTCAGTCTGGAGCGATACGGCATCTTCAAAAGCATCGGCTACGGAATTGCCTATGCGGCCGTGACCTGGATCATTTTCGAACATTTCATGGAGATGGGCTTTCCCAAGGGTTTTCTGGGAATATAGCGAAAGGAGCGTGTTAAAAAATGGAAATTTTCAACAGCCTGGCGGGCGGTTTTGCCGTCTGCATGACGCCCTATAACATCCTGATGGCATTTGTCGGCTGCCTTCTCGGAACCCTGATCGGAATTCTTCCCGGTCTGGGGCCTTCCGCCACCATGGCGATCCTGATACCGATCACCTTCGGCATGAAAGCCACCCCGGCCATGATCATGATGTGCGCGGTCTACTACGGGGCGATGTACGGGGGCTCGACGACCTCAATCCTGGTCAACGTCCCCGGCGAATCCTCGGCGGTGATCACGGCCATCGAAGGCCACCAGCTCGCCAAGAAGGGAAAGGCCGGAACGGCCCTGGGGCTTTCGGCCATCGGCTCCTTTATTGCCGGCATCCTGGGAACCATCGGCCTGGTTGCCGCCGCCGTACCCCTGGCCGACTTCAGTCTCAAGTTCGGGCCGGCCGAATTTTTCAGCCTCATCATCATGGGGATGCTCACCATCATTTTCGTGGGCGGCAAATCGATTCCGAAATCCCTGATGAGCGCTGCCATCGGGCTCGGCCTCGGCTGCGTCGGGACCGATATCGTCGAGGGCAAGGACCGTTTCACTTACGGAATGGCCGAACTCCTGGACGGCATCGACTTCGTGGTGCTGGTGATGGGGACTTTCGGTATCGGTGAAGTCCTGGTCTCTGCCGAAGAGTTCATGAAAGTCGAACCGATCAAGGTAAAGTTCCGGGAGCTTTTTCCGTCACTCAAAGAGATCATTCAGGTCCGCTGGGCGATTTTGCGGGGTACGGTCATCGGTTTCATCATCGGCGTTCTTCCCGGCGCCGGTCCGACGATCGCCTCCTTTGTAAGCTATGGCATTGAAAAGACCGTCCACAAGCAACCCGAGACCTTCGGCACGGGGGTTCCCGAGGGGGTCGCAGGTCCGGAGTCTTCCAACAACGCCGCCACTTCAGGGGCGATGGTGCCGATGTTCGCCCTGGGAATCCCGGGTTCGGGAGCCACGGCGGTCATGCTGGGGGCGCTCATCCTTTACGGCCTAAAGCCCGGGCCGATGCTATTTGTTGAGAACGCCGATTTCGTCTGGGCGGTCATGGCCTCCATGTTTATCGGCAATGTTATTCTGATCATCATGAACCTTCCGCTGGTGCCGCTTTTCGCCTCACTGCTGCGGATTTCCTACGCTCTGATCTACCCGGCGATCCTGATCATCTGCGTGGTGGGCGCCTATGCGATCAGTACGGGCCTATTCGATGTGGGGCTGATGCTGATCTTCGGCATCGCCGGTTATTTCATGAAAAAAGCCGATATTCCGCCGGCGCCGATGCTGCTGGCGCTGCTTCTGGGACCGATGATGGAACGGTCCCTCTACCAGGCCCTGAATCTCTCCTACGGGAGCATGATGACCTTCATCACGCGACCGATTTCAGCGACGTTGCTGGTGATCTCCGCTCTCATGTCCATCGCCGTGGGATTTAAGGCTGTTCGGAGGGCAAGAACTTTGGTAAAGGATGAGGATAAAGCCTGAACAGGTTCGATTTGAAATGCCGCCGGGACAAGAGATGTCAATATTTCCAGCTTAGAGGTCGAAAAAGCCATGAAAAAAAACGACAAGCCCAAAAGTCTGGTCACATTCATCACCGAAGACCTGGAGGAGAAAATATTAGAGGAAAAACTCAAACCGGGCCAGCGGCTGATTGAAGCGGAACTCTGCAAAGCATACGGGGTCAGCCAGACCCCGTTGCGGGAGGCGCTCCGGATTCTGGAAAGCCAGGGGTATGTGGTTCATGAACCCCGCAAAGGGGTTACCGTCACTCAAATTGAACTGAACGATATCGAAGAGATCTATCGTATTCGTGCCAACCTGGAAAGCCTGGCACATTATTGGGCGATAAAAAAATATGATCCGGAGGTGTTGGTCCATCTGAAAAAATTACAGAAACAGATGGTTGCGGAAGTCCATAAAAAAAACGTTAAAGCTTATTTTGAGTTGAACCTGAAATTTCACGAAGTTCTTATCAATGCCTGCCGGAACAAAAGGTTGATCAATATGATCCAGACCTTTGTCAAGCAGACCAAACGCTATCGCATCGATATCCTGAAAAGTCCTGACAGACTCAAGCGTTCCCTGGCGGCGCATGAACAAATCATTCAATCATTTGAGGACAGGGATGCGGAAAAGGCGGAAGCGCTTCGAAAAGAAAGCATTTTAGGAAATATCGAAATTTTTGTAAAAAAATTTAAGGAAGAAAAGAAAAATTAACAACCGAAGGTTCAGCTGGGCACCGGGTTTTTAACCGCAATCCCCAGCAGCCATAACCCGGGGACTTCAAATGATGCCTGCAGCGGCATTTTCCGATCTTGCAGGGCGCTGCGAAAATCACCGCTGCGAAAACGATTTTCGACCGGATGAAGCAGGATATGCCGGGTAATAAAGTTTAGGTACAATGCCGGGTAAAGCTCTTCAATGTAAAATATCCCGCCAGGTTTTAATATCCTTTCGATTTCGGATAAGGCCGCCTGCCAGTCGGGTACATGATGCAACACCCCGAAATCAAATACCGCGTCAAAAGATCGATCTTTAAAGGGGATTCGAACCGAATCCGCCACTGAAAGTGAAATGTGTCGCCGGTAATCATCCCCCAGATAACGCTTGGCTCTTTGGATCATTTCGATATCCAGATCCTGGGCATGCATCAGGCCAGGGTTAAAAGTTCGGCGGATGAGCCCGGCGCCGGCGCCGCGTCCGCAGCCGATTTCAAGAACGGCCCCCCCCGGTTTTAAAGGCATCTTCTTTTTCAGCCAGCCGATTTCAATTTTTTGTTGAAATACCCGTGACGGATTGTTGACGACCCAGCGTTCGGCCCAGTTGAGTTTCATCTTTCCCCCTTTATTGCTTTTCGCCCAGGTGCACCGCGGCGATGCCGTTGGTCAGCCGGCGATAGACCACCCTCCGGAATCCGATGTCTTTCAGCATGCCGGCCAATTCGTCCGGCAGGGGAAACGTCCGGATGGATTCCGGCAGCAGGGTATA
The DNA here is from genome assembly GCA_040757625.1 of Thermodesulfobacteriota bacterium. Taxonomy (GTDB): domain Bacteria; phylum Desulfobacterota; class Desulfobacteria; order Desulfobacterales; family JARGFK01; genus JARGFK01. Next base: position 87,085 of record JBFLWU010000004.1, on the reverse strand, counting down.
GGCCTTGCGCGACCCGGCCAGCAGTTCGCCCAGAAGGGGCATGATGTTAAACGAATAAAAGTCATACAGAAAGCGGAACAGGGGAAAGGTAGGTTTGGAAAACTCCAGGCACATCAGTTTAGCGCCGGGTTTAAGCACCCGGTGCATTTCTGCAAATCCCCGGTCCATTCGGCTCACGTTGCGGATGCCGAACCCGACCATGGCGGCATCGAAATAATTGTCGGGAAAGGAAAGCTCTTCGGCATTTCCCTGGACATAACGGATTCGGCTTCTGTCGGATGAATGGGTCGGCTTGGTTTTGCCGGCCTGGATCATGGCGCGGTTGATATCGTACAGCACCACCTGTCCGGCGGGGCCGACCGCCCGCAGCGCCAGGATCGACAGGTCGCCGGTGCCGCCGCACACGTCCAGAACCCGGTCGCCGGGCTTTAATTTCAGCATTCCGATGGCCGTACGCTTCCAGAGGTAATGGATGCCGAAGCTTAAGAGGGTATTCATAAAATCATAGCGCCTGGCCACGGTTTCAAAGTGAAGACAGGTCCGCTGGACTTTTTCATCCCTGGAAATTTTCTGATATCCGAAATAGACGAGATCGTCTCGGTTCGTCCGTTCACCGGCCCGGCCGGATTGGCGCTGTTTTTCCAACCAAATGGTTTTATGTGAAGACATCGTAAGGCCCTGTAGTAAAAAAAATGAAATAAGCTCTATCTACCAAAAAAAGTTATCGAAGCGCTGGCGCGATATCTCCGGCAAGGGCATGAAAAACCCGGGTCAAAGTGACCGCAAGCCGAACCGGATCTTGCCCGTAAAATAAATTTTTATAGAAAATGAGCGCCAATAACCGCCATAGATCCGGCCGATTCAGCTGTTCAGCGCAACGGTCCCTAAGGCCCACAAACAGTTTCCTTCCCTTCCCGGGGACATATCGCCAGCGTGAACGCGCGACTGTTGTTTTGTTGATAGCGCTAACAAACGTAATAGCAAAACTGTATAGAAATTGCCAGAAGGCTTTAACGGGCGGCTGAAAAAATTCGCCGAGAGCCGCCACTGTGCATTGAGCGGCGCGTTTCGAAAATCGAGCATAAAATTGTTGATTTTTCCATTCAAATCAACCTAAATGATGCAGGATTATTTCAATTCGGATAAACAAGTCCTAATTGCGGGTATCAATCGCCTGAGAGGAAAGCATTCGATATGAATCAGTTGAGGGCGGATCGAACTTTGCAATGCCAGAAAGCCCGTCTGAAGCGGTTTCATTTTTTTGTCCTGAAAGTTTCCTTTTTATTTTTTCTTTTCCTGACAGTCATGCCGGCAGCCCGGATTTCCGCTGCAGGCCCCGAGGATGTTATAATCAACTGCAATATTCATGACGGCAGCTGCTCCCAGGCCCTGGCGGACCTTGAAATCACGCTGGACATCACCCCGAGACCGGTCAGGGCCATGCAGGATCTGGTATTCAGAGTCTTGCTTTCCGGAGGAGAACCGCAGCAGGCGCCATTTATCGATCTGGGGATGCCCGGCATGAAAATGGGCCCCAACCGAGTAATTTTAGAAAAAGCCTCCCGGAGTTTTTATGAGGGCAAAGGGGTAATTGTACGCTGCCCCAGCGGCAGCCGGACCTGGCGGGCGACGGTCACGGTTCCCGGCAAGGGGAAAGTGGATTTTATCTTTGATGTTATCAACTGACGCGCTGTATCTGATATTCTTTACCACCGGTTTCAGCGTCGGTTTCGGCCATTGTATCGGCATGTGCGGCCCCATTGCGGTTTCTTTTTCTTTAAATTTGAAGGGGAAAAGCATTTTGCTTTCGCATGGGCTATACAACACCGGCCGGCTCCTGACCTATGCGATCCTCGGCGGCCTGATGGGGGCGGCCGGGTCGTTTACGGCTGTTTCCGCCAGAATTGCCGGCCTCCAGCAGGGCGCCATGATCGCAGCGGGCGTGTTGGTCATGGTGATGGGGCTGGCCCTGAATGAATGGCTCCCCTTTGTAAAATATTTCAGACGCAAAGATCCTGCCGGAGGCATATTTTCAAAGGGATTCCATAAATTAACCGCCATCAGATCCCCCTATGCCTATTTCCCCATCGGCCTATTACTCGGCCTGCTGCCTTGCGGCCCGGTTTATACCGCCCTTGTCGCGGCGGCCGGCACGGGCATCGAGGCCCCTGGTACACTTTACGGTTTCCTATCCGGAGCGGGGCTGATGGCCGCCTTCGGCCTGGGGACGGTACCCGCTCTGATCCTGGTGGCCAGGCTCGCCGGCATCGGCTGGTTGACATCCCGGCGGCTGATTTGCAGGCTCGGATCGATCCTGATGATCCTGGTGGGGATTATTTATGTTATCAAAGGCGTCCGGTATTAAAGACAAGACCGTTGCCAGGCGATCCCTTTTGCTTAATTTCTGCGTCAGGCTCGAATTTTAATCCTCGAAACACTCCCGGTATTCCGGCGGTTAAAATTTTGGCCTTCCTTGCTCATAAACAGAAGAAAACTTTTTTCAAGGTCTCAAGAGGAATCTAAAAGGGTGAAGCCATGGCCCCAAGAGAAAAGAATATAGCGGGAATTAATTTCGCCCCGATATTTGCCTATCTTGAACAACTGGGAAGGGATCCCGCGCCGATATTTGAACGAACCGGCCTTGGTCGGGAGGAATTGATCGACCGCAGGGAATACGTCGATCTGCCCGCCAGCAGGATCATTTTCAGTACGGTAAAAGAAATTATCGGCGATAACGATCCGATGATTTTTTATGACATCGGCAGGGAATCGGCCCGGACGCGGTCTCTGGACCTGCTGCATGATATCGGTGCTTCGCTGGGAAATGTTGAAGAGACCGTCCGCTTTATCCCCAGGTTTAACCGCAAATTCAATAACGTCTTTGACATGGTGGTTTGCGGGGTTTCCGATCATTCAGCCGTGGTTTTGATTTATTATAAAAACAAGTATGACAACCTCTGGTTTTATGATCAGTGTCCCTGGAACAAGGGCAACATCGCGGCCATTCCCACCGTCTGGGGCCTGCCTTACATGGACATCGAGGAGCCGCTTTGCCGGTTCAGCCTTAATGAGATTTTCAGGGACTATGCCTATTTAAAGCATCCCTACCACTGTGAAAACGGAAAGGCCTTTTTAGGGGGGGAACCCTTTGCCGTTAAGGTTCATCTCGGAAGAGAGAAACTAAACCGGTCCGTTGACCGGCTAAGCCGAATGAGTCCTCTCAACCGTAAGGACGCCGCCATCACAGTCCTTACCAATCAAAATTATGAGATGCCCGGCGGTTCGGCAGGTCCCGGCGACATTGCCGGCGGCATGCTGATTACAAAAGATACGGTCGTCAGCAATCGACTGACCCTCAAGAAAGGGCAGGTTTTCGGGGCTCCCTATTGCCGGTTGAATATCCGCTGGCAAAGGAAAAAGCAGCTTTTGGGGACGCTGCTGGATAAAACGGTCGGAACATACCGGAATTCCGGGCGGCTGCTGGGACACCTTGAAAAGGAGTTGGAGGCAAATATCCTGCAAAAACAGGAGCTGATTAAATCAAGAGAAGAACTGCAAATCGCGCATAACCGGCTGAAAGATTACACCGAGCGTCTGGAGCATATGGTTCTGGAGCGTACCCGGGAACTGGAGACGGAAAAAGAGAAGGTCTTAAATGCCCAGAAGCTATTGTCGCGCTACCTGGCGCCGCAGCTGGCAAAAAAAATTCTTGACGGGCAAATCGAAATCGTGTGGGGGCATCAGCGCAAAAAGCTAACCATGTTTTTTTCAGACATCAAGGATTTTACCCAGACCACCGACAGCATGGAACCTGAAGACATGGCGGGACTGCTCAATGAGTATCTGGCCCATATGATCGAGATTGTCCATAAATATGAAGGCACCCTGGCCCACATCATCGGCGACGCCCTGTTTGTTTTCTTCGGCGCCCCGGAACATAACACAGATAAACAGCATGCCCTGCAATGCGTCTTTATGGCCGTCGACATGCAGCGGCAGATGAAAGCACTGCAGAACAAATGGTTTTCAGAAGGGGTTGAAGATCCCTTGCAGATTCGCTGCGGCATCAACACGGGGATGGCAACCGTGGGAGGGTACGGGTCAAAAGACCGCCGGGAATACACTGCCATGGGCACGCAGGTCAATCTGGCCTCGCGGCTTGAAAGTGCCTGCGAACCCGGCGGCATTCTGATCAGCCATTCAACCTGGGCGCTTGTCAAAAGCAAGATCGGCTGCGAGCCGATGGATCAGATCACCATGAAGGGTTTTCGGCGGCCGGTGCGGACATACCGGGTCATTTTTGAATAATTCATTAGGGTCGTCTGAGGGGGGCGGGAAGTTGAAGTGCATATATCAATGGAGTGAGCCATCGCCACTTCACCGGTTGCGGCTATCCGGGGGAGGACAAGGCAACATTTGAAAAACTTCCCAACCTCCGGGTGATGGATAAATCTCGGAAGCGTTGTCTGGCCGTTATGATAATCCGATCCCATGCGTGTGAAACTCTTGCTGCATTCATTTCATAAACAGTTCGAGTCCGGAGAGAGCCACTCCGTTTGTTTCCATCTTCCATTTTTCCCCGGAGAAGATGTATGGCAGCCGGGTCAAGGTGCCGGTGGTGATCAGCTCGCCGGCCTGGACAGGTTCGGCCCATTCCTGCAGGCTGAGAAGCTCGCATAGATGAGAGAGTGCCAGGAGCGGGCTGCCCAGCGCATTTGCGCCGGTGCCCTCGGCGAAGGCCCGATCTTCTTTCTTTAAAATCACCTGGAATGTATGAAGCTGCTCCTCGAGCAGGCCGGTATCGGCCGGATCAATCGGCGCCGGATTTCCGACAACGAGCAGGGCGTGAACGCCGAAGTCGGCGACAGCGTCGGCGGCCGTAAACTTCCAGTCCGGGTAATGACAATCTACGATTTCAAATCCCATGGCCATCCATTCGACGGCCCTCAGAAGCTCCCGGGGCCGGCGGGGAGGTTTTTTCAGAGATTTATTGATTTTGAATACCAGCTCCGGTTCCAGACGGGGAGCGACCATGGCGGACAGCGATACTTCAGCGGAATTTTCTTCTGCGAATTGAACCGTGCGGTCGTAAATATAGGCCCATATGGGGGTTTGCAGGTCGAACTCCTTCCAGGTATCTCTGTTGGTAAAGCCGATTTTACGGCCGGCCGGCTGGTAGCCCTGTTTGATCAGCTTTGCATGGAGGTATCGGCCGATACGATAACCGCTGTCCAGGTCAAATCCGCTGATGCATGTCGAGGGGGGGCTGGTCAGTTGCCCGGAAGCCCTGGCCGCCGCTATGGCGGTTGCAATCAGGTGCATGGTCTCGGTTTCCATGGATGCTCCTCATGCAGTCTTTTTGGGGGGGGCCGCTGGAATCGACTTGATTTTTTTCCGGGTCAAATAGGCCTGAATGTCTTTTTCCAGGCTGGCGGGAGAATCGTAACGGTATAAACCGGGGCTGTAGAAAGAACGGATGCTGGATTTTAATCGGGTTCGCCTGTCCTGCAGGCCAATATCCACTGCAACCACCGTTTCCAGTTTGGCGGAATCCGGCTTGAAAATATGAATACTGCATTTCAACTTTTCAGCCGGCAAACCGTATTGACGATTTGCTTCGGCGATCTGCTGGTCTATGCGTTCAAATACTTTTTGCGTCTCCATGATCCTGTCCATTCTTTTAATGTAAAATCAATATATTATTTAAAGTTCGCGAACCTTGTATCCCGGCAAGGGCATCAAGGGTTAACGCATTGTTCATGTTCGGGATCCCAAACAAATCCTATTTTAAATTTGCTGCCGATATGATAGCAAATAACAGTCTTTCAGGTTAAATGTCAATTCATCCCCAGAGAAAGGCGGCCATTCATGAATATACCCATCCAATTTAAACTCAACAACAGGCCGGTAACGGTTACAACAGACGGGGACCGAATGCTGCTGTGGGTGCTGCGAACCGATTTGGGGGTGACCGGTCCCAAATACGGCTGCGGCGAAGGCTTTTGCGGCGCCTGCACGGTTCTGGTCAACGATCGTGCCGTCTTGTCCTGCCAGACGCCTGTCAAAGAGGTTGAAGGGGCTGAAATCGTTACGATTGAGGGGCTGGCAAAGGGGGAAACGCTGCATCCGCTGCAGCAGGCATTTATCGAACAGGATGCGCTTCAGTGCGGATTTTGCACGCCGGGTATGATTCTGAAGGCCTATAGCCTGCTTGCCGAAAAGCCCAACCCCTCCAGGGAGGAGATTATTGCGGGGATGGACGAGAATCTTTGCCGCTGCGGGGCCCATGTAAGGATCCTGGCGGCCGTTGAAAGCGCTGCCCGCGAAATGAAAGGAGGAAAAAAGTGACGGCAAGCGACCGGAAGGATACCTCCAAAGGCGGTATCAGCGCTTATTCAAGTCCCTTGAGCCGCCGTCAATTCCTCAAACGGATGGGCATACTCGGCGGCGGCATCATTATTTATTTTACGACCGGGAGATCGGTCCTGTGGGCCCGCACCGGCCGCAATGCCAATATCCCCACGGATTTCAACGCGTTTTTGAGGATCGGCGCAGATGAAAAGATCACCTGCCTGACCGGAAAAATCGAGATGGGGCAGGGGCCCGTCACGTCGCTGCCGCAGATGCTGGCGGAAGAGCTGGATGCCCCTTATGCGGCCGTTAATATTATCATGGGGGATACGGCTCAATGCCCGTGGGACATGGGAACGTGGGGGTCTCTGACCACCCGCCAATTCGGACCGCTTCTCAGAGAGGCCGCGGCTGAAGCCAAGGGCGTCCTGAAAGAACTGGCAGCCGAGCACCTGAAGAGTCCCCTCGAGCGGCTGCAGACCAAAGACGGGACTGTTTTCGATATAACCGCGCCCCGCAAGCGCGTGACCTATGGTGAGCTGGCCAAAGGGAAAATCATTGAAAAATATTTAAAAGATCTGCCTGCGCTGAAAGCGACGGCGGACTTTTCAATTATGGGAAAATCCTACCTGCGGCGGGATGCCCGGGAAAAAGTGACGGGCAAAGCACATTATGCCGGCGATATCCGGCTGCCTGGGATGAAATACGCCAGGATTCTGCGGCCCCCGGCCCACGGGGCCAAATTGCACAATGTCGATTTGTCCGCGGCCCAAAAATTGTCCGGGGCACAGATCGTCAGGGATGGGGACCTCATCGCTGTTCTGCACGAACTCCCGGACGAAGCTGAAAAGGCGCTGGCTGCCGTAAAGGCGGAATTCAGCCAGCCCCGGACCGGGATCGACGACAAAAGCATTTTCAGCCACCTGCTTCGTTCCGCCCCTGCACCGGAAATTGAATCGGCGGCCGGGGACCTGCAAACCGGGGAAAAGCTGGCGGTTAAGGTTTTCGAAGAAACCTATCTGAACAGTTATGTGGCCCACGCCCCCATGGAGCCGCATACGGCTCTGGCAAGCGTTGAGGGCAACAAAGCAACGGTGTGGGTTTCCACGCAGTCGCCTTTCGGGGACAAGGAGCGGGTGGCCAGGGCATTGAACCTTCCATCCGAAAATGTCCGCATCATCACCCCCTTTGTGGGAGGCGGGTTCGGCGGAAAGTCCGGCAACCCACAGGCGGTAGAAGCGGCGCAACTGTCCAGGCTTGCAAAGTGTCCGGTACAGGTGGCCTGGAGCCGTGGGGAGGAATTTTTTTATGACACGTTTCGTCCGGCCGCGATTGTAACCATAAAATCCGGGATCGATAAGGGCGGAAAGATGGTGCTGTGGGATTATCATGTCTATTTTGCCGGCAACCGGGGGGCTGAACAATATTATGACATACCGCATCATCGCGAAGCGGTCCATGGCCATTGGGGGCGCGGCGGCCGCGGGCATCATCCCTTTGCGGTCGGACCCTGGCGGGCGCCGGCCAATAATACCAACACCTACGCCCGGGAACTTCATATCAACCTGATGGCTGCCGGGGCAGGCATCGACCCGCTGGCGTTTCGCCTGAAAAATTTGAAAGATCAGCGGATGATTCGGACATTAACGGCCGCCGCCCGGCAATTCGGCTGGAGGGCGCAAAAAGCGCCGGCCGGCCGGGGGTACGGGATCGCCTGCGGTATTGACGCTGGCACCTATGTCGCCCTGATGGCCGAGGTGGATGTCGACCAAACAACCGGAAACATCGGGGTCAAACGGGTGGTCTGCGCCCAGGACATGGGCTTTGTGGTGAACCCGGAAGGCGCCCGGATTCAGATGGAAGGCTGCGTCACCATGGGGCTGGGGTATGCCTTGCGGGAGGAGGTCCGTTTCCGCAACGGAGAAATAATGGATCTCAATTTTGATACCTATGAGATTCCGCGGTTTTCGTGGCTGCCGAAAATTGAGACGGTTATCGTTAAAAACGATGAACTTTCACCCCAGGGAGGCGGTGAACCCGCGATTATCTGCATGGGGGCGGTCATTGCAACAGCAGTCCATGATGCTACAGGCGCCAAGCCGATGCAGCTGCCGATGACACAGGCTCGCCTCAAGGAAGCACTGGCAAAAGCGTGACCGGATTGAAAAAAATATTTCGGGCTTAAGGAGACAGGGGAATGAACAACTCGACGAACCACTTGCATGACAGACTGCGCGCACTGGCTCAAAATCTCTGGTGGATGTGGCACCCGGAGGTCATCCGGCTGTTTACCGACCTGGATCCTCATCTGTGGCGGGAGGCCGGTCATAATCCCATCGCGTTTTTAAACCGGATGAACCCTGAACAGATCGAGCACCGCGCCTCGGAACTGGTCTTGCACAGCCGTATCAATCATGCATTCCGGCGGCTGAATGAATATCTGGAAAAAAAACAGACCTGGGGCAACCTGCATTGCGGCAACCTTAACAGCCGCCCGGTCGCTTATTTTTCAGCGGAGTTCGGCATGCATGAGTCCCTGCCGATTTATTCCGGCGGTCTGGGGATTCTGGCCGGCGATCATTTAAAGAGCGCATCCGACCTCGACATCCCGCTGGTGGCCATCGGACTCCTTTACCACCAGGGATATTTCAACCAGCGCTTGAACCGGGACGGATGGCAGGAAGAAGAGTATGTTGAATTTGATATCAGGCAGCTGCCGCTGGAGGCACTCACCGATAAGGATGGACGCCCCCTGACGATCCAGATCGACACCCGCGGCAAGGCGCTTCTGGCAAGAATCTGGCAGTTGCGGGTGGGACGCGTGCGTCTGCTGCTGCTGGATTCAAATGTCGAGGGCAATTCGGATGAAGACCGCGGATTGACGTCCCGCCTTTACGGCGGAAATGAGCGAACACGCATCCGCCAGGAACTGTTGCTGGGTATCGGGGGAGCCCGGGCCCTGCAGGCGCTTCAGATTTACCCCGGAGTGCTTCACCTCAACGAAGGCCACAGCGCGTTTGCCACTCTGGAAGAGGTTTGGCGCATGATGCAGGATGACGGCATTCCCTTTGAACGGGCCCGGCGACGCGTGTCCCTTTACACCGTATTCACCACCCACACGCCGGTTGAAGCCGGCCATGATCGCTTCAGTCCGGATCTGGTGGAAGAACATCTGGGGGTCTTTCGTGAAAAACTGGGCCTTTCCCATGATGACTTTATGGCCCTTGGGCGGGTGAATCCGGCCAACCGCTCCGAACCGTTTTGCATGACAGTTCTGGCGCTGAAAAATTCACGCCAGGCCAACGCGGTATCTGCCATTCATGCGGACGTTTCGCGACGAATGTGGCAAACCCTCTGGCCCCACCGTGACGAAGTGGAAGTTCCCATCGGGCATATCACCAATGGCGTGCATGTGCTTTCCTGGATTGCGCCCCAGATGTATAAGCTGCTTGAAATGCGGCTGGGATCAGACTGGCCGACCCGCATGACCCACCCCGACATCTGGGAGAAAGTCTATGAGATCGACGATGGAGAACTCTGGGAAACCCATCAGATCCTGAATATGCGCCTGATAAATTTTGTCCGGCGGCGGCTGCAGCTTGCCGCAAAACGACTGGGCGATCAGGAAACGATCAATCAAATCGATCGGATTCTTGATCCGGATATTTTAACGATCGGCTCGGCCCGGCGGCTGGCAGCCTATAAGCGCGGCGATTTGCTTTTCTCCCAGTTTGATCGGCTGGCCCGTCTGGTAACCGATCCCAAACGGCCGATCCAGATTATTTTTGCCGGAAAAGCGCACCCGCGGGACGACGAGGGTAAAAAAATACTGCAGCGAATCCGGCATTATACCAGGGACCCGGTGTTCAAAAACCGGATCGTTTTCGTGGAAGACTATGATTACAATGTCGCCCGCCATCTGGTGCAGGGGGTCGATGTCTGGCTCAATACTCCACGAAGGCCGCTGGAAGCCTGCGGCACCAGCGGTCAAAAAGTGATCCTTAACGGCGGATTGAATCTGTCCATACTGGACGGATGGTGGAACGAGGCGTATAACGGCAGAAACGGATTTGCCATCGGCCGGGGGGGGATGCATAACGATCCCAATATCCAGTATCAGAGAGACGCGGCGTTTCTCTATGACGTGCTGGAAAAGGAAGTCATTCCGCTCTACTACGAACGGGGGCCGAGCGGCATTCCCCATCAGTGGATCAGGCGTATCAAATCGTCCATGCAAAGCCTTGGCTGGCGCTTTAGTGCAGACCGGATGGTCACGGATTATGCCATGCGGTTTTACCTGCCGGCCGCGGGATCAAAATCAGCCGACACCGTATAACCCATGAAACAACAAGTGGTTTTTTCCCGGATTGCGGCGGGCTTTATATTGTTGTCCGCCGTCATCGCTTCTTTCGGCCCGGCGGTTGTACCGACCTCAACGGCCAATGCACTGGGCCTGACAATTTTCACCATCGGCTTCTGGGCCGCCGGTGTCCTTCCCGAGTATTTGACTTCGCTTGCATTTTTTGTCCTGGCGATGCTTTTTTCAGTGTCACCGGCCCATGTGGTGTTTTCAGGCTTTGCATCGTCGGTTGTGTGGCTGGTTTTCGGAGGATTGCTGCTGGGGGCGGCGATCAGGCGAACCGGCCTGGGTGAGCGCATTGCCAGCCGGCTGGCGCTGAAATTCGGCAAAACCTATGCCAGCATCATCACCGGCATGGTGGTGGTGGGGATGGCGCTAAGCTTTCTGATTCCGGCGGCGGTGAGCAGGGTCATTCTCTTGACGCCGATTGCATCCGCGCTGGCTGAACGGTTTGGTTTCAGGGAGGGTTCCAAAGGGCATGCGGGTATCCTCATGGCGACTGTGTTCGGAACGTTTCTGCCCGCTTTTGCGGTTCTTCCGGCCAATGCGCCCAATCTGGTTCTAGCCGGGGCAGCCGAAACCCTCTATGGTTTCACGCCGGGATATGGTGAATATCTTTGGCTTCATTTTCCGATATTGGGGCTGCTCAAGGCCGTGCTTCTCATTGGACTGATCCTGCAACTCTTTTCCGGCCGGCCCGCAATAAACCGGCCAAACGAAAAACTCCGGGCGCCCATGTCCGTGGAGGAAAAAAGACTTGCCGTCATTTTAGCCCTCACCATCGGGTTCTGGTTGACGGATTTTTGGCATCATATTCCGCCCGCATGGATCGGGCTGTCTGCGGGCGTGGCTTGCCTTCTGCCCGTTTTTGAACTGGTGCCGCCCAGGGAGTTCCGACAGGAGGTTAACTTCGGAACTGTAATTTTCCTGGCCGGAATCATCGGGTTCAGTGCCATGCTGAGCGATACCGGTATCGGCGACCGCATGGCAGAATTTCTGCTGGCGGTACTTCCCCTTAAACCGGACGCGCCGATACTGAATTATGCCTCCATAACCATCGCCACCTTTTTAACCGGCATCGCCACCACCCTGCCGGCGGCGCCGGCAGTGCTGACTCCGCTGGCGGCGGAAATGGCCCAGGCCGCCGCCCTGCCGGTCCAAACAACGGTGATGATTCAGGTCGTCGGTTTTTCGCTTTTGCTGTTCCCCTATCAGGCCCCGCCGGTGGTGCTGGCAATTCAAATGGGGGGGCTGAAGCCCAAAGCCGCCGTACAATTTTTGATTCTGATGACACTGGTGAGCATCCTGGTGCTGTTGCCGATTAATTATCTGTGGTGGCGGTTAACCGGGTGGATTTAGATGCCGATGCGATCTGTCCGACAGGTCGGGTCAACGTTCGACCACCAGTGACGTAATTCCTTTGAGGTTTAATTCGGCGGAGAACTTTTCAGCGTTTTTCGATGTAACAAAGGCCCCCACATACAGATTGAGGTTACCATTGCCGTCCGTTATGACATAGGGGACGTAACCGCTTTCCACAACAAATCGGCGCTGGCGTTCCAGCTCGTCTTTTGAGCCATAGGCGCCGATGCGCATTGCATATCGGGTTTCTTCAGGCCTGACGTCATTCAGCGCTTTGGCCTCAATGGCTTTCAGGGCCGAGCTCAGGTCGGCATAGTAACCGATATAGACGCGATACCAGGCCCCCTTCCCTTCAAGATCCACCGGTGTCCAGTAGGCTTCCAGTCCCATTTTGCGATAGGCTTCAACCGCCTCCCGGGCGGAGGGCAAGGTGCGGTAGGAACCGTCATGAATCGAGTAGGGATAGGAAGTCTGGGTTTGAGGATTGATGGTGGTTATTTTCCAGCCGGATGCGTCTTTTTTCAGAACCAGGACCTGATTTGAGGTGTCCGCATAATTTGAGGATTCGTAAACCTGGATAAACCGGGCTTCATACCGGCCACTTTCTGGTGGGCCGACAATATGGATTCTATCCAATTTGATACGGATCCACTCTTTTTTTCGGTTTTTTTCAGCCTTGTCTCTGCGCCAGTTGTTTTTGTCGAGGCCATTCGAGCTAAAATCCTCGGAATAAAAAGACATGAATGCGTCCGTGTCTCCCTTTTCCCCTGCGCTGTTTTCCCAAGCGGTTTTCCACCCCTGTAAAAACTCCATTATTTCATCGGCGGTGGTTGCCGCAGGAGAGGCCGGCGGTTCGGGGAGTTTCTCCTCGACCGGGGCGGCAACAGGCCGAGCGGCCGGCTGGACTGCAGGCGGCGCGGGTTGATCTGAAACGGATTTTATGGCCGTCGGAGTTGTTTTGGCTTCAGGCGCTGTCGCAGGCGGTTTGTTAATTTTATGGGCCGGCGGTGCTGCAGCGGTTTCGATCCGGGGTGAAAGATCGGGAGTTCGGAAGAAAATCAGCAAGGCGATTACCCCCCCGACCAGAACGATTCCGGCAAGGGCCAATTTCAGTGCAGTATGTTTTGTTAGGTCTTTTTGGGGACCGGTTTTCTCTGGTTCTTTTTTCAATGCAACCGGTTTGGCCGGTAACGAATCCTGGCGGCCTTTGGCGGGGGAGGCCTTTTCAGGTAGCGGCGCCTGTTTGGTTTTCGAAAGGATGGGTTTTTCTTTTTGATCCTTAGCGGTGTTAGGCCTGTCGTCCGGTTTTTTCTCTGCTGCTGCCTTTGGCGGCTGTGGTTCTTTTATCTGAAGCGTATCGGGTGGAGTGATTTTTGTTTTCTGCTTGTCGACGGCTTCGGCTTTAGCCGGCTTAGGACTGTCGGGTTCTTTTCTCATGTCCGCGGTTTGGGCGGAATGGATCGGCTGAAACGATCCGAGTTTTAGGGCTTTTTGTTCTGTCTGATCGGAAACGGCCTTGGCGACAGGCTTCATTTCAGATTTTTCAGTTGTGGGTGCCGCCGGTTTCAAAGGGGGCGTCTTTGCGGCGTTAGAATCAGGAGTCGACCCGGGCGCCGGTCTTGATGTTTTAATAGCAGCAGCTTTTGGTTTTTGAACGGTTGTTTCTCTGGAATCGACACCTGCGGGAGGAGTCAACTTGGGCTTTGGGGGGACGGCCGCTTTCTTCGCTGGCGCTAGCGGCGGAGCCGGTGCCTCGGTTTTGATTTTTTCCGCTTTGTCCTTATCAGGAGCTGCGGCTATTGGGTCTATGGGTGATTCCTTGACACCATCAAGGGGCGATTTGATTACCTGGCGGGTTTCAATATCTTTGGTGTCTTTGTCGTCCAACGCGAACAAGTCGTCGAGCTTGCTTTCCAGTTCATCTATAAGGCCTTTTGATTTTCCGGAGGCATTCGCTTTATTTTCCTTTGGCGGCAGTAACCCGCCGGGCTTGGCGGAAGTGTTAAGTTTCTTACCAGTATCTTTGTTGCTTTCTGCCAATTACGTTTCTCCTTAAAGTCTGAAAAATTAGAAACCGATAAGGTCAGGACGTCATAGGTGCCGCGCTGCAATCTGTTCACAATAAATAACATATAAACACAAGACCATCAAACGTTATATGTTTGGATACTTTTTAGCCATATCATCTGATTTGACCACATAAAAATCGAATACTTTCTATCCAAATCATACCGGTGTATTCAAATAATATTTACAGAGGCTAGCATCTCTCAAAAATAATGGTAGTAAATTCGAAACGTTGTCAATATTTGCCACATTGTGGCATGTTGTGTGCATTTAACGTCAGCAAAAAGCGGCCGTTTTAAATCGAGCAAGGCAAGAAAAAGCAAAACAATAAAGGAGAATGAATCATGAAAAATGTATCGATAGTTTTAGGACTAACTCTGTTAAGCGCTTTTCTGATTACGCCGGGAATTGCCGGCGCGCATGGCTGGGGCATGGGTGGCGGCCATATGATGGGTTACTGGGGCGGCGGTCCCGGCTATGATGACCAGGATGACGGGGAGTATTCCACGCTGACCAGGGATCAGCTGGAGCGGCTGTGGGGTCTGGATCGTAAATTTTACGATGAAACCAGAGAACTGCGTGACAGGCTGTGGTCAAAATCTGCTGAGCTCAATGCGCTATTATCAGAGACGAACCCTGATTCCGGGAAAATCATTAAACTTCAAAAAGAGATTTCCGACCTTCGGGCCAGGCTGGATGAAAAGAAAATCAATTATGACATTGAAGCCCGCAAGATCACACCGGATATTCGCTTCGGCGGCGGTTACGGTTATGGCCACATGATGGACGGATACGGAATGGGGTATGGAATGGGCAATGGCCCCGGTGCCTGCTGGAACTAAACGTCTGGAACGGGGGCAGGCCGATTCTGCCCCCGCAGCATCGACAGCTATTGTTTTATTATAAGAAAATAATCCTGAAACTTAACGTGCCATTATGAAGAGAAAAACATCAACCGAACAAATTTATATTGATCCGGTTTGCCTTAAGACAGTCTCAAAGGGAAAAACAGCCGGTGCGGCAACTTATCGGTTTCGCACGTACTATTTTTGCACACCCGCCTGCCGCAGCGCGTTTGAAAAGGACCCGGAAAAATATCTGGAATTGAGCCGAAGGGACAAAGGCGGGTGGGTTCGATATCTGACGGGATGAAACAGGTTGCAGGGCGCAAGATCTCCTGACGCCTTAATTTTCAAATCATAATCGGAGGAAATGACATGAAACCTAAAACAAACACCTTATTAATTGTTGCAGCCGTATTGGCCATCATCACAGCGGCCGAAGCGCAGGCGTTTAACGGCAGGATTAACAAACAATCCGGCAAAGGCGTCGCGCTTGCAATGATGGGAGGCGGCGGCATGATGGGGGGCGGCGGTATGATGGATGGCGGGGGATTCTTCAATGGCTTCGGCGGGTCTCAAAGGGATTCAAACAGACCTGGAGAAGAATATCGGCAAAACCTGAAACAGGATGCTCAGAGGGCCGAAAGAGAAGAAATCCAGAGATTGCAGGAACGCATACAGCAGAAAAGAAGAGAATTGTCTTTATTATACCGGTCAGGCGCCGCCGATAAAACGGAAATCAACCGTAAAATAGACGAGCTCGGCAATCTTGAGCGGCATCTGGATGAAAAAATTTCGAATTACAATGCAGGAAGGTAAAACAGTCAAAAAAAACCGTTTCGGCGTATTCTCGAATTAAGGGGGTAGAAATGAAAACCATGTTGTTTGATAAGATTCGAAAGAACCATTCGTTGATGATGATTCTGTGTTGCGCGCTTCCGATAGCTGTCGTGCTGTCATTGTCTTATCTGGGGGTTCTCGGCTCCTGGGGATATTATGCCATATTTCTGTTATGCCCGCTGATCCATATCCTGATGCTTGGAAAAGGCCATGTTGCGCAGGACAAAGACGCCGGTAATAAAGGTTGCCATTAATTTAATTATTTAGGGAGGTAAACATGTTGCCTGTTACAATGGAAAGAACACAATCACAACTGCAAACAAATGAATTTATCCGGAGCGTTTACAACTGGATGGCCGGCGGACTCGCGTTGACCGGTTTGGCGGCGTATTATGTTACATCGAATGAATCTTTTTTTAGGCTGATATTTGGAAACAGGCTATTATTTTTCGGTCTGGTTCTTGCCGAAATAATTCTGGTGTTTTCTTTGATTGCAAGGGTAGGCAAGATGCAGGCGTCGACCGCCACCGGAATGTTTCTGCTGTATTCCGCATTAAACGGTTTAACGCTTTCTTCTATTTTTATGATTTATACACGCTCGACAGTCGCTTCGGCTTTTTTTATCAGCGCCGCCACTTTTGTTACCTGCAGTGTATATGGAATGATCACCAAAAAAGATCTGACTTCTCTGGGAAGCTTTATGGCCATGGGTTTGTTCGGAATCGTCATCGCATCCGTCGTCAATCTCTTCGTTCGCAGTTCCGGAATGAGCCTGGTGATCAGCTATATCGGCGTCTTTGTTTTTATCGGTTTGACCGCGTATGACACCCAGAAGCTTAAAATAATGGCGCGGACGCAGCCAGCCGGGATTGAGGCGGATGTGGTCAGAAAAGGTGCGGTTATGGGCGCCCTTACGCTTTATTTAGATTTTATCAACCTGTTTTTGATGATGTTGCGGATTTTCGGTTCGACCAGGGAATAACAGAGAAAAAAACATGATTCGGATTGTAGACATATTGTCGCATAGTATGGATATAATGATTTTCTGATCTCTGTTAGATGGGTTGCAGCAGCTGAAAAACAGGGTTCGGAATTGGAATTGTTGAAAAAAACATCCCATTTTCGGTAATCCTGCCCTTCATTTTAATCTTTCCGACTCATTTCACGACCATCCTGAGCCGATTATTTTTGGTTAACAGTTCACCAGCGAATGTCAGCATTCATAAGCGGGTATTTTTTACCCGATACAACAAAAATGAGCCTTAATTGCGTGGGTATTTTTTATCCGGATTGGAAAAATTTTTTTGCACATCCGTTACCTCGCCGGTAAAAAAAATAATTAAAATATAAAAATATCAAAATATTATATTTTGTCCACCACTTCGTGGCATATATATTGCTTTTGCATTTAGTGTCACAATGTGGTGAGTTTGCAAGGAGCTCGCCACATTGATACGGAATACATTATTGGAGGCAAGAACATGAAATCATCAGAACGCCTAAATAATAATATCACTGATCCTGTATGCGGTATGGCGGTTGATCCAAAACACAGTCATATCCTGACAACCCATGCGGGATGCGTTTATTATTTCTGTGCTGAAGGCTGCCGAAATGCCTTTGAGGCTGACCCCGAAAAGTATTTAAAGGGAAGACATTCCAAGCGCAAAGGGTGGTGGGGGCGCTATCTTGAACGCCTGGAGAAAGCCACCGAAGGAAAATCTTTATCATGTCATTAACCCTGAAACAAAGGGGATGGGCAAAGAGAGGGGAAAGAGATGGCTAAAATCGCATCAGGCAATGTTGAGATATATGTCAGGCAGCTTCTTTCCGAAGCACTGGGGAACGATGGGATCACCCAAAACCGACCGACGGATGAGAAGGATTTAAAAAGTGGAAATAATTCTTTAACCAAAAGAAGGTTAAATGAAAAATCGAAGGATCAATAAATGAATAATTTGCCCGCATATGGTCACTGGCAGTTGGTGGTCATTAATTCAATGATCATTCTGGGGTTTGCCTTCAGTTTTTTCCGGCCGAAAAGCCGCCGGGACTGGCGTACCTTTGGCACCTTTGTTGCTTTTGTGATCGCGCTCTTTACTGAAATGTACGGCTTTCCGCTGACGATTTACCTGCTGTCGGGATGGCTGGTCAGCCGTTTTCCATCGATTGACTGGTTTTCACATAATTCCAGTCACCTCTTGCAAACGCTGTTGGGCTGGAAAGGCGACGCCCATGCCGGCCCTCTTCATATCGTCAGCAATATCCTGATTGTCGGCGGATTTGTCCTGCTGGCCGCGGCCTGGAAAGTGCTGTTCAAGGCCCAACAGGTTCATCAGCTTGCCACTTCCGGCCCTTACGCAAGGATCAGACATCCTCAATATGTGGCATTCATCGTTATTATGCTGGGGTTTCTGATCCAATGGCCGACGCTGCCGACGCTCATCATGTTTCCTGTTTTAATTATCGTTTATACTCGTTTGGCCATCAGAGAAGAAAATGACGCTAAACATGAGTTTGGAGAGCTTTATAGCCGTTATGCAGCGCGGATTCCGCGATTTGTACCGCGATTTCATACCGACTCAATACCTGTCGGCGATATGTAACTTTTTGGATATCCGAAGAATGTATTGAAAGGAAGCGATGGCGGCGCTTGTTTCAAAAAAAATCGAATGGAGGATTTCATGAACATGTTTCATTCGGAACCGGTTGCATCCGATCGTGAGCAGGATACTGCCAGTCCATCCGGCGGCGTCAGGGCTATCACGGTAAAACATTATGGCATCGGCCTGGCGGCGGCCCTTGGGGTTGTGGGGTTTTATCTCGGACTGCTGACCTTAACTTCGGATTGGAGCAATGCCAGCGTGCAGTTTGGAGAATACCGCTGGTGGATAATTGCACTTTCCTTAGGGTTGGGAATTCAGGTGACCTTATTCTCGGCTATTAGAAAAAAATTGTTCGGTAGAAACATAAAAGTGGCAAAATCAGGACTGGCGGCTTCCGGTGGCATGTCGACCGCATCCATGGCGGCCTGCTGCGCCCATTATCTCGTGCCGCTGGTACCGGTTTTGGGACTCCCCTTTCTGTCTGCAGCGGTTGCCGGTATCGCTTCTTATCAGACGGAAATTTTCATGGCAGGCGTTCTTGCAAATCTGTTCGGTCTTGGTGTGATGCTCCGGCTGATGCATAAAAACGGAATATTAAAATTAGGAATTTTATAAACAATGTAAAATAGACGGTTCAATACTCATTCGCATCCGGGAGGTGTAAAAATGAAAAATCATAAATATCGTATATCTACAAAAATTATAGGAGCCTTAATGACGGTTGCCGCAGTCGCTTTGGGCGCCAATGTATGGGCCTATCAAAGCCAGTCGAGTAATGCCAACGGCGTTCGGATTGACGTGGTTCCTGCGCAATTAAGTTCCGGAAAACCGGTAAAATTTGAGGTGCGGATGAATACGCATTCGGTGAATCTGGGTTACGATATGGTCGCCGCCGCGTTGCTGAAAGATGGTCAGGGTCGTACCTACAACGCGTCGGCCTGGAATGGATCGGCGCCCGGCGGGCATCATCGCAGCGGCGTTCTGGAATTTCCAGCGGTGGCCGAAAACGCTAAATCTGTCACCCTTTATTTCAAAAATATCTCCGGCGTGCCGGAGAGAATTTTTGAATGGAAGATAGAATGAAATCATAAGGACAATGAAAAAGATCGATCCACGTATCGGTCAGGAGGTCTAATAAAATGTTTTTCATGCTTTTTTTCTGGATTTTAGTGATTATATGTTTATCATATCTGTTAAAAAGGCTTGTCCCGTCAATTTTGAATGGCAAACAAGCAAGTCGCATTAACTCCGCTGCTTTTGATATCCGCAGCGAACGCTATGCCAGAGGAGAAATCGGCCAGGCGGAATTCGTGGCACGGAAGAAAGACATTACGGGATAACTCAGCATGCGGTCTAAATATTATGAAAAGGAGATGTAAATCATGGAAGAAAAAACCTTATCAATTCCCAATATATCCTGCGGCCATTGCGTCATGGCCATTAAAAATGAATTAACCCAAATAAAAGGGGTTAAAGAGGTAACCGGGGCCCCTGAAAAGAAAAATATCACGGTGAAATGGGAGACGCCGGCAACCCTTGATAAAATCAAAACGTCTCTGAAGGGAATCAACTACCCAGCAGTGTAATGACGCAGTACGATTCTGCTGCATTCCTACAGACGGGCAGTAACGGAAAAGAGGTGATTTGAATGGCGGAGCAAACTGTAAGTTTGCCGATAACCGGAATGACGTGTGCCAACTGTGCCTCCAACATCGAAAGAGGTTTTAAAAAACTGGAAGGGGTTCATAAAGCGAACGTCAACTTTGCATCCGAACAGGCCGCCGTTTCGTTTGATCCTGAAAAGCTGCAAATTAAGGATATTATTGAAAGCATTCATAAATCCGGCTACGAAGTGGCGACGGCAAAAATCGAGCTGCCGATAACCGGCATGACCTGCGCCAATTGTGCGGCCAATATCGAAAGGGCACTGAACCGGAAGGTGCCCGGCGTATTAAATGCCGGGGTTAATTTTGCGTCCGAACGGGCCTCCATCGAGTACCTGCCGACGCAGGCGACGGTGGATGAAATTATCGGCGCCATTCAGAAAGCCGGCTACGGGGCGATAGCCCCTGACGAGCTTCTGGACGGCGAAGATGCCGAACAGGCCGCCAGAAACGCCGAGATCCGGGACCAGACCAGAAAGTTTGTAGCCGGTGCCGTATTTGCGCTGCCCCTGTTTAGCCTGAGCATGCTGCGGGACTTCAGCCTGATCGGCACCTGGGCGCATGCCGCCTGGGTCAACTGGCTGTTCCTGGCGCTGGCCACCCCGGTTCAGTTTTATACCGGCTGGGATTATTATATCGGCGGGATCAAGAGCCTCAGAAACAAGAGCGCCAATATGGATGTGCTGATCGCATTGGGCTCTTCGGTGGCCTATTTTTATTCACTGGCGGTGCTATTGCTTCCGCATGTGGGCGAGCATGTCTATTTTGAAACTTCGGCCGTCATCATCACCCTGATCAAGCTGGGCAAGCTTCTTGAAGTCCGCACTAAGGGCAAAACCGGTGGTGCGATTCGAAAACTGATGGGGTTGCAGCCCAAAACCGCAACCATCATTGTTAATGGTTCTGAAGAGGAAATTCCGCTGACCCGCGTGAAAGTGGACGATACGGTCATTGTCCGGCCGGGTGAAAAGATACCGGTTGACGGCGTCGTTTTGGAGGGAGCCTCGGCCGTGGATGAATCCATGCTGAGCGGCGAGCCGATTCCGGTGGACAAGCATCCCGGGGACAAAGTGGTTGGCGGCACCATCAACGGCCAGGGACTGATAAAATTCAAGGCCACCCGGGTGGGCAAGGAAACCGCTTTGGCCCAGATCATCAAACTGGTTCAGGAAGCCCAGGGGAGCAAAGCGCCCATCCAGGCGCTGGCGGACCGGGTGTCGGCCGTTTTCGTTCCCGCCGTTATCGCAATAGCGGTTGTTACGTTTGGACTCTGGTGGGTCATTACCGGCGAATTCGTGCCGGCCATGATCCGGATGGTGGCCGTTCTGGTGATTGCCTGTCCATGCGCCCTGGGCCTTGCCACCCCCACGGCCATTATGGCCGGAACCGGCAAGGGCGCCGAAAAAGGCATCCTTTTTAAAAAGGGAGAAGCCCTAGAAAACGCGACCAAGTTAAGCACCATTGTGTTGGATAAAACCGGCACCATCACCATCGGAAAACCCGCTGTTGCCGATGTGATTTCGTTTGATCCGGTTTATCGGACGCCCGAAGCGTTTTTAAAACTGGCCGCGTCGCTGGAAAGGGGCTCCGAGCATCCCCTGGGGAAAGCCATTGTCAATGAAGCCAAGGCCAAGGCGCTATCGCTCTGGGAGCCTGTAGATTTCAAGGCCACCGGTGGATTCGGTGTAGAGGGGCGGGTTGAAGGACATTCCCTCAAGCTGGGAAAACCCAAATGGTTCGAGGAGTTAAGCATCGACATCAGCAAGGCCAGGGAGAAAATCCGCACTCTGCAGAATGAAGGAAAGACCGTGATGGTCCTTGCCCGGGAGGGCGCGCTTTCGGGCCTGATATCGGTTTCGGATATGCTGAAGCCTGAATCCGCAGAGGCCATCAGACAATTGCATGATCAAAATCTAAAGGTGGTGATGCTCACCGGCGACAACATTCAGACCGCCCGCGCCATCGCCTCGCAGGTTCGCATCGATGCGATTTTCGCGGAAGTGCGGCCGGAGGAAAAATCCCTGAAGATCAGGGAACTCCAGGAAAACAATGAAACCGTCGGCATGGTGGGAGACGGCATTAACGATGCGCCGGCGCTGGCTCAGGCCGATATCGGCATCGCCATCGGCACCGGTACGGATGTGGCCATCGAATCCGGTGACGTGATCCTTTCAAGCGGCAGCCTGACGGGGGTTTCCAAAGCCATCGCCCTCAGCCGCAAAACCATGCATACCATCCGGCAGAATCTTTTTCTGGCATTCTTTTACAACGTGGTCTTGATCCCGGTGGCGGCCGGTGTTCTGGCACCCTTTGCGTTTTTTCCCATGGCAGTAAAACAGCTTCACCCCATCCTGGCGGCCCTGGCAATGGCCATGAGCAGCATCTCCGTGGTCTCCAACAGCCTGCGCCTGTATAAGGCAAAAATTGAATAGAAAGTTAACAGCCTGCCAGAAATGGCGCGTCATCGTCGGGAAGTCGCGGATGGTTCAGCCGCTTGATTTGCCGCCAGGACCAGGATCATATCGGATACGAGGGAGAAATCGCTGCGGCCTGTTAAGGTTTAAATGAATATATCGTAGTGAGTCCGATGGGATAACCGCTGCCGTCCCACTTTTCATGATGATATAAGGCGATATCGCGGGATAGGGCGAGATAGCTGTCTTTTCCGGCCTTTGTTTTAATAATCTGATTGGCTCTTCCTAAAATTTCCCCTCCGATGCGGGTATGATCTTTCATCTGATCAAGTTCAGCTTCCATTGTACCCGCCGCTGACTAGGTATGTATTCAATTACGTATCGCTCGATCGCACTGAGCAACATGTGAGCCGGCAACTTAATACCTTATTTTAGATAGAAGATTTTAATGTTGCCTTTGAAGGCCCACTTTCCCGATAAGGAATTGGGGTAATTAGGATTCACTATTGTTTCCTGCCGGCAGGCCGCCTGTGTATTTAATACCCACCTGTTTAATTGTCAGCATTTAAAAATTAAATAACAAAACTGAAATTTAATATAAAACAAATGATAACAGTAAGATACTTTTGTTAATATAAAATCGGCACGGGATTTGCTATACCACTATGTAGGCATTAAGGTATAACAGCCGGGTGAAGAATGAAGATTTTATGACTTATGAAAGGAAGATGGTAACATGGCACAAACAATCGGAAAGGTTATCGGAATAGAAAGAAACGGATGGGCGCGGGTGATTACGGAACGGACTGGGACCTGCAGCAGTTGTCAAACAACACAGAATTGCCATTCATGCCTGACGCATGCCCAAATTGAGACCAGGGCCGTAAATGCGGCCGGCGCCAGAGTCGGCGATCTGGTAACTGTAAGCATCAAGACCGAAACGCTGCTTAAAAGCGCGGCGGTTCTTTACTTGGTACCGGTGCTGGGGCTGCTGGCGGGCGCCTTGTTCGGGCCGGTTGTCGGCAAACCGCTCTGTCTGAGTGAAACGGTCGCATCACCCCTGTTCGGATTCGTCGGTTTTTCACTCGGATTTGTTTTGGTGTTTTTTTATTCTAGAAAAATGTCAGTTCAAAACCGACTCTCTCCGATCATAGTCCAAGTGATTGGTGCCCTGCATAAGGTCGCTATTATCCCCGAAACAGCTGATCACAACCCCAAGAACGAATTCTGCCGTTTAGGGAACAACTAGAGAGTTTATAAGAATTCGGATGGCACAATCGGATCTTACTCCGGCTGATATATTTTCAGGGTGCCATCCTTTTAACTTGACCCGAGATAATTTGAATATAAAATATGATGAAAGGTTATAATAGAAATAAACTTCAACTTGTGCCGGAAATCGGGACCCCCTCCATGATGAATCCCCCTGCAAACAGCATCTTAAAAACCGGATTTATTCTCAATGAGAAGTGGGTCGTCATTGAATTAATCGGCAAAGGCGCCATGGGGGAGGTCTACCGTGCCCATCAGTTAAACCTCAAACGCGACGTGGCCATCAAGGTAATATCACAGGAATTGCTGCAGTCATTTGAAGAGGATACGGTAGAGATTGAAAACGCCTGTCAGCGGTTCAGGCGCGAGGTCCAGGCCATGGCTCGTATCCGGCATCCCAATGTGCTGCAAATCTACGATTATGGATCCGAAACAGTCACAAAAGATGGAAAAAGTTTTACCGTTGAATATATCGTTATGGAATTTATTCCCGGGGCGACCCTGCGGTATACGATGTCGGAAGAGGGATTTTACCCTGAAGAAAACCTGGCAAAAGAATGGCTTGAAGAATACTTTTTACCGCTGCTGAACGGCGTTGAAGCCATTCATGACCATGACATTATTCACCGCGATTTAAAACCTGAAAACGTGCTGCTGGACGGCAACATCCCCAAGATAGCCGATTTCGGCATTGCCCGCTCCAGTTGGTTGAAGCCCGTTACCCAGTCCGTAGATGTCAAGGGGACCCCGGCCTATATGTCCCCCGAACATTTTTTTGACTTTAAAAAGGCGGATCAGCAGAGTGATATCTATTCATTGGGCAAGATCCTGTTTGAGGCGGTTTCAGGCAAGATAACCCGGGAGACGATGCCATTTAAAAGTGTCCGCTTGCCCCATGCGGAAACACCTTTTTTCCAGAAATTAGACCGGATCATTCAGGATGCAACCGCAGAAGAAAAGGGGCGGCGGCCCCAAACGATCGGGGAGTTTAATACCCTGATTCAGGAAGCCCTGCAAATTTTATCACAAACGACCTCATCGCAGTCTTTTCAAAAGCCGGGGCGATTTTCATTTCTAACACGACCCGGTTTTATCTGGGCCGGGATCATCATTGCCGTGGTGTCTGTGTTGTCAATGGTTCTGTGGCATTTAACGGGTAAAAAGGATAGTGTATTGACTGCCGTGCAGAAGACGCCGCCGGCCATTGAAGATACTTTTCAGTCATCCTCGGGAACAACCCAGGCGCCGGTTCCGACCATTCGGGGCAAGGATGGGATTTTGATGCGTCTAGTACCCGGCGGCAGGGTGACGGTTACCTCCAAAGATTTGGAAAGACCGGAACATAGCACTGTCGAGGTCCCTCCTTTTTACATGGATGAAACCAAGGTGACGAATCATCACTTCATTGAGTTTCTTAATGCTGTAAAGGAAACACTGACCATTAGCGATGGGATTGTCAGGCAGCAGGACCGTATTCTGTTGTATTTGGGCAGCGGGTCTGAACCCACTGAACAGATCCTGTATGAACAAAACCGGTTTTTGTTGCGAAAAGCCGAGTTCGCCGCCTATCCGGTTGTCAGGGTTACCTGGCACGGCGCCCATGCATATGCGGACTATTATGGGAAACGCCTGCTGACGGAATTCGAGTGGGACTATGCAGCTGCAAATAATTTATTTGTAGATGAAGCACCGGTTTCTAACGCCGACGCGCCTGTATCCTTAGAGGGCCACCCCCATATGGCGATCCCGGCACCGGGCGGTGAGAATACACGACTACGTCCGTCCGACCAGAAAAAAGTGGTTGATGAAACACTGCCTCAAAAGCCGGTTGTCGATTCGGGCGTTCAGATATACAGTAAAAACATTCCCAGGGAGTGGGTGATTCTGACTGAAGCGGTCATGGTACGGAAAGGAGAAATCATAGATTCGAAACCGCATAAAAGCCTGATCGCCAATAAACTGTTGGGCACCGGGAAGGAATCTAAAAGTTACCGGTATCCGTGGGAAGCATTTGTTGATGTGGGATTCAGATGCGCATCGTCCGTAAATGCGGTTAAGTAAAATTTATTTGCCAGTTCATTATCGGCCGTTCCTTATCCGATAGCCTATCTGTATTCAAATTCTGATCCCGGATCGTCGGTTCACACGTTTTTCTTTGTTTTGCTGACGACCTGTATGTTTCCGGACTGCTTATCGATCAGCAGCTCATAAAACCAGAGGTTGTCTTTGCTGCATGCTTTTGCGGCATAATAACGACCTTTGTTGATCAATTCAATCAAGTCGTAATTTTCCAGAAGCTGCTTGCGCAGTTTTTTATCAATTGCCAGCCTGGCGGTCCCCGTGCTCATCCCATCGGCCCCTGAGCCGAAGATAATTTCTCCTTCATCGCCTGGTCCTGAAGGTGCCGTTGAGGGATCGTCGTTTTTCTGTTTTCCCATCAGTTTTTTCTCCTTTGAATTTTTATTCGTTACAAACACTAATTATGGAAAGCGTTTTTTACACAGTCATAAAAACATAAAATAATGGTGAGTATTATTATTTCAAGCCTTTCTGGTCATATCGATGCTGGAAAATACAAATGCGGAACAGGCAAAGAGCGCCGCAACAAACAGCAGGGTGGCGCGCATGCCGCTGTATTGATAGAGTGCGCCGGCGATTAAAGGAGCAACGGACCCCATCAGAAAGCGGGTCGTGGACAGAAAACCGAGAATGGTTGTGACCACCCGGTCGCCGGCGATGTCGAGAATGGTTGCAGACACAATGGAGTAGTCGCTGCGGACGCTGAGCCCCAGAAGGATGAGCAAGACTGTAAACATTGCGCCTTTGCCAAAAAAAGCCAGCAGGATAATGATCAGGGATGAGTACAGCAGCGTTGGCACCAGCACCAGTTTTCGGCCCCAGCGGTCGGAAAGGTGGCCCTGCAGCGGGCTGAATACCACGCCGAGTGTCCACAACAGGCCGAAATGAAAACCGATGGATTCTGAAGAAAAACCGAGCTGCTCTTTCATAAAGAGGGGCAAAAACGTGACCAGGACCGTAAAGCACATGCCGCGGAGCCCGGCCACAATATTTACCCGCCAGATATGGGTTCGTTTCAGAATGTCTTTTGTCACGATCATCTGTTCTTTAAAATCAGGCTTTTTAAGAATGAGGGTTTCCGGAGCTTTTGTTTTTGTTCTTGCGATTATAATAAAGGACCAATAAATCCAGAAAGCCATGATCAGCGGAACGATGAAATATATCGACAAGGTGCTGCGCCATGAAATAAAGCCAAGGAGCAGACCCGTCAAGACAGGCCCGATTACATCTCCTACGCTGCCGCCGGCGCCGTGAATCGCAAGGGCAACGCCGCGATGATTTGAAAACTGAAAGCCGAGTTCCGCCATGGAGGGCAGGTGCCAGATCGAACCGGCCATGGACAGGATGATCGTTCCAGCGATCACCAGACCGTAAAACGGCGCAAAGCTGATCAGCAGCCAGCCGAGCCCAAAAACCAACATACAGACCGCCAACAGCAGGGCCTGATACCGGCGCAGGAAATCGGACAGGACGCCCCCCGGGAGAGACGAAATGCCTGCCGCCAGGTTATGGGCTGTCATAATGGCGCCCACCTGGATAGGGGTGATTTGAAAACTGGTTTTAACGACCGGCAGCATGACGGAAAAGCTTTGTGCCATGAAATGAAACGTAGCGTGCGAAAAGAAAAAACAGGTCAAAATCAGATAGCTGCCCTGCCGGAAGCCGGCGGCGCCGGTTGAAACGGTTTCAGAATGATTTTCAATCTTCATTTTTGCGGTTCTTTCAGACCAGAAATAGCGTTCCGATAACGACGGCAATTGTGCCGATCACCACGCGGGTATTGAACATCTCCAGTTTGCGGTTAAAAGCAAACGAAAAAACCAGTACAAATACAGGAACGGTCGAAGCCAGGGGCGTCACCACGCTGGCCGGCGCCAGCTTCAGCGCAAGATAACGGACAAAATTTGCAGCAAAGCTCAGGAGTCCGGCCATGAAAAATAAACCGGCGGCCCTTGCGGATGTCGCCATAATGGCCGCCCGTGGTCGCTGATTCAGCAGCGAAAGGCTTAACGCGGCCGTTGCTGCTGTAAACGAAATACAGGCGCCGGCGACAGGGGATCCGGTCCCGTCAAGTCCTAATTTGACCAGGATGGGGGCAATCCCCCAGGACACCCCCGCCCCGAGTCCTAAGGCAAAAGCCCGGGCCGGAATCCGGGAAAGCGATTCGCATGATGCTTGAGTTCGCTGGGAGTTTAAACCGGTCAGTATGATTCCTGATAAAATCAGCAGGACACCGACGCCCAGCCCCCAGCTGAAGGGTTCCCGCAGCGCCGTAATGCCGATCACAACGGATATGAGGATATCCGAACGGCTGAGAATGTTGGCGATATTTGCACCCACCAGCTGGATGCATCTGTAATTTAAGGTGCGGCCGATCACAAAATGAACGATTCCCGCCAGTGAAAGCCAGACATAACCCTGCCAGCTAAAATCCAGCAGGCTCTGGATCTGACCGCTCGATGCAATGATCAGCAGCAGAAGCGGTACCGCCATGGGGACGCTGATCAGGATGCCGACGCTGACATCGGCGACTTTTATAACCGCGCGGCGAAGAAAGATTGCGTTCAGCGCAAAAGAGACGGCCGACAGAAGTGCAAAGACAGAGCCGATCATAGGATATAATAAGTGGTTGAGTTCGACATATCGGTTTATACCAGAAGAATGGCGCCGATGACTACGGCAATCGTACCAACAATAACCGGCAGATTAAACAGCTCCAGTTTTCGGTTCAAAATAAAGGACAGGCCCACCAGAAAAACCGGCGTGGTTGAAAGCAGCGGCGTAACCACGCTGGCCGGGGAAAGGTTCAGGGCGAGGAAGCGAAACAGGTTGGCAATTCCGGCCAGAATGCCCACCATACAATATAGGCCGATAATTTTCCATGAGAGTTGTGAAAAGGATTTCCTTCTGCCCGGGTTTGCCAGCGAAAAGCTCAACGCCGCGGTGGCGGCGAAAAATGATATGAATGCGCCGGCGACCGGCGCATCGGCCCCCTGGAGGCCGACTTTCATCATTACCGGGGTGACGCCCCATAATACGCCCGTACCCAACCCGAAAAAAAGCGCTTTGGGGGACAGATTTAAAAATGGTGTCGGGTTGCTGCGCGTCGTTTTCGGATTCAGGCTGGTAGCAATCACGCCGAAAACGGTGAGCACTATCCCGGCAACGAGCCGGGCGCCCAGCGGTTCCCCTAATAGGACAACCCCCAGCAGCAGGGCAACCAGTGAATCGATTCTGCGAAGGATCGAAGTGAAGTTGGCGCCCGTATATTGGACGCCTTTAAAAAACATCCAGCGACCGGTGACAAAATGAATAATGCCGGCTGAGGACAACCAGATATAGCCGCTCAGGGTGAAGCCGAAAAGACTTCCAACCTGACCGGCAGCCATCAGGATGATAAGAAAGAAAGGGAGTGAAACCAGGATTGAGATAAAGACGCCGTGCATGAGCGCTGGCCCATTGACAACGGCCCGACGGGTTGCAATTGCGGCAAACGCGAACGACAGGGCGCACAGTAGCGCAAAGGTTGAACCGGTCAGCAAATCAGCGGCCTATTTCCTTTCATATTCATATATCGGATTTCGCCAGATTCAGTTCCTTAACCCGGATATATCACGAAATCGATTCGTTCATTTGCAAGGCACTCCAGGGTGCAGCTGAACTTCGCGTACCGCAACCCCTTGATAACGCAGCAAATGGGCGAATGGATTTTGCCCACAGAGTGAAAAATTTTCAGGTATTTGCCTTTTGCAATTGAGGTAACAAAGTGAAGCGCTTGTTTTGACCTCAATTCTGAATCTAACCGAGTATTATCACGATCTTTTTAAAACTTGCTGAAAAATTTTCATGAAACATCCGGGTTAAATGGGCGCTATATATATCATAAGGCGGGAAAACTTCAATCCTTTTAACAGGCGACTCTCCGACGGGACGCTGAACTTTTGAATAATGCACCTAATAGGACTTTGCAGAGAGGGGGGCTTCGGATCTTGCCGCCGGATAGCTTTTGATCATCAGCAGGGTGTTGCCGATGACGCTCAAACTGCTCAGTAGCATCGCACTTACGGCAATAAAAGGATTGAGCAGGCCGGTCATGGCAAGGGGGATGCTGCCGGTGTTATAAAGGAATGAAAATATGAGGTTCTGGGATATTTTTGAGTTGATTCGCCCGGCAAGACCAAAAAATTCGATCATCTGCGGGGGGGCGCTGCGCATCAGCGTAACGTCGGCGACTTCCCGACCCAGATGGCGTCCGGAATGAACCGCAACCGATAGATCCGCCTGAATCAGGGCCGGGGCGTCATTGATGCCGTCGCCGACCATGGCAACCCGCAAACCGGATTTTTGAAGCTTTTCGACAAAGTCGGCTTTCTGTTGGGGGAGCATCCCGCCAAAGGAGTCGAGTACCCCCAGGCTGCCGGCGACGATTTTGGTAGTTTCAACGCCGTCGCCGGAAACCAGATAGGTTTTGATCCCTCTCATATTCAGCTGACGGACAGCATCAATCGCGCCCGATTTAATTTTATCGCCAAAAATGAATATGGCACAAAGGTTACCCCCGATACCCATATAAACAAAAGAGCGAACGGTAGTGGGGGCTAAACTATATAGACGGCCGTCGGAGGCAGCTGCAATTTCGTTTTTCAGAAAATCGCTTGATCCGATCTTCACCTCTGCATCGTTGTGCCTGCCGCCGATCCCATTTTCATAATGAGAAATACCCTTCAGATCAGCTGGGGGGATATGATGTTCCTCAGCATAGCGCCGGATTTCCGCAGCGATGTAGTGATCTGAATCTTTTTCCAGAGAAGCCGCTATCGACATCACCTGCGCGGATGTGAACGGCGCTATGACGACCAACTCCAGCAGCTCCCAGCGGCCATGGGTCAGGGTTCCGGTTTTATCAAATACAACGGCAGATATCTGACCGGCTTTTTCAATGCCGCGAAAATTACGGACAAGAATTCCGGTTTTTGCGGCCAGGGAGATACCGGCCGCGCGGGTCAGGGGGATGGCGATACCCAGGGAGCAGGGGCAGGCGATAACCAGTACGGTGACCATGCGAACCAGGGCGTTTTCAAATGAAATGCCGGCCAGGAGACAGCCTGCGGCGGTGGAAATCGCCAGCAACAGGACCACGGGCACAAACAGGCGCAGGACCCGGTTAGTTTTCCCTTCAAGGGGAGTTCTGGCCAAGAGGGCCTGTTCCATAATTGTTATCATCTGACCGAGAATAGAATCTGCGCCGACGCTTTCGGCCTTGATGCGCAAACTGCCCAGTGATATCCTGGTGCCGCTGCGGACGCGATCACCGGATTTAACATGGATGGGCTCGACTTCGCCTGTAAGCGTAGACTCATCCACGGCCCCCTTTCCCCCCAGGACTATCCCATCTGCAGCAAGGATTTCGTTTTCCGTTGCCAGGAATACATCTCCTGCTTTCAGCTGGGCCGCAGTCACGTATCGGCCGGAGGGAAACTGGCTCGAACAGATTTTGACCTTGGACGGGCGCAGTGAAAAGAAATTGTCGATGTCTGCCTGAACGCTGTATTTGGCGTTTTTTTCAAGCAGCTTTCCCAACAGAACCATCGTGATCAGCATGCAGGTGGTATCGAAGTAGAGGTGAATGCTGCCGTTTATCAGGTTGACGATACTGAATATAAAAGCGCTGGCCGCGCCGATGGAAACGAGGGTTTCCAGGCCGAATGCGGCGGCGCCAAATCCGGCCAGGGCCTTTTTGTATATATTGATTCCGCCGTAGAAGAAGACAATTGCTGCCATGAAACTTATCGGCCAAGATAAATGATGCACCGCATCAGAAGACAACGCGCTGAAAAATCCGGAATAGAGCGCAAAGGACAGCATCATGACGTTGGCGGTCAGAAAGGCGCAGATACCGAATCGGATAAAATCAGAGCGCCTGTCGGCCGTGTTCTTTTCCCCGGGTCGATGCGTGCGGTAACCCAGGGTTTGAATGGTATTCACAATATTGTCCGGAGTGGTTGCAACTGGATCATAATCAATCCGCAGAAAATCGGTTGAAAAATTACAATTGGCAGAAATGATACCGGAGGTTTTCTTTAAATAGACCTCAATCACCCATGCACAGGCCGGGCACCACATGTTGTCTACTTTAAGTGAGAGGCTCAAAGCCGCTTGAGGTTGAGTTGATTGCCGGGAAGCAGCAGGAGCGCCGATTGATTTTGTTCGAGCTTTCCCGGCCGGCAGGAGCTGACCTTGATCAATCAGATCGTCTTCGGATTGCGGGATAATGCCGATTTCACGGCATTTTTGAAAAAGTTCGGTTTCCCTGAATGCCGCCGGGTCATCCGAACCGGTTGATTCCAGCAGGAGACTGAAGACCTGCCGGCACCCCGGGCAGCAAAAGCGGTAATTTTTCGAAGACAAGTCAAGAGGGATGGGTGCGCGACGCAGGGGCAGACCGCAAAGATCGCAGCTGGCGGATAGTATCTTCCTTTCAGATTGGATAGCGGTAGTGTCTATGATGTAATGGACTCCTTCGTTTCGATCAGAACCCTCAGCCTAAGGTGGGGGGATCCGAACATATTCTACCGATCCGGTCAAAAACGAATCCTTTGAAATTCGAAACAACTTCAAAATCCGAATTCTCAAATGGCCAAACTTTGCGATCGAAAATGAGGCGCGTGATATTTTGGTTATTTGGATTTTCATCATTCGTATTTGTTTAGGATTTCGTGCTTCGGATTTCGAATTTGATCACGAGAATCGCATTCTAACCCCCTTTCAAGGGGTCACCTTATGCGGGTATGAGATTCACTTGCGGATCCCCAACGATTTTACATATGCAATGATTCGCCAGCGGTCCGCTGCCGCAATGGTGGTGGCAAGGGGAGGCTGCCGGCCCCGGGGGATGCCGAAACTGATTTCCTTAAACAGAACGCCATTCGGGAGCGCCTGGACCTTGGCGCTGCGCAGGTCTCCCGGCAGGGGCGCAAAGCTTTGCCCCACCGTGCCGTTGCCGTCGTGGTGTTTACCATGGCACTGGGAACAGAAGGTAAAATAGAGTGTTTCACCCTGCTTGACGACCTCTGCTGTCGTCTGTAACGGCGAGTGCAGCTGATCGCCGGGAATCTCTCGGTAAACCGCTTCGCCGTCGCCGGCCGGCACGATTCCGCTTTCCATCCGCAAAAGCGGTTCTTCATGGGGCCGGACCGAAGGTGTTTCCCGCATCCGGCCGTATGTGAAATCGTTGTCTATCTTCATAAGGACATGATAGGCCCCCAGGCTAAAGACCATCAATATGACGACAGCTGTGAGAACTTTTTTCATTTATTCCCCCCCAGCGCCCCTGACATGCTGTGGAAAGGGCATCACGCCGTAAACGGCGTAAGCGGACTCACCGGGAACGTCATTGACCGGCCGGTAATCCCAGGCGGGCTGACCCAGATCGCCCACGACGGAAAAAGCAAAAAATCCTTTCACTAGGACAAACAGCGCCAGCAGCAAGACCAGGATCCAGGTTTTAACTGCGGCGAGTTCCGTTGATCGCGTTTCCATTTAGATTTGTACTCCCATCAGGCCGGTGAACAGTATGTACAAGACGGCCCAAACCGCCGTTCCAACGATAATCAGCGTGAGCGCAACCGGAAAGGGCGCATCTTTGTCTTCAAGGTCGTCCGGATAACGGCCATGGACCTTTATCAGTCTGTCCGGCGAATCGGCACTTTTATAATAAGATTTTGCAAGCGCCAGCCCCAAGACGACGATGAAAATCAACGTCGGAAAAATATACAGAACGACATGCTGCAGATTGAGCAGGGCAAAATACCGCATACGCGTTTCCTCCCGCGGCTGTTAGGGCGTTGCGCCGGCCAGCAGCGCAAAAACAAGGACGGCGGCACTGGCCAGAAGTCCGGCGCAGGCCAGCAGCAGCAAACCGAATAATTCAAACCGGCTGATTCCGGTAAGCGGGGCGGCGTCGACAACCTTTTCATTTTCCAGCGGCAGAAACCGGGCCCGGCCCTGGTCCTTGAACTGATTGTGTTTCAGCGCCCAGATAAAAACCGTCAGGCTGATGATAAAACCCACGGTGATATAGGTGATGAAATAGGGGAAATACATGCCTTTCTCCCTTGCTCGGATAAAACTATCAACGACCATTTTGACTTATTTAAACAAATTAACCACGATGCAGGTATTTAGGCTGAAGGCTGAAGGTTAAGTTCTGACTGAGACGAGTCTAAAAGACTTCAGTCTTCAGCCTATTTGCCTAATTACGGTTCATAGGCTGCATCAATCCCCTTAGGTTCTTTGTTGGCGTCACTTTCGTTGATAAAATAAACGGCCACGTAATTGCCGACATCCCATATTTTTTCAGACTCAAGCTCCCGTTTGAAGTACGGCATGGCCGTGCCGGTGATGCCGTTCATGATCTGATAATAAAGGATCCCGCCGGATATTTCGCGCCCCTTTAACAGGGTAAAATTAAAGGGGGGCGGATAAATCCAGGGCTGGGCCGGGCCCATGCCGTCTCCCACCGGACCGTGACAGCCCAGGCAGAAATCCTGATAGATCTTATGCCCCCGTGCAAGGCCGGCCGGGCTGGTGGGGTAGGGATTGGGAACATCCCGCCACCCCCGGGGGATCTGATCGTTCAGCCATTTGACGTTGGCATCAGGTCCGGCTTCATAGGCCCGGAGGGCTTCCTGCTTCCAGAAACGCTGACGATCCATGCGTCGGTCCGCCTGCAGCAGGCCGAGGCTTTGAACATAGCGGGTGAGCACAGCCATTTTTTCCCTGCTGAGAAAGCTAAACGTCGGCATGATGGAATTCGGCCGGGTATAGCGCGGATTCATAAAATGGGCGATATGCCAGTCGTCGGGGTGTTCCCCGCCCTCTTGGGACAGGTCTGGGCCGGTTCGCTGGGATCCCAGCAGGATCGGATGGTCCGCCACATAATCCCCGGCCTGGGCGATTCGCTCCGCCCCCAGACCCCAGTCAATGGAACGGATGGACTGGCTGTGGCAGTACACGCAGCCGTTGGCGATATAGATGGCGCGTCCGACGGATTCTTCCCGGACCCGGGTCCGGAAGATTTCCGAAGGGGTTTCATCCCGGTTGGTATAGGGTATAAAAACAACCATAAAAACAATGACCGCCAGGATCAGCAGGCTTCCCAGAATTACGGTTTTCATGGTCATCTTCATGGCGTTTCTCCGGGTTTGCCGTACAGGGTCTGCAGAATGTTATAGAGACCAAGAAGTGCACCGACAAATACCATCAGACCCAGGGAGGCCCTGACGACATAGTAGGGATGGATTTCAGCCAGCAGCCGGTAAACCGTTTCGCCGTTGAGCCAGGCCGATCCCTGAATCAGGCCGGCGATTGTCAAAACGACGGTGAATCCCACCACGCCTATTAAAATCAGCCAGTATTGCAGATCCGCCAGAAATCTGCTGTAAAGCGGGCGGTTCGTTATCTTTGGTAGGATATAGTAAAGGCCGCCCAGCGCGATCATTCCGGCAAAACCCAACACCCCGATATGGGCATGCCCCACCACCCAGTTGTTGAAGTGCGTCACCCTTTGTACCTGGGGCAACGACATCATGGACCCCTGAATGCTGACAAAAAAATACATGATGGTCCCGGTGAAAACGAACTTGGCGCCGATGTCGGCATGGATTTCTCCGAGCCGGCCTTGGGCGGTGAACCAGATATTCAGGAGAAACGCCATGACCGGGATGACCATGGCGACACTGTCCACGATGGCGATGACCTTGAGCCAGGTGGGGACCGGCACCTGCAACAGGTGATGGGTCCCGATATGGGTATAGACCACAATCAGCGCCCAGAAGCCCAGCAGCGAAAGGGTATGGCTGTATAGCGGAGCACGGCAGGCCCGGGGAATAATATAATAGGTCGCACCGGCGGCAAGCGGCGTGAGCAGCAGTCCGAAGACATTGTGCCCGTAAAACCAGAGAAGGATGGCGTCGGGAATGCCCACCAGTGCGCCGCTGTCCGGACGCCAGATCACATTGCCCAGGGCGTAGGTAGCGGCGGTCAAAACAGTGGCCGCCAGGACATACCAGATGGATACATACAAAATCGGTTCGCGGCGCCTTTTTACCGTCATGGTCAGGTTGATGAACACCAGCGCAAAGGCGGCGACGATCATGACATCGATGGGCCAGATCATTTCAGCATATTCGCGGCCTTGGGTGTATCCCAACGCCAGGCTCACCACAACGGCGACCAGGGTGATGTTCCAGACGATGACCGTCGTGATCCCCAGCTTTTCACTGAAGAGTTCGGTTCGAAGCAGGCGTGGGAAGTAATAAAATGCCGCTGCCAGGAGCCCCGGGGTCACAAAGCCGAAAAGGACCAGGTTGATATGAATTGGCCGGATTCGGCCGAATACGAGCCAATCGATGCCGGTGGTCAGATCCGGCGCGATCAGTTCGGTTGCCCCCAGAAGCCCCGCAAGGGTTGCAATGACCAACCAGGAGGCGGAGGTGATGCAAAACCCCTTGGCGGTCAAGTGTTGCTGCGGCAATAATAATGTCGAGGTGTCCGTCAACGGATTCTCCTTTAGCTATGACAGGCCAGCCAGCAGCCGAGGTTCGCTTTTTTCTGCTGGTGGCAGGTGATGCAAAATTGCATTCTGAAATACTCGCCCTTGATGCGGTCCATGGTT
This sequence comes from Thermodesulfobacteriota bacterium, assembly GCA_040757625.1. GTDB lineage: Bacteria > Desulfobacterota > Desulfobacteria > Desulfobacterales > JARGFK01 > JARGFK01. The sequence goes on along the minus strand of JBFLWU010000004.1, from coordinate 50,553 downwards.
TCAACTGGTCCGTGGCACTGCCGGCATTCGATTTCCTTTTTGATATGCCGTTCGTGGTTGAATACCACGTGCTCGGCCAGATAGTTGACCTTGCGCCACGGCAGCGGCGTGCCGGTCTTGAAATAGTTGTGTTCCTTCAGAATCTGGGGATGCCCGGCAATGATATAGTTGTGGCAATACAGGCATTTTTCAACCGGGGGAATTCCCGGGAAAAGGGAGCGGTCCACGTAGGGATGGCAAAACCGGCACTGAATCTGTTTGACGCCGGCGTGCAGTCGGTGGCTGAAGGCAATGGGCTGCTCCGGTCCGATGTTCCATCCGGGCGGCCGGTAGAACCAGTACAGAAACATTACGGTAAAAAGTAAACACGCCCCCCCCGCCAGCAGCAAAAGCCTGTTGGAACGCGCCGCAATAAAAAAATTATGGATGCTGGATAACAATGCCGCCAGTCTGCCCGTTTTCAGCAGAAGCACCCCCGCCACCAACAGCAGGGTCAGCAGGGTGATGGCCGTCATTATTTCCATTCCATCACCTCGCGTTTTTCAACCCGGCCCAGCTCCGGAAACAGTTTCAGGAAAAAAGCAACGGCGACCAGCAGGAGGCCTAAAAATCCCAGACTGATCAAGCCGTCGGTCACATTCAAGGGCAGCTGATCGCTATCATGGCTGAAGGCCGGTCCCAGCAGCAGCAGATGCTCCAGCCAGATTCCCGCAATAACGAGGCAGCACAGGGGTATCATGGCCCAGGGTTTTGTTTTAAGCTTCTTGTTGAGGAGCAGCAGAAACGGAAGGATAAAGCAGACAATAAAAACGGTCCATGCCAGCGTGTTCCAGGGCGGCGTCAGGGTGCGTTCAATGACATAACCGGTCAGCTCCGGAATGTTTCCATACCAGATCACCACGAGCTGGACGTAGAAAAAATCGGCCCACACCAGGCAGAAAGCGAAAAACAGCTTGCCGATGTCATGAAAGTCGGAGAGCTGCAGCCCGAACCTGTTTTCAGCCTTAAGGTGCAGCAGCCATGCCAGAATGATCAGCCCTCCCAGCCCGATGTAAAAGGCCTTTACGAATGTATACGCGCCGAAGAGGGTGGAGTACCAGTGCGGGTCCATGCTCATGACCAGGTCGTATCCCAGCAGTGATAAGACCAGGGCAAACGCCAGCAGGTAGAGAATGCCGAAAATCGACTTTCTGCTTCGGCAGTTCTGTGGATCAAGGCGCGTCCAGTGTTTGTGAAGGAAAGTGCGGATTTTTCCCCGGGGCGGCTGCGATCCGATTTTAGAACCGAGGGCATAATAAAGGTAGGCAAATCCAACCCCATAGAGAATGACAAGGCCCAGCAGATCCCGGACAAACAACAGCGGCAGATTGAGCCAGACTTCTTTGCCGTGCAGGTCCTGGTGCAGCCAGGGAAAAACATGCGCTTTGCCCAGAAAGAGGAGCAGAAAAAGGATGAAGGAAATCGGGAAAAAGGCGCTGAAGGATTCGGCCGCACTGGACAGGGGCCCGCTCCAGCGCGCCTTGACGGTGTGCATGACGGCTGAAAAAAGGAACGCACCCTGGGCGATGCCGGACCAGATCAGAAAATTGATCAGATAGGCCTGCCAGGCCCTTTGGGGGTTTTGACCCAGCAATGCGAAGAAAAAGGCGACCAGGCCGATTACGGCCAGTACGGCAGAGAAGATGAACAGTCTTTTCTTTTTCAACCCCAATATGTCTTTATGGCTTGTAGGCATGGCGCTATCTCAGGAGTCGGGATCGGGTGTCAGGAACCGACATGTTTCCCGATCGCCGGCCCCTGATTCCTGACATCTTTTTCACCTTTTAATTTTCAGTTCCGCCGGATGAGGCGGCGGATGACCCTAGCATGTTTCAATCAAACACCTTCACCTCGGCCCCCTGTTCTTTAAAAAAATCGGTCAAGCCATCCAGTCCGTCCGCCCGGCAGGAAGCCAGTATGCCGAAATGGGAACCGGAGCAGCGCGGATCGTAATACCGCAGGTTGTCGTAACGCGGCAGGCCGGTGAGGGTCAGCATGCCGATAACGTTGCCGATGACGGCAAACAGAATGGTACACTCAAACCCCACGATGAAAAAAGGTATCAGGGCCGTTACAGGCTTGCCGCTGACAATCAGGCTCCAGCGGGTGGCCGTGAAAATCGCCAGCGCGAACCCGCTGATAAATCCGATAATGCCCCCGCAAAGGGTAAAATAACCGACCCTGCTTTTGGGGGAATCGAGGGCCTGCGCCAGGTTGTGTCCCGGGACCGGACTGTGAACTTTCAACAGCGGCCAGGGCGACTCTCGCAATTTCGCGGCTGCGGCAGCCGCCCGACTTTCCTCCGTAAACAGGCCCATTACGTGATGTTCAGCCGGCATGGTTTTCTCCTGCGGAAACGGTTTCCTTTATTTCCGTCATGGACACCGACGGCAGATGCTTGACAAAGAGTACGAAAAGAAAAAAGAACAGGCAGAAGCTGCCCAGCATGATACCGAATTCAACGGCTGTCGGCCGGTACAAACCCCAGGCATGAGGGATAAAGTCGTGGGCGACGCTGCCGATGATGATGACGAAGCGTTCAAACCACATGCCGATGTTGACGACGATGGAGATGCCGAAAAGCCAGAAAACAGTGGTGCGAATCTTCTGAAAGAAGAACAGCAGCGGGATGACGGTGTTGCAGGTCACCATGATCCAGAACGGGATACGGTAGTCACCAAGGGCGCGCCATCGGAAAGTCTCCAGTTCCACAATGTTATGGCTGTACCAGGCCATGAAATACTCCGTGCCGTAGGCAAAACCGACAATGAGTCCGGTGAAGACGATGGTTTTGGCGACGTTTTCAAGGACCGAGAGGGTGATGATCTTTTCGTAGTGAAATATTTTGCGCAATGGAATCATCAGCGTCAGGACCATCGCCAGGCCCGAGTGAATGGCGCCGGCGACAAAGTAGGGGGCAAAGATGGTGGTGTGCCAGCCGGGAACGATCCCCAGGGCAAAGTCCCATGAAACGACGCTGTGGACCGAAATCACCAGCGGCGTCGCCAGGGCTGCAAAAAAAAGGTAGGTGCGTGAAAAATGCCGCCAGTGTTCATGCTCGCCGGTCCAGCCCAGGGAGAGAATCGTAAATATCTTTTTGCGGAAACCCCCGGCGCGGTCCCGCACCGTGGCGAGATCGGGCAGCATGCCGGTGTACCAGAACAGGGAGCTGACGATGAGATAGGTGCTGATGGCGATGACATCGAACATCAGGGGGGAAAGAAAATTCGGCCAGAGCCCCCGCTGGTTGGGAAACGGCAGCATGTAATACACCACCCAGACGCGTCCCAGGTGAATAAACGGAAACAGTCCGGCCGTGCATACCGCAAATACCGTCATGGTTTCTGCGGCCCGGGCGATGGGATTGCGCCAGCCGGCCCGGAACAGATGCAGAATGGCCGATATCAGGGTGCCGGAATGGGCAATACCGACCCAGAAGACGAAGTTGATCAGATAGGTGCCCCAGGCCACCGGATTGTTCTGGCCGCCTACGCCGATGCCGATAAAGATCTGATACAGCCAGCAGGCCGCGCCCAGCAGAACGCCCAGAAAGAGCAGGGCGACGGTGATCCAGTAAGGGCGCGTGGCCGGGCGCAGGGTGTCCAGCACCGTCTGGTCGATGTTGGCATAGGTCAGTTTAGGGGAAGCACTGTCAATCGTCATGATCTATATTTCCGGTAATACTTTCTTCAAATAAATAACCGCCGGTTTGGTGTTTAAATACCCCAGCACCTGGTAAGCCCGCGGGTCCGCCGCCAGTTTTCGGACCCGGCTGCGGGGATCCATCAAGTTGCCGAATGTCAGCGCTCCGGTAGGGCAAGCCTGCAGGCATGCAGGCTGGACCTCGCCGTCGCGGATCGGACGGCCTTCATCTTTGGCGACTCCGTGCGCGAATTTGATTCTCTGAACGCAGAAAGAGCACTTTTCCATAACTCCCTTGCTGCGGGCAGTGACGTCGGGGTTAAGCTGGAGGTTCAACGGCGATGGAAACTCCCAGGCATACCAGTTGAATCGCCGGACCTTGTAAGGGCAGTTCTGGGAGCAGAAGCGTGTGCCGATACAGCGGTTGTAGATCTGGTTGTTAAGCCCCTCGTTGGAGTGATGCGGGGCATAGACCGGACAGACGGACTCGCAGGGGGCATTATCGCAATGCTGGCACAGCATGGGCAGAAAGAGGGTTTTATCCGGATGATTGGCGTCGAGATAACGCTCCACCCGGATCCAGGACATTTCACGGCCTCTGCGAACCTGTTCCAATCCCACAACGCCGAGATTGTTTTCCGCATAGCATGCGGCCGCGCAGGCGTTGCAGCCGATGCACTTGTCAAGGTCCACCACCATGGACCAGCGGTAGGTGTCATGGTCATGGGGGGGATATATATCGCGTTTAGGGTCATACCCTTCCGGGATCGGCAGGGTCAGGGGAAAATCTTCCAGGGTGACCCCCGGCTTGGCGCGGGACGGTCCGGTTGTCAGATCTTTCAACGCGATCGCTTGGGCAATGCGGCGGCCGTGTTGAAAACGGCTGCCGTCCAGGTGGGCCAGTTTCAGCCGGCGGCCGGTCGCTTTGATCGCCACCGGTGAAACGGCCAGTAAAGGCCCGCCGTCCGGCGCATTCGGATCATCGGGGAGGATCCGGCAGGGGTCCACACCGGCGCCTTGGGCATAGCGGCCGTAGTTTGCATGCCCCTGGCCGATTTCCATCACCAGCACACCGGGTTTGACGCTGTGGGTCTCATAAACAGGGGCTTCCAGCGATCCCCAGCGGCTTTGAATATGAACGATATCCTCTTGCCGGAGCCCGAACTGCTTGAGGGTTTGCGGATGCATGCGCACCGGCGTTTGCCAGGCGATCTGGGTAAGGGAATCCGGGATTTCACAGAGCCAGGGCCTGTTGGCGCCCCTTCCGTCATAAAACCGTAAAGAGGGTGCGGCAATAAATGTAAGCCCTGTTTCAGCGGGCGGCGACAGGTTCTTAAAATCATCCGAAAGGGATTTTGCGAACTTCGGCCGAACAGATTCGCCGCGCGAAGAAGCTTCGAAATATCCCCCGGCCCTTAATGCCAGCACCCAGTCGCTTGCGCTTTTGGCAAGCCGCTTTTCAATAAAGGAAGAATAAAGATACTCTTTATAGCTCGACTCAGGAGGAATGGGAGCATTTATTGAAGAAGCGATGTTTAAAAAAACATCGCCAAGATGCGGCGCGTCCGTCAATCTTCCCATGGCTGGCTGAAGCATGGAAATAATTTCAAGCTTTCCGGAGTATGCATCCCAGGTTTCCAAAGGCAGGCGGGTCGGCAGGATCAGATCGGCCGATTGCGTGGTTTCATCCAGAAAGCTGGAAAAACTCACCACAAAAAGGGCGTCCTTTTGCAGGATCATGTCGATTTGATGCCGGGGCGGCAGGGCGAATACCGGATTGACATTATTTAAAAGGAGAAGATCGATTCCCCCTGCGTCCACCGCATTGAAAAACTTTAAAACCGACTCCCGGCTGTCGGCGATTTCGATAGAGTGGCGATTGTTAAAATCAAAAAGTTCCAGATCCGGGTTCAGGACAAGGTTCAGCAAGTTTGCGGCCATGTTGGTTTGAAGGCTGTTTTTTGATGCCGAGCCGGAACCGGTCCCCAGTATCAGCGGCCGGCGGGATGCCGTCACGCGGTCGAGCAGCAGCCGGTATTGCTCAATAGAAATGCCGGCAAGCTGCGCTGCGCTTTCCCCGGTAAAAGGCAAGGCCGTGGCCGCAACGATTTTTTGAAGCTCTTCTGAAAGCCCAGCCCCCTTTCCCCGCAGCATGCTTTCATGGACAAGACTCATGGCCAGGGCGGCTTCGCTTCCGGGATTGCAGGGGAGCCAAACATCGGCATTGGCGCCCGTGAGAGACTGATACGGACCGACATGATAAAAAAGGTTTTTGCGGCCGTCCTTAACCGAATGCATTTGTTTAAATTTGATGCCGTACTCAACCGGAGAGAGCCAGGTTTCAAGAAAATCGGCGCCAAAGGAAAGCAGAAAATCAGCCTGTTCCATCCGGTAAGAGGGCAAGCCGTCAACACCCAGGACGCGATGGTTGGCGGCTTTCAGGGATTCATAGGCAAAAGGCTCAAATACCAGGGGCGGCGGGGAGCCCCAGCTTTTCAGGGCTTGAGAAAGAAGCGACAGCAGGTTTGCTCCAGCCATTTCGGTGATCATGCCGATTCGCCCCCGGCCCTTTTGGGATGCTGCCGCTGCCTTTTCTTTCAGGAGTCTCTGGGCTTCAGCAAATGAAAGTTTGCGCCATTGATTGTTTTCTTTCAGCAACGGAGTTTTAAGGCGGTCGGGATTGTAGATCCCCTGCAGGGCCGCCTGGCCCCGCATGCAGATCTTGCCCCGGTTGATGGGATGCTGCGGATTGCCTTCGATCTTGACGACGCGGCCCTCCCGGTTTTTGGCAAGAATGCCGCAGCCGGCCGGACACTCCCGGCAGGTGGACGCGTACCAGGACGGTTTACCGGTGACCATATCGTCAGGGGCCTGAACCAGTGAATAGAGGGTTTTTTCAGGTTCGGAGCAGCCTGCTGCAACGGCAACACTTCCCAGTCCTGCGATTTTGAGAAAGGTGCGTCGATACATTTACATTCCACAAACAGAAACAAGATACAGATTGTTGCCGATAAGGCGGATGCCGGCAACAGGATCACGCCGCTGGTTGTTTTTCAAGGTATAACATTTTGAAATTACGCAGATAGTTGATTTATGGGACAGACGTATAATATAGAAAACGTGCTGTTGTGTCAAGCCGGGAGAATAGGTTCAGGGATTCGGGGTCAATTAGCCGTTGGGGACTTTCCAGAAATCCAGGTGAATTCCGCCGTTAGCCTGGTCATCCATGTTATTGCCGCCTTCGCTGGCCCTGCCGGAATAACTGAAACTGATGGCTTTGATGCCGGGGGGCAAATCAATGGTTTGATTAAAAGGTATTTTATCGATTTCGGTATAGTAACGGTAAGGAGACAGATTCCTGTCGCCGGCGATTTTATTTTCGGAATTGATGAGGTGCACCCAGAGATCAAAATTGCTCAAGGTTCTGTAATTGTATTTCAAGCGGTCGGCAAAACGGATATCTCCGGAAAACGTCATTTTGTCTCCTGACCGGGTATAGCGATACATCACCGCCAGATCATCGGTTTGCCAGCTGCCGTCATGGGGGCCGCCGCTGTCCAGGAGGATCAGCTTGTCCTCATTTACCACTAATCCATTATAAGTAAAGAAACCTGCGCTACAGGCGGCTAGTGTGGCAAATAAAAGAAAAACAGATAAGCCGCTAAACAACCGAATGGATATGATTTTGTTCTGTCTCATGATGCCTTGCCTCAGTTGCATTGTAATGAACAATTTATGGTAAGAAAAATATAATACCTAAATTATCCAGATCAATAGGCAGAATTCCGTGTCAAACGTGTGCGAACTGTTTAAACGACAGCGCCAATTGATAAAGTGATTCCATGCAAGGTGCTTTTCTGGTATGGTGTCATTTATAAGCCTATAGGTATCCAACAGTTATGAATTCACAGGTATTCAGGGGGTGTCCCCGATTAAAGGATCAAGCCCCCCCGAGTCTTGAATCACAGGGAGGACGATATGAGCGCGATTATTGAATTTTCCATTTTCCCCATGGACAAGGGAACCAGTTTGAGCCCTTATGTCGCCAGGGCGGTTAAAATTGTCAGGGAAAGCGGACTGCCTTACCGCTTTGGGCCCATGAGCACAAGCATCGAAGGGGAATGGGAGGAAGCGATGGCCGTGATCAACGATTGTTTTGCAGAGCTGAAAAAAGACTGCGGCCGGATAAACTTGAGTTTACGGGTCGATTACCGTCAAGGCCCCGGCGGCCGCCTGAAAAGTAAAATCAAGTCGGTGGAGGATAAGCTGTAATAAAAGCGCTTGAGGCAAACGGCCTAAGCCCCACGGTGCCGGGATAAGGGGGTAAGCCGAAGCAGCCCTTCAGCCGGGGCGCCCGGGAAACGGGCGATAAAAAAGGTTTTTAAAACCTGATTTGCAGCGAGGGGATCCGGCGGTATAGTTCCAGCACGGACTGCTCTTTGTTTTTGACTTCCAGCATGATATCCAGGGGCAGCTGCCGGATATGCCGGTAAAACCGCTTGAATTCGCCGACATCGATTGTTTGGGAATGGCTGCCCGCAGGCTTTCCCTTTTGCTGGTTGGAATAATGAATCTTCTGCGGGCCGTCCTGCAACCGCCAGGTCGGGCCGATGCTTTCAAGGATCCGAACAAGTTCCAGCTTCTGGAAGGAGGGGTTGCAGCGGTGATGAAAGACATCCAGTACCATCGGAATGTGAAGCGCTTTTGCCACGGTTAAGGCATCCTCAGCCGTAAAATTTTTTTCGTCATTTTCAACAACCAGCCGTTTTTGTACTGATGGAGACAGTAATTTAAAATTATCGACAAACCGCTTTATGGCGTTTTGCTTGTCGCCGTAGGCGCCGCCCAGGTGAAGAATAATTTTATGATCGGCACCCAGGGAAAACGCGTCCAGCAGTCCGGCATGATATTCCAGTTCGGCGATACTTGCGGCCACCACCGTTTCGCGGATTGAGTTGAGCACGGTGAACTGGCCCGGGTGCATGGAGACCCGCAGGTTGAATTTTTTTATCAGGCGGCCCAGCTCAAAAAGTTCGGGTTTAAGCAATTGCCGCCACGGCAGGCGGTTAACTGGATGCGAGCCGAAAGGAATGGTTTCCGAGGATATTCGAAACAGCCCGATTCCATTTTCCCGGTTCCAGAGCAGAATATGCTTGAGGGCGCCCAGGTTCCGGCGGGCCAGGCTCAGGATGTTTTCTTCGGATGCATTTATTAACCGGCAGGTTCTACTGGCTGAGGGCAGCTGCGTGTTGATACAGGCATAGCCGAGTCTGATCATTAGCGCTTTTCCGGCATGCGGGGTTTATACACAGGCATGATTATTGATTTTTTTTGAATGTCAGAAAAAGCTTGTTGTTGTTGCCGTCCACTGCGAGTTCCTTGTTATTCCAGTCGAATATTCTGCAGGCATCGGTTTGTTCCGTTGGAACCGAACAGGCGATAAAGGGCATCAGGGGATCTCCGGCGATGGATTTGAAGTTTAGTATCATTGCATCCGCCTCAGGGATTTTTTCAAGTTCAAGGAGTTCAACAAAATAGATGGAGCAGTCGCCTCCAAAGAACCCGCTGATTTCTCTCTGCTTCAGGATTCGATCTTTGAACATTGCAATGGCGTCATCGCGGCTGTCGGCCTGGACTATCAGATTGAATTCGCCGTGTCGGCGTTCCGTCTCCAAGGATTCTTCCTGGTTGGTCAGGTGCAGAAAATTTCCAATATAAATCATGGTTCCTCTCCTTATGCGGCTTTTGAATTGCGACGGTGTCAATAGCGAAAGTCGTTTTTGGCGGCATACCGATGAAAACGGTTTTATTAAAGATCCGGAATCGAAAAATAATATAATGCGTTTTATATAGCATAGTCCCCGGGGTCGGACAACTCAATTTCTCTAACAATAGGGAGCTCACGGTATGAAAGCAAAAAGGATCGGGATGACCCTAGTGATCGTTATCCTTTTGTTTGGAATGATTCCGGGAACGGCTGACGGGGAGCAAAAAGAAAAGGGCTATAGGGCCCGGGTGCGGCTTTCGGTAATCGCTGCCGAGCGTATCCACCGGCAGATCATGGACTTTATGGCGATCGATTTGAAAAAACTGGGGGATGTCATATTAACGGACAAGAATTTTGACTGGCACCTTGCCGTTACCGGCGTGGAACTGCTTACCGCCGAAGGCAAACGGACCGGCGTGGCTATTTCAACTGTCATTATGGAGCCGGTCCCGGAACCGGTTGTTCGATCCATCATCACGGTTCTGGAAAAAGAGGGGTCGACACCTGCAGCCCTGGAGGCCTTGAAATCGAAACAACTGGTTGAAGTTAAAAGCAGCTGGTTGCGGGCCGATACCGATACCGCCATCAGGCAGTTGTGCCGGGGGATTATTGCCGACTTCGACGCCCAATATCTGCAACCTGAGCGGATGAAAGATCAGCGACGGCATCAGCAGTAAACAGGTTGACCTGTTGCGGGATAAAAATTCGGAAAGACATTTCAGGAGGAAGCGGTGACGCAAACGAATATTTCAAAACCGAAGGGGGCGGGCAAAAGCAGCTTCGACCTGATTGACTCCAAAATGGTGTTCAAGGTGTTGGGGCTTGAGGAAAACAGTATCTTTCTCGACATGGCCTGCGGCAGCGGGGCGTATTCCCTTGCAGCCGCCGAACATGTCGGCGCCTACGGCAGGATTTATGCCGTTGATTTGTGGCAGGAGGGGATCGAGACCCTCCGCCGGCAGGCGCAAGTGCGGGGGTTTTTGAATATCCGGGCAATCGTCACCGCTGCCGGCGCCTGTGGTGCAATAGAAAATGAAAGTGTTGATGTCTGCCTGCTGGCAACCGCGCTCCATGACATGCTCCAGACTCAGGATGCCGAAGGAGCGCTGAAGGAGGCCGCCCGGGTGTTGAAACAAGAAGGACGCCTGATCGTTATCGAATTTAAAAAAATTTCCGGCCCCCCCGGTCCTTCCGTGGATGTAAGGCTTGCGGCGGAAGAAGTTGAAGCGCTGGTCAGGCCGCACGGGTTTAAAAAAGATCGATCCGTGGAGGTGGGGCCATATAATTATCTGATACAGTTCAGTCGGTTAAGAACGCTGGGTGCATAGAAGCCGTTTCAAAACCTCGGATCAGGTCTGAGAGCAAGGCGCAAGCCGATGAAAAAGCGCAGCAACCATGGGAGGTTGTGAGCATTCTGAAGAGGCTTGCAACGCAGCTATCAGGCCTCAGATGGGGTTTTGAAACGGCTTCTAAGCATTTCAGGGCTTGGGGCGTTTTTCAAATGTTGTCTCCCAACAAAAAAAAGATAAAGTAACAATGGCTCACCCCATATGCATTCGTAATGAATCTCCCCGCCCCCTCAAGTATTTAAGGACCTGGCGAACACGAACGGGGAATGCCCATTTAAGACCGGCCATCCTTTTGGCGGAGGCGTATATTCATGTGCCCGAAAATTTTTATTGTTGACTGTTTTGTCTGTTTATAGATATATTATAGCTATAAAGGCTGGCGGCCTTTTTGGTATTCCCTCATTATCTTCATAAAATGCATTTGCACTGAATGATTATAAGATTTCCGTTTCAATCATACGTTTCAATAATCGGCAGAATCTTTTAGTCCAAAAGGCCTTTGAAAAACGTTCGATTTTGTGGGGCTTCAAGAACGGCGATTCCGCACGGCGGGATGCGTTTGCCCGAATGAATACGTTTTATCCCGTTGAAACTTTAATCAAAGGGCTCATGGACGGGCATTCCACGGGGCCGCGCTGAGATCGGGCAAAAAGGAAGCGTTTTGCACAGGACTCGGCAACATATTAACCATCAAAGGGGGGGATTATGAGGAAACTTACACTGATTATTTCGCTGGTTTTGATGATGACGCTGGCCGCTGCAGCTGCAAGTGACGCCGCACCGTTTTATGATGGCAAGGTTATTACCGTAATTGTCAGCACCAAACCGGGGGGGGGGTATGACTGGTATGCACGGATAGTTGCCCAATACATGCAGAAATACCTTCCGGGAAGTACTTTTATTGTTAAAAACATTCCGGGCGGCGGGCATATCATCGGCGTCAACACCTTGTATAAATCAAAGCCCAACGGCTTGACCATCGGCACCTTTAACCGTGCCGTCGGACTGACCCAGGTGGTGGGCTCAAAAGGCGTTAAGTTCGACTTCACCAAGATGAGCTGGCTGGGATCGCCCTGCACCGAGTTGTATGCCTATATTGTCAACCCGAAAATGTTCAAGAATATTGATGACGTTCTCAAGGCCGACAAGATCCGGCTGGCGGCCGAAGGCCTGGGATCGGTTTCTTATGTCAATCCGCTGATGCTCTATCAGGCCCTGGGGCAGAGTAATTATTCGATTTCCACCGGTTATTCCGGGGCCGAGATGGAAATGGCGCTGATCCGCGGCGAAGCCGACGGCATCTGGGGTTCGGTCGGCAGCCGCAGCGCAATTATCACCGGCGGCGAGGGCCGCGCCGTCTTGCTGGTGGGCAGAGAAAAACCGCCTGAATTAAAAGATGTACCGTTTATCGAAGATGTTCTGAAAAAAGACAGCCAGAAGCCCGTCGCCAAGTTGCTTCGCGGCATCCAGCTGGTGGGGCGTCCGTTCGCCGGCCCGCCGGGCATTCCTGAGGACCGCCTGAAAATTTTGCGGGAGGCTTTTGAAAAAGCCTGCAAAGATCCGGAAGCGTTGGCCATTGCCAAAAAGGCGGACAAGGCCATGGACTTCGTAGAGTGGAAAGAAGTGGAGGATTGGGCCAAGGGTCACATGGAACTTTCTCCGGAAATCGTGGCGAAACTCAAAGAGGCATACGGGATCAAATAGCCTGGCTTCCCGTCAGGCGTTTTTTCGATAATGCCAGTGATCGATTGAAATCTGTAACAACCGCAAGGCGGCGGGTTTTCTCCGCCTTGCGGTTGTTTATTGCTGCCAGCCGGATTGATTTTTTGCCCGACCCCAGTTTACATAGCCGCCGCCCATCAACAGCAGGGCATTTGACCAGAATACCGGAAGCAGTCCGAACATGCTGCCGATGGAGCCGAAAATGACGGGAACCGAAATCTGGATAAATTTGTTGACGGTAATGCGCATGCCCAACGCTTCCCCTGAGCGGCCGTCCGGCGCCAGGTTGTAGGTCAGCATGATCGCAAGCGGCTGGCCGCACCCCAATCCAAGTCCCAGAATAAACGAGATGATTGACAGGACGGCAACGTGTTTAAAGAAAGGAAACAACAGAAACGTCATCCCCGACAGCAGCAGGGAGGCGGTCAAGACGGTTTCTTCATTATACTTCCGAACGATAACGGGCATAATGATTCGGATGACAAAGGCCGCCGCCGCATACAGGCTTAAAACGATGCCGATCAGGGTTGCGGAGAAGCCGATGCTGTGCCCGTAAATGGGGAAATAAAAAGAAAAAAGGTCAACACCGGCAATGACAATCCCGCTGGTGATCAGTATCTGCCGCAGTGGTTTGTTTTTTAAAAGGTCCGCAACGTTTTTCTTATGGTGTTTTTCCGTTTTGTGGGCAATCCGGGAAACATCTTTAAAAAAGAATAAAAAAGTTAACCCCGCAGCAATGGCGATGATGAACAGGTAAAGATACGTTAACACATGACCGAAGTGGTCGATGAAAAACCCAGCGATCAGGGGGCAGATCGAACCTGAAATCGATGCGCCCAGGCTCATGATGCTGTAATTGCGCGTGCGCATTTCGGCAGTGTCCAGAGAACCGATCAGGTTGTGAAAGGAAATCTGGCAAAAAATAAAAGAGGCGCCGATGATGGCCGCGGAAGCAAAAAGGGTCGCCAGGCGTGGTAAAAGGTAGGGGAGCAGCAAGCCCAGGGCAACCCCCATCTGGCCCGAAAAGATCGGGTAGCGAAATCCAAACCGGTCGGAAGTCTTTCCGGCAAATACCGCCAGAAATACTGGGAAAAAGCCGTAAAGCGCAATTAAGATTCCGACAATGAAGCTGTCGGCACCAAGTTCGATCGCATATAGGGTGATCAGAACCCGGCTGCTTTTAAGGCCGATATGACTGATGATCAGAAAGAATACGATAGGATAAATCGTCATGCCAAAATGATACGGGACCTGTTCAGGTTTTGCTGAAAATTTCAGCCAGGCCGGTTTTGTCAACCCGTTTGGAAATCTCCTTTACATCCGTCGTATAAAGCCCTTTCATCTTCATGCGCTCCAGGAACACCGAACCGGAAAAAGTGTATTTTAAACCAAGGCCTGCCTCGGTTTTCATCTGGGTTCGAACATACTGGATAGCATCGCCCACCGCCAGCTCGGCCGACAGGATCAGGGGTTTTTCTTTTCTGATATGTTTTACGGCATTATAACCGGCCAGGGTGCCGGTACAGATCGCCTCGGTATGTCCCACCAGCAACCCGGCCTTTTCTCCGCCGCAGAAAAGGTTTTCGATGCCCTCTACCTTGAGGGTGTCATCCCGCGGCGCCATGCCGACATAGCGGATGGAATTGCCCAAGCCGCCGGCGTAAGGATCCTCATAACGTGCGTTTTCAAAGCCGGGTATTTCCCGCAGCGCGTCCAGGGGAAAGAAGGGAGACATCAGCTTGGCATGTCCGGTATCCAGCAAAACGATGTTGTTTTCAAATTCCGGAAGGGCGTATTGCTGGCAGGCTTTCAGGGCGAGCTTGCCCTTGATGATTCTGGATGGCGGAATGGGGATGACGGCCACGCCCGTTTTGTTTAATTCGTTCTGGATTTCAATTGAGAGAGATTCTTTGAGCAATTTGCACGAACCGCTCATGGCGCCGATCCGGTCGCCCTTTTTGCCGACCATTTCCTTTGCCCCAGCCTTGGCGGCCAGGCTGACGCGGCCGCCGAAAGAGTGACAGCGCAAAATACACATGGCGCAGCCGTTGCCGTATTTGTTACAGTTGGCCGGAGGCCCGGCGGTGCCGGTAGTGTCGATAAAAGCGTCTCCGGCAAGGGAGCATTCTTCCGTTTTGTTTTTGCCGGTGATTTTTTTGATTCGGCTTCCCGACATTTCCACATCGGTAATGCGGGTGGAAAGCTGAAGGGTAATTCCCTTTTGCAGCAGAAAACGCCGGATGACCGGTTCCATGGTGGCCACGTTGTATAATGAGGCATGCCGGTGCCCCGGAAAATCAAAATTGCGGTGCAGGGAATTCTGGTCGGTCAGTTGAAAAATTTCGCCGCCGCCCATGGCGATCATTTCCTCAGTGGCCGTGTAGCGGCCGTTGTTGCGCATAATGCCGCCCACCAGGCCGGTGCCCAGCAGCATATCGGTCCGTTCGATTAACGTAACCTGGGCCCCCTGTTTTTGGGCCGATAGGGCGGCCGCACAGCCGGACCATCCTCCGCCGACAATAATAACTTTCATGGACTTTTTTCTCCTTTATAAAATGAAGACGCGCATAACTGGATAGACATGATGAAACCGACGGCCTCCAAATCAGCCGGTATGCCTATATATTCATGCACGCGTTGGTAAAAGAGCTGTCATGTCGATTTGCCTAATTTGATAGCGGCCTGATGCCAGGAATGCACCGGCGGCAGTTCTTTGACTTCCGATTCGGTTATAATATCGAGAAAAACAGGTTCGTCGCTGCTGAACGCTGCGTCGAGCGTATCGTCCAGTTCCGCCGGGGTGCTTACATGAAAGGCTTTCATGCCGAATCCTTCCGCAACCCGGCTCGGATGCCCGGCGGTAAAGTCGACGGAGAAAAATTTACCGTTGGTATGAAGGGCCTGCAGCGCCTTAATCCAGCCGAAGGAGCCATTATTAAAATGAATCAGGACGGCCGGTGTTTTAAGCCGCACCAGTGTTTCCAGCTCGCCTGCTGACATTCCCAGGCTCCCGTCGCCGAACAAACCCACCAGGCGTGCTTCCGGCCGGGCCATATGAGCCCCGACCATGGCCGGAATGGCGTAGCCGAGGCCGCCATAGGCCCGGGGGATAATAAACCGTGAGCCGTTTCCCCCCAGTTTCAGAAAGCGGGTAATATAGGGGGTCGGCGTGCCGGCGTCGGCAACAACGATAGCGGGCGACGGCAGCCTTTTGTTCAGAGCGGCAATGATTCGGTGCGGTTTGACGGGCAGTGCTTCTGAACGGAACAAGTTGTCGGACTCTTTCCAGAACCGGGCCCTCGAACGGTTTAGATCATCCGCCCAAGAAGAAGGATTTCGGGTTTTTCCATAGGCGCGAAGAATCGCCAGCAGGTCTTCCAGAACCAGACGGGCATCTCCGGCCACGCTCAGGGTGTTTCGATAATTATTGGATAAAAGTTCGGGATCCAGATCAATCTGTAATATTTTTCGACTGGCTTTCAATGTGGGCAGCGTCCACTTGATGGTGGATACCGACCCCATTTTACAACCGATATAGAGCAGGACATCGCCTTCTTCCACCGCCTGGTTTGCATGGGGATGAAAACCGTTGTCACCGATGACGCCCAATGCCAGCGGGTGATCGTCGGGCATAATTCCCTGCCCGGATATCGTGGTTACCACAGGCGCCTGCAGCCATTCGGCAAGACCGATGATATTTTGGCCGGCCTGGGAATGGTTTGCGCCGCCGCCTGCGATGATGACGGGTCTTTGGGCTTCAATCAGAAAGTCCGCCAGTTTTTGCAGAACGTTCAGGCTTCCGCGGCAGCGGTAAGCCGGGTAAACGCTGCATTCCGGATCCGAGTAAATTTCTTTGTCGCCTGAGATGAAGTTGCCGCCAAGAACTTCCTGGGGAAAGGCAAGGTGAACCGCCCCCGGGCGACCGGTGGTGGCGATCCGGAAAGCGCGGCGGATGGTTTCAGGGATTTTTTCAACCTGTTTGATTACGCTGGACCACTTGGTGATGGATTCGAAGAGACTTTGCGTGTCGAGCTCCGTGATTGTTTTCTTGCCTTCGCCGGACAGGGGTATGTCCGAGGTTATCAGGATCACGGGTATCGAGCTCGCATTGGCCTCGGCCACACCCGGCACGGAATAAAGGGCGCCGGCGCCGCTGGGGCATTCGCAGATGCCGGGTCTGTGCGAAAGGCGTGCGTAGGCATCGGCCATAAAAGACGCCGAGCGTTCATCCCGGGCCATGATATGGCGAATTGCCTTCCCTGCATCGTAAAGTGCTTCATAAAGCTGAAGACTGGTGTCTCCGGGGACTCCGAAAATGAATTCAACCTTATGTTCTCTCAACATTTGAACTAAAACATGAGCGCCGTTCATGGTTGCATCCTTATCTGTCAACAGCCGTGCATTGATGCGGAATTTACATAACACTTTAAAATTATTACAGCTAATTTTTCTATACCACCCCGCCATCCCTGTCAAGCGCATTTCAAATTTATGCGATTATCATGAAAGAAGATCGCGCCAATTTCAGTTGAAACCGCTTGACTTTAAAAGCGTAAATTATTTAACCTGACAGGCAGATCGCCAGTTTTCTTTTCACACAGATGGATGCCTTTAAATCTTTTTTTGAGATGGGCTATAGTAAGCCTCGCCCGGATTTCTGAACCGCCGGGGAAGAAAATGAGGAAGCGATGAAAGATAAGATGCGCATCATGAGTGAAAGGCCCCTCAACGCCGAAACTGCGAATGAGTACCTGCGCTCCTGGATCACGGCCAATTCCGTCTTCTTTGATCGTAATCAGGGCGAAATCATTAAGGAACCGGTTGCGCTCAGCGAATGGGAATTGACGGTTACAGGAGAAGTGCTTCGGGAAACCCGGTTCGGGTTTGATGAGATTTTAAGGATGCCGAAAGCCATTGTGGCCGATACCCTGGAATGCTCCGGCAACGGTCGGTCGCTTTTAAAAGAAAAGGCGCGGGGGAACCCCTGGACTGTCGGCGGTGTCGGCAACGCGGTTTGGGGCGGCGTTTGGCTGAAAGACATTCTAAAAAAGGCCGGTATGAAGGAAACAGCGAGGCATGTCGGTTTTGAGGGGTTTGACAGACCCATGGGTTCCGCCGGAATCAAATTTATCCGCAGCATACCCGTTGAAAAGGCAATGTCTTCCACCCTGCTGGCCTATGAGATGAATGGAGAACCGCTGCCGGTCAAGCATGGATTTCCCTTAAGGGGACTGGCGCTGGGATGGACCGGGGCCAATTGCGTCAAGTGGCTCCACAACATAACGGCGCTGGCCCAGCCCCATGAAGGATTTTTCATGGATTCCGTCTACCGGGTTTTCCAGAAAGGCCAAGCGCCCAAATCCGGTGAGGTGGTGACCGGCATTAAATTAAAGTCGATCATCACCTGGCCTGAAAAAGATGAAATTCTGTCTCCCGGGGCGGTTGTCATCCTGGGCGCCGCCTATGCCGGAGAAATCGATGTCGACCGGGTGGATATTTCAACGGATAACGGGCAGACATGGACGCCGGCGACATTTATCGGCCCGCACGAACCGTATGCCTGGAGACAGTGGCAATATGTCTGGGAGGTAACAGCGCGCGGGGATTATACCCTGAGGGCAAGGGCAACGGACATAAACGGCAGCCGGCAACCCATGAAATCATCCTGGAATGTTCTGGGGTATGGAGCCAACGGCGTAGAAGAACATGCCGTGACCGTTCATATAACCTGAAACCGCAAGCTGACGGAACCTTGCCGGCGGCCCGATTTCCTGTCAAACCGGGCGACGCTTAAAAATCAAACAGCATGCCTGTATCGAGGCGTACTTATTAATAATAACGCACATTGAAAGTGCCATTAACATTTATAACCGGAAAGGAAACGATACTCATGTCACTGCTTGAAAAACTCAAAGCGGATCTTAAATCCGCGATGATCAATAAGGATAATGATCTTAAAAATACCGTCCGTCAGATCATGGCGGAATTTCCCAAACTGACGGTTCCCATCACGCTGGAAAGCGGCAAAAAAACGACACGCCCCAAAAAGCCGGAAGAAATTACGGACGAAGATATCCAGGATGTCATCCGGTCGCTGGTGAAATCCGAGAAAACTGTCCTGGAGCTGACAAAGGCGGAAACGTCGCGCTATCTTGAAATCCTTGAATCCTATCTGCCGCGGATGGCCGCAAGGCCTGAAATCGAAAACTGGATTAAGGCAAATGTCGATTTTGCAAAATTTAAAAACCCCATGCAGGCCATGGGCACGATCATGAAGCACTACGGCAAGCTGGCCGACGGCAACCTCGTCAGGGAAATCCTTCAGGAAATCAGCAAGCGCTGACAGGTTGGTCTGCTTGATAAAATCCGCGAAGCATGCAACCGCTTGCGGCAGGGGCGTGTGTTTTATCCCCCGGGTTTTCATCACATAAAGATTGCCGGCGGACGCTATGGCCTATCGCTTTTTAAGGGCGCGAGCCGGCGCGCTGAGAAAGCCACCGCCGGATTGAACCGTCCAGATCGCGAAATCTTGCCGAACTGTTATCCTGTTCCCCTGTTCAACCTCCCATCAAACGTTCCCTATCAATACGCTTGCCCCGGATATCTCTATTTGCCCCCTGATTTAGATGCCGAACGAACTTTCCACTTCGGTATGGTAGCCTGGTTAACATCCATTCGCAGCAGGGCGATAAGACATTGAAAAAGCAATAAAAACAGTGTTTTGCAATCAATTGCAGTCGAAGGAATAGAGGTCGGCAGAGGCTGGCACTCCTCAAATAGGATCATAACAATTATAATGAATTATAATTGTTATCTTAAAAATAATATTCAAGAAAAATGCTTGACAAAAATATATTTAGATTATACTCAAAAAATAATCAAATTATATATTGACGGAATTAAATCCCAAACGTTTCAGGTGGAGCAGCATGCCAAATAAAAAGATAGAAGTGTATGACAAGATCAAAAAAGACATCCTTGATGGGAGCCTGCCTCCCGGCTTTCCGATCAATGAAAATGATCTGGCCAAGGTTCTTTGTGTCAGCAAAACCCCTGTGCGGGAAGCATTGCGTCAGTTAGAAAGAGAGAATTTAATAGAGAACACCCCGGGGCGCGGTTCGGCGGTCACGCACATTACCCTTCAAGATGTCCGGGAAATTTTTGAGATTCGAGAAATTATTGAATGCGGGGCCGTCAGACGGGCGGCAGTCATATGCGGCAAAAAAGAAGTCCTGGCGGTGAGAAAGGAGTTTGAGAAACTTTCTTCCAAGGAGGCCGAAAGAGATGCATCGGTCTGGGGGCCAGAGGAAGATGTCCATCAGTTTATCGTGAAAAGCATCGGCAACCGCAAACTGCATGAGACCTATCTTGGCTTGCTGGACCATATCAAGAGAATCCGCAAACATTATGGCGGACGTTTTAGCCGGCAGCGATTTGAAAACATGTTGACTGAACATATTGAGATCCTTGACGCCCTCCTGGAAGCGAATCCTGAGAGGGCCGAAAAGGCGGTTCAGAATCACCTGCGCAACGCAGCAACATACGTGCTGGGGCTCACGCTGCCATAGAAAGGATCATGCCATGGCGCACATCATCACCAAATTTCAGAGACCGTCGACAAGTTTATTAAAAGCCTTTAATGAGCACGGCGCCGCAACGGTTTATGAAGCTGCCGGGCGTATCGGTTCGGTTGACCCGGCCATCAAACCGCTGGGGAAGGGGATGCGTTTATGCGGACCGGCTTTAACGGTCCTCTGCTTTCCCAATGACAATTTGATGTTGCATAAAGCCCTGCAGATCGCCGAACCCGGCGACATCATCGTCGCTGCCACCGGGGGGTTCCCCAATGCGGGGTATTTCGGCGATTTAATGGCGACTTCGGCTGTGGCAAGAAAAATCGGCGGCCTGGCCATCGATGGAACCGTAAGAGACGGCGTCGAGATCGTTGAAAAGGGTTTTCCGGTTTTCTGCCGCGGGACCTGCATGCGGGGAACGGTTAAAAGCAACCTCGGTCTGATCAATCATCCCACTCTTTTTGGGGAAGTTATCGTCAGCCCCGGAGATCTGGTAATCGGGGACGAGGACGGAATCGTCGTCATCCCCCGAAACAAAATGAAAGAAGTGCTGGAAGCAACCCGCCGCCGCGTTGCCAATGAAGCAGATAAAGCGGCAGCGCTCAGCCGAGGCGTCACCAGCATGGAACTCAACAAACTCGACAAGGTATTTCAAGCCCTTGGGGCAGTGGAGAAATAGCCGTGAAACTTGCCGCAGCCGACCTTGAAACAGCCATAGCGGAATACCTTATGGCCGTGGGGGCGGAAGTTCGGGAAGCCCGTTTGGTGGCCGACGTTTTGTTGCAGGCCGATATGCGTGGAATCCACACGCACGGATGTGTTTACCTTCCCATTATTGCGGAGCGCATCAAGCACAGCCTGCTGACCCTGCCGACCCGGCTGAAACGAATAACAGATGACAAGACAACAAGCGTCATCGACGGCAACAATGGATTGGGGCAGGTGGCCGCGGCAGAAGCGATGAACCTTTGCATTCACAAGGCAGGGGAAGCGGGCGTTGCCGTGGTATTGGTCCGCAACACCAACAACATCGGTTTTTTGGGATATTACTCAACGATGGCAGCTGCTGCAGGAATGGTCGGCATCTGCATGACGAACGCAGCCGCAGCCATCGCGCCGTGGGGCGGCGCCGAGGCGCTTTTCGGGACGAATCCCCTATCCGTGGCGGTGCCGGTTGCCGGCAGCTATCCCATTGTGCTGGATATGTCCAGCAGCGTTGTCGCCCGCGGGAAAATCCGGAACGCCCAGCGCCAGAACAAAAAAATTCCCGAAGGATGGGCGCTTGACGCAGCCGGCGTGCCCACAACCGATCCTTCGGAAGCACTTAAAGGGACGGTGCAGCCCATTGCGGGACCCAAGGGTTACGGTCTGGCGTTGATTGTGGACATCCTTTGCGGCCTGCTGTCCGGCTCAAAATACGGCCCCGATCTTCTCACGTTTCATGAGCCGCAGGGGCCCACCGGCGTGGGCGCTACGGTTATTGCCATCGATATTGCCCGCTTTATGCCGCCTGATCGATTCGGCGTCTTAGCCGCTGATTATGCCCGAACAATCCGCGATTCGAAAAAAGCCAAGGGCGTCGATCGTATTTTTCTACCCGGAGAAATCGAAGCTGAAAAGGAAATTCTGTCAAGAATGCAGGGAATTGAGGTTGATTCCAAGCTGGTTGAGAAAATCAACCTGCTTCTGGAGGAAAAGAATCTATCGTTCCGCATAGAGGGAAACCGGTCATGAACAAGATTTTGAGAGTCAACACCCGCAGCGGTGATATTCGATTCGAGGACTGCCCGCCGGAAGCGCTCTGTTTAGGCGGCCGCTCGCTTATCGCGCATCTCATGTTGAAGGAAGTGGAGCCGACCTGTGATGCCTTGGGCCGCTCCAACAAGCTTATTCTTGCCTCCGGTTTGCTGGGCAATACGAACGTGACCACCGCTGGCCGCTATTCGGTGGGGGGCAAAAGCCCGCTGACCGGAGGGGTGAAAGAGGCAAGCGTGGGAGGCAGTGCCGGGAAAAAGATGGCCCGCCTCGGCTTTAAAGCGGTCGTCCTGGAGGATGCGCCTGATAACCGCGAGACCAGGGTCCTGATAATCACGAAAGACAAGGCGGAACTGGTTGCCGCTTCCGAATATAAATATCTTGCTGTGCGGGCAACCTGCCGGATGTTGCGGGATCGGTTCGGCAAAGATGCCGGGGTGATCTGCATCGGTCCGGCCGGTGAGATGGTAATGGCCGGCGCGGGTGTGGCGACAACCGACACGTCCGGCGTTCAAATCCGGTTCGCGGGCCGCGGCGGCATGGGGGCCGTGATGGGGTCTAAAGGCGTCAAGGCCATTGTCTTTGATGACACGGTAGCATCGATTCTCAAAAACCATGACCGCAAGGCCTTCAGCGCCGCCAGCAAGGAGCTGGCGCAAATCATTCGCAGCGACCCCAAAACGGAAAATCGGCATAAATTCGGTACGCCCGCGGTTTTGGCGCTGTGCGACCGGTTGGGGATTTTACCCACCCGAAACTTCAGGGCCGGTCATTTTGAACAGGTCGACGCGATTTCAGGTGAAACCATCGCCGGGCTCATCGACCGGCGCGGGGGCGACGGCCGCAAAGGGCAGCCCTGTGTCCAGGGCTGTACGATTCAATGTTCCAATGTTTTTCCGGGCCCCGCGGGAAAGGCCACGGTCGCCTCAATCCAATATGAGAATATCGCGCTGCTGGGATCCAACTGCGGCATCGATGACATCGATGCCATTGCCGAACTCAATGACCTGTGCAACGAGGTGGGGCTCGACGCCATTGAAACCGGCGCCGCCATCGGGGTCGCCATGGAAGCGGGCGTGCTCCCCTTCGGAGATGCCGAAGGCGCCAAAGATCTCATCCGCCAGGTCTGGCGCGGAACTCCTTTAGGCCGGATCATCGGCAGCGGAGTTGTGATTGCCGGCAAGGTTTTCGGTGTGCGCAGGGTACCCGCTATTAAAGGGCAAGCGATACCCGCCTACGATCCGCGTTCGTTAAAGGGCATCGGCGTGACCTATGTCACTTCGCCCATGGGGGCGGATCATACGGCCGGAAACGCCCTGGAACTGGCTGCCAGCATGGATCCCAGGGGCACGGAGGGGCAGGTGGAGGCCTCCCGACGGCTCCAGCTGCGCGCAGCCATTTTGGACAGCCTGGGTGTCTGTCTCTTTATCCGTCCGGCGTTTGTAAAAAAGCCCCTTTTATTTGCAGAACTGCTCAATGCCCACTACGGCTGGAATCTTTCATTCACGGATGTGCAGAAAATGGGCGTTGACTGTCTGGAGAATGAACAACGGTTCAACACGCTTGCTGGGATAGGCCCGGATCAATGCGATGTTCCGGAGTTTATGCGGTATGAGCCGCTTCCGCCGCATCACACGGTATTTGATGTTTCAAAGACTGAAATGAGCAGAATCTGGTCGATCAAACCGATCAAAAACCAATTTTAGGGAGATAGACGATGGAACTCAATTTTCATGACAAGGTCGCGGTCATTACCGGGGGCGCCCGGGGTATCGGCGCCGCAACCGCAGAAGCTTTTTACAAGGCCGGGGCAAGTGTCGCTCTGCTGGACCTCAATGGGGAGGAGTGCCGCAAGCGGGCTGCCGCCATCGACGCCTCCGGCCGCAAGGTTGCCGCCTACCAAGCGGACATCATTGACGAGCGGCAGGTGCAGGATGCGGTTGGCCGGATTATGGAGGTTTTCGGAAGGATCGATGTTCTGGTCAACAACGCCGGGATTCTGCACCACGTTCCCATAGAGCAAAAAACGGTTGCCGATTTCGAAAAGGTCATCAAGGTCAATCTCACCGGCGCTTTTATCATGTGCAAGGCCATCGTCCCGATTATGAAAAAACAGGGCCGCGGAAAAATCGTCAATATTTCAACGTTAGGTGCGCGCACGGGACGGCCCGGTGTCGCGGCCGATTATGCCGGATCCAAGGCCGGCCTTATGGGGATGACCCGTTCCCTGGCGAAAGAGCTGGGGCCTTCCGGAATCTATGTCAATGCCGTCGCGCCCGGACCGATCCTGACGGAACTGACCAAGCAGGTGCCCAAAGAAATGTTTGCCAAGTGGAATGTGGGCAGAGTGATCGAAAAAGATGGCTTGCCGGAAGATGTCGCCTACGCGGTCTTGTTTTTGTCGTCGTCAATGGCCGATTGGATCACCGGCGTCACACTGGATATAAACGGCGGATTGTTTATACCATAATTGCAATTCGGGAGGGAAAAGATGTCAGGACTGAAAGTCGTCAACATGAAGAATGTCAAGGGCGAACGGCGTGAACCGCCCCGCACATCCTGGATTTTGGTGTCGGAAAAAACGGTGGGGTCTCAAAACCTGGCCGTGGGATACAATAAAACCCATCCGGGCGGAATGGTGCCGGAGCATAAACATGAGAAGGAAGAAGAAGTCATGTTTTTCATATCCGGGAAGGGCAAATTTATTACCGAAAATGAAGAAATCACTCTTGAGCCCGGCGTCTGCGTCTATAATCCACCGGGAGGAATGCATAAAATCGTCAACACCGGCGACAGGGATCTTGAATTTATATGGATCTATGCGCCGCAGCTGCCAAGCCACAGAAAATAATTTCAATTAACTGTAAGGAGGTCAAGATATCATGAGCAAATGGCAACTCCCCCCCAAGGGCGGACATATGGATAAGCCCGGCGGAATTTACTTTCAAACAATGACCAAAAAAGACGTTGAAGAGCGTCTCAAGAAAAACGACATCCTGATTGTCCCTGTCGGTTCGACCGAAAATCATGGATCGGCCGGGCCGTTCGGCGAAGACACCTTTGTCGTCACCCGTATGGCCGAGGAGGTCGCCAAGGCAACCGGATGCACGGTGGCGGAACCGCTTCATTACGGGTCGCATCCGTTCCATCATCTGGGCCAGCCGGGCACGGTGGTCATTCCGGACGACGTGTTCTCCGCTTATATCCGGGCGATGATCGCCGGATTCTGGAATACCGGGTTTCGCAAGCAGATCTGGATCAGTCTGCACGGCCAGGAGTATATCATCCCGTCGGCCCTGCAGGAATTCGGCAAACGCTATCAGGTGCCGGCCATGATCTTTTTCGTGGACGTCCCGCGCGTGATGGGACAGACCTTGATGGACAAGGCCCACGGCGGCCCCTATGACAATCCCTTTCAACATGCCTGCGAGGCCGAGCAGTCCGTTTCAATGGCCTTGTTTCCGGAGATGTGCCAGCCGGAAAATGCCGAAGACACCGAGGTGAAAGGTTACTTGCCGCCGGGTCACATTGATCGCGGCGGCGACATATACGGAAATCCCATTCCGGGCCATTGCCACGTAGGCGCCGGCGGCATTGAATGCGTGATGTTTCCCGAAGGGGTCTTGGGAAAGGCCAGCAAGGCCGACCCTAA
The DNA here is from genome assembly GCA_040757625.1 of Thermodesulfobacteriota bacterium. Taxonomy (GTDB): domain Bacteria; phylum Desulfobacterota; class Desulfobacteria; order Desulfobacterales; family JARGFK01; genus JARGFK01. The sequence continues at coordinate 25,053 of JBFLWU010000004.1, read as the reverse complement.
AAAGGCGATCCCCTCGGTGGAAAAATTTATGGATTACATGGTCAAGCTTCACGACGATATTTTAGAGCGCTTTCCGGCCGGCAAGCTGCAACCCATCGAACAGATGACCCAGCACGATCCCAAGCTGATCGAGCAGATTTTAAAAGGACCGCTCAATGGCGGCAAGCACCTGTATGTTTTGGGTTTCCCTCCCTGATGGGGGCCTTGATTTGAAGGTTCTGCCACCGAGGCCTGTATTGGGATCCCTGCTAGAATCGAGAATTCCCGAATGAAATAGCGGCGATCGAAGACGAGGGGTAAGGCGCTCCAGGACGGTCCGCAGAAGGGCGGCAGGCATTTCTACCGTGCTGTGTTTCCGCCATCAGCGGAGGAAATAGGATGAACGCGTAACCAGATTGCCCGGTAACCGGGTATGGTTGCCGGACGCAAAAACAACAAAAAGGAGGTTGTTATGAAGAAGCGTACGGTGTTCATGGTAATTTTGTTCTTGCTCACGGTGTGTTTTATTCCGGTGTCCTCCCCGGCGGCAGACAAGGTTGTCATCAAACTGGGCCATGTTGATCCTGTCGATATCTACACCTCGAAGAAGGGCGCGGCGGGCCGGGCCTTCAAGGAGATCGTGGAAGCGGAAAGCCTCGGCGCCATCCAGGTGGACCTTTTCCCGGCAGGCCAGCTCGGCGGCGAACGTGAGCTGATCGAGTCCACCAAGTTGGGGACCATCCAGATGAGCATGGTCTCCGGCGCCATGGCCGGATATTTCAAGCCGGCCATGGTGTTGGATATTCCTTACCTCTTTCCCTCGGCAGCGGTCGCCTGGAATGTCGTGGACGGAGATTTCGGCCGGGAACTGGCGGGCGAGATCCTCAAAACCGTCGGGACACGGGTACTGGCATACGGGGAAACCGGCTTCAGAAATTTTACCAATTCCAAGCATACGATCAAGTTGCCGGCGGACATGAAGAACATGAAGTTCCGGGTCATGGAAACCCCTCTGTATGTTACGATGGTCAAATCGCTGGGCGCGACCCCGACCCCCATTGCCTGGCCGGAAGTTTATTCAGCCCTGCAGCAAAAGGTTGTGGATGGCCATGAAAACCCTGTTTCGGTAATCCTCTCGTTCAAGATTTACGAGGTTCAGAAATACCTGACCCTGGATGCCCATACCTACGGGACCGACTTTATCATCATCAACGAAAAACTGTTCCAGAGCCTCTCCAAGGAAAATCAGAACCTGCTGAAACGGGCGGCCGTAGTGGCCGGAACCGTCGGCAGGGGAATCCAGCAGCTCGGCTCCGCTGTGGGAATTTCCGAACTGAAGGCTAAGGGGATGGAGATCTATGCGCCGACGGATGCCGAACGCAAAGCATTCGCGCAGGCCGCCCAGGGACCGGTCATCGACTGGATGAAGACCCAGGTGGATCCAAGCTGGATCGAGAAGGTGCAGGCCGCTGTAGCCAAGGAAGAAGCGGCCTTGAATAAATAGCCGAAAAACGAAAAACAAGATACAAAACACCCGGGGGGCTTTACCCGTGAGCCCCCCGGGACCTTGCGGGAGAAGATCCATGCAAACGCAATCCCATGCGCTGCGGTCCCTCGACAAGGGCCTGCGATACCTCGACAAGATCATGTTCTGGGCAATTTTTATCCTGGCGGCGATCATGTTCCTGATGGTATTTCTCCAGGTCATTATGCGCTATTCATTCATCACCGATCCTTTCAGCTTCTCGGAAGAGCTGGCCCGCTACCTGATGGTCTGGATTGTGTGTATCGGTTCAGCCGGCGCTTATAGCCAGGGCATGCACATCGGGGTAAACCTCTTTACCGGTTTGCTCCCCGCCGCGGGACAAATATGGGTGGCGCGGCTGGTGCACATGGCGGTCGGCGGACTGATGGGGGTCATCATCTTTGAAGGCGGCCGGTTGAGCTATTTTTTGGCTAACCAGTTTTCACCGGCCATGGAAATCAAGATGACCTGGCCGTACCTGGCCGTGCCGGTGGGCGCGTTCCTGATCCTGATCCAGGCGGCGGCGCTTCTGATCAAGGGCTTTGCCGGAGCAGAAAAACCCTTAAATCCGCAAGAGAATAAAGGAAGGTGCTCACCATGATGTCGCTGGACCTCGCCTTGGCGGTCACCTTCGCGGTGACGTTGATATCCGGTGTGCCGGTCGCTTTCAGCCTGGCCCTCACCAGTTTGGTCTTCTTGTTGATCATGGGCAGCGTCCCCCTGCATCTGATCCCCCAACGGATATTCACCGGGATGGATTCCTTCCCGGTGATGGCGGTGCCCTTTTTCATCCTTGCCGGAGACCTGATGAACGCCGCCGGGATTACAGAAAAGATTGTCCGCTTCGCGTCGGTTCTGGTGGGACATATCCGGGGAGGGCTGGCCCACGTGAACGTCGTGGCCAGCATGTTTTTTGCCGGTGTTTCCGGGTCCGCCGTCGCCGACGCTGCCGCGCTGGGCTCCATCCTGATCCCGGCCATGGAGGAGGACGGCTACGATAAGACGTTCGCCGCCTCGGTCACCGCGGCGGCAGCGGTCATCGGGCCGATCATCCCTCCCAGCATTCCGGTGGTCATCTATGCCCTGTCGGGTTCGATCTCCATCGGGGGGTTGTTTCTGGCGGGAGTGCTCCCCGGGGTGTTGATCGGTCTGGGATTGATGATGGTCTCCTACGTGCTGGCCCGAAGACACAATTACGGTCACAAGCATCCCCTGGCAACGCTGAAGGAATTCTGGGACAGCCTGACAGGGGCGATCGTTCCCCTCTTCATGCCCCTGATCATCATGGGCGGGATCCTCGGCGGGATTTTTACTCCGACCGAGGCCTCCTGTGTGGCGGTGGCGTACGCCATCGTCATCGGGTTGTTCGTCCTAAAGACCATCAAATTGCGGGACCTGCCCGCCATCGTTTACCGCTCCATGCTCATCACCTCAACGATCCTGATGGTGATGGGCTGCGCCAATATCTTCTCCTGGATCCTGGGAACGCAACAGATCCCCCAGGCGGTAGGGGCGGCCCTGACCTCCTTTACCAAGAATCCCTATGTATTCCTGCTGCTGGTCAATCTTTTTCTTCTCGTGGTGGGGTGTTTCCTGGAAGGGATCGCCGCGATCGTTTTGATCACCCCCATCCTGATTCCCGTCGCCCAGGCTCTGGGCATCAGCCAGCTCCATTTCGGCATGGTCGTGATCATGAACCTGATGATCGGACTGATCACGCCCCCGCTGGGCCTCTGTCTGTTTGTGGCCTGCTCGGTGGCCAAGGTCGATTTTACCCAGCTGATCCGGGCCTCTTACCCCTTTCTGCTGGTCGAGATTGTGGCCCTGTTTATCGTGACGTATTTGCCGTTTTTTACCCTTTTTATTCCGAATCTATTCGGCTTTCGGTAAAAGGAGCATGAAATGGAATTGAAAAAGCGGGTCTGCAGCGTGCCGGGTCCGGTCAAGGAACAGGTTTTACCATAGCGGAAAATATTTTCGAGGAGCATACCCGGGATGCCGGTTCCCCGGATTTCGTTCCTTTGCAACCGGAAACAATAACCCGATAAAGCATAATAATCAAATGATCACGGCAGACACAAAATTGATCGGTTTGTTGGGGTATCCATTAAAGTTTACATTCTCTCCCCGGATGTTTAATGAAACCTTCAAAACATTAAATATGGATTATTTCTACATTCCGATAGAAGTTGAAAATGACAAGCTTGAGACCGTGGTAAACGGGATCAGGTGTATGAATTACGCCGGCTTTAACGTGACAAAACCCTGCAAGGTAAAAATATTGGACTATCTTGATGAACTGGATGATCTGGCTGAAAAGATAGGATCCGTCAATGTGGTTGTGAATAAAGGCGGCAGGCTTAAAGGCTACAATACCGATGGAATAGGTTTTGTACAGGCCCTCTTAGATGAAACGGGCATGGATCTCAGCCGGAATACGTTTTTGATTTTCGGCGCGGGTGGTGCCTCCATGGCGCTGAGCTCGACATTGGCTTATCACGGCGTTAGAAAACTTTATATCCTGGATAAATTCGATGCGGCAAGTTCTACCCTCGTAAAGAATATCAACAATAAAATTAGGGAATGCGCGGAATTCATCGCATTCGACAATGCACCCGTCCGGCAGCTGATCCGGAAGAGCAGCGTATTGGTGAATGCATCCGGGATTGGAATGGACCCGTATCGCGGACAGAGCCCGGTGGATAAAAAGTATTTATATAAAGACCTGTTTGTATACGAGCTTGCCTACAATCCTCCCAGAACCCAGTTGCTTCTCGACGCTGAAGAAGCCGGATGCAGATTTATGAACGGAATCGGCATGGCGATCCATCAGGGCGTAAAGGGATTTGCCTTAATGACGGGTATGCCTGAACCCAATGAAATCATGCGGGATGCAATGTACAGACTTTTCGGGGGTATGTAAGGCGCAGGCAGCGAGTGGATTTGAGCGCCCCTGCTACCGAACCACCCGGTAATGATGATGTTGAGCCTATCCTTATAATATAGGTTGGGACGGTTAAATCGATTTAAAAAAGGATGAATAAACATTATGAAGATGAATCATCTAGGCTTTGCCGCCAAAAATATTGAGGAGGCGATTGGTGCATTTTTACAAATGGGCTATACCAAGGTGCATGAGGACCTCAAACACCACATCCCCAAAAACATGTACGTGCAGCGTGTAAAACTAGGGGACTTAATCGTGGAAATTATGCAGACTGCCGATGCGTCAAAGCCCTCGTTTGTGAGCGAGACGTTTAAAGCCACCACCGAGCCCTTTGTGCTGCATCATATCTGCTATGATACCGACGATATCCATAAAACCGTGGATGGGCTTATGGCTACCGGTGAATATGGCATTCATGAGGCCATCACCAGCGGCGTATTTCAGAAGAATCAAATCTGCTTCCTGAGACACAAGCAAATAGGACTTGTTGAATTCTTTGAATGGCCTAAAGAATGATGATTCGCGCGGTTGTGAGATATTTATTTTTCTGGCTGAAAAGCGCTGCGAAGCGAACCATATGAAACTCAGAGGTCATTAAAGGAGGGAGTGATCGTGAGCACGAAAAAAGTCGGCTTTGTGCATACGACCCCCGCGACCATAGGGATGGCCGAGGGCTTTATGAAGGCGTATCTGCCCGGCGTTGAATATATCCACATGTACGACGGCAATGTCAAACTCACGAACTTTGCTTCGCCCATCGGCGTTACGCCCAAAAAAAACCTGCTCAAATATGCGATGTTCGCCGATGCGCTCGAGCGCGCAGGCTGCCAGGTGATCGTGTCATGCTGCAGCCTAATGCCGCGTGCCACGGCGTATGCCGCCTCGGTGGTGGATGTGCCGTTCATACAATTGGACGCGGTTATCTTGGACGATGCCGCGGCCAATTACAGCCGTATCGGTGTTATCAACACCACTCCGTTTACGGTGCCGTATATCCGCGAGGGGCTTGAGACGCGCGCCGAAAAGCAGGGCAAAAAGCTTGAGCTGTTGTTTTCCGGCCCGGAAACGGAGCGTGCGCTCGTCCTTTTCAACGCGGGGGATTTCGATGCCCACGACGACGTGGTGCTGCATCAGATGCGGCGTATGGAACGGGCGGGCGTCGACTGCATTCTGATGGGACAGATACCGTTTGCGATGATGGAAGGAAAAATCAAGGCACAGTCCTGGTCTGTGCCGGTTCTTTACGCCGGCAAGGCGGCGTTTGAGCATGTGGCGTCACTATTACAACAATAGAAGTCATTTCAGAACCTCAGATGGGGTTTTCGACTTCTAAGAACGGAAGCACCCTATGAGCATTACAGCCCTGGATTATGCCAGCCCCTTCTTTTCCGTAAGCTATGTAGAGGGTGAGGAAAAATACGCGGTGCGCGCTAAGAGCATCGTGTTGAACATGTCGGATGCGGCCCTGTACATAAACGGACGCCCGCTTGCCTTCTTTCGTTCGACTGTGGCGGTGAATACCGTTATAACGCACATAGCGCGCGCGCTCATTATCGGGAAATTCGATGCGTATCCGGATGTGGAGGCCCTGTTCGAGCAGGTAAAAAACACCTGGGTGCTCGCCTACGACGCCACCCGCGAAGAGCGGCACAAGGGCGTGGCGCTGTGGCGTTCGCCTAAAATAAAGCTCGGCAATATAGCCGTCAACATGTGCTTTGCGGGCAGCGTGCCCCTGAACGTAGGCCTTCACAGGGAGCACTGGGGCGGTCCGCCGATAAAGGAAGTGCATGTCCAGATAGTGGGCGTGGGCAGGATGCAGCAGTATTACGAGAACGACCTTAAGACGCTCTATCGCGAAGACCCCATGGCGCCCGGCGCAGCGCATCCGCCCATGTACGACGAGAATATCAACTATCCCTGGCATCAATACGAAACCACCACCAAGGCGATTTTTATGGCGGTAGAATTGACGCCAGAATTGTGAGCTGAAGCAGCCTTTTATATATTTTAAAAAGAAAGGACGATCCAATGAAAGCCATTGTCAAAGTCCGTGACGAAGCGGGCGCCATGGAAGTGAAGGAACTGCCCATGCCGGAGCCCGGCCCGGGCGAAGTCCTTGTGAAGATGGGAGCGGCCGGGGTCTGTTACAGCGACGTGATGATCCTGAAGAATACCTACAAGGGGCGCGTGCCCGTGCCGATCCCCATGATCATGGGGCACGAGGGGGCCGGCGTCATTGCAGGCCTGGGAAAAGAGGTCGGCCATCTCAAAGTCGGGGACAAGGTCGGCTTGAACCCCCTCTGGGGCTGCGGGCAGTGCAACAGCTGCGTGAACGGCTATCCGAACATGTGCATGAGCTGGCGGCACCTGGGCCTGACCTGCGACGGGACCTTTGCCGAATACCGGGTTGTGCCGGCCTTTACGGCCTGCAAGCTGCCCGATTCGATCTCCATGATCGATGCGGCCTTCATCGAACCGATCACGCTCGCGGTGCGCACCTTCGACCACATCAAGCCGCAGCTGGGGGACACCGTGGCCATCATCGGCCCCGGTTCCATCGGCCTGTTCCATCTCCAGGCCTTCAAGTCGGCCGGCGCCGCGATGACTATCGTTATCGGACTGGATCAGGACGCGAAGCGTTTCGAAATTGCCAGGAAGCTGGGCGCCGATCACATCGTCAACGGCAGCAAAGAAGACGTGGTGAAGCGGGTGAAGGAACTGACGGGAGGGCTTGGCTGCGATATCGTTGTCGAGACGGCCAATCATCCCTCGACGGCGGGGCTGGCGATCAATCTGGCGGCCGCCTACGGCCGGGTGATGCTCTTCGGCCTCTATCCTGAGGCGACGATCAGCCCCCTGAACCTTATGAGGAACGGACTCCAGGTCTGGGGCGATGTGGCGGTGAACCCGAAGTGGTACAAGAAGGCCGTTCGCTGGGTGGAATACAAGAAGGTCACGGCGGAACCGATGGTGACCCAGGGTTTCCGCCTGGACCAGGCCAAAGAGGCGTTCGAGGCTTTCCAGACGGGGGAGAAAGCCAAGGTTCTGTTCCAGATGTAACACACCGGCGACCGGCGGGAAGTATTTTGAAACCGCTCCTTTTTCAGCCGTTGACCTGAACCCGGCACCACCGGAACTTTCCTCGATGACGTCTCCTGGTAATATGGGGAACCGCCGGGGAATTGAACCCGTCTAATGAAACGCCGTTAGGAAATTAATAACAGGAGCTGATATTTAAAATTATTTCCAAGTTATTTGAGATCTGCGGGCAGACAAGGAAGTATGTGCGTCTGTCGGGCCCGATCCCGCCAAGGCGGGACATCGTTTTTCTATCGGAACCATCAATTCCTGCAAGGAGAAAAGCCGGATGAACGTCAAATATTTAGATCATTTTAATATTCGGGCGCCGAAGGAGCAATTGTCCAGGATCAAACAATTTTATATCGACGTTTTGGGCTTTAATGAAGGCTTCCGGCCGAAGTTAAGCGGCGCCGGCCAATGGCTGTATGCCGGATCGAATGCCATCGTCCATCTCAGTGAAGATGAAAACCGGACCGTGCGGAAAAAACCAGATTATCTGGATCATATCGCCGTGCGCTGTGCCGGTGTGAATGAATTTGCAAAAAAGCTCAATGAATTTTCGATCAAGTATAGGGTCGCCGTTATTCCCGAGATTGATTTGACCCAGCTTTTTTTTATGGACCCGGCCGGGATAACCATTGAGCTTAATTTCAAGGGCGAAACATTGTTGGAAAGATGAAAAGCGTTATGCGGTTTTATCGGCGGCAAGAGGGATCAGGGGGTTAAAACGATCTTGCCGAACTGCTCGCCCTTTTCCATCATCTGATAGGCCTTAATGCCTTCGCTCAGAGGCATCACGCGGTCGATAACCGGTTTGAGCCGGCCGGACCACAGCAGGGCGGTGATGTCCCTGAAATCTTGGTGGGCCCCCATGGTGCTGCCGATGAGGCGGATCTGTTTGGCAAAGATAAAGCGGATGTCGATCCGGGCTTCCGGCCCGCTGGTATTGCCCACGATGACGATGCGGCCATTGCGGGCAGCCGCCGCCATGCTGGTGTTCAGGGTTGCCGCGCCCACATTGTCCACGACCACGTCCACCCCGCGCCTACCGGTGAGTTTATAGATTTCCCTGCCCCAGTTGACTTGGGAACGGTCCAGCACGACATCCGCCCCGAGTGCCAGCGCGCGGTCCGCCTTTTCCTTGTTGCCGGCAACTACAAACACGGCGGCACCGGCCAGCTTGGCAATTTGAATGGCCATGCTGTTCACACCGCCCCCGGCCCCCACGATCAGGACCGTTTCGCCGGCGCGCAGCCCGGCGCGGTGAATCAGCAAGCGCCAGGCGGTAAGGGTGACCAGCAGGGGGGCGGCGGCCTCGGGAAACGGCATCTCCTCCGGCAGGGAAACCAGGTTGGCGGCCGGCACTGCGACATACTCGGCTGCACCGCCGCGAATATGCTCTCCCAGGACCCGATAACCGGGGCTGAGCGAATCTTCGCCGCGCCGGGTAAATTCGTCTTCCCGGGTGGTAATGCCCGGGTCCAGGATGACCCGCCGGCCTTCTTCCCAACCGGTGACATTTGCACCCACCGCAGCAACCTCGCCAGCCACATCCGCGCCGCACCAGTGAGGCATCTCCAGGTCAAGGCCGGGCCAGCCGCGCCGCACCCATATGTCGAGATGGTTGAGCGCGCAGGCCCGAACCCGGACGAGTACCTGGCCCGGCGCCGGTTGCGGGTCAGGCACTTGGCCGTATTGAAGAACTTCGAGGTCGCCATGCGTATTAAAAAAGAGTGCTTTCATATCTTCCTCCGGTGAATTCGGTAGTCGAGAGCAGTTGCTTGCTGAATTCATATCATGGGAAGCGGAGGGGAGCAACAGGCGGCCGATATCGCTTGATTTTTGTGGTAAAGATATGTTTGATATAAAGGCAGCATTATTAACTTTGCGGAACACTTCTATTATTCCTTGGATTTAACCTTCACGCAATAGAGTTTGACCAATGATCCCGGAAAACATTTTTCATCAGATTCCGAATGACCTTCCCGAAGAACTGTGTGAGGTCATTCAGAGGGGCGAAGGGGTTAGAATTGAACGGATCGTTTCAAGGGGGCAGTCTTTCCCCAAAGGATTCTGGTATGATCAGGAAGATCACGAGTGGGTCCTTGTATTGAAAGGCAGCGCAACCCTGTTGTTTGAAGGGCGGCAAGATCCGGTGGCCCTGGAACCGGGGGATTATCTGAATATCCCGGCCCACACGCGGCATCGGGTCGAGTGGACCGATCCGGGCCAGGAGACGGTTTGGCTGGCGGTTCACTATAATTCAACGCGGGGGCGGGAAGTTTCATTGTGAGTGCCTATGGGCGGACAGGTCAACATTTGAGAAACTCCCCGACCCCTTAAAATTAAATAATCCAGGTCAAATTTGAAGCAACGGCATGAGCATGGATGTTTTCTATAACCTGCTTGAAAAGCTTGAAAGCCTGGGGATAGCGCTCTCCATCGCTGCCTGGTTGACGGTGTTGTTGGGATCTCTTGGATTGATCCTGCTGCTGCGGCGTGAACGCAGCAGCAGCAGCAGGATTTGGAGAAGCGCCAGCATCATCGGGGTAATGGCACTGGCCGCCAACTTGACGGATTATTTCGTTACGTTCCATCGCAGTCCGGACCTGTACCTGGAGGTCAACCCCATCTGGCGGAATGTCATCGACACTTGGGGGATAACGGTCGCCTGGTGGTACGGATTCAGCGGCAAGATCCTGCTGTCGCTGGTGGCCGGGCTGATGGCCGCGGTTTATTTAACACGCCGTGACCGGTTATATCCGGAGCGGGCCGCTTCTTTCTTTGATTTTATGCGCCGGATGGGCGAACGCTCCCGCTCCTGGCGCGACCGCTTATCCAATCTGTTTACGGTATTCTGTTTCTTCTTTGCGGGGATTCAGCTTTTCTGCTTTTACATCGCCTTTTTGAACTGGCGGGTGGATTTTGAGACTGATCCCCGGGTGCCGCCGGTTTTGCCTGCGCTGGTATTAACCCTGCTGGTGATCGGCGCAGCCTTTTTAATATTAACCTCTCGTGCATTTCAAAAACACATTGCCCGAGGAAGAACGCCATAACAGATCAGAAGAAAAGGCCAAACGACATGAATTTTTTTATCAAGCTGTTGATCAGCAATGCCGTCATTATTTTTTGCACCCAGATCGGCAAACGCTTCCCCTCGCTGGGCGGGCTGATTGCCACCATGCCCCTGACCGGACTGATCGTACTTATATGGCTCTATACCGAAAACCCGGGAGATTACGGCCTGATGAGAAACTATACCCTTGGGGCCGTGTGGGGGACTTTGCCCAGCATCCTGTTTTTCGGCGTGGCGCTGTATTGCTTCAGCAGGCAGTTTTCATTGGCGCTGGTGCTTGCCGCCAGCTTCGGGGTGTGGATCGCCGGGGCGATTGTGCACCAGTTGTTTTTAAATTAAAGTGAGCGGTGTAATTTTGGGAATATGCAAACCTGCAAGCATTGCCATAATCCCGCTGAAACAGAAGGGCTGCGGAATGTTCATGTCGGAAATGCCCACCTGCTTGGAGGTTGAACGTCCGTGTTGTCAACCGACCGTGAGACTTCCTGGCATTGAGGGATTAAATGCATTTATACCGGGTCATGGCCGATGGGGTTTTGCTGATACACTTTAGCTTTGTGCTGTTTGTGGTGGCAGGCGGTCTTCTGGTGTATAACCTTCCGAAACTGGCCCGGGTTCACCTGCCGTGTGTGGCATGGGGGGCGCTGGTGGAATTTAGCGGCTGGCCATGCCCGTTGACACCCCTGGAAAATTACTTGAGAAATAGGGGTGCCGCAGGCTGCTATGAAGAAAGCTTTATAGAACACTATTTCATTCCGATTCTTTATCCGCAGCTGCTGACGCCAGGCATTCAGATTGCCTTAGGGATTATTCTTCTGGGGGTTAACGCGCTAATTTATGGCTGGATATGGTATCGATATGCCAAGTGTCGGACATAATCCGCCAGCGATTCGAACATTTTTTTGAGGTGGACAGTTTCACGGAAAATTCAAAAGGAGACGGCAACAATGCAACCCTATGAGATCTATGCCCTGAAATATGCAGGCCCTTTTACCAGTTCGGGAGCCTTGCTGATGTGGGTGAAGGACTGGGAAAAAACCGTAGAGCGAAATTATTATATATGGTGCATTAAGGGCCCTGATGCGGTTATTGTTGTGGATACCGGAGTGTCGCCGCAACTGGCCGGCGCCCGCGGGCTAGCCGGCTATGTGAATCCCAGGGAAATGCTTGGCCGTATCGGTGTGGACGCAGATACCGTCACGCATGTCGTCCTGACCCATATCCACTGGGACCATGCCAATGGAGTCGGCCTGTTTCCGGCGGCCAGAATTTATCTGCAGGAAAGGGAATACCGGTTCTGGATCGAAAACAGCCTGGCCTCCCGGCCGTCTTTCAGGTTTTATACCGACGACGAAAGCCTGTCCTGTCTGGCGGCCCTTAAAGACAACCGCCGCCTGGCGCTTCTAACCGGAGACCGCGAAATTCTGCCGGGGGTTGAATGCCTTCTGGCCCCCGGGCACAGTCCCGGGCTGCAAGCAGTAGCGGTACCTACCGTCCGGGGAACGGCGGTACTGGGCTCTGATTGCGCCCATGTGTTCAGGAATTTCCAGGAGGATTGGCCCAGTTCCTTTATTTTCGATCTGGCGGCATGGATGCGCAGTTACGATAAGCTGCGGGCAAAGGTGGCGTCGCCTGAGCTGCTCTTTCCCGGTCATGATCCCTTGATGGCCCGGGAGTATCCCCGGGTGGCGGAAGGAGTCACCCGGCTGGTGTAGACTTGAGGCCCAACAGGGGCAAGGCAGTTAAGGGAGGGGGCGGATATAAAAATTGTATTCTGTTTGGAATTTTGCTAATTGAATTAGACACTGAGCAAGGAAACGATTGAATCGTTTCCAGGGCAAGTACCTTAAAGGAGGGGTTATATGTTGATTTCGCTGTTGCAAAAAAGAAGAAGCATCCGGAAATTTCAGGACAAAAAAGTGGAGGCGGAAAAAATCGATACATTGATCGAAGCGGCGCTGCGGTCGCCTTCAGGCGCGGCAAAATATCCCTGGGAATTTGTTGTGGTTACCGAAAAGGACATTCTGGAAAAATTATCGCAGGCAAAAGAGCATGGTTCCGCTTTGATTAAAGACGCACCCCTGGGAATTGTTGTCTGTGCGGATCCCGCCAAGCAGGACATCTGGGTTGAAGATGCAGCCATAGCTTCTACCATTATTCACTTGACCGCGACGGACCTGGGGCTGGGAAGCTGCTGGATCCAAATTCGAGAAAGAAAACATAAAGGGGACAAATCGGCCGAATCCTATATTTCAGAAGTGCTGGGTCTGCCGGAAAATTTGAAAGTGCTTTCCATGGTGGCGATCGGGTACCCTGCCGAAGATAAACCGGCCCATGCAAAAGAAAAGCTGCAGTATGACAGGGTTCACCGAAACCGCTTTGGGAAAAAATAGCAGTCGATTCCTCATCAGCTTCATGCCGTTTCGGGGTGTTGGACTGCGATGCCGGGCCGGCCGCCGAAATCCGGCACCGGATATCAGGAAGCCGGGCAGTCTTTTATGAAGTTTTCGCAGGCAAAACAGGGTCGAGTTTTTGTTATTCGTCTGGAGGACGGCGACATCGTTCACGAGGAACTGGAGCGGTTTGCCCGGGAACAATCGATCCGGGCCGCTGCTGTATTTGCCGTCGGCGGGGCCGATAGCGGCAGCCGTCTTATCGTCGGCCCGGAAAAGGCGCGTGAAACCCCCATCCGCCCGCTGGAGCATGTTCTTGAGAATGTTCATGAGATTTCAGGAGTTGGGACCCTGTTTCCGGATGAACACGGCCATGCGGTTCTGCATATGCATATGGCCTGCGGCCGAAAAGGAAAGACGGTTACCGGTTGCGTGCGTTCGGGTGTCAAAACCTGGCAGGTAATGGAAGTCATCCTGCTGGAACTGGTCGACACCCGAGGGGCTCGTTTGCCCGATCCGGTTACGGGATTTAAGCTGCTGAACCCTTAGCAGGCTGTTGCTGAGGCCGCCATGCGGTGTTGCGCGGTTCTTGCCAATGCTCAAAAATGCATCAATGGGACGCGCTTGTCGAATCGCCGCGCGCCTTATCTGGCTATCTGATACTTGTTGTTAGATGTCATTTTAAAACCCATTATGGGGCCGGACAGTTTCGCTTCGGTCGGAGCTATCGGCGGAGCCAGGGATTTTTAAATGACTTCAAGTCCATTAATATAAAGCCATGGTTTTTTTCATGTCCAGCTACCCACTTCTGTTCAAACCTTTTGAGATTCCGCCGGTTCAACTTAAAAACAGAATTACGATGGCCCCGCTGTTTACGATGTACGCCCAGGGGGACGGCAGCGTCAGTGAATTGATTCTGGCCCATTACAGCGAACTGGCAAAAGGCGGCGTCGCCATGATCGTGGTGGCCAATGTCGGTGTTGATCCCGGCGGATTGCTGACCCGGCATTCTCTGCGGGCCGACAACGATTGTTACGTGCCGGGGTTGTCGCGACTGGCTGAAACCATAAAGAAAGAAAATGTTGCGGCGGTGCTCCAGCTCAATCACGGCGGCCGGTTCGCACGCGGGGAGAGGCTGCTGGCGCCGTCGGCGGTGCCGCTGAGCGATATCAGCCTGAGCGGCATGTACCGGACCGGTTTGAAATCGCTGGATCTCCAGCAGCAGTGGTCGATCGTTTCGGAATTGATCCAATATCGATCGGAACGGATACAGGCGATGACAAAGTCCGACATCAACCGGGTCATTCAGGCCTTTGCCGATGCCGCAGTCCGGGCGCAAAAAGCCGGATTTGATATGGTGGAAATCCATGGGGGTACGGGTTATCTGCCGGTTCAGTTTCTATCGCCCCGGACAAACCGGCGCAGCGACCGCTACGGCGGGAGCCTGGAAAACCGAATGCGCTTTCCGCTGGAACTTGCGCGAGCGGTCAAGGAAGCTGTCGGAACCGGTTTTCCCGTCGGCTACCGCTTCCAGGCGGACGAATGGATTTCAAACGGGTTCGGGCTCGATGAAGCCAAAATTTTCGCCCGCAGGCTTTCCGCGCTGCCGGCGGCCTATCTTTCCGTGACCGGCGGCACTTACGAATCCTTTGCGGACAAAGAAATCATGGAAAAATCCCACCAGCCGTGCTACATGGTTGACTTGGCTGAGGCGATCAAACCGTGCGTTTCGGTTCCGGTCATTGCCAGCGGCCGCATCATAACGCCGGACCTGGCGGAGACGATCCTGCGGGAGGACAAGGCCGACCTGATCGGACTGGCCCGCCCCCTGTTTGCCGACCCGCTCTGGCCGCATAAGGCGGAAACGGGGCAGGCGGATTCCATCACACCTTGTATCGACTGCGGGACCTGTTTTCAGTTTTTGATTTTAAACCAGCCGGTTCGCTGCACCCAGTGGGAAAAGGATAAACGAGTCCATAGACAGCGCGTGATCAGGGATATGCTCAAGCCCAATAGAAAAATCCTCATCGCCCTTGACGGATCGGAGAACGCCGCCATGGGGGCTGCTTATGCCGGAGACATACTGGCGGGACGCAGAGATGTGCTTGTCACCCTGCTGCATATCCGCACCGGAGAATCGGCCCAGAACGAACAAGATGTCAGGAAAATCATGGACATATCCAGAGATGTCTTGATTAAGGCCGGAATCCCCGCTGAAGCGATTTCAATCCAGTTCCGCGATAAAAAAACAGGCATCGCCCGGGATATTCTGGATGAAATCGAAACCGGTGAATATGGCACCGTTATCGTCGGACGCCGGGGCCTTTCCCGCGCAAAGCAGTTCCTGTTCGGGAGTGTGTCAAACAAGATCGTGCACAACACCAAGGACTGTACCGTCTGGGTGGTGGACTGATCCGGTTTTCCTGAAAACTTTCTTTGAAACGGAGCCGCCCAGGAGTTTAAACAAAAGGTAAGCAAAATACCGGCGGACAACTTAAGTTTTTCAGACAGGTTCGAAAAATCCTGACATTAATAGCACGGCCCACACAGTGAACATCGGAAGGAGATCCCATGAAATTCGAAGCGAATAAAAAGGAAACCGTTATCATCGAACCCGGCGAAAAAAAAACACAGCGGGCCATTCCGAGCGAAATCAGAAAGGACCCCTTAACCGGGAGAAGTTCACGCATCTGTCACTTCATGAAACTGCAGTGGCAGAAACCGGATTTTGAGGCCCTGGTGGCAGGGACCGAAAAGACCTGTCCGTTCTGTCCGGACAAGGTCATGAAAATCACGCCCGGCTTTCCGCCGGAGGTTCTTCCGGAAGGACGCCTGATTTCAGACGACATGATCCTTTTTCCGAATATTGCGCCTTATGACAGCTTGGGGGCGGTGGCGACCTTCAGCAGCCGGCATTTCATTCCCATGACGGAAATTGAACCCGAGCGTACCGCCAAGGCGTTCGGGCTGGCCATGCGTTTTTTCCGAACCTTGCACCGGGCCGGCCATCCCGAATCGGTCTATCACCTGATCAACTGGAACTACATGCCGCCTTCTGGCAGTTCACTGATACATCCCCATCTGCAGGTGTTTGCCACTTCTTTTGCGCCGAATCTGGTGCGTGAGGAACTCACGGCAGCTGCGATATATATGAACCGCCATGGGAGCAACTACTGGGACGATCTTGTCAAATTTGAAAAAACGGAAGGAACGCGATACCTGGGGAAGATCGGACGGACAACCTGGCTCGCGGCCTATGCTCCCATGGGGGTGGCCGGCGATGTCCTGGCGGTGACGGAGGGGGCTCGATCTACTCTGGAGCTAACGGACGGGGATCTCGCCGATATCGCTCAAGGTTTGAACCGGGCAATGGCGGCCTATGATAAAATGGGAATTTACAGCTTCAACATGAATTTTTTTAGCGGTGCTGCAGGGGATGATCATGCCCGTTTTCACCTGCTCTTTTCGCCGCGTACCTTTTTCAACCAGGCCTTAGGCACGCCGGATATCGGCGCCTTGCGTAATCTCTATAACGAGACCCTATGCATGGCGTTTCCGGAAGAAATCACCACGATGTTGAAACCGTATTTTATTTCAGCATAGAAGACCTGTACTTGTTAGCCGATACGGACTTAACCGGTTTTGCCGTGGATTTTCGTATTTAAAGATACAAATTCCAAATACCAAATTACAAACAAATCTCAATTTTCAATATTCAATGACCAAAAACTTACCCGAACAAAACCGTGTTAGGGGTTTGGAATCTTGGCCATTGGAATTTGTTTGATAGCTGGGTTTGATGCTTGGAATTTTAATGGCTGAAAAAATTACAGCAAACCACGTCCCCTCTGTGGGCGGATATATATTTCAGGGGTCGGGGATTTTTTCAAAAGTTGTCCTGTTCGTCCGGGGCCAGGGGGCTATCCCCGGACGGACCGCCGGTAAAAGGTGAAGCGATCCTACAGGCATTCGCAATGAAACACCCAGATCCCCTATTTATTTGCATTCAATAACGAACAGCTCAACCCGGCGATCCAGCGCATCGCTGTCGTCGTCCGCCCCGGTTCCGACAATATTTTCGCTGAATCCTTTTCCGACCACTTCGGAGCGTTCAAAAACTTCGGGAAAAGACTTTTGTAAAATAGCCTGAACGCTTTTTGCCCTTTCCAGGGAGAGCTTGTCGTTATAATCCTTGGGTCCCGTTCGACTGGAGTGGCCGACGATTCGCAGACATTTGCTGGTGTGCTGAAAATATTTGCCGATATTGCGGATCCAGGTTTGGTATCGATCCTCCAGGCTTTTATCCTTCAGGAACTCAACGGAGTTGACCCCAAACAGATATTTAACGGTAAAGCTTTGGTACTTTTCTGCGCTGATGGCAACCAGTCTGGCAAATGCTTTTTCCGCTTCCTCCAGGCGGCCCAGTTTATGATTTGCCAGGTATAAACCGGCATATGTGTCCATATCCTGACCGTCTTTTCTCCCGGCCGCCATTCGGAACAGCGATTCGGCGGTTTCGTAATCTTCTTTTTCATAAGCCATTCTCGCTTCAATCAGAATGGCGGTTGTTTCCAGGGAAATATTTTCATCCCGGTGCGGCGGCAGGGGTTTGCCGGGAGACGGCAGGCGGCCTCCGGTTAAATAAAGCGGACTGTCGCGATAGATGGGGGTCGGTGTAAAGTTAATGTCTCGATCAGCGATCCAGCGGTTTGATTCCCCGATCGTTTTATTGTCTGTTGCCCGCGCGACCGCGCCATAAACGCGATAATATTTTTGGGATAGACCGGCGTCTTTGCCCTGGTACCATTCCATTCGGATGGCACCACTGATAATGTAATTTGCCCGGCTGATGTTTTGAGACGTGAGCCGGGTAATATCGAATTCCTTAAATTTGCGGGAACCTTCCGCGATTATGAGCGCTTCGATCTGTCGGCTGATCAGGGGGACCTCATCGGTGGCCGCGTCGGTAAACGGTATCAGCATGACACGGAGAGTGTCTTTAGGGGTTGAATCCGTCCGGTCCGCCTTGATCAGATTCAGCAGGTCGTCGGCCAGCGCTGCGATCGCCTCCTGGAAGGGGACGGGCGGCTGAATCGTCTCCTGGAAGGGGACGGGCGCCTGGATCGGCTCTGAAGTCTTTGTAAAGACGGCGCAAGATGCTAACAATAACCATCCCAGCGCAATGATGACATATCCCACCGTCTGGTTCATGCGGCGCATGTTGATTTCATCTCCTTTAGCCTGATGGCGTTGTTGTTTAAGTGACAAGTTCAAATTTTTAGAAGTTGATTCAATCTGCAGCAGATTGCGAAAGGCATTTAAATGTTAATTAACATATAGATATCAAAGGCGTAGAAAGTTGTCAATTTGCGCGGGGAAAGGCCGGCGGCATATTGATATTTGCAGGCCTCTGGGTTATAAGAAATATATTCCTGAACCCCCCTCAGCGATAAGGTCTTCCTTTTCAAAGGGGCTTTGGGCTAATACGAAGACAACCGGCAAACCGTAGATTCATGCGAAAAGAATTTGAAACCATTGTTGAAAATATCGGCAAGGTAGTCCTGGGAAAAGAGCCGCAAATCCGACTGGCGCTGACCTGTTTGTTTTCAGGCGGGCACCTGCTGATCGAGGACCGGCCGGGGATCGGAAAAACGACGCTGGCCAAAGTCCTGTCCAAATGCCTGAATCTCAAATTCAGGCGCATCCAGTGCACCAACGACATGCTGCCCGGAGACATTTTAGGGATTTCCGTGTTCGACCGCAAAAGCAGCGCTTTTGTTTTTCATCCGGGGCCGATATTTACCCAGGTTCTGCTTGCCGATGAAATCAACCGGGCGACCCCTAAAACCCAGAGCGCTCTGCTGGAAGCCATGGAGGAGCGACAGGTGACGACCGACGGCAAAACCCGTCCCCTGGAATACCCCTTTTTTGTGATCGCCACCCAGAACCCCCTTGAGCAATCGGGGACCTTTCCGCTGCCTGAATCGCAGCTTGATCGTTTTCTGATGCGGATTGAACTGGGATACCCGGACCGTAAAGCCGAAAAAAAACTGCTGGCACATGGCGAGACAAAAGATATCCTCGGCAACATGGAGCCGTGTTTGAAATCCGCCGGCGTCTCCGACGTCCAGGAAAGAATCAAACAGGTTCACCATTCCGACGCCCTGCTGGAGTATGTTCAGAACTTATTGGATTTTACGCGAACGTCGCCTCATTTTCACATGGGGCTGTCGCCGCGGGCCGGACTGGCTATCTTGCGGGCAGCTGCAACTTGGGCGTTTCTAGACGGCCGGGATTATTCCCTGCCGGAAGACGTACAGCATATCCTGCCCTGGGTTGCCGGACACCGGCTGCGTTCCAGTGAAGATCTCATGGAGTTTCCACGGGAACGATTGGTCGCCCTGATGAAAAGCGTACCCATACCCTGATGCAAACCGTTACCACCTGCCGAAAGAACATCCGATTCCGGCCAACCGGCTATGGCGTTTATTTTGCCGTTATCGTGGCCGCCATGATCCTGGGCTCGTTGAATTACAACAACAACCTGGGGCTGCTGCTCGCGTTTTTACTGGGCGGCATGGCGGCGGCCTCGCTGCTGCATGCTTACAAGAACCTAACGGGCCTTCAGATCCTTTCGGCCGCCGCCCGACCGGTCTTTGCCGGGGAAACCGCAGTGTATGAACTGCAGGTTTGTGCCGGTTCTCTGCCCCACCGCGCGATTTCATTTTCTTTTCAGCAGGCGGAGGAGATGTATCAGGATATGATTACCGGGATTCCCCGGCGCTTGCTCCTGCGCATTCCGGTAGATCAACGGGGCCCACATGATCCCGGGCCCCTGCGAATTGAAACCCGATATCCCTTCGGTCTTTTCCGGCTGACCGCCCATGTTTCGCTTGATATCCGGTGTCTGGTCTATCCCAAACCGGTTTCAGGACCCCTTGCCGCTGTTCAAAGTTATGCCGGATCGGGAAGCGAAGGGGGCAAAGAGCTTCCGGGAATCGATGATTTCAAGGAGTTGCAACCCTACCTACCCGGCGAGCCGGTGGAGCATATTTACTGGAAGGCCTTTTCGAGGGGGCAGGGGCTGCAGGTTAAACGATTTGTGGAACACGCCGGCACCGTCGTCATTTTTGACTGGAATACAATGAAGGGCGCCAAAGCGGAGCATAAACTCTCCCGGTTGTGCGATGCCGTATTAAAGGCCCATCGCTTCAATCTGTTTTACGGACTTAACCTGCCGGGGAAATCGATCCTCCCCGATGCCGGCAATCCGCATCGTCAGAACTGCCTCAAGGCGCTGGCGTTGTTTCAACCGCCCGTGTGAAATGTTGTTTTTTTATTGAAAGGGGATAGACGCCTGAAAAGGTTCACCCTCGTGAAATATCCGGGTTCGTCCATCATGAAAAATGCCGGTAAAGATATTTCCCTGATTCTCTTCGCGCTTGTTATAGCAAGTATCCCTTACTGGGTGCGGTTGCCGATCTGGATCACGGTCTGGTGCCTGCTTTTCTGGGGAGCCGCCTTTCTGACAAACTATCGCAACTGGCCGCCGCCAAAGCCGTGGATGCGCCAGATGATGATTCCGATCGGCCTGTCGGGGGTATGGTTTTCTTATGGCGGAGTGCTTGCGGGGGATACCTTCGTCGGGATGCTTACCATCATGTTGTCATTAAAGCCGCTGGAAATACAGACCCGACGGGACAAAATGATAACGGTTTTTCTATCATACTTTTTAATCCTGACCCATTTATTGTATGACACCTCATTTCTTATCGCAATCTATATGCTGGTGAGTGTTTGCATCACTACGGCGGTTCTCATTCACATCAACCACGCCGGCGCCGGGATAACGGCCCACCTGAAGCTTTCCGCCCGGATCATGATCCAGGCCTTTCCGCTGACCATCACCCTCTTTATTCTGTTTCCCCGGCTTCAGGGGCACTTCTGGGGTGTTTACAATCCGGCCGCGGAACAGACAGGGTTTTCCGAGAAGTTGTCTCCGGGGGGCATCAGCAGTCTTGCCCAAAACAATGCCATTGCATTCCGGGTTGATTTTCACGGCCAAATTCCAGCACCGTCCCGGTTGTACTGGCGCGGAATCGTATTCTGGCACTTTAACGGTCGAGACTGGGAATGGAGCGGCAGGGCTCCCACGCGCCAGTCTTCTTTTGCGGGTTCTGAAACCGTGGAATATACGGTTTCGCTGGAACCGCATTACAGGCGCTGGTGGTTTGCTCTGGACCTGCCTGAATCTGCGCCGCAACGGGTCCGCCTGCTGGATGATTTTACGCTGATTTCATGGCGCCGCGTAACCGAGCGGACGGTCTACACCCTTCGTTCCCATGCGGCTTATCATACGGGGCCGTTGCGGTTTTGGGAAACGTCCGCCCTGGAGCTTCCGCCTAGGGGAAACCCGAGGGCCAAAGCGCTGGCGCAAGAATGGTCGCGCCGGAGCCCCGGGCCCGAAGCAATGGTGGCAGCGGCCTTGTCATTTTTTAGAGAAAACGGATTCGCCTATACCCTCAGGCCGGCTCCGCTGGAGGGTGACAGCATTGATGATTTTTTGTTTCGGACCCGAAGCGGGTATTGCGAACATTTTGCCTCGGCTTTCGCTTTCCTGATGCGCGCGGCGCAAATACCCGCCAGGATCGTCGGCGGGTATCTCGGCGGTGAGCGCAACCCTTTCGGGAACTATCTGATTGTACGCCAGTCGGACGCCCATGCCTGGGTCGAGGTCTGGCTGCCGCAAACCGGCTGGACCCGGATCGACCCGACATCCGCCATCGTCCCTGCCCGGGTTGAACAGGGCCCGGCCGCTGCCCTTCCGCCCGCTGAAAGACCGATTTTCCTCACGTCGCAGTATCTGGCGGGGCTGTATCGCTACTGGAAACCCGTTCAATTTGCCTGGGACCGGGTGAACTCCGGCTGGAATCTCCGGGTTCTCGGCTATACCCGCGAACAGCAGCGGGAACTGCTTGCAAGCGGGGAAACAATGGGCGCGCCGGCAATGAGGATAGTGATCGGAATTTTGTTCCTTTCAGCTGCGATTGCCGCAGGGGTGGGGTTTTTTTATTGGGGGCTGAAAAAAACCGGGCCGATTCAGGCCGAAAGGGTGCAGGAATCCTATGAAATATTCTGCCGAAAACTTGCCCGGACAACCCGCCCCAGGCGGCCGGAACAGGGCCCGGTCGATTATGCCCGGCAGGTGGCCCGGGAACGGGCGGATCTGGCTGAAGGCGTTGAGGCGATCACCGGGCTTTATGTGCGCCTGAGATACGGACGCGGTGGGGGTGCGCGGGATGAAGAGCGACTGCGGGCGCTGGTGCAAAACTTTAAACTCCAAAGACGGTGTTGACAGAAGCTATTTAAAAAGGATCTAATACCCGGCATGACACGCTTTAAACTCATCATTGAATATGACGGTTCGCCCTACCACGGCTGGCAGTTCCAGAAGAACAAGCCCACGGTGATGGGGGTTCTCATGAATGCCTGCAAATCGGCCCTGGGGGTCAGCGAGTTTGAACTCTACGGCGCCGGGCGCACCGATGCCGGGGTACACGCCCTGGCCCAGGTCGCCCATCTGGATGTTCGGACCCGGCTGCAGCCCGATGTTTTGCGCCTGCGGCTCAACGACGCCCTGCCGGCGACCGTCAACATACTTTCCATCGCAACGGCGGATGCAAGCTTTCATGCACGCTACGACGCGGTGGCGCGCAGCTACGTTTACCATATTGCCCAGCGGCGGACGGCTTTTGCCAAAAAATACGCTTACTGGGTCAAGGACGCGCTCGACATCGAGGCCATGAAGCGGGGCTGCGGAGTGTTTGAGGGGATGCATGACTTTAAATCGTTCGGCAGCGTTTTGGACGAGAAACAGTCGACCCGGGTGCAGATTTATCATGCCGCCGTTCAACAAAAAAGCGCCTCGATCCTGATCCATATCGTGGGGTCGCATTTTTTATGGAAAATGGTGCGGCGGGTGGTGGGGGTGCTGATCGCCTGCGGGCGGGACACGGTGGACGCTGAGGATATCCGGCGTTTGCTCAAAACGGATTCAACCGTTCCGGCGGAACTGACCGCGCCGCCCTCGGGCCTGTTTCTCGAGCGGGTGTATTACGGCAGCCTGCCTACGGAGTTCCAGCCGCTCTGGCCGATGGTCATTTCCAAATGATGGACGATCGGTCCCTGCTCACCGCCTGCCAGAGCGAAAAAAAATTGCCGCCCATAATCTGTCCGACCTCGGTATCGGGATAGCCGCGAGCGAGCAGGGCAGCGGCAATCGCCCTGAAGTCGGCCTGACGGCCAAACCCTGCCGTGTATTTTTTCATTCCCCTTAAATCGCTGCCGATGCCGATATGTTTGGCGCCGACCAGTTCCCGGACATGGTCGAAATGCCGCATCATTTCTTCCATAGAAGGGATGTCTTCACCGTTCGGCCAAATCCCGATAACACCGCCCTTTGCGGCAATCGCCCTGATTTCGTCATCTTCGAGATGACGGTCGGACTTAAAAATTACCTTTGCGCCGGTATGACTGTCGACCACGGGATGTTTGGATATCGCCAAAACATCCATAGTGGTCCGGGTGCCGGCATGCGCAAGATCGATGATGATGCCCAGTCTGTTGCATTCCCGGACGACACTTTTGCCGAAGTCGGTCAGTCCGCCTGGCGCTATGGGTTTGGTTTGTTTGAATCCGATTTCGTTGTTGCGAAAGTGAATGAGTTGAAGCAGACGAAGCCCTTTCTGGTAGAGTTTTTCAAGATTTTCGATGTTTCCTTCGAGCCCGTCGGCGCCTTCAAGGGCGGGCTGCAGTGTCAGCCGTCCTTTTTGTCTGGCCGCAAGAACTGTAGCCGGGTTTAAAGCCAGAACCGCATCGCCTTCTTCAGCCGTCTTGGGGATTCGTTCAAGCCTTTCGGCGCTGAAGCGGAAAGCTTCGCCGGTTTTGAGCGGATAGACCCGCCCGCCGTTCAGCCGTTTGATGAGGGTTCCCGCGCTGTTGACGTATCCACCCCGATAAACCGCGTCGGCGCTGACGCTGCACACCACGAGGTCGATGTTCTGCCGGCGGTACAACGAGATTTCCTCTAAGGGGATCCGTTCCGCATTGGCACGGTGAAAGAGGCCGGGATGGGCGTGCATATCCGCGAAAACAAGCCGCTGCCGGACAATTTGAGGCAAGGATTTCGTTTTTACGGGGCCGCAACCCAGGAAAAGGCCGGCGCCGATCATCATAAAAACTGCGATAACGGCAAGATATGTGGTACCTGAACGGCTTTCGTTGGATTTAAATGTGATCATCAGCGGAGGGTTCGCTCCGATTAAGTTGGAGCGTGCTTCTGCGCCGCCCCATAAGGTATCAATCCCCTCTATTCATGCCAAGAATTCATCCCTGACACCTGGCACCTGACACCCGACAACTCATTAGGGCGTGCTGCTTCAGGCTTCAGGGATCAGTCGTAGGGTCGTGCCTCTGTGCCGCCAATAAGGTATCAATCCCCTCTAATCGGGTCAAGGTTTCATTCTATGGCGCACGTATGGATAGTTGAGTTTTGGGGTGAGTCGCAATCCCCTCTAATCGGGTCAAGGTTTCATTCGGAGCCGGAGCGGATCGTGCAGGTGGTGGACATAGGTCGCAATCCCCTCTAATCGGGTCAAGGTTTCATTCAAAGCCAGCAGCCGCCAGACGGCGGCACGGTTCGGTCGCAATCCCCTCTAATCGGGTCAAGGTTTCATTCTATGACGATATGCTCAGGGTTGGAACGCTTCGTCCGTCGCAATCCCCTCTAATCGGGTCAAGGTTTCATTCCATCGGGTGTATGAGAAGTTATCATAACATTCAAAAGGTCGCAATCCCCTCTAATCGGGTCAAGGTTTCATTCCATTTGCAAGAAATGAACTGCACCGGGAGAGTGTTGGTCGCAATCCCCTCTAATCGGGTCAAGGTTTCATTCTTGCTTTTATAACCCTAACTTTGATTGTAATAAATAGTCGCAATCCCCTCTAATCGGGTCAAGGTTTCATTCCCATGGGTCCGGGCACAGATAAACGCC